>NZ_JBVAYT010000002.1:0-770638 GCF_055412765.1 Pseudarthrobacter xylosi | reverse complement strand
TCCACGGGGTGGACAAGCCTGGCCAAAACAACCAATCAATAAAACAATTGGTATCAACAAACTTGGCACACTATTGAGTTCTCAAACAACAGACACATTCGAATATCTCTCGAAACAATTCATATTCAATGAATTCTTTTGTTTCGCTATTTCTTCGCTGCGATGTTTATAGCTTATTTCATTCTTATTCACTTTGCAAATCCGGGTTATTTTCCCGATATTCACTCTGTGGAACGAATCCGCCCATCAGAAAGTGAAGCTTTTCATCATTTTCGTGCTTGGCACACGATGAATCGCTTCTCTTGTGAAGGGGGTTTGTCGCCACTCAGCGGCGGCGACTCAGAAAACAATACACGCTCCCCCGCGGCCGTGCAAATCGGCTGCGGAGGAGCGTGAATTGGGGTCTGGGAAGGCTAAGGAACGAGCACTTCTACAGTCGCCAGATTCTTCTTGCCGCGGCGCAGGAGCAGGTATTGGCCATGCAGCAGCTCCGACTCGGGGATGACAGCTTCCGGGTCGGACACCTTCTCGTTGTTTACATAGGCGCCGCCTTCGCCGACAGTTCGCCGGGCTGCGGACTTGCTCTCCGACAGGCCAGACGCCACCAGCAGGTCAATGATCCCGAGGCCATCCACCTGGATACGGGCGGACGGAAGCTCGAATGTGGCTGCTTCCAGTGTTGGCCTGTCCAGGACGGTCAGGTCACCGTTGCCAAAGAGGGCAGCAGATGCCGCGATGACTTTCTCTGTGGCCTCCACACCATGGACCAGGGAAGTCACTTCGAACGCCAGCTTCCGCTGGCCTTCCCGCGCGAAGGGACGCTCGGCCACGGCGGCTGCAAGCGTTTCGATCTGCGCGCGGCTGAGGAAGGTGAAGACTTTGAGCCGGTCCACCACATCAGAGTCGGCGGTGTTCAGCCAAAACTGGTAGAAGGCGTACGGGCTGCACATGCCGGCGTCGAGCCAGATGGCGTTGCCTTCGCTCTTGCCGAACTTGGTGCCGTCCGAATTCGTGATCAGCGGTGTGCCCAGGGCGTGCACACTCTTACCCTCAACCTTGCGGATGAGTTCGGTGCCGCTGGTGAGGTTGCCCCACTGGTCCGAGCCGCCGGTCTGCAGCATGCAGCTGTAGTCGCGGAACAGTTGGAGGTAGTCCATGCCTTGCAGGATCTGGTAGCTGAATTCGGTGTAGCTGATGCCTTCGTCGGAACCGAGGCGGGAAGCGACAGCATCCTTGCGAAGCATGGTGCCGACCCGGTAGTGCTTGCCGATCTCGCGCAAGAAGTCGATGGCGCTCAACGGCGCGGTCCAGTCGAGGTTGTTAACCATTCGGGCCGCGCTGGGGCCATCGAAGCTGAGGAAGCGGCGGACCTGGGCCTGCAGGTAGCCCACCCATTCGTTGACGGTGTCCTTGGTGTTCAGCGTGCGCTCGGCGGTGGGCCGTGGATCGCCGATTAGTCCTGTGGATCCGCCCACCAGGCCCAACGGCTTATGCCCGGCGAGCTGCAGCCGGCGCATCACGAGGAGTTGGACCAGGTTTCCCAGGTGCAGGCTCGGCGCAGTGGGGTCGAATCCGCAGTAATAGGTGATCGGATCACCGGCAAGGAGCTTTTCCAGTTCCTCTTCATCGGTGGAGACGTGGACCAGGCCGCGCCACTTCAGCTCCTGCCACACATTGGCGAAGGTGGGGTCGTTCTGCTGGGATTCGAGATCGTTGAGTTCTGACACGACTTCTAAGTTAGCAGGATCGGCGACGCCCGGCGCCGAAATGAACAGCGCCAGGCGTCAACGGGTAAAGAGGACCGGGTCAGCCTTCGATCCCGGCCGGAATACCTTCGGCGGCGATCAGCCGGAGCCGCTGGGTGGGCCGGGTCATAGCAACGTACAAATCGCCCACGCGGCCGTGCTCGTGGTTGAGCATAACGGAGGGCTCGAGGACCACAACGCCGTCGAACTCCAGGCCCTTGGCCTCGCGCGGGCTGATGACCACGATGTCCTGTTCATAGCTGCCTGCCCCGTTGCCGATGCGCCGGCCGTAAACGGCACGAAGGGCTGACGTTGCTGCCGGCAGAAGGTCGCCGTCGGCAATCACGGCAAGCAGGCCGCCGTCGAGCGCTGCCAGTTCCTCAGGGAGTACGTCCACTAGGCGGCTCACCACCTGGCCGGGGCCAACCTTGTCTATCACCGGAGCCCAACGCCCCTCGCGGACGGCCTTCGGTGCGGAAACGACGAGTCCGGCGGCGTTGGCCATGCGGGCGGCGGCTTCGGCGATCTGGGAGGGGGTCCGGTAGTTGACTGTCAGCTCCTCCAGCTGCCAGCGGTCACCGAACATGGGCGCCAACGCTCCCTGCCAGGAGTTTGCGCCGGCAACAGAACTGGTCTGCGCGATATCGCCCACGATGGTGAAGGATTTCAACGGGCAACGGCGGACCAGCAGGCGCCATTGCATCGGCGAAAGCTCCTGCGCCTCATCCACCACGATGTGGCCGAAGGCCCAGGTGCGATCGCTGGTGGCGCGCTCTGCGGCCGTCTGGCGGTTCTCGCGCTCCTGGTTCTGGTCCGCGAGTTCCTCGGCGGTGATGAGTACGTCGACCCCCATGTCCCCCATATTCACCAGCGTCTGCTTGGCGTTGGCAAGATCGCGGGCGCGGTCATGCTCCTGCTGTGCAAGCCCGCGGCCGGCAGCCGGATCCAGATCGCCAAGGAGCTCGGCGGCTTCGTCCAGCAGCGGGACATCGGCCTCGGTCCAGGGAGCATCAGCGGGGCGCAGCAGCAGCGACTGCTCCTTAAGGGACAGCTGTGGCGTGCAGGCGGCCAGAACTGCGGGCTTGCTCAGAAGCTCCGTGATCAGCTTCTCCGGAGTCATCGGCATCCAGCACAGGTTCAGGATGGTCCGGACGTCGCGGGCCGTGCGGACATCTTCGGCCAGGTAGGAGCGGTCGGCATTGTTGCCGATGCTCCCGGCCTCCACGAGGTCCGTCATCTGCTCAGTCAGTTCGCGGAGCAGAATTTTGATGAACGTCAGGCGTGCCTCGTTGTGGGGCTTGCCGGTGGACCGTGCCCGTTCGCGCGCACGGCTTACCTGCCGGCGCGTCAGCACCAGCTTGCGGCCGTCGACGTCGAGGACGCGGTCTTCGGCAGGGATCCGCTGCCGGTTCGCCACGGCATTGGCCACAACCTTCACCATGTCCAGCCGCCCCTTGAGGGCCGCGACGTCTGCCTCGGGTTCAGCAACAGCCTTGATCCCCGGCATCAGGCGACCCACGCTGGCCATGACCACGCCGGTCTCACCCAGCGAGGGAAGGACACGTTCGATGTACTTCATAAACGACGACGACGGGCCCACCAACAGCACACCGGCAGTCTTCAGCCGTTCCCTGTGCGTGTAAAGGAGGTATGCGGCCCGGTGCAGCGCCACAGCAGTCTTGCCGGTACCGGGACCACCCTGTACCACCAGGGCACCGGAAATGGAGGACCGGATGATGCGGTCCTGCTCGGACTGTATGGTGCCGACGATGTCGGACATCCGGCCGGTGCGCTTGGAGTCCAGAGCCGCCAGCAGTGCGCCTTCGCCCTGCAGCGATGCATCGTCCGCGAGCATGTCCGCATCAAGGACGTCATCCTCGATGGCTTTGACTTCCCGGCCTTGCAGAATCAGGTGCCGCCGGCGGCGGACGCCCTGCCGGTCAAACGCCGTTGCCTGGTAAAAGTGGCCGGCTTCGGGCGCGCGCCAGTCCACCATGAGCCGCTGAAGGTCATCGGTGGTCAGGCCGATGCGGCCAATGTACTGGGCCTCACCGGAATCCAGGTCGAGGCGGCCGAAGACCAAACGGTCATCGACGGCGTCGAGCTGGGCGAGGCGGTCCTCGTACAGCGCGGCAAAGGCGTCGCGTTCGGAGACATTCTGCATGGTGCCCACGGCACCGGCCCGGCGGACCTGTGCCAACTGCAGGCGCTTTTCCGTGCGGAGCTCTTCCAGCCGCGCGTACAGGCCGGCAACATAGTTCCGTTCGTGGGCCAAATCGGCGTCGAGCATTAAACGTTCCCCTATCGCAAAAGACAGACCGTCCATTCTACAACCATTTCGGTTAACGCGCCCGCCGATCCCCGGCCCCGGAAGTCACCCACTGTTCATCTTCCGGCCGCCCACATCCGTAGCAGCGCCGCCCCGTGAGTGATTCAATGCTGCAATGCACCACGAAAGCGTCCTGACCGGGTACGGGCTGTCTCTCCTCCCGTTGGCTCCGCATCATGCCGAAGGGCTGTTTGACTTCGTGGACGCTGCGATGTGGGCAGGGATGGCGGCGCCTCTGCCGGCCACAGCGCACGAGCTTGCAGGACTGTTCGCGGCCAGGATTGAGGACCCGGCCAGCCTCGCCTTTGCCGTGACGGACCAGCGGACGGGAGCCCTCCTGGGCACCACCGCCCTGAATGCATTCGAGCCCGCCCAGCAGCGCGTGGAGGTGGGCGGCACCTTCTTTGGGCGGCAATTCTGGGGCACGCATGCTAACCCCGCCAGCAAGTACGCCCTGCTGGCCTTTGCGTTCGAAGTCCTACAGGCGCAGCGGGTTGCGTTCCGCTGCGATGCACGCAATGCGCGCAGTGCAGCAGCCATCGAACGGCTGGGGGCAACGTTCGAGGGTGTACTGCGCAGCCACCGCATGGCACCTGATGGCACACGCGCGGATTCCGCGGTGTTCTCGATCCTGGTGCAGGAATGGCCCGCGGTGCAGCAGCAACTCCAGCGTCGGCTGGCGCCGTTCGCACTGGCCGGAGACCTCACCGACAGGACAGACTATTCCCGGCGTACCTTCGCCGCCTTGTAACGGGACACGGTGGGATCGCCGGGCAGCCAGAAGCGCCACGGATACTCTGCGGAGCCGCCGTCGCCGGAGACGCCTACCCTTGGTCCGGAACTGAACGCGGGAACCGGTGCCGACGGCAGCCGCAGCTCGAAGGGGTCAGCCAGCGCGTCCCGGCCGCTGTCGGCAGTGGTGAGGGCAAGCGTGGTGGCCAGCCGGGCCGGGCCGCTCGCCAGGTCGTTGGCCGATTTCGACGTCGGACGCCGCACCAGCGCGAGGTGCTGCCCCTCCACCACCTCGCCCGCCCGCAGCAGGACGGCTGACGCGGCGCCCGCCGGGCCGCAGACGATGTTGGCGCAGTAGTGCATGCCATACGTGAAATAGACGTAGAGGTGGCCGGCCGGGCCGAACATGGGCGCGTTGCGTGCCGTGGGGCCGCGGAACGTGTGGGAGCCGGGATCGGGATGCAACGAGTCGCCTGGACCCATGTACGCCTCCACCTCGGTGATCCGCACCGCCACCGTTCCCTCGTGGCTGTGGTGCGTCAGGACGGATCCCAGCAGCTGCGGAGCGATCCCCCGGGCGTCGCCCAATAGCAGTTCGCGGAGCTGTTCCGGAGCCGTGGGGCTACTGCTGACGGTCATGGTCTGACTCTACCCAACGCCCACGGCCGTGTCCGATTTCCGCTAGCAGTCCCGGCGGCCGGCTGGCAGGATGGAGGACATGGACTTCTGGCAGCGCTACCGCGCGATTGACGCGCGGGACACCCGGTTCGACGGGCAGTTCTACACCGCTGTCCGGACCACCGGCATCTACTGCCGTCCGTCCTGCCCCGCCCGGACCCCTAAAGCGGCCAACGTCACCTTCTACGAAACCTCAGCGGCAGCCCACGACGCCGGCTACCGGGCGTGCAAGCGTTGCCTCCCCGAGGCGGTGCCCGGCACTCCTGCGTGGAACATCCGGCAGGACCTCGCGGGCCGGGCGATGCGCCTGATCAACGACGGCGTGATCAACCGGGACGGGGTGGAGGGCCTCGCCGCCAGGCTGGGATATTCCTCCCGCCAGCTCAACCGGATCCTCAGCCACGAGCTCGGCGCCGGCCCGCTCTCCCTGGCCCGGGCCAGCCGCGCCCAGACCGCCCGCACGCTGCTGGTGTCCACGACGATGAAGCTGGCGGACATCGCGTTCGCGTCCGGCTTCAGCAGCGTCCGCCAGTTCAACGACACCATGGTGGAGGTGTTCGCCATGACTCCCACTGCCCTGCGCGCGACCACCAGGCACCCCCACGCCCCCGCCGCCGCGACGTCCCTGACATTGAGCCTGCCGTACCGCGAACCGTTCGATCCCGGCATCTTTTCCTTCCTGGCTGTCAGGGCGATCCCCGGGATCGAGGCGGGGACACCGACGTCGTACGCGCGTACCCTGCAGCTTCCGCATGGTGGTGCCCGCTTCAGCGTGACGTACGACGGCGGCGCGCCGGGACGGCCGCTGACCCTCACCATCGGTGCGGTGGACCTCCGGGACCTGCCCGCCCTGCTGAGCAGGGTACGCCGGCTCTTTGATCTTGACGCCGATCCGGTGGCCATCGACAGTGCCCTGTCGCAGGAGCACCGCCTGGCCGCCTCGGTTGCCAGTGCGCCAGGAATCAGGATGCCCGGGGCCGTGGACCCGCAGGAGCTGCTCATCCGGGCGATGATCGGGCAGCAAATCACGGTGGCCGCGGCCCGGACCGCACTGACGCAGCTGGCCGCCGCAGGCAGTCCCAGCCCGGTCTCCGTCGAGGGACTTGACCGGATGTTTCCCACGTCGACCGAAATAGCCGAGGCCGGCTACTCGCTGCTGCGCGGGCCGCAACGCCGGATTGACGCCATCCGTTCAGCTGCTTCGGCCCTCGCTGGCGGCCACCTGGAGTTTGGCTACGGGGACGATCTGCCCGGGCTCGGCGCCAAGCTGCTTCCCCTTGCCGGTGTGGGCCCGTGGACGGTCGGCTACGTGGCAATGCGTGTGCTCGGCGCCCCGGACGTGTTCCTGGCCAACGACGCCGCGGTGCGCAACGGCATCCGGGCGCTCGCCCCAGCCCCCAGCCAGGACGGCCGCGGTACTGAGTTGCCCGGTGTGGCCGCCAGCCCGGACTTCCGCGAGGTCAGCCCGTGGCGGTCCTACGCCACCATGCACCTCTGGCGCGCCGCCGCGGCGCCCAAATCCACCCAACGTGCACAAGCCGTTCCAGAGAAAGCGATGCTATGAAAGCCCAGCTGTTAATGATGTCCACGCCGGACGGTCCGTTCACCATCCTTGCCCAGGACGGCGTGGTCCTCGCGTCGGGCTGGACCGCCGAGCCGGGCGAGCTGACGGGCCAGATCCACCCCGAGCTGCGCCCGGGCGACGTCGAAGCGGTGACGGATCTGGGCAGCATCTCCCGGGCCGTGGAATTGTTCTATGCCGGCGACCCCGTACCCGCCATGACCGTTCCGGTGCGGCAGAAGTCGGGGCCGTTCCGGTCGCACGCCTGGGATGTGCTGAGGACCGTCCGCCCCGGCTCGCCGGTGACGTACACCGAGTACGCCGAACTTTCCGGAAATCCGAAAGCGGTCCGGGCCGCGGCCAGCGCCTGTGCCTTCAACGCGGCAGCCTTGTTTGTGCCGTGCCACCGCGTCATCCGCACCGACGGTTCCCTGGGTGGTTTCCGCTGGGGCCTGGCCATCAAGGAGAGCCTGCTGGCCCGCGAAGCCGGCTAGGGGCTAACGCGCCGCGGGTGTCCCGGACGGTGTGGCTCCGGCTGCGGGTGTCCCGGATGGCCAAGGCAGCAGTTCCGGGAGGTCCACGCCGTCAGCGGCGGCTGTGGCACGCAGGCTGCCGAGCGACGGTTCACGGCCGGCCAGCCAGGCGGCGATGTCGGTGATCATGCCGCTGATGACGGTGGAGCGGCCGCCGCCAAGGGTCACGGGCGGCAACCCAAGCGGCTGCAGCACCAGTTTCTCCCCCGCCGGCACGCGGGCCGCCAGGAAGTCGAAGAGGTGCTCACAGAATTTCCGGCTCCACGTCTCGGGGCCGAGGCCAGTGTCCAGATCGGCAGTGTGGATCACCAGTTCCCGCCAGAGCGCCAGGCCGCCGTCGAAGACCACTCCGCCCCGGTAGGCAATGGGTGCCTGCCAGCCGGAGTCGGCTTCCAGCGAGTCAAAGGCCTGCAGCGCCCTGTCCAGGCCTGCCTGTACATCGGCCCGGTGGACATCCGCGGTGTGGCCTGCAGCCATCTCGA
Organism: Pseudarthrobacter xylosi; assembly: GCF_055412765.1. Taxonomy (NCBI): domain Bacteria; kingdom Bacillati; phylum Actinomycetota; class Actinomycetes; order Micrococcales; family Micrococcaceae; genus Pseudarthrobacter; species Pseudarthrobacter xylosi. Next base: position 762,578 of record NZ_JBVAYT010000002.1, on the reverse strand, counting down.
TGGCCTTCGTGCGCCCGTTCTGGCCTCCGTCATACAGCTCAACGGTGGCACCGCGGGCAGCATATTCCAGCTGCCGGGCCATGGCGTTGGAGATGCCGGCAAGGTGCGCCAGGACGTGCCCACGGGTCCAGCCGGGGAGTCCTGACGGCGCCTTGACATCCCCATCGGTGAATTTAGCGGCGGTGGAGGCCACGGTGTGGGCGGCCTTATGCAGTTCGGCGAGCAGGTCAGCAGGTGCGGGAGCTGTCATGGCGCCCATCCTAGCGGAGCCAAGATGCCGTCCGGTCCGTAGCGGTGCCGAATGTGCCGGCGGTCGTGGCGGGCCTGCCAGAACTCCAGTTCCGTCGGCCTGACCGCGTAGAGCTGCCAGTCCGGATTGTCGCTGCCATCGGCTGCCGGGCGCCCCTGCCAGTCGCCCGCCGACGCTTCGGCGGACAGCTCAACCACCGGGCCGGCGACCCGGACCTGCCGGCCCTGCTGCGGCCAGTAGAAGTTCAGGGCCGCGCTCGGGTTGGCGGACAGCTCCCTGCCTTTCCGGGACGTGCGGGACGTGGCGAAGTGCCAGCCGTCGTCGTCGATGTTCTTCAGGATCAGCATCCTCGCAGAGGGCTGGCCGTTTCCGTCCGCAGTGGCCAGGCTGCAGGCATGCGGCTGCAGCACGCCGGCAGCGAGGGCCTCGTCCAGCCACAGTTTGAACAGGGCCACCGGGTCTGCCGGGGCTTTGGCCGGGTCGAAGTCGGGCAGGTCGGCGGGAAAGTCGGGCAGTGCCCGGAGTTGGCTGCGGAAGGCATCGCTCATGTGCCCAGCCTAAACGCACAACGCTCTCTCAGTTATTGCATGGATATCGCCAACGCTCTCTCACTTTCTTGAGGAAAGTGAGAGAGCGTTGGCCGAAATCGCCTCAAAAGTGAGAGAGCGTGCGGCTGTTAACCGGCGTATCCGCGCACCCCGGCAAGCTCGCCTTCGAGGGCAAGCAGCTGGCGTTCGACGGCGGCGGGCGCGGTGCCGCCCTGGGAGTTGCGGCTGTTGAGCGACCCCTCCGTGGACAGCACTGTGCGGACCTCCGGCGTCAGGTGCTCGGAGATGGCAATGTACTCCTCATCAGTCAGGTCCCACAGTTCTACGCCGCGGCTTTCGGCCTGCTTCACGGCCGCTCCGGAGAGCTCGTGTGCCTCGCGGAACGGAACGCCCTGACGGACCAGCCATTCGGCGATGTCCGTGGCCAGCGCGAAGCCCTGCGGTGCCAGCGACTCCATCCGTTCCGTGTTGAACTTCAGTGTCGCGATCATGCCGGACACTGCCGGGAGCAGGACCTCCAGCGTGTCGGCTGCGTCGAAAACCGGCTCCTTGTCCTCCTGCAGGTCGCGGTTGTACGCGAGCGGCAGGCCCTTAAGCGTGGCCAGCAGCCCGGTCAGGTTGCCAATTAGGCGCCCTGCCTTGCCGCGGGCCAGCTCGGCGACGTCAGGGTTTTTCTTCTGCGGCATGATCGAGGAACCGGTGGAGTAGGAATCGTGCAGGGTCACAAAGGAGAACTCCTTGGTGGCCCACAGGATGACTTCCTCCGAGACTCGGGACAGGTCCACGCCGATCATCGCCGTGACCCACGCAAATTCGGCGAAGACATCGCGGGAGGCGGTGCCGTCAATCGAGTTGTGCGTGGCGGAGAAGAAGCCCAGGTCCGCCGCGACGGCCTCCGGGTCGAGGCCCAGCGACGAGCCCGCGAGGGCGCCGGAGCCGTACGGCGAAACCCCTGCGCGCTTGTCCCAGTCCTGGAGCCGCTGCACATCGCGCAGCAGCGCCCAGGCGTGGGCCAGCAGGTGGTGGCTGAGCAGGATGGGCTGGGCATGCTGCAGGTGGGTGCGGCCGGGCATGGCCACACCCTGGTGTGCCTTGGCCTGGTCCACCAGCGCCTCGATGGTTGCCAGCACGCCGCGAGCGATGATCCGGGCGTGGTCACGCAGGAACATGCGGCCCAGTGTGGCCACCTGGTCGTTGCGGGACCGGCCGGCGCGGAGCTTGCCGCCCAGCTGGGTGCCGGCGCGCTCGATCAGGCCGCGTTCCAGTGACCCGTGCACGTCCTCATCGGATTCCGCCGGCAGGTACGCGCCTGAGGCGACATCGTCATCCAGCCGGCTCAGGGCATCCAGCATCCCGTCGAGTTCGGCGTCGTCCAGCAGCCCGGCCTTGTGCAGCACACGGGCGTGCGCTTTCGAGCCTGCGATGTCGTAGCGGGCCAGCCGCCAGTCAAAGTGCGTGGATTTGCTCAGCGCCGCGAGGGCATCCGCGGGGCCGCCGGCGAACCGGCCGCCCCACAGTGCGCCGGTGTTCGTCGAGCCGGTGGTTGAGCCTGTCGAAACCGGGGTCTGCTCAGCCAACGGTTTACTTTCCTGCGACGCGGATATCGCGGCCGGAGGCAACCTTGGCGGACATGCCCCACAGTTCGATGAAGCCGCGCGCCATGGACTGGTCGAACGTGTCGCCGGTGTCGTAGGTGGCGAGGTCGAAGTCGTAGAGCGAGGTCTCGGAGCGGCGTCCGTTGACGATCGCCTGTCCGCCGTGCAGCACCATGCGGATATCACCGGTGACGTACTGCTGGGTGTCTTCGATGAAGGCGTCCAGGGAGCGCTTGAGCGGTGAGAACCACTGGCCGTCGTAGACCAGTTCGGCCCAGCGCTGGCCAACAGAGGCCTTGAAGCGGGCCTGCTCGCGTTCGACGGTGATGTCCTCGAGGTGCTTGTGCGCGGTGATCAGCGCCATGGCACCCGGGGCCTCGTAGATTTCGCGGGACTTGATGCCCACGAGGCGGTCTTCGACGACGTCGATGCGGCCCACGCCCTGCGCACCGGCACGGCGGTTCAGTTCCTTGATGGCCTGCAGCGGGGTGACCCGGACGCCGTCGATCGCTACCGGCACGCCGGCTTGGAAGGAAATGGTGACCTCATCGGGGGCCGGCGGGAATTCCGGCGTGGCCGTGTAGTCGTAGATGTCCTTGGTGGGCGCGTTCCAGATGTCCTCGAGGTAACCGGTTTCGACGGCGCGTCCCCAGACGTTCTGGTCGATCGAGTACGGGTTCTTCTTGGTGGTCTCGATCGGCAGTCCCTTTTCCTCGGCGAAGGCGATGGCCTTGTCGCGGGTCAGGGCGAGGTCACGGACGGGTGCGATGCACTTCAGGTCCGGGCCGAGGGTCTGGATGCCCACCTCGAAGCGGACCTGGTCGTTGCCCTTGCCGGTGCAGCCGTGGGCCACGGTGGTGGCGCCGAATTCACGGGCGGCCTTGACCAGGTGCTTGACGATGACCGGCCGGGAGATGGCCGAAACCAGCGGGTAGTGGCCCTGGTAGAGGGCGTTGGCCTTCAGCGTGGGCATGCAGTATTCGTTGGCGAACTCGTCGGACGCGTCGGCCACATAGGCCTCGACGGCGCCGCAGCCCAGTGCACGCTGGCGGATGGTCTCCAGCGACTCGCCGCCCTGTCCGACGTCAACCGCCACGGCGATGACCTCGGCACCGGTGGCTTCACCGATCCAGCCGATGGCTACGGAAGTATCGAGGCCACCGGAGTAGGCCAGAACAATGCGCTCAGTCACGAGAATGCTCCTAATTGGGGTTATAGATATTGTCGGGGGAAATTCTTCAGGGAAAAACGTTCTGGGGAAAGCCTGTCACACCGGGAGGGTGTTATGGCGTGGGCTTACTGGCTGCCGCCGGCTTCCTCGGCAAGCTGCAGGAACCGGACGGCGAGGTCCTGCCCGCCCTGCGGATCCCGGGAGACCAGCAGCACGGTGTCGTCGCCGGCGATGGTCCCCAGGATGGATGGCATCACCGAGTGGTCGATGGCCAGTGCCAGGAAGTTGGCCGCACCGGGCGGGGTCCGGAGCACGGCGATGTTGGCCGAGGCTTCCGCCGTGACCAGCAGCTCGCTGCACAGCCGGGCAAGCCGGGCATCCAGGATCTCCTGGCTGACGCCGGTCTTGGCCGCACGTTCGCCGCCTTCGCCGGGGACGGCGTAGACCAGTACGCCTTCCTTGCCGCGGACCCGGACCGCGCCGAGTTCCACGAGGTCCCGGGACAGCGTGGCCTGGGTGACCTGGACGCCGTCGTCCGCCAGCAAAGCGGCAAGCTCTGCCTGGGAGCGCACCGATTCACCCGTCAGGATCGCGGTGATGCGCGCCTGGCGGGCTGTTTTGGTGGCCGGGCTGGAGCTCGGCGATGCCGGCGGGACGGACACTAGTTGCCAACCTCCGGCGCCAGCCCGTCCACGGGCTGCAGTCCTTCCACGACGGCGAGTCCGGAGCGGTGCATCAGCCATGCCATCAGGGCCTTCTGCGCATGCAGCCGGTTCTCGGCTTCGTCCCACACGATGGATTGCGGGCCGTCGATGACGCCGGCAGAGATCTCGTAGCCGCGGTAGGCGGGGAGGCAGTGAAGCACGACGGCGTCGTCCGCCGCATGCGCCATGGCCGCCTCATCGACGGAGTACTCCCGGAACAGCTGCAGCCGGGCTTCCTTTTCGGCCTCCTGGCCCATGGAGACCCAGGTGTCCGTGGCCACAACGTCAGCGCCCTTGAGGGCCTCGGCGGCGTCGGTGGTGACCAGTACGGAACCGCCGGTCTGGGCAGCGCGTTCCTCGGCCGCGGCAACGATCTCTGCTGCCGGGAGGTAGCCTTCCGGCCCGGCGATGCGGACGTGCATCCCGGCGGTGACGCCGGCCAGCAGGTAGGAGTTGGCCATGTTGTTGGCGGCGTCGCCGAGGTAGCTCATGGTGAGGCCCGCCAGTTCGCCCTTGTGTTCCTTGACCGCGAGCAGGTCCGCGAGGAGCTGGCAGGGGTGGTAGTCGTCACACAAGGCGTTGATGACGGGCACCTTGGAGTTCTCCGCCATCGCCACCAGGCCCGAGTGCGCGCCGGTGCGCCACACAATGGTGGAGACCATACGTTCCAGGACCTTGGCGGTGTCCTCGACAGACTCCTTGTGGCCGATCTGGGCCTCGCCCGGGTTGATGATCAGGGCGTTGCCGCCCATGTCCGCGATGCCGGTGGCAAAGGAAACCCGGGTACGGGTGGAGGTCTTGTCGAAGATGACGGCCACGGTCTTGCGGCCGTTGCCCTCTGCGGCGAACGGCTGCACGCTGTAGGGCGCGGCCTTCATCCGGACGGCCAGGTCCAGGACCTCCGCCTGCTCGGCGGGGCTGAGGTCCGTGTCCTTCAGGAAGTGGCGGGTGGTGCTGGCTGTGCCGGCGGAAGAAACTACGGGTGTCACTGCGCGTCCTTAGCTGTCTGGAGGATTGCCGGGAGGGCGGCGAGGAAGGTGCCGGCCTGGTCCTTGGTGAGGACCAGCGGCGGGGCAAGCCGGATGGTGTGCGGGCCGGGGCTGTTGACGATGAAGCCGGCGTCCAGGCCTGCGGTCACCACGGCGGGGGCCACATCGGCGTCCAGGTCGAAGCCGATGAGCAGGCCTTCGCCGCGGACTTCGGTGACGCCGTCGACGGCGGCAAGCCCGGTGCGGAGGTAGTCCCCCACAGCTGCAACGTTGTCCAGGACCCGCTGGCTTTCGATCGCGTGCAACGTGGCCAGCGCGGCCGCCGTCGCCACCGGGTTGCCGCCGAAGGTGGTGCCGTGCTGGCCTGCGCTCAGGAGCGACGACGTCTGCTCACCGAACGTGAGCAGTGCGCCAATGGGGAAGCCGCCGCCGAGGCCCTTTGCCAGGGTGATGGCATCCGGGACAATCCCGGCGTCCTCCGTCGCGAGCCATTTGCCGGTACGGCCGATTCCGGTCTGGACCTCGTCCAGGATCAGCAGTGCGCCGGCCTTTGTGGTCGCTTCGCGGGCTGCCTTCAAGTAACCAGGAGGCAGTGGACGCACCCCGGCTTCGCCCTGGATGGGCTCCAGGAAAACGGCGGCCACCGTTTCGTCGATGGCTGCTTCCAGGGCCGCGACGTCGCCGAACGGGATGTGCACCACGCCGCCGGGCAACGGCTCGAACGGAGCGCGGTAGGCTTCCTTGGCGGTCAGGGCCAGGGCACCCATGGTGCGTCCGTGGAAGGCTCCTTCCAGGGCGATGATCTTGGTCCGTTTGCCCGTGGTGCCGTCCGGGCTGGCTCCGTTGCGCCGTGCCAGCTTAAACGCGGCTTCGTTGGCTTCGGTGCCGGAGTTCGTGAAGAACACCTTGGAACCCGCCGGGGCGTGCGTCAGTGCCAGCAGCTTTTCGGCCAGTGCGATCTGGGTGGGGCTGGTGAAGAAGTTGGAGACATGGCCAAGGGTGGCCAACTGGCTCGAAATCACGGACGTGACAAACGGGTGGGCGTGGCCCAGGGCGTTGACGGCAATACCGCCGAGCAGGTCCAGGTATTCCTTGCCGTCGGCGTCCCAGACCAGGCAGCCGGCACCGCGGACCAGGACCCGCTGCGGGGTACCAAAAACGCCCATCAGGGACGTGGAGTAGCGCGTGAGCCAGTCCGCGCCGCTGGTGTGGCCTTGGGTTTCGACAAGCTCAACCACCGGGCTCTGGTGATCGAGCTTGTCCAGATCTTCAACGTTAGTCATGATGCGTTCACCTCTTCATCAGGGACGACCTGCGTGCCGATGCCCGCCGTCGTGAATGTTTCCAGAAGCATCGAGTGCGGCAGGCGGCCGTCCACGATGTGCGCGCGTTCCACTCCGCCGTCAATCGCCTTGAGGCATGCCTCCATCTTGGGGATCATGCCTGATTCCAACGACGGCAGGAGCTGGCGCAGCTCCGAGGCCGTGAGGGAGGAGATCAGTGAGGACCGGTCCGGCCAGTTGGCGTAGAGTCCTTCGACGTCGGTGAGGATCACCAGCTTGGAGGCCCCCAACGCTTCGGCCAGGGCCGCCGCGGCAGTATCCGCGTTGACGTTCAGGACCTGGCCCGTGGTCTGGACCTCTCCGGCTGCCGTCTCGACGCCGTCGGACTCGATTTCCGGGGCCACTGTGGAGATGACCGGGATGCGGCCGGCCGCCAGGATGTCCAGGATGCCCTCGGGGTTTACGCCGACGACTTCGCCCACCAGGCCCAGATCCACTTCCACGCCGTCAATGACGGTGCCGGTCCGGACGGCGCGGAGCAGGCCGCCGTCTTCGCCGGACATTCCCACGGCGTAAGGTCCGTGGGAGTTGATCAGGCCCACCAGTTCGCGGCCCACCTGGCCGGTGAGGACCATGCGGACCACGTCCATGGCTTCGGGGGTGGTGACGCGGAGGCCACCTTTGAACTCGGACTCGATACCCAGCCGCGCCAGCATGGAGTTGATCTGCGGACCGCCGCCGTGGACCACCACGGGGTGGATGCCCACATGGTGCAGGAACACCACGTCTTCGGCGAACGCACGGCGCAGTTCGTCATTAACCATGGCGTTGCCGCCGTATTTGATCACCATGGTGGTACCGGCGAACCGCTGGATCCAGGGCAGCGCCTCGATCAGGGTGCCGGCCTTGCTTTGGGCGTCACTCATGGACGTCGTTTCACGGGTCTGGGTGTTCATGCGTGCAGTATCTCCAGGGTTGCTGGTGGGATCCGGCGTGAGGATCAGCTTGAGTAGGCGCTGTTCTCGTGGACGTAGTCGTGGGTGAGGTCGTTGGTCCAGATGGTGGCTTCGGAGTCACCGGACCGCAGGTCAATTTCCACCCGGACTTCGCGGGGTTCCAGGTCCACGAGGTTGCGGTCGTCACCGATGCTTCCGTTGCGGCAGATCTGGATGCCGTTGATGGCCACATTGAGCTGGTCCGGTTCGAACACGGCGTCCGTGGTGCCCACGGCGGACAGCACGCGGCCCCAGTTGGGGTCCTTGCCGAAGATGGCCGCCTTGAACAGGTTGGACCGGGCCACGGAACGGCTGACCGTTTCGGCGTCCCGCTCGCTGGCCGCGTTGAACGTGCGGATGGCGATGTCGTGGCTGGCGCCTTCGGCGTCCCCGATCAGCTTGCGCGCCAGTTCGGCGCACACCTGGGTGAGCCCGGCACCAAAGGTCTCCGCGGACGGGACGGCGCCGGACGCGCCGGACGCCAGCAGCACCACGGTGTCGTTGGTGGACATGCAGCCGTCCGAGTCAGCCCGGTCGAAGGTGACACGCGTGGCGTCGCGGAGGACGACGTCGAGCATTTCCGCTTCGACGTAGGCGTCAGTGGTGAGGACCACCAGCATGGTGGCCAGGCCGGGTGCCAGCATGCCGGCGCCCTTGGCGATGCCGCCGATGGTGAACTCCTGGCCGTCGGCGTCCGTGCCGATGAACAGCGCGGACTTGGGCACCGAATCTGTTGTCATGATGGCGTTGGCCGCGTCCGGCCCGCCGTCCATGCTGAGCGCTGCCGAGGCAGCTTCGACGCCCGGGAGGATCTTGTCCATCGGCAGCTGCTCGCCGATCAGGCCGGTGGAACAGACAAACACGTCCGTCGCCGAGATGCCCAGGACAGCGGCCACTTTTTCGGCCGTGCTGTGGGTGTTCTGGAACCCCTGGGGGCCGGTGCAGGCGTTGGCACCGCCGGAGTTGAGGACCACTGCGTCCACGCGGCCGTCCGAGACCACTTGGCGGGACCAGTGGACGGGAGCCGCGGCCACCCGGTTGCTGGTGAAGACGGCGGCCGCGGCCTTGGACGGGCCATCGTTGACCACCAGGGCGAAGTCCGGCTTGCCGGAGGTCTTCAGGCCGGCGGTGACGCCGGCGGCGCGGAATCCCAGAGGGGCGGTAACGGTCACGGTGCAACTCCCTGCAGGTTGAGGCCGTTGGTTTCCGGCAGGCCTAGGGCAATATTCATGGACTGCACGGCGCCGCCGGCAGTTCCCTTGGTGAGGTTGTCAATGACGCACGTCACAATCACGCGGCCGGTGTGTTCATCCAGTGCCAGCTGCATGGCCGCGCGGTTGGAGCCCTGCACGGACTTGGTGGCGGGCCACTGCCCTTCCGGCAGGAGGTGCACAAACGGTTCGTCGTCGTAGGCATCCGCCCACGCCTGGCGGAGGTCCGCCGCAGTGGTGCCGGGTATGACCTTCGCGGTGGCGGTGGTGAGGATGCCGCGGCTCATCGGCGCGAGAGTCGGGGTGAAGGACACGGTGACACTCTCGCCGGCAGCATTGGAGAGGCCCTGTTCAATCTCGGGGGTGTGGCGGTGGCCGCCGCCCACGCCGTAGGGGCTCATGGAGCCCATCACCTCAGAACCGATCAGGTTCACCTTCGCAGCCTTGCCCGCACCCGAGGTGCCGGAGGCGGCAACGATCACGACGTCGTCGGGCTGGAGCAGTTTGGCGGCGAACCCGGGCGTCAGGGCAAGCAAGGCCGACGTCGGGTAGCAGCCCGGGACGGCGATCCGGGTGGCGCCTTTGAGGGCTTCGCGCTGGCCGGGGAGTTCCGGCAGGCCGTAGGGCCACGTTCCGGCGTGGGCCGAGCCGTAGAACTTTTCCCACGCGGCAGGATCTTCGAGGCGGTGGTCCGCGCCGGCGTCGATCACTACGGTGCCCTCCGGAAGCTGTGCCGCGATCTCGGCGGAAGCGCCATGCGGGAGCGCCAGGAACACCACATCATGCCCGGAAAGATTCTCCACCGTGGTGTCTTCCAGGATGCGGCTGGCCAGTCCGTGCAGATGCGGCTGCAGTTCGCCGAGGCGGGAGCCCGCATTGCTGTGCGCTGTGATGGCACCGATGGTTACGTCCGGATGTCCTGCCAGGAGGCGCAGGACTTCTCCTCCGGCGTAGCCGCTGGCTCCGGAGACGGCAACAGAAATAGTCATGCCCTGAATCTTACAGCAAAAGTATTCAGTGTGCCCGATATTTATGCATCTGGCGTTTCGTCGTTTCCCAGATCCGCTGGACAGGCAGGCGTAAGCTGGGGTGAGGGTGATCCTGACCGTGCAGTCCGAATGTCGGCTGCAGCGTTGCCCGAAACAGTTACGAGGCCCCGCTCCATGACCACCACCCTCCCCACGTCAGAGCGCCCCAAATCGCGTGTCCGGCAGCCCAACGCCGTTGTCCTGAGCTATTCGGAGCTGTTGAAGAGCGTCAAGGCTGAAGGCCTGCTGGAACGCCGCGTCGGTTTCTACATCACTCTCTTTGCCAGCCTGGTGCTCCTGATGGCCGCCACATGGTTCGGCTTTGCCCTGATCGGCGACAGCTGGTTCCAGCTCCTCATTGCCGCAGCTGTCGGGGTTCTTTGCACGCAGCTGAGTTTCCTGGCCCACGAGGCCGGGCACCGCCAGATCTTCGCGTCGCGCCGGGCCAACGACTGGACCGCCCGGATCCTGGCCACCTCGGTGGCAGGCATGAGCTACTCGTGGTGGGAGCAGAAGCACGGCGCCCACCACAACCACCCCAACGTCATTTCCAAGGATCCGGACATTGCCACCGGGGCCATCGCCTTCCACCCCGAAGGTGCCGCCACGCGGCAGGGCCGGTTTTCTTTCCTGACCCGCAAGCAGGGCTGGTTCTTCTTCCCGTTGCTGTTCCTTGTTGGCCTGGGCCTGCAGATCGACTCGGTGAAGTTCGTCTTCCGCCGGGCCAAGGTGACGCACCGCTGGGTAGAGCTCCCCATCCTGTTGGTCCGCCTCGGCGCCCTGCCCGTCCTGGCCTTTACGTTCCTGCCCCTGGGAATGGCGTTCGCCTTCATCGGCGTGCAGCTTGCCGTCTTCGGTTTCTATATGGGCGCTTCCTTCGCACCGAACCACAAGGGCATGCCGGTCCTGCCCGCGGACAGCCGCGTTGACTTCTTCAGCCGCCAGGTCCTGACGTCACGGAACATCTCCGGCGGCCGGTTTATGGACATCCTGCTCGGTGGCCTGAACCGCCAGGCTGAGCACCACCTCTTCCCGGACATGGCACGCCCCCAGTTGGACAAGGCTGCCAAGATCGTTCGCGAGTACTGCAAGAAGCACCAGGTTCCCTACACGGAGACCACGCTGCTGCAGTCCTACGGCATCATCGTCCGCTACCTCAACGACGTGGGCCTTGCCGCAGGGCGCCACTTCGAGTGCCCGATGGCAACGGTCACCCGGCGGTTCTAGCCCACACTGCTGGACAGGCGTCCCACGCGGCTCCCCCCGCATGATTCTTCCCCCCTGTGACCCGAAGCGACGGCCGGCTACCGGCCGTCGCTTCGTCGTCAGCGGCGGTATCCCTAGGATGGTCAGGGAGACCGGCTGCGGGAAATCCCCGCCCGGAGAGGAGACCCTCTATGCAAGCCATCGTTGTCCGTCAGCCCGGAGGCCCGGAAGTCCTTGAGCTTTCCGAGGTGGACCGACCGACGCCCGGCCCCGGCCAGTTGCTCATCAAGGTGGCGGCTACGGGCGTCAATTTCATTGAGACGTACCAGCGCGGCGGCATGTACAAGGTTGCCCATCCGTTCATACCGGGCGCCGAGGCAGCGGGCATTGTCGAAGAAATTGGCGAGGGTGTTGAGGGTTTCTCCGTAGGGAGCCGGGTTGCAACGGCCGAGGGCCAGCAATGCTACGCAGGCTACACCGTGCTGGACGCTGCGAAGGCCCTCCCCGTGCCGGATGGCGTGGACCTTCTAACGGCCGCGGCGTTGCCTCTCCAAGGCATGACCGCCCACTATCTGATCAACTCATCCTTCAAGGTGGAGCCCGGCCAAACCGTCCTGGTCCACGCCGGTGCCGGCGGCGTGGGCCTGCTGATTACCCAGCTCCTGAAGGCCCGCGGAGCCCGGGTTATCACCACGGTGTCCACCGACGAGAAGGAAGCCCTGGCCAAGGGAGCCGGCGCCGACGTGGTGCTGCGCTATGAAGGATTCGCCGAAGCAGTCCGCGACCTCACCGACGGCGCCGGCGTCCAGGTGGTGTACGACGGCGTGGGGAAAGACACGTTCGACGGCTCGCTTGCCAGCCTGCGCACCCGCGGCTTCCTCGTCCTGTTCGGGGCGGCCTCCGGGGCCGTGCCGCCGGTGGATCCGCAGCGGCTCAACGCGGGCGGGTCACTTTCCCTCACACGGCCAACACTGGCGCATTTCCTCGCTAATCCGCAGGAACGGCGGTGGCGCTCCAGCGAGGTCTTTGGGGCGGTAGCCGACGGAAGCCTGAAGGTCCGGATCGGCGCCACGTACCCCCTGGCCGAGGCGCGACGTGCCCACGAGGATCTCGAGGGCCGGCGCACCACGGGCAAGGTCCTCTTGGTTCCCTGAGACCCTCAACGAGTCCGGATGAACAGAATATGAAGCTTCAACCAATCTTGGACACCTTCCGTTCACCTTGCCGGGGCAGAATCCGACCGTGAGTGAGCACCAGTCGAACGTCGTAGCATCCCCTCCGGATGCCGTATACCGTCCCCAGCTGGCCGGTTTGCCCCTGGCCCCGCCTGAGCGGACGCTTATGGCCATCCTGGCGGAATCGGCCACCCGCTTCCCCGAGGCATCGGCGCTCGATGACGGCCGACGGTCCCTGAGTTACGCCGACCTGATGGCCGCGGTCCGGGCCAAAGGGCGGGAGCTCCAGGCCGCCGGACTGGGCGCCGGCGACAGGATCGGCGTGCGGATTCCGTCTGGGACCAACGAACTGTACATCTCGATTCTTGCGATCCTGGACATCGGCGCCGCCTACGTGCCTGTGGACGCCGATGACCCCGAGGAACGTGCACGGCTCGTCTTCGGCGAGGCAGGCGTGGCCGCAGTCCTCACCGGTGGGGACGCGGTCGTTGTGCCGGCCTCCCGGCCCGCCGAAGAACACCGGCCCGCGGAGGACGGCCGTGCCGCCGAGCACCCTTCTGCCGCGCACCGTAAAGCCGAAAGCCGTGCTGCCGAGCCCGCCGATGATGCGTGGGTGATCTTTACCTCCGGGTCCACCGGAACGCCCAAGGGCGTCGCCGTCCAGCACCGCTCCGCCGCTGCCTTTGTCGACGCCGAAGCCCGGATCTTCCTGCAAGAGGAGCCCCTCGGCCCGCAGGATCGGGTGCTGGCGGGGCTCTCCGTCGCCTTTGATGCCTCGTGCGAGGAAATGTGGCTGGCCTGGCGCCATGGCGCCTGCCTGGTGCCCGCGCCGCGTGCCCTGGTCAGGACGGGAACGGACCTCGGCCCGTGGCTTATCAGCCACGGCATCACCGCGGTGTCCACTGTTCCTACCCTTGCGGCCCTCTGGCCGGCCGAGTCCTTGGAAAGCGTCCGGCTCCTGATTTTCGGCGGCGAAGCCTGCCCGCCCGAGCTCGCCGAACGGCTTGCCGTCCCGGGCCGGGAAGTATGGAACACCTACGGCCCCACGGAGGCCACGGTGGTGGCCTGCGCGGCCCCTTTGGGTGGTCCCGGTCCCGTCCGGATCGGGCTGCCGCTGGACGGCTGGGACCTGGCCGTGGTGGACGCTGAAGGACTGCCGGTCGGCGAAGGGGACATTGGCGAGCTGATCATCGGCGGGGTGGGACTTGCCCGTTACCTGGATCCGGACAAGGACCGGGAGAAGTACGCGCCGATGCCGTCCTTCGGCTGGCAGCGCGCCTACCGTTCCGGCGACCTGGTCCGCTATGAAGCCGCCGGCCTGATCTTTATGGGCCGCGCCGACGAACAGGTCAAGCTCGGTGGACGCCGGATCGAACTGGGCGAAATTGACTCCGCCCTGCAGGCCCTCCCCCACGTTGCCGGAGCTGCGGCGGCCGTGCGGACAACAGCGGCGGGCAACCAGATCCTGGTGGGATACCTGGCCGCAGCTTATGCGGACCTGGATCTGGTGGCAGCCCGCGAACTCCTGGCGGCGAGCCTTCCCGCTCCCCTCATTCCGCTATTGACCGTCGTCGACTCCCTCCCGACGAAAACCAGCGGCAAGGTGGACCGTCACGCCCTGCCCTGGCCGTTGACCGGGACCGGCGCGGCGGAGGCCGACGCAGCTCCGTTGAACCTGCCGGAAGATGCCGCCTGGGTGGCCGAACAATGGACGGCCGTCCTTGGCAGCCCCGTATCAAGCCTCGACGCCGACTTCTTCGCCTACGGCGGCGGCTCGCTTTCCGCTGCCCAGCTTGTCTCCGCTCTCAGGCGCCGGTACCCCACCATCACGGTCGCTGACATCTATGCCACTCCCAGGATCGGGGCCCTGATTGACGCGGCCCGCCAGACGCTTCCCGACGGCGTGGCCGCCGGACCGGCGCCGTCCAGGACTGTGCGCCCCACCGCGTTCAAGTCCCAGGTCTTCCAGACGCTGATGGGCATTCCCTTGCACATCCTGGTGGGGATGCGCTGGCTGACCTACCTCATGGCGGCCAACAACGTGCTGGCCTCCTTGGCAGGGTTCAGCGCCGCCCCCACCGTTTCCTGGTGGTGGGTGGCCGCGTCCTGGCTGGTCTTCGTCTCCCCGGCCGGCCGGATGCTGATATCCGTGGCCTCGGCCCGGATCCTGCTCCGGAAGGTTGGCCCGGGAACGTACCCGCGCTCCGGGCGCGTGCACCTGCGCCTCTGGCTGGCGGAACAGATCCAGGACCTCGCCGGTGCTATCAGCCTCGCCAGCGCACCGTGGGTGCCGTATTACGCCCGCGCGCTGGGCGCCAGGATCGGCAACAACGTCCAGCTGCACTCGCTGCCGCCTGTCACCGGGCTGCTTTCCCTCGGCAGCGGCTCCAACATTGAGCCTGAAGTGGACCTTTCCGGTTGGTGGATCGACGGGGACATCGTCCACATCGGAGCCGTCCACATCGGGGCAGGAGCCAGCATCGGGGCGCGCAGCACGCTGATGCCCGGCGCGTCCATCGGCGCCGGAGCCCAGGTGGAGCCGGGCTCGGCCGTCCTCGGCAAGGTGAAGGCCGGCCACCACGTGGCAGGGTCCCCGGCCGAGCGCCGGGGCAAGGCCAAACACTCGCTGCCGGACACTCCCGCCGAACATCGGCTGATTGGCCGGCTCTGGTTCGCCGGATTCGCCGTGGCTTCGGCCGTGCTGGCCCTGATCCCTTACGCCTCGGCGGCCGCCGCTGCACTGGTGGTCTTTGGCTTCATCCGGGGCAGTGAATCGCTCGCCGCCGCCGTCCCGCAGATCCTGCTCGCCCTCGCACCCGCGGCCTTTGTATGGTTTGTCGTCAACCTGCTGCTCATTTTGGTCACCACCCGGTTGCTCGGCATTGGCCTGGCCGAGGGCTACTACCGCGTCCGGAGCCGGATCGGCTGGCAGGTCTGGGCCACGGAACGAGTACTGGACCTGGCACGCGACCTGCTCTTCCCGGTCTACGCCAGCCTTTTCACCCCGGTCTGGCTGCGCCTCCTCGGCGCCAAGATCGGCAAGAACGTCGAAGCCTCCACTGTCCTCCTCATCCCCAAGATGACCACCGTGGGAGAGGGCGCCTTCCTGGCCGACGACACCATGGTGGCCTCCTACGAGCTCGACGGCGGGTGGCTGCGGATCGCGCCAGCAAAGATCGGCAAGCGCTCCTTCCTCGGCAACTCCGGCATGACCGCCGCCGGCCGGAACGTCCCCAAGAACTCGCTCGTGGCCGTCCTGTCCGCCACACCGGCCAAGGCCAAGTCAGGAACCTCGTGGCTGGGCAGCCCGCCTGTTCGGCTCCGGCGCACCGCCATCGCCTCAGATGACACGCGCACCTTCCAGCCGCCGCTGCGGCTCAAGATTGCGCGCGGCCTCTGGGAACTGGGCCGCTTCGTCCCCGTGGTGGCAACGGTAGCGATCGCCGCAGGCGTGATGCTTGCCTTCGACCGGCTGGCCGCCATGTACAACTACGGAATTGCCGCGGCCCTGGGCGGCGTCGTGATGCTGCTGGCGGGCGCGGTGGCCGCGGGCAGCGCCGTCGTCGCCAAATGGGTCCTCGTGGGCCGGATCCGCGCCGGCGAGCACCCGCTCTGGAGTTCCTTTATCTGGCGCAACGAAGTGGTGGACACCTTTATCGAAATGGTCAGCGCCCCCTGGTTCGCCCGCGCAGCAACCGGCACTCCGGCCCTGGTCTGGTGGCTCCGGGCGCTCGGCGCACGGATCGGTCGCGGGACGTGGTGCGAAAGCTACTGGCTCCCCGAAGCTGACCTTGTGTCGCTCGGACGGAACTCCACCGTCAACAGGGGCTGCGTGGTCCAGACGCACTTGTTCCACGACCGGGTCATGAGCCTGGACACTGTTACCCTCGAAGACGGAGCAACCATGGGGCCCCACGGTGTCATCCTGCCGCAGGCGAGCATCGGCAGCGGCGGCACGGTAGGACCGGCCTCGCTGGTGATGCGGGGCGAATCGGTTCCAGCCGCGACCTATTGGATGGGCAACCCGGTGAGCCCCTGGAGCGGTCCGGCAGCGTCCGCTCCCAAACCACGGTAGCCCCGCACCAGCTGTCCTGCCGCCCTACGCTGATCGGAAAGACCGTCTTATGAGTTCCCCCGCACCGAGCCCGACGGCCGCGAATAACGGCCCTGCCCGCACGTCGGAGCAGGATGCCTCGGCACCTGATCCCTACATGCCGGGCCATGGCACGAACGCGTACAGGGTCAGCCGCTACGAACTGGATCTCGACTACAAACTCAGCAGCAACCGGCTGAGCGGGCGTGCCCTTCTTCATGCCGTTACCCGGTACGCGACGGCGGCCCTGGTGCTGGACCTGATCGGGCTCCGGGCCACGAAGATCCAGCTCAGTGGGCGCCGGGTTAAGAAGTTCAGCCAGCGCGCGGGACAGCTGGTCATTGTGCCCGAGGCCGCACTGCCGGCGGGCGAGGAATTTACCCTGGACATCCGGTACGAAGGCAACCCTGGTCCCCGGCGCGGGTTCTGGGGTGATGTGGGCTGGGAGGAACTCACCGACGGCGTCCTCGTGGCTGGCCAGCCGAACGGTGCCGCCTCCTGGTTCCCCTGCAACGACCATCCCGGCGACAAGGCCAGCTACAAAATCAGCGTGACCACCGACGCCAACTACCGGGCCGTGTGCAACGGCATGCTGATCTCGCACACCAGCAGGGCCAGCCGCGAGACCTGGGTCTACGAGCAGGCCGAACCCATGGCCACTTACCTTGCCACGGTCCAGATCGGCCGGTATGAGTTCCTCGCCCTGACTCCCTTCCCCGTGGATGGGCAGGTTCCTCAGTTCGCCGCCGTCCCTGCCATGTTGGTCGATGCTGCCCGCGACGGCCTGGCCAGGCAGCCTGAGATGATGCGCGCCTTTGCCAACTGTTTCGGACCCTACCCGTTCCCGGAATATTCCGTGGTGGTGACCGAAGACGAGCTCGAAATACCGCTTGAGGCGCAGACGCTTTCCATTCTGGGCCGGAACCACCTGACGCAGGAGTGGGAGTCCCAGCGGCTCATCGCCCACGAGCTTGCGCACCAGTGGTTCGGAAACTCCCTCACTGCCTCATCCTGGGCGGACATCTGGCTCCACGAGGGCTTTGCCTGCTATGCGGAGTGGATCTGGTCCGAGGAAGCGGGCGTCCTGCCTGTCGCGGACCGGGCCGCCGCAGCCTGGCGGAAGCTTGCTGCCGGCAGGCAGGACATCATCGTGGGCGACCCCGGGCCGGAGCTGATGTTTGATGACCGCGTCTACAAGCGCGGAGCCTTGGCCCTGCATGCCCTGCGGGTCCGCTGCGGCGACCTGGCATTTTTTGCACTGTTGCATGAGTGGACGGATGCCCACCGCCACGGTTCGGTGTCCACGGCGGCCTTTATCCTCACCGCGGACCGGGCCACCGGCCTGGACACTGAGGCCCTGCTGCACCCGTGGCTGCTCGAGGCAGCCCTTCCGCCGCTGCCTGTGCGCTAGCTGCCGGCGCGCGAAACCGCGACGGCGGCGCGGAAGTTGAGCGGGAGGCCCGCCTCGCCGGAAGCAAGGTCCCTGATCTCCGGGCGGGACAGCACATCGAGGGTGTCCGGGGCGGTAGCGAGGCCGTCGCCCGTCATCTTGAGCCAGGCTTCCTTGCGCGCCCAGAGCCGTGCCCGCTCCTGCAGCAGCTGAGGCCCGGCCAGCCCGGCGAGGGCCGCGCGCTCGGCGGCGGTGAGGGCCACACCGTCGAACCCTTCAAAGGCCATTCCGGAAGGGTCCGCCAGGTCCACGCCCATGGTGACTCCGGCCGGCGGCTCCATCACCGCGCCCAGCAGGATCCAGCCCGAACTCCGGGACAGGCTCAGCGCGAGCGGCACCGGCTCTCCCCTGAGCGTGTAGCCCGGCCTGCCGTGCGATAGCCCGGCGCCGGCACCGCACCGGGGGCAGCTGAAGTGTGTGGTGAGGTCCGACGCCGGGACGTCCAGCAGTTCTGCCGCGAACGTTCGCAGGGCACGCCGGCCCGCCAAAAAAAATGCCCGGGGGCCAGGCGCCAGGGCCGCGGCACGGACGAGCTCGGCAGGCCCGAGCACTACTGGCTGTCCACCCGCCGTCGGATCCTGCCCTCCCGGTAATCCGGGAGAGCAGGAACGCAGGACGGGCACCGAAGAGCCCGGCCCCGCCATGCCTGGTGCTGGCCTTGCCCCCACCGGCCCCGCCACCCCGGATCCGGGCTTAGCGCTGGACGGCGCCGAAGCGCTCTGCAGCCAGGGCAACTGCGCTTTCGCGCGCAGCCGAGGCTTCATCGGCGGTCAGCGTCCGGTCCGTTGCCCGGAAACGCAGGCCGAAGGCGAGCGATTTTTTGCCTTCTTCAATGCCCTTGCCGGCGTAGACGTCGAACAGCGCCACATCCTCCAGCAGCTCGCCGGCGCCTTCGCGCAGGGCCTCAAGGACCTGGTCCGCCGGAATGTCCTGCGGCACCACCAGGGCGACGTCCTGGGTGGCTACCGGGAACGTGGAGATGTGGCGGGCCACAATCACATCCGCGGCTGCCTCGAACAGCGCATCGGCGTTGAATTCCAGCGCCACCGAACGGGCCGGCATGTCGTGCGCGGCCAGCAGCTTCGGGTGCAGCTCGCCGGCGTAACCCACCACCTCACCGGTCCGCAGCGAGAGCTGTGCGGCGCGGCCCGGGTGGAACGCCTGGTGCGCACCCTGGCTGACCACGATCTCCACGCCCAGGACGTCCCCGGCGAGCCGGGCAATGTCCAGCGCGTCGGACCAGTCCCACAAGCGCGGTGTGTGGCTCGCTGCAGCGGGTGAATCGTGGCCCGTGAGGACAGCGGCGACATACAGCGGCTGGTCCGGAACGCCGTCGTACAGTGCATCCAGCACCTCGTCGGAAGGCCTGACGCCCAGCGGCGGGATGGACGGCGTACCCACAGTCCCGCTTGGCAGGAACACCAGGCCGGACTCGAAGAGTGCCAGATCGCGGAAGCCGCGGGAGTGGTTCCGTTTGGCCACCTCGATGAGCCCGGGGAGGATGGACGTGCGCAGGAAGCCGTGTTCCTCGCTGATCGGGTTCGCCAGCTTGACCGCGCTCCGGGCAGCACCTTGCTCGGCGACGCCGAAAGTGTCGTTGGCGGCCTTGGAGACGAACGGGTAGGCCAGGACTTCGGTCAGCCCGGCGTCAGCCAGTGCCTGGATGAGCCGACGGCGCTGCTGCTGCACGCGGGTCAGGCCACGTCCCGGAGGGGCCACCGGCAGGGTGGCGGGGATGTTCTCGTAGCCCACCAGCCGCGCGATTTCCTCGGAGAGGTCTTCCTTGGTTTCCAGGTCGTTGCGCCAGCTGGGGGCGGTCACGGTCCAGCCGCCGTCGGATTTTTCCACCGCGGCACCGAGGTCCACCAGCGCGGTGGTGATCTGTTCTTCGGTGAAATCGATGCCGATCCGCTGGGCGGCGAAGGCTGCAGGCAGCGCGATGGTTACGGCGTCCGGCGCAGTCCCGACGTCGGTGCCCGCCTGGTCAGCAACCCCGCCGGCGAGTTCCACCAGGAGGTCAACAACACGCTGGGCGGCGATGTCCGCCACGTGCCAGTCGACGCCGCGCTCGAAGCGCTTGGACGCTTCGGACGGCAGCTTGTGCCGGCGGCGGGATCGGCCAATGGACACCTCGTCGAAGTGCGCCGCCTCCACCAGGACGTTCGACGTCGAGTCGCTCACCTCTGTGGCTGCACCGCCCATGACGCCGGCAATGCCGATCGCGCCGGAACCGTCGGTGATAAGGAGGTCCTCGACGTCGAGCGTGCGCTCCTTGGCGTCCAGGGTGGTGATTTTCTCCCCCGCCACGGCGCGCCGGACCACGATGTCTCCGGACAGTTTGTCCAGGTCATAGCAGTGCGTGGGCTGGCCAAGCTCGAGCATCACGTAGTTGGAGATGTCCACCGGCAGGGAGATGGAGCGGATCCCGGCGAGCCGGAGCCGCGAGGTCATCCACGGGGGCGTCGGCTTGGTGGCGTCGACACCGCTGACGGTGCGGGCCACAAAACGGTCGCAGCCGGGCTTGCCGTAGATGGGCGCGTCGTCGTTGAGCTTGACGCCGTAGCCGCCGGAAAGCTGCGCCGGGGCCAGGACCTCTGATGCCGGGTCCGTGAAGGAAGTTCCAGTGGCGTGGGCGTATTCACGGGCCACACCACGAATGGAGAACGCGTAGCCGCGGTCCGGAGTCACGTTGATCTCGGCTGCCTGGTCATAGAGGCCCAGGAGTTCCATGGCGTCGGTACCGATTTCCGGATCCAGCCCGATGCGGGACAGAACCAGGATGCCGTCGTGGTCTTCGCCGATGCCCAGCTCGCGGACCGAGGCGATCATGCCGGCGGACAGGTGGCCGTAAGTTTTCCGGGCGGAGATGCGGAAGTCGCCGGGCAGGACCGCGCCGGGCAGGGTGACCACTACTTTGTCGCCTTCAACGAAGTTGTGGGCGCCGCAGATGATCCCCTGCACACCGGATGGGTCGATGCCTTCACCGGTGAGGGGCTGTTCCTGGCCCTCGGGGACAACCCGGACCTGGCACCAGTTGATGGTTTTGCCGTTGGTCTGGGGTTCCTTGACGATGCTCAGGACCTGGCCCACCACAACCGGACCCTGCAGGGTGTCCGTGGGGCGGTGGACGTCCTCTTCTTCAAAACCAACCTTGACCAGTTCGGCCATCACGTCTTCGGCCGTTGCTCCGGCCGGTACTGCTGCGAATTCACGCAGCCAGGAAAGTGGGATACGCACTGTTAGATCTCCATCCCGAAGTGCTCGCTGAAACGTACGTCGCCTTCGATCATGTCGCGCATGTCGCCCACTTCGTTGCGGAACATCAGCGCGCGCTCGATACCCATGCCGAAGGCAAAACCTGAATAGATGTCCGGGTCGATGCCGGCGGCACGGAGGACATTGGGGTTGACCATGCCGCAGCCACCCCATTCGATCCACCGCGGGCCGCCCTTGGCGCCCGGGTGCCAGATGTCCAGTTCCGCGGACGGCTCGGTGAAGGGGAAGTAATTCGGACGCAGCCGGACCGACGCCTCTTCCCCGAACATCTGCCGGGTGAAGTGCTCCAGCGTGCCCAGGAGGTCGGCCATGCTCAGGTTCTTGTCGATGGCCAGGCCCTCGAACTGGTGGAACACCGGGGTGTGGGTGGCATCGAGCTCATCGGTGCGGAACACCTTGCCGGGGCACAGCACGTAGATGGGTACTTCGCGTTCCAGCATGGAACGGACCTGCACCGGGGACGTGTGCGTACGCATCACCAGGTGGGCCTCGGGCGGCTCCACGAAGAACGTGTCCTGCATTTCGCGTGCGGGGTGGTCCGGCTTGAAGTTCAGGGCGTCGAAGTTGAACCACTCGGATTCCACCTCGGGGCCTTCGGCGATTTCCCAGCCCATGCCAACAAAGATGTCCGCCACGCGGTCCTGCAGCGTGGAGAGCGGGTGCCGCGCTCCTGCCCGACGACGGCGGGGCGCGGCTGTGACGTCCACTGTCTCTTCCAGCAGGATCCGGGCGTCGTTCTCGGCTTCCAGCTCGGCGGTGCGGTCCGCGAGCGCCTTGTTGACCCGGCCCCGGGAGGAACCCATGAGCTTGCCGGCTACGGCTTTCTGGTCTTTCGGCAGTCCGCCGATCTCCCGGTTGGCCAGGCTGAGCGGTGACTTCTCACCAGTGTGCGCCAACCTCACCGCCTTGAGCTCGTCAAGGGAGCCTGCGCCGGCAATGGCGGCGATGGCCTGGTCTACAGCGGCAGTGATGGCGGCTTCATCCGTAGGGTTCGGGATGGCGGCGCCCGGCAAAGTTTCAGTCATCTACTGTTCTTAGCTACGAGTAGGGGCTGCCGGTGAGGGGTGCAGCCGCGCGCGGTTTCCCGGCAGCGCATCCGTCACTGGCAGGTCATTCCGTGAATCCATGCTTGATGTATGCACTCGATGACCAGGTCAGGGCACACCGGTCAAAACCGGCGGCCACTATCCTCCAGTCTAAGTGAAGGCTCCGGCTACCATGGCCTCATGACACAAGGGCAGGGCCGGGCAGCAGCGCAGCTGTTGACGGCAGGGCAGTTGGGGGCCGGGCCGTTGAGGGCCGGGCCGTTCGCGGCGGGGCAGGTGACGGCAGGGCAGCGGGTACGGCAGCTTGCCAACCTGGCCAACGGCACCACCCTGCTGGGCCTGGCCGTTGCCGCAGCGGCGGGGACAGCCGTCAGCCAAGGCCCCCGTGGACTGGTCATAGCGTCCGGCTACCGGTGGCGTATTCCGTATGCCGGGGCCTTCACGCTGGGCAACGTAGTTATCTGCAGGATCAGGACTGAGGATCTGAACGCCAATCCGGCGCTCTTGGGTCATGAGGAAAAGCACTGCAGCCAGTACGCCTACTGCCTGGGCCTGCCCTTCCTTCCGCTGTATTTCCTGGCTGCAGGCTGGTCGCTGCTCCGGACCGGCAATCCGGCGTCGGAGAATTTCTTCGAACGGCAGGCCGGCCTGGCGGCCGGCGGCTACGTTGACATCAGGACAACAAGGCCGGCGCCAACTGGGGCCGGCGGAATCGAGGGCTGACAATGACGGACGAACCCAACACCAGGACCAACAACAGGACCCTCACCGTGACCGGAACGGGGACGGCCGAGGCGCCACCTGACCTGCTGACCATTTCCGTGGGCGTCGAGTGCCGGCGTGACACCGTAGTCGCTGCCTATGCGGACGCGGGAACAGCGTCCGCGGCTGTATCCGGCGCGCTCCGCCAGCACGGCGTGGCCGACGCGGACATTCGGACCTCCGGTCTGAACGTCCGGCCGGAGTTCGTCTGGCGCGACGGCGGCGGCCAGCAGGTGACCGGCTATGTGGCCTCCAGCGTGCTCACCGTGCGCCTGCGGCAGCTGAGCGCAGTGTCCGGTGTTATTGCCGCCGCGGTTGATGCCGGCGGCGATGACGTACGCCTGAACGGACTGGACCTTGGCTTCGCGGATGAGTCAGCCGTCGCCTCCCTTGCCCGGGAAGCTGCCTGGCAGGATGCCGTTGACAGGGCTGAACAGTTTGCATCCCTGGCGTCCGCGCGGCTCGGCGCGGTGACCTCAATTGCCGAACACTCCGATGCAGCCGGGCCTGTTCCGGTGGCCCGGATCCAGCGCGCCGCCGCCAGCGAAGCCATCAGCGTGGAAGCGGGCCACGCCACCATTAGCACCAGCGTCACCGTGGTCTGGGAACTGCAGGCCTGACGGTTTCCGCAGCCCGCACCGAGCCCGTACCGAGCCCGGCGCGCGGACTTCCCAAGTGTCCGGTCCTTGACTTAAGTTCGAACATATCTTCGAATAGAGGACATGAGATGGGATGCACAAGCACTGATGCCCCGGCCCGCCGATGACCTCGGAAGTGGCCCGTCACCTGCCCTGCTCCCCCTTGCCGGGTTGGTCCGTTCGGTCACCACCCCCGAATTCGCCGGCATCACCTTTCATGAGGTCACCGCCAAATCGGTGCTCAACAAGGTGGTGGCCGGGTCGCGGATGCCGTTTGAGTGGACCGTGAACCCGTACCGCGGCTGCAGCCATGCCTGTGTTTACTGTTTTGCGCGCAAGAGCCACACGTACCTGGATTTTGACGCCGGGCTGGATTTTGACAGCCAGGTGGTGGTGAAGGTCAATGCCGCCGAGGTCCTCCGGAAGGAGTTGGCTAAGCCGTCCTGGGGGCGCCACCAGGTGGCGCTTGGCACCAACACGGACCCCTACCAGCGGGCCGAGGGCCGCTACCAGCTGATGCCGGGAATCATCACGGCGCTGGCTGACTCAGGAACGCCGTTATCCATCCTCACCAAGGGGACGTTGCTGGCCCGGGACATTCCGCTCCTGAAGCGCGCTGCCGCCCAGGTGCCGGTAGGAGTTGGCATTTCCCTGGCCATGACGGACGAGGCACTCTCGGAAGCCGTGGAACCGGGCACGCCAGGACCGCGTGCCCGGCTGAAGCTGGTCTCCCGCTTGCGCGATGCCGGGCTCCCGTGCGGTGTGATGGCGATGCCCATCCTGCCCTGGCTGTCCGACAGCGACGAAGCACTCGATGCCCTCTTCGGCTCCCTGGCCGCCGCAGGAGCCACCGGGGTGACGGCCGGCGCCCTTTACCTGAAGCCGGGTACCCGGGAA
This sequence comes from Pseudarthrobacter xylosi, assembly GCF_055412765.1. Taxonomy (NCBI): domain Bacteria; kingdom Bacillati; phylum Actinomycetota; class Actinomycetes; order Micrococcales; family Micrococcaceae; genus Pseudarthrobacter; species Pseudarthrobacter xylosi. Next base: position 738,261 of record NZ_JBVAYT010000002.1, on the reverse strand, counting down.
TGGTTTATGGAGTGGATTGCCAGGAACCACCCGGAACTGGCCGGCCGCTACCGGAGGCTCTACGGCACAGGCTCCTATGCCTCCAAGGAATACCGCACGTGGCTCGCCGCGAAAGTCCGCTACTTCAAGCAGCGGCACGGCTTCACCAGCGGCCACGGTTTCAGCCACCGCGACCTCGAGGACGATCCCCGCGGCGAGGAAGCCCAGTATCCGGCCGGGAGTATCCCGTCCGTCCCCGGCGCACAGGAACGCCCGGCTGGGGAATCCCAACCGGCCGCCGCCGGGCCGCGTCAGCAGCCCACCCTGTTTTAGTGGCAGTTTCCTAGCTGGCCGGAATAACCAGGCCCACGTACTTCTCCTGCAGGAAATCCTTCATGTCCTGTCGTTCGAGTACAGGGCCATCGGCGGCAGGTAGACCTTGCCACGCTGACCAGGTTTTTGCCGGACGTTGGGCCGCCCCAAAACTCAGCGCGGAGCAGTCGAAGCAACGGGCGTGCCCAAAGATTCAAGGAGTGCCCGGACAATCGGGAAGTCGGCCGGGATCCACGGAAGGCTGAGAGCTTCATCACGGTTCGTGGTGCTGATCCATTTTAGCTGGTCGTGGTCTTCGAGCGGCTGGGGATCACCGCTGGAAATCTCCGCCAACCACACCCGCATACTGGCCCGCTCGTTCAGCCGCCAGCCAGCCGCCATCCCGGCGGGAATTTCCGGCCCCAGGCGAACCTCTACACCCAGTTCCTCCCTGAGTTCCCGGTGCAGCGCAGCCTCGCATTGCTCCCCCGCCTCCACCTTGCCGCCGGGGAACTCCCAGAGCCCCGCGAACTGCTCGGGAGCAGTCCGCCTGGCCACCAGCATGCGCACAGGGTTTGCCAACGAGTCCACTATTGCTCCGCCAACTACCTGTATCTGTCCACTCACCGCACCAGTCTATGAGGGAGAATGGTTTGCGGGCATTCCCCCAGCATCCCTTTGAAAAGCAGGCACATGAGCAGCGTCATCCATACATCCACCGCGTCCAAAGCGAAGACTCCGCACGTTGGCGCCGCGATCTTCGCACTGGCCATGGGCGGCGTCGGAATCGGTGTCACGGAGTTCACCATGATGGGCCTGCTCAAAGAGGTGGAACAAGGACTCAGCATCAGCACCCCGGAGGCGGGGCACCTCATCTCCGCTTACGCCCTCGGAGTGGTGGTGGGCGCGCCGCTGCTCGCAGCAGTCGGGGCCAAACTGCCGCGCAAATACCTCGCGCTCGGCCTCATGCTGTTCTTCACGCTGGCCAACCTGACGTCCTATCTTGCTCCCGATTACGGCAGCATGCTGGTTTCCCGGTTTGCGGCCGGGTTGCCGCACGGCGCATTCTTCGGAGTCGCGGCCGTAATCGCCGCTTCCCTGGTTTCCCCCACCCGCCGCGGCTGGGCAATTTCCATGGTGATGGCGGGCCTGTCCGTTTCGAACGTTATCGGCGTGCCGGCAGCCACCTGGGTTGGCCAGACCTTCGGCTGGCGGCTCCTGTTCCTCCTCGTGGGAGGTATTGGTTTACTGACCCTGGTCCTGCTGTGGCGCTATGTTCCCTACCAGGCACCTCATCCTGACGCGAGCATCCGACGCGAACTCGGTGCGCTCAAGCGGCTTCAGGTGTGGCTGGCCATCCTGATCGGCATCGTGGGCTTTGGCGGCTTCTTCGCAACCTACACCTACATTGCGCACACCATGACCCTGGTAGCCGGGATTCCGGCGTCGCTGCTGCCCATTGTGGTCGCTCTCTACGGACTGGGCATGGTCGCGGGAACCGTCGTGGGCGGCAGGCTCGCCGACAAGTCGGTGATGGGCACACTGTACTGGGTCCTGCCCGGTATCGCTGTCGCCCTGGTGGTTTATGCGGTGGCTGTGCACTGGCCCTGGTCAGCCCTCGTGATGGTCTTTGTGGTGGGGGCGTCGGGCTCCATGCTGATCCCGGCCCTGCAGACCCGGTTGCTGGATGCCTCGCCGGACGCCCCCTCCCTCGCCTCTTCGCTCAACCACGCCGCACTCAACGTTGCCAATGCCTTAGGCGCCTTCCTGGGCGGCGTAGTGATCGCCTGGGGCTGGGGCTTCGTGGCGCCTGCGCTCGTGGGGGCCGTGTTGGCTGTCCTGGGCTTTGGCATCGCCGTGGCCAGCGGCCTCCTGGAACGCAAGAAGCCGCTGTCCGCCTGATCCTGGGGAACGGGCGGTCAGCGGCTTCACCGATGCATCCGGTGCGCCGGGTAAGCACAGTCAGGCCTGCGGGTCCTGAACACCGGCCTCAGCGGAAACGTGGCCCGCGCTTGAAACCTCTCCTGCACCTGAAATCTCGTCCGTGCGACCGTCTTCGCGGTGCAGATCCGGTTCGAGGTAGATCACCCGGGCCATCGGAACGGCCATGCGGATACGGGACTCGGCCCCGTCAATCGCCGCGGCGATCTCCCGGCCGGTTTCGGCGGCACCCACGGAGATTTTGGCGGCCACCAGCAACTCCTCCGGTCCGAGGTGAAGGGTTTTGAGGTGGATGATGCGGTTGTGCCCCCCGGCCTCGATGGCCTCGCTGATGCGGGCAACGTCATCCCGGGTGGCAGACTCGCCCAGCAGCAGGGATTTGGTTTCGATAGCCAGGACCACCGCGATGGCCACGAGCAGCAGGCCGATCATGCCGGTGCCTGCGGCGTCCCAGATCCCGTTGGCGGTGACAAGGGTCACGCTCACACCGACGAGTGCAAACACCAGGCCGAGAAGGGCCCCGAGGTCCTCCAGCAGGATGACCGGCAGTTCCGGTTGTTTGGCTGTCCGCACAAAACTTACCCAGCCTTGCTTGCCACGGACGTGGTTGGACTCCATGATGGCCGTCCGGAACGAGTACGACTCAGCCGCGATGGCGCCGATCAGCACAGCCAGGGGAACCCACCAGAAGTCTCCTTCGATGGCGTGCGGGTGCTGCAGCTTCTCCCACGCTTCGAAAAGAGCAAAGAGCCCGCCCACACTGAAGAGCACGATCGAGACGATAAAGGCGTAAATGTAGCGTTCCCGGCCATAGCCGAACGGGTGCTCCGCGCTGGCTGCCTTCCTGGCGCGCTTGCCGCCGATCAGGAGCAGCAGTTGATTGCCGGAGTCGGCAACCGAGTGGATGGCTTCGGCCAACATCGACGAGGAAGCCGTCAGAAAAAAGGCCACGAATTTCAGGACAGCGATGGTCAGGTTTGCGGCTAGGGCCGCCACAATCGCCTTGGTACCGCCATTAGCAGCCACGGAGGCTTCTCCTCTTCACAGGGTTCAGGAACAAGCAGGGATATTCGCGGCGCCGCAGTCGGCGCCGCCCACGAACACCGTACCTTTACGGCCATAAAACACGCACCTCTGACATGCACTAAGCCTGCTGACATTGGGGGAACCGTATGTTAGCTTGAACACTAATCGGGACGTTTAATCCCGACGAATATGAAGGAGGAGACATGGGTTTTCTTGCTTGGATTATTCTCGGCCTCATCGTAGGGGCCATCGTCAAAGCGGTAATGCCCGGCAGGGTCGGCGGCGGCTGGGTGACGAGCCTCGTGCTCGGCGTGGTCGGCGCAATTGTAGGCGGCTGGATTGGCAGCCTCCTGTTCGGCAAGGGTGACCTTGCCTTCTTTGATCTGGGTACCTGGATCCTGGCTATTGTAGGCGGCCTGGTGGTTGCCGGCGTGTACGGCGCCATCACGGGACGCAGCAAGAGCACACGGGCACCCTGATTACCCCTACCTCATCTGATTCATACAGCAAGGGCCCCGGAGAACTTCCGGGGCCCTGCCTTTTAAGTCTTATGTCCGGGTAAGTCAGACGTCCGGATGAGCCAGCTCGGGAGGTCCGTCATGCCTTCTGGGACCTGGCACTCGCATAGAGGCACACCGTAGCCGCCGTGCCGAGGTTCAGGCTTTCCGCGTCGCCGTAAACGGGCACGGCCACCCGGTGGTCGGCCAGGGACAGTTCATCTTCCGAGAGCCCCTGGGCTTCGTTTCCGAACAGCCAAGCTGTAGGACCCTCCAGGGCGAACAGCGATTCGACGCCGGGTCCTGCGATCCGGCGGGCGGCGTTTTCGTCCTGAAGCGTGTCCAGGTTGACGTCACCGGCGCCGTCGGCGGCCAGCAACCCAATCCCCCGCGCTCGGCAGGCCGCCGCTACTTCCGCAAGATCGGCGCCCAGGACCACGGGCAGATGGAACAGGGAACCGGCGGTGGATCGGACCGCCTTGGGGTTATAGATGTCAACGCTGGATGCAGTCAGGATGACGGCGTCCGCCCCGGCCGCGTCAGCTGCCCGGAGCACGGTGCCGGCGTTGCCGGGGTCCCGGACCTGACACAGTACTGCGAGCAGCCGCGGCCCGGCGTCGAGGACCTGCTCAAGACTCACGTCCAGGAAACCGCAGACGGCGAGAATGCCTTGCGGGGTAACGGTGTCCGCCATCGCGGCCAGCACTTCATCGGTAGTGAGGTATGCGTCGATGCCCTCCGCGAGTGCCTCCAGGTCCGGGTGCCGGTCCAGGCATGCCTCGCTCGCGTAGACCTCGTAGACGACGCCGGGCTCCCCCGCGGCAACCCTTTTCTGGTGCAGCGTCAGGGCCTCGCGGACAGCCTGCGGACCCTCTGCCAGGAACTCGCTGCGCTTTAAACGGGCCGGGCGCCCGGCAAGTTGTGCCACCTTCCTCACCCGATCAGCTCGGGGATTGGAGAGTGGAAAGTCTTGCGGGCGCCCGGTTTCGTTCATATAAGAACCTTAGTGGCTTCAGCCACCAGTCCTCGAACTGGCGTGGGTGCTACTTGGCAGCCACGTCAGCGGCAGGCTTTGCAGCCTTGGCCTTCGGTGCCTTGGCAGCCTTGGGGGCTGCGGCTTCAACGGCCGGAGCGGACGTGTCGGCAGGCAGGGAATCCTTGGCGATCTTCACCAGCGCGGCGAATGCGTTGGCATCAGAAACGGCCAGCTCGGCAAGCATACGGCGGTCAACCTCGACCTCAGCGGCCTTCAGGCCCTGGATCAGACGGTTGTAGGTCAGGCCGTTGGCGCGGGATGCAGCATTGATGCGCTGGATCCACAGGCGGCGGAAGTCGCCCTTCTTCTTCTTGCGGTCGCCGTAGCTGTACACAAACGAGTGCAGCAGCTGCTCTTTGGCCTTGCGGTACAGGCGTGAACGCTGTCCGCGGTAGCCCTTTGCGCGTTCAAGGATAACCCGGCGCTTCTTGTGGGCGTTGACCGCCCTCTTCACACGTGCCACGTGCGTACTCCTTAGAAAATTCTGATCCCAAGCATCTACTGCCGGAACAACCGGCTGGCCTGAGAAGCCTTTTTGGTAGTTGACTGCTGCCAGGTGGCATCAGTCAGAGAACTTGGAACTTAGATGCCGAGCATCTTCCGGATGACCTTGGCGTCACCCTTGAAGACGATCTTGTCGCCGGCGAGGCGACGGGTCAGCCTGGAGGACTTGTGCTCAAGGTAGTGGCGGCGGTTGGCCTGCTGGCGGCGCAGCTTGCCGCTGCCGGTCAGCTTGAAGCGCTTCTTAGCACCACTGTGGGTCTTCATCTTCGGCATGGGAACCGATCTCCTTACGTGTCCACAGACATTGTCTGCAGTTCTTTCGAGCAGCCACCCCTGCAGGCGGCATGCTGGTTGCGTACTGCAGGAGGATAACCTCCCGCAGCTGTGAACTAGGTAGTCTTCTTGGCAGCCGGCTTCGGAGCTGCCTTGGGGGCAGGCCTTGCAGCAGGCTTCGGAGCTGCCGGCCGGGCGATCGGCTTGGGCATAGGCACCGGGGGCCGCGGAGCTGCCGGAGCAGCTGCTTCAGCGGGCTTGACGGCGGCAGGAGTCTTGACCGGCGCCGGAGCCGCCTTGGGGGCCTCACGCTTGGGAGCAGCGGTCTTCGGGGCTGCCTGCTTGGGCGCCTCCTGGACGGCTGCTTCCTTGACGGGCGCTGCCTTCGGGGCGGTTTCCTTAGCAGGAGTCTCCTTCACCGGAGCTTCCTTGACAGGGGCTTCGGCTTCCGGAGCTGCTTCAACAGGCGCTTCAACCTCCGCCGGAGCTTCGGTTTGCGGCTCTGTCGTGATGGCGAAACCTTCCGGAAGAAGGTCAGCCAGCGACTGCGTCAGCGGTGCCTGGTCGTCGCCGGAGACGTCGATGCGGCCACCGCCCGAAGCCTTGGCTTCGTTCTGCGCCTTTGCATCTGCACGCTGCGATGCGCGGCGTGCCTCAGCCTTGGCTTCGGCCTTGTTCTTCAGCGGGCCCACAACCATGACCATGTTGCGGCCATCGATACGGGGACTGGACTCAACGACGCCCACTTCGGCGACATCGTCAGCGAAGCGCTGAAGCAGTCGGATGCCCATTTCCGGACGCTGCTGCTCACGACCGCGGAACTGGATCATGGCCTTGACCTTGTCACCGGCACCGAGGAAGCGCAGTGCATGGCCGCGCTTGGTCTCGTAGTCGTGGGTGTCAATCTTGAGGCGGAAACGGATTTCCTTCAGAACAGTGTTCGTCTGGTTCTTCCGTGCTTCACGTGCCTTGACGGCGGCCTCGTACTTGTACTTGCCGAAGTCCATCAGCTTGCACACCGGAGGCTTGGCCTGCGGTGCAACTTCAACGAGATCAAGATCGGATTCCGCAGCCAACCGCAAGGCATCGTCAATACGGACGATTCCTACCTGTTCACCTGCAGGACCGACCAACCGCACCTCGGGGACGCGGATACGCTCATTGATTCTTGGCTCGCTAATGTTAAAACTCCTGTGATTGATGTGGTATTCCACCGGCAAATAGAGAAGGCCCCCAATTGCCGGAGCAATCGAAGGCCTCGATGATCGGATACACGGTCCTCAGTAGAGGCTGTGCGCACTTCCCCAGGCTTGACGCCTGAAAGAACTGTCCGACCGGTACCCGGCAACCTTGCTTCCTCAGGAATGACTTCCAACGGGAAAACGGCTGACGCGGGTGGGAGAGATCTCCGCTTGCAAACTGCATGTCATTCTACAGAACAAATCCCGCCAAACGCTGCTAGGCATTGGTGGGACCTTCCACAGCGAATAACGACATCCAGTCGGTCTGTGACAAGCTTACCAGTATGAGCACCCCAGACAGCAATTCACACGTTTTCGAGGCCCCTGCCGCCAAGGCTGACGTGACCCAGCAAATCCGCGATATCTCGGAGGTGCCGGCCATCGAGGTCATCACCACGGCCGCAGTGCACCTGATGAGCGCCGCCGCGGTCAAGCTGGGCCTCGCCGCCGAGGACAACGCGGAGGAACTCAAGGATCTGGACGAGGCCCGCAAGCTCATCACCGCCCTTGCCGGACTGGTGACGTCAGCGGCTCCCGAAATCGGATCCCAGCACGCCGGCCCGTTGCGCGATGGCCTGCGTTCCCTGCAGCTCGCATTCCGCGAGGAGTCCATCATCCCGGATGCTCCGGGCAAGGGCCCGGGCGAGAAGTACACGGGCGCCGTCAACTAGACCCAAACAGCAACTTCACAAAGTACGACGACGGCGGCTGACGGTCCACACGGACCTCCAGCCGCCGTCGTCGTTCAGGCAGCGGCGCGGCGGCGCCGGAAGGCCTGAAGCAGGAGTCCCACGACGCAGAGCAGAACACCTGCCACGCCCACGGAGACAAACCCGCCGGACGGACCCATCCCGTCGATGAAAATTCCGGCAAGTGGTGCCCCGAGCGCAACGCCGGCAGTCAGCGCAGAGCCGTACCAGCCCATTGCTTCGCCGCGGCGGTCCTCCGCCACCAGGTCTGCCACCTGTTCGGAGGCGGCAGACAGGACGGGGGCGCACAAAAGGCCCGGAAGGATCGAGACAATAGCCAGCGTCCAGGTGTCTTGGGCGAAGCCCATCGGGATGGTCAGGGCCGCCATGCCCAACAGCAGCAGGATCGGCGAAACCTGACGGTGCATGGCCCCGTACAACAGCCCGCCAACCACCGATGCGGCGCACCAAAAGAGGAACACAATGCCGATTTCGGCCTGGTGGCCGCCGGTTTCCAGGGCGGCAACAATGCCAACGTCGGTGCCGCTGAGCACCATGCCGGTTCCAGCAGCCACGGCGAAGACGGCCGCGACAGTGGCCGTGAACCAGCCGAAGTTGTGGGCCACCTTGCCGCGCAGCCCCGCCGGCCCGCTTCCGACGCGTTCTGCCGCGGCCGGGACGAGGTCTGCGGCCGCTTCCTGGAGATGGGCCGGTGCGGCGGAAACCACAGCCACTTCCGCGGCATGGCGTTGGTCCGCCCCGCCTTCTTCAGTCTGCGTGGCACTTCGCGTGGGCGGGTTAAACCACATGAGGAACAATCCGGCCAGTGACGTGGAAACACCCACCACTGTGAGTCCCAGAATGGTGAAGCCACTGGTGGCCACAACGGCTCCGGCGGCGGGCCCGATCATGAACACCATCTCCGTGGCAATCGAGTCCAACGCAAAGGCGGTCCGCCGCTGGTCGCCGTCCGCGAGGACGCCCAGTGACTGTCGCACAACGCTGAAGATGGGCAACGTGAGGAGGCCGCCGACAAACACCAGCGGAAGCAGCCACTGGTAGGACACGTGCGGCACCACGGACCAGATGACCGCCTCGGACACCACCGATGGAATAAGCGCGCGGCGCAGGCCTACAGTGTCAACGCGCCGGCCGCGCCATGGTGCGCCAACTGCGATGCCGATGGTCATAACGGCCGCCGCGGCACCGGCAGCTGCATAGCCCTGGTCCAGGGTGAGGACGATGTGCAGGGTCAGCAGCATGCCGGCTGCCGAGTGGGGAATGCGGGCAATCATGCCGACCAGCAGCAAGCGCCGGATGGGCTGGACGGCCAGCAGCTCCCGGTACAGAGCGAAGTTCACGGAAAAATCCTTAGGGTCTGCCCACGGCAGCCGGGGATCTCCCGCGCCAACCGTCAGCTAATGTGCTGCGCGCCGCAACTTGATTTCGATCGAGTCAACACGCTCTCCAAACAATACATTCCGGGACCATGCCTGTTGGAGACCGGACACCAAGTCCTGGACTGCCGGGGCGTCCAGGCCATCCTCAAGGTGGAGAAGCACTTGCAGTTCCGGTCCGGCACCGCCACCGGGGAGCCTGACACCGGTACGGGAGACGGTCGCGATGCCGGAACCCGGGAGGACGGCAAGCCGGCGTACCGCGGGGAATGCGGCCGTTGCCTCAGCCATCTCGGCTGCCAACGCGGCATCATTGTAGGAAGGGATCCAGTCCTGTTGCTTGGCCAGTGCCCAGACGGCGGGCCGCCGGACAACAAACGTTACCTCCGAGCCCGGATCGAGGACCAGCAGCTCGGCTCCCTCGGCCACGGCCGAGAGGGCAGCCCGGGCGGCGTACACTGCCACCGGCCGGGCTTCGGGGTGCCAGGCGGATAAGGCATCCGCCGAGGTGAAGGCCGGCATTGCCGTCCGTCCGTCGGCAGCTTTCAGAGTGACCAACGCCATGTTCGCCTGCTTGTCCGCCGTCAGGCCATCGACGCCTGCCGCTTCCTCGCCAACCTGCGCGATGATCGGGATAAACACGCGGGCGCTGGCCAGCGAGGCCACCACAGCCGCTTCGTCACCGGCTCCTTCAACCAGGGCTGCGACGGCGGCGAGGTAGCCGGCGTCGGCCGTTCCGTCATCGTCCTCGAAGTTGTGGATTTTACCGTCGTCCCCGGCAAGGCTCCGGCCTTCCCACGGCCGGCCGGCCGAGTCAGTACGGCCACCCGCGCCCGCCAGTGCCGCGGCAATGTGCCCGGGCAGATGGCGCGGTGCTGGGGATTCCGCAGCCGGACCGGCGCTGTGCGTGCTGTCCACGGAACCTGCCTAGCGGCGTCCGGCGACGTCGAGGGCTTCGGGGAGCGTGAAGGCACCCGCATACAGCGCCTTGCCCACGATCGCGCCTTCCACGCCCAGCGGCACCAGGGAGCGCAGCACTTTCAGGTCATCCAGGCTGGAGATTCCGCCGGAGGCGACCACCGGCTTGCCGGTTTTCTCCACCATCTGGCGCAGAAGTTCTACGTTGGGGCCCTGCAGCGTGCCGTCCTTCGTGACGTCAGTGACAACATACCGGGAGCACCCGGCTTCTTCGAGCCGGCCCAGGACTTCCCAGAGGTCGCCGCCTTCTTTGGTCCAGCCGCGGCCTGCCAGCGTGGTTCCGCGGACGTCGAGGCCGACGGCAATCCTGTCACCAAAGCGGTCGATGGCACTGCGGGTCCACTCGGGGTTCTCCAGCGCCGCCGTGCCGAGATTGACGCGGGCCACGCCGAGGGCCAGCGCCGCCTCGAGGGATTCGTCGTCCCGGAGTCCGCCGGAGAGCTCAACTTTGATGTCCAGCCGGCCCACGACCTCGCGGAGCAGTTCGGCATTCGAGCCTCGGCCGAACGCGGCGTCAAGGTCCACCAGGTGCACCCATTCGGCGCCCTGCTCCTGCCAGTTGAGGGCCGCCTCCAGGGGCGTGCCGTAGCTCGTCTCACTACCGGCCTCCCCTTGGACCAGCCGCACGGCCTGTCCGTTTACGACGTCGACGGCGGGCAGCAGTTCAAGAACCGGCAGATCGGTTGCGGTGGTCATCTCAAATCCTCTTGGGTGTTGGGTTGCTCGTGGAAGCGGAACTTGTGAATGCGTGGGCTAGGTTCCAGGAAGCGTCAGCAGGTAGGCGGCCAGCAGCGCCATGCCGGCCAGGATGTAGAAGCCCACCTGGGTCCACAGCGGTTTGTGCTGCTGCCTGAACGACAGTGCGCCGCCCACCAGGATGCCGGCCAGGCCCATCAGGACAATCGACCACATCTAGGCGGCGTCCGTGGCAGCTGGCTTGCGAAGGCCGTCTACCCAGTTGCGCAGCAGCCGGGCACCGGCGTCGCCGGATTTTTCGGGGTGGAACTGGGTAGCGCAGAGCGGTCCGTTCTCCACTGCGGCGATAAATCGGGCGCCGTGCTCTGACCAGGTCACCAGCGGTGCGGTCATCCGCGGCTGGATCACGTCGAAGTTCCACTCCTGGACGCCATAGGAGTGAACGAAGTAGAAGCGCTGATCCGCGACGCCGGCGAAGAGTTTGGATCCTTCCGGAACGTCCACTGTGTTCCAGCCCATGTGTGGCACCACCTCGGCGGGAAGGAGTTCCACCTTGCCCGGCCACTCCCCCATGCCTTCAGCCTCTGTCCCGTGCTCAACCCCGGCCTCGAACAGGACCTGCAGGCCGACGCAGATTGCCAGCACAGGCCTGCCTCCGGCCACGCGCCTGCCGATCAGCCGGATGCCGTCCACGGCCTTGAGTTCGCGCATAACAGTTTCGAACGCGCCGACGCCCGGTACTACCAGGCCGTCGGCGTTAAGCACGTCCTCAGGCTTGGAGCTGAGGATAACCTCGGCCCCTGCCCGTTCCAGGGCGCGCACGGCCGACCGGACGTTTCCGGAACCGTAATCCAGGACAGTGACCGTGGGCTTGCCTTCGGGCGATGCAGGCTTCATACCGGCGGCCGGATCTATGACGGCTCCGTCCCGGAGGATTTGGCCGCTCACAGGGCACCCTTGGTGGAGGGGATTCCCTCCACGCGGGGATCGGGTTCAACTGCAGCACGCAGGGCGCGGGCGAAGGCCTTGAACTGCGCTTCCACGATGTGGTGCGGGTCCCGGCCTGCTACGACGTTCATGTGGAGGCAGATGCCGGCATGAAGCGTGATGGCCTCAAAGACGTGGCGGGTCAATGACCCCGTGAAGTGGCCGCCGATGAGGTGGTACTCCTGACCGGCAGGCTCGCCGCCGTGCACCAGGTAGGGGCGGCCGGAGACATCGACGACGGCGTGCGCCAGGGCTTCGTCGAGGGGCACGGTGGCCTCACCGAACCTGCGGATCCCGGCCTTGTTGCCCAGGGCGGTTCGCAGCACCTCGCCGAACGTGATGGCGACGTCCTCCACGGTGTGGTGGACGTCAATGTGGGTGTCACCGGTGGCCTTGACCGTCATGTCAATGAGCGAGTGCTTGCACAGCGCCGTCAGCATGTGGTCGTAAAACGGGACGGATGTGTCGATGTCCGATACTCCCGTGCCGTCGAGGTTGATCTCCACGAGCACTGACGATTCACTGGTGGCACGCTCCATGCGTGCGGTCCGGGGCGCGGCAGCGTTCGATCCGGTGGAACTCATGGTCATACGTCCTTTAGGCGAAGTCAGTGATGCGTAAGCGAAGGAGATGTGACGGCGCGCGGCGGCGCCGATACTTCAAGTTTAGGCGGGCAGCTTGGCTTGGCTGGCCAGGATGCGTTCCAGCGCCGTCAGGAACGCTGTGGTCTCCGTCTCAGTTCCTGCCGTGACACGCAGGTGGCCGGGGATGCCGACGTCACGGATCAGCACGCCCTCGTCCAGCAACTGCTGCCAAACGTCATGCGGGCTGTCGAGGCCGCCGAAGAAGACATAGTTCGAATCGGAGGCGGCAGGCTTGAGGCCCATGCGGGTCAGCTCGGACACAATGCGGTCGCGCTGCTCCTTGATGTCCTCGACGTCGGCCATCAGTGCCGTGCGGTGCTGGAGGGCGGCGAGGCCTGTCGCCTGGGTGATGGCCGAAAGGTGGTACGGCAGCCGGACCAGGCGAAGTGCGTCCGTGACTTCAGGAGCGGCGGCCAGGTAGCCCAGACGGGCGCCCGCGAGGGCGAACGCCTTGCTCATGGTGCGGGACACGATGAGTCGTTCCCGGCCGGGCAGCAACGTCAGTGCGCTGGGCGTCCCGTCGTGGGCGAACTCGTGATAGGCCTCGTCAACGATCACGATTGTCTGGCTGGCCTCGCCAGCCGCGTACACGGCCTCGACAACATCCAGGCCCAGGCCGGTGCCGGTGGGGTTGTTCGGTGAGCACAGGAAAACGATGTTGGGCTGAAACTCTTTGACCTGCAAGGCAGCCGATTCGGCACTGAGCCCGTAGTCATTGGCGCGCTGTCCGGTGATGTACCCGGTGTCCGTGCCGCTGGCAAGGAGCGGGTACATGGAATACGTGGGCGGGAATCCCAGAGCCGTGCGCCCGGGTCCGCCGAAAGCCTGGAGAATCTGCTGGAGGACCTCGTTGGATCCGTTGGCTGCCCAAATGTTGGTGGCGTCAAGGCCGTGGCCGAGGTATTCGGCCAGCGCTTCGCGGAGTTCTGTGAACTCACGGTCCGGGTAGCGGTTGAGACCTGCCGCCGCTTCCGTCACCGCGGCACTGATCGCGGCCCGGACGTCTGCCGGGACCCCATGGGTGTTTTCGTTGACGTTCAGCAGGATGGGCACATCCAGTTGCGGGGCACCGTACGGGGTCAGCCCGCGGAGGTTGGTCCGGAGGGGGAGACTGTTCAGACGCTCTAGCTGGTCATTCACCTGAACAGTTTAGGTCCGAACCAGACGGCCGGAAAATGTGACGGGCTGCGGCGGCACGTGTCTGGGCCTGAATTCTCCCTATTTGGTAGGGACGAAGAGCTGCTGTCCGGGGACCACGCCGCCGGCGGAAAGGTTGTTCAACTGAGCAATATCTGCGATGACATCCCGGGGATCACGCTCGGGCGCAACGGTACCGGCGATGGCCCAAAGGGACTGTCCTGCCTGCACGGTGAACGAGACTGTTGGCGTCAACGACAGGTCTGCGGCAGAGTCGGCAGCCTTGGCTGGGGCGTTGAGGAAACCTGCCAGCGAAAGCAGGATTGCGGCAAGGATCACCAGCGGGATGCCGATGAGGACAATCCGGCCCCGGCGGGTCAGACGCAGCGGCGGCAGGGATTCCCTGTGCTGCCTGGGCGCCGAACCCGACGTTGGCCCGGGCGCGGACCACTGCCGCGAGGTGAGGTCCTGCACGGAAACGAGCTGCGGACGCGAGTCCTGCGAAGCAGATATAGCTGACATGAAATGAGCCCTCCTGGACCATACTGTGCTGCCCGGCGCGCCCTCCGCGTCCACTTGCCGGTGCCGGCCTGGGCCGTCCATGAATTCGAATATTCGAATCCGCAAGCAACGAGTAGAACACATGTTCGAACTTTGCTTCTTCAGTTTTAGCACTTATCAACGAATATTGTCGAGACTCGCTAGAACAAATGTTTGAAAAAGCCTTATGGCTGGCCTACGTTTGGATCAAAGAACAACCACCTCTGTAGTTGATCAGCAGGGTCTGACAATCAACTCCGACACCAGCCCCGGGGCGTTCCAGGCACCAGCGGCCGGAGCGGATCCGGGCAACCGAAAGGCATTGGCGAACATGGCAGCACCAGCCGCCGAGGGCAAGGCGACACCGCGCCGTCAGCCCCAACGGACCCCCAAGGGGCTCACCGCCCGCCAGAAGAAGATCCTTGAAACCATCCAGCGCTCGGTGAATGACAACGGCTATCCGCCGTCGATGCGTGAAATCGGCGACACCGTGGGCCTGGCGAGCTTGTCCAGCGTGACCCACCAGTTGTCGCAGCTGGAGAAGCTGGGATACCTGCGCCGGGACCCGAAGCGTCCGCGCGCCATGGAGGTCCTGATGCCGTTGACGCTTGACGGCGGGTCGGCCAAATCCAACGGGGCAACGAAGCCCTCAGTCCTGCACAGCATCGGCGGAACGGTCACCGAGCTTCCCTCTGCCATGGACACCGCCATGGTGCCGTTGGTGGGCCGGATCGCGGCCGGCGGGCCCATCCTTGCTGATCAGGTGGTGGAAGACGTGATGCCCCTGCCACGGCAGCTCGTGGGCCAGGGTGAGCTTTTTATGCTGCGCGTGGCCGGCGACTCCATGGTGGACGCGGCCATCTGCGACGGCGACTGGGTAGTGGTCCGCCGCCAGGCCGACGCCGCCAACGGCGATATCGTCGCGGCCCTGCTGGACGATGAAGCCACCGTCAAGACCTTCCGCCAGCGCGATGGCCACACGTGGCTGCTGCCGCAGAACACGCAATACGAGCCCATTCTGGGCGATCACGCCACGATTATGGGCAAAGTCGTCTCAGTCCTGCGGTCTTTGTAGTACCGCGCTTCGTCAGGCGCTCTTCCCGGCAAGCCTTTCCAGGGCAGCAAACGCTGTCTTGCGGTCCGTAGTTGGCCAAAACGGCGGCAGCGCGGCGCGGAGGAATCCGGCGTAGCGCTCGGTGGCAAGCCGGGAATCAAGCACGGCCACCACGCCTTTGTCTCCGGTGGAACGGATCAGCCGGCCCGCGCCCTGCGCCAGGCGGATGGCCGCGTGGGTCGCCGATACCGCCATAAAGCCGTTTCCACCGGCCTGTGCAACTGCGCGGGACCGTGCGGTCATCAGCGGATCATCCGGCCGCGGGAATGGAATGCGGTCGATCACCACGAGCCGGCATGATCCGCCTGGAACATCAACACCCTGCCAGAGGGACATGGTTCCGAAGAGGCAGGTATCGGGCTCGTCCGCGAACTGCTTTACGAGGGCAGTCATGGTGGAGTCGCCTTGGCAAAGAATGCTGAGGCCGAGCCGGGGACGCATTGCCTCCGCGGCCTCCTCGGCGGCACGGCGCGATGAAAAGAGACACAGGGCGCCGCCACCGGACGCCCGGATCAGCGCTTCGAGTTCATCGAGTGCCTCCGGCGACGCCCCGCGGCCCGGCTTGGGGAGGTGCCCTGCGACGTAGAGGATCCCCTGCTTGGGATAGTCAAAGGGCGATCCGACGTCGATCCCGGTCCAGCTTGGCGCCCCCTCCCCCACCAGACCCAAGCCGCCGGCCGCAGGTTCAAAGGCCGAGCCGACGGCAAGCGTGGCCGACGTCAGCACCACGGTGTGGCCCGCGAAAAGCCCTTCCCGGAGCTTTCCGGCAACGCTAAGCGGCGCGATGTTCACCAGTGCGGGCGCAGACTCATCGGGCTGTGCATAGCCCTGTTGCGGATCGAAGGAACTCGCACGGGAAAACCACACCACTTCACGGTTTTCCCGTGCCACGATAAGCCGTTCACAGAGTTCCAGGATCAGCATCAGGCGTGAGCGCGCGAGCTGCCGCCCGCCGTCGGCCGTTTGGCTGCCGTCCCCCTTGGAGTCGGACAGGGCAGCGCGGCAGGCTTCACGCAGCTGGTCCACGCAGTCCAGCTGTTCGTCGTTGAGGCCATTGGGGAGTAACCCGTTGGGCACCCCGGCCAGGGCGAGTTCCAAGTTGGCGGCCGCCGCGTTGAGGGCATCCACGGTAATGGCCGTGTGCTTCCGCGCGCCCGATGCCGCAGCGTGGACCATTGCCACGGAAAGTTGCCCCGACACCGCGCCGGTGACGCGGTCCTGAAGTTCGTGGGCCTCGTCCACCACCACAACGTCGTATTCGGGAAGCACTGCGAGGCCTTCAAAGGCGCTGACGGCGAGCATGGCATGGTTGGTGACCACAACGTCGGCCTCGGCGGCGTCGTGGCGTGCCAGTTCGCTGAAGCATTCGGCGGCCATGGGGCATTTTTGGGCCCCCAGGCATTCCATGGACGTCACTGAAACCTGCCGCCAGGCCCGGTCCGTTACCCCGGGAAGCAGTTCATCACGGTCACCCGTTGTGGTCTTTTCCGCCCACTCGCGCAGGCGCACCACTTCCTTCCCCAGCTGGGACGAGGGCCCGCCCAGGGCGGCGGCGAAATGCGGAACACTGGTGTCCTCGCCGAGGGAGAACAGCTGGCCCTCGGCAGGTTCCTCAGAAGGGAACCCGCCTACGAGCTTGTGCTGGCACACATAGTTGGAGCGGCCCTTGACCAGGGCCACCTTGACCGGGCGGTCCAGGGCGGGGGTGATGGTCTTCAGCAGCCGGGGAAGGTCGCGCCCCACAATCTGGGTCTGCAGCGCAAGCGTGGCTGTGGACACCAGGGTGGGCTTGTTGCTCACGAGCGAGTGCGCAATGAGCGGAATCAGGTAGGCCAGCGATTTTCCGGTCCCCGTCCCGGCCTGCACCAGAAGGTGGTCGCCGGTTTCGATGGCCCTCGCCACCTGCCGGGCCATCTCGTGCTGCCCGCTGCGGCTTTGACCGCCCATGCCGGCCACGGCGCGGTCGAGCAGTTCGATCACGAACTGCTCGCCGGCCGTACCTTTGACTTCCCCCGCCACAACCTCAGTCATGGTTGATGAAGGATTCCAATTCAGCCGCAAGGCCCTCGCGCACCATCACCAAAGCGCGGGTACCGTGCTCGCCGTGATCCAGGCTCAGGATCTCGGCATCGGTCTCGTGCAGTTTGCTGATCAGGTCACCGCGGTCGTAGGGAATAAGGAGCTCCAGCTTCACGCCGGGCCGGGGAATCCCGTCACTGATGGCCTGCAGCAATTCGGCGATGCCTTGGCCTGTACGGGCCGAGACCACCACGTGGCGCGGCTCGCGCTGCTTAAGGCGCTCCACCACAAACGGATCAGCGGCATCTGCCTTGTTCAGGACAATAATCTCCGGCACCTTGCGGGCATCCACTTCGCTGAAGACCTTGCGGACTGCAGCAATCTGGCCCTCCGGGTCCGGATGGGACACGTCCACCACGTGCAGGATCAGATCCGCGTCAGCCACTTCCTCCAACGTGGAACGGAAGGCCTCCACCAACTGCGTGGGCAGCGAACGCACAAAACCCACGGTGTCTGCCAACGTGTACCCGAGGCCATCGGAGGTCTCGGCCTTTCGCACAGTGGGATCCAGGGTGGCGAACAGTGCGTTCTCCACCAGCACACCGGCGTCGGTCAGCCTGTTCAGCAGCGATGACTTCCCGGCGTTCGTGTACCCGGCAATCGCAACGGACGGCACTGAATTACGACGGCGGTTGGCCCGCTTGGTTTCCCGTGCCGGCTTCATCGCCGCAATCTCGCGCCGCAGTTTGGCCATGTGGGTCCGGATCCGGCGACGGTCCAGTTCGATTTTCGTTTCACCGGGTCCGCGCGAACCCATGCCGGCACCGGCGCCGCCCACCTGGCCACCGGCCTGGCGGGACATCGAGTCACCCCAGCCGCGCAGGCGCGGCAGGAGGTATTCGAGCTGCGCCAGCTCCACCTGTGCCTTGCCCTCACGGCTCTTCGCGTGCTGGGCGAAGATATCCAGGATCAGGGCCGTGCGGTCAATGACCTTGACCTTGACGATGTCCTCAAGGCTTCGGCGCTGGGACGGTGCCAGCTCGGCGTCCACCACAACGGTGTCAGCCCCTGTGGCCATCACGATTTCCTTGAGCTCCAGGGCCTTTCCGGAACCCAGGAACGTGCCCGGATCCGGTTTGGCACGGCGCTGCACCATCCCGTCCAGGACTTCCGAGCCTGCTGTTTCGGCAAGGGCGGCGAGTTCACGCAGGGAATTTTCCGCGTCCGCCAAGGTCCCTTCGGACCATAGCCCGGCCAGGACCACACGTTCGAGCCGCAGCTGCCGGTATTCGACTTCGGTGACGTCCTCGAGCTCGGTGGACAACCCGGCCACGCGCCGCAGTGCCCGGCGTTCCTCCCGGTCCTGCTGGTCGCCGTCGTAGCTGGTGTGTTCGTCGTCCAAGCGGGAAATCGCCTGAGCCCTGCCGAACACGGCCTTGTCACCGTCAGCGGCGGTGACATTCCTGGCCGGTACGTCCTTGGCGAGAATCCGGTCGATGACAGCTTGGATCTCCTCGGGACTCATGTCCTGGGCTGCTGGATCGGAACCGGTGTTGGGCTGGCTGGTCATGGTCTCCTTTGAAGATTCGGCATTTTCAGAATAGTGCTGATCGTTGGTCTGTGGTGAAGTATTCGCGCTGGGCTGACGGCTTGCAGTCATCCGGGCCTCCTGGTCTGCTGCGCGCGCTGGTCGGGACCGTGGCGTGCAGGGAGTCTTCGCATCCGGGAGATGCGTGGAGTGGTGGAAAGCGCGGGCAAATAGCAAGGGACCGGCGTCGGCAGATCACTCGAGTATTGCCCGGCGGCATAACAGCTACGAACACCTGTTATGTGGCGCACTTGCGGAAGGTTGATACCTGCATCGCTGCGGGGCACGGCTTCGGGACAGGCGGCGTCGCGGGCCCTGTCGGGCAAGACGCTGCCCGTGCCGGCTACTCGAAGATCAGGAACATGGTTTCAAGATTAGCAGAAGCGGTGGCCGCGGTTTCGCATTGTCCACCCCGGCCAACTAATCTGGCCAGTTATGGAGTCCGCACACTATTTCAGCGCATCGCCCGCCGGGCCGTTCACCCGCAAACCGCTCACCGTGGAACTGGCCGGAGAGACGCGCAGGTTGCAGACGTCCGGCGGCATCTTCAGTCCCGACGGCATTGACAAGGGGACGGCGGTGCTCCTGGCCGAGGTCCCGGCCCCGGACCCCACAGGCAACCTCCTTGACATCGGCTGCGGCTGGGGGCCCATTGCCCTGACTCTCGCACTGCGCGCGCCGCATGCCAAGGTGTACGCCGTGGACGTCAACGAACGCTGCATCACGCTGACCAACGAGAATGCTTCCCTGCTGGGCTTGGACAACGTGCAGGCCAGCACTCCTGACGCCGTGGACCCGGAACTGCGCTTCGACACGATCTGGTCCAACCCGCCGATCCGGATCGGCAAGGATGAACTCCACAGCCTCCTGAAGATGTGGCTGCCGCGGCTGGCGCCGGGCGGTTCCGCATGGCTGGTGGTCCAAAAGAACCTGGGCTCGGATTCGCTTCAACGCTGGCTCTCGACGGAGCTGGATGCATCGTTCACCGTCAGCCGGGAGTCCACGTCCAAGTCTTTCCGGGTCCTTCGGGTCAGGAAAGCGTCCCAGTAGCGACAATTACGGCGGGCCCGCTAAGCTCGACGTGCTCGTGCCCGCCGGCCCCGGCGAAGAACTTAACGCCGACGACACCGCCCGGCACGTTGACCTGCCAGGAGTCCGGAGCTTCTGCCCCTGCCCAGTGCCGGATGGCCACTGCGGCCGCGCACGCGCCTGTACCGCAGGACTGGGTTTCACCCACGCCCCGCTCGTGGACGCGCATGGTGACGGTGCCGATCCCGTTGTGGACCAGCGGTTCAGCAGGCACCACGAATTCAACGTTGGTTCCATTGGCGGGCACCGGATCGACCTGCGGAGCCGTGTAGAGCCTGGTGGACTCCAGCTCGGACAGTTCAGCCAGCGCCACCACGGTGTGCGGGTTGCCCATGCTGACGGACAGTGCCGGGCGGGGCACCTCCAGGCCGTCCGCGGTGACCAGCGAATCCATGGCCTTGGCGGTCGCGTCGCCGGGGAAAATAAACTCCCACGGCCCCATGTCCACCGCGTAGCTGTCCCCGGTCCGGACCACGGTCTTGACGCCGCCGCGCGTCCCGATGGTGAGTGCGCCGCCGTCGGGCAGGTGTACCAGTCCCTCGGCACGCAGGAAGTGCACAAAAACGCGGACCCCGTTGCCGCACATTTCTGAGAGCGAACCGTCGCCGTTGCGGTAGTCCATGAACCACTCCGCCTCGGGGCTGCTCAGCAGCAGCTCGCGCCCTTCGGAGAGGTACCGGGAGGGGACGGCACGGATCAGGCCGTCGCCACCGATTCCGCGGTGACGGTCGCAGAGGGCGGCTACCTGGCCGGCATCGATGGTGTGGACGCCGTCGGGGTCAGCGATCAGCACAAAGTCGTTGCCTGTGCCGTGTCCCTTGGAGAAGCGGAGTCCGCCCAGGGTGCGGAAGGCGGGCTCTGTGGTCTCTGCGGGAGTTACGTCCATGGTCCTAGATTACCGGCTGAGCGCCACGGACTGGGCCGCAAGGTCCGGCGCCTGCCAGTCCAGCCAGCTGATGCGGGGATCGGCACGGAACCAGGTGAGCTGGCGCCTGGCGAACTGCCGGGTGGCCACGATGGTGTCCTCGGCTGCCTCGGCAACTGTTGAGCCGCCGTCGAGCACTTTCAGGAACTGGGCATAGCCCAGGGCCCGCGGGGCAGTTTTACCGACACGCAGACCGGCCGCATCCAGCCGGCCCACTTCCGCCAATAACCCCTGGTCCACCATGGTGTGGACGCGCTGGGCCAACCGTCCACGGAGGACGTTGCGGTCCACCGCCAACCCGATCTGGACAGCAGGCTGGAAATACTCGCGCTGGGGCATAAAGGAGCTGAACGGCCGGCCGGTGAGCTCGTGGACTTCGAGCGCCCTGATGATCCGGCGCGAATCGGAGACACGGGCCGCTGACACCGGGTCAACCTCCCGAAGCCGCGCCAGGAGGGCATCCAGGCCGGCTTCCTCGAGCTCCGCCTCAAGCTGCCCCCGGAGGACAGGATCCGTGCCGGGAAATTCGAGGATGTCGAGGGCAGCCCGCACATAGAGACCCGAACCGCCTGCCAGAATGGCGCGCTTGCCGCGTGCGTGGATATCGCTGACGATGCTCCGGGCCTGCTGCTGGAAGTCTGAAACGCTGGCCTCCTCCGTGACGTCCAGGATGTCCAGGAGATGGTGGGGAACCCCCTTGCGCTCTGCCTGCGTGATCTTGGCGGTGCCTATGTCCATCCCGCGGTAGAACTGCATGGCATCGGCATTGATGACCTCGCCGTCCAGTTCCAGGGCAAGGTTCACGGCCAGATCGGACTTACCGGACCCCGTGGGACCAACAACGGCAATAACCGGAGGCCGGACCACCGGTCAGCGGCTCCGGACCGGCAGCGTGGGCATACCCAGCGAGACTCCGCTCCGGCCGGGGCCGCCTGCGGCAGCCGGCACGGGAGCACCGCACGAGTCGGCCTGGGACCTGTCCCAGGCATCCCCCGCGCGGGAGCGCCGCAGGCTGTAGTCCTGCACCGACGGATCGGCCACGAGGTGGAAGGCTGCGGCTTCGGTGATGGTCACGGTGACCAGGTCCCCGGGACGCGGCGTCTCCGCCCCCTCGGGAACAGAGAAGTGCACCAGCCGCTGGTCCTGGGACCGGCCGGACAGCCTGTGGGTTTCTTCGGACTTGCGCCCTGAATGGGCAGTGACCATCACCTCTACCCGGCGGCCAAGCTGCGTGGCGTTTTCCTCGGCGGCAATCCTGTCCTGCAGTGCGGTCAGGCGTTCAAAACGTTCCTGGACCACGGCTTTGGGAAGCTGGTCCGGCAGGTCGGCAGCCGGGGTGCCCGGACGCTTCGAATACTGGAAGGTGAAGGCGGTGGCGAAGCGTGACTTCTCCACAACGTCGAGGGTGGCCTGGAAGTCTTCCTCAGTCTCGCCGGGAAAGCCGACAATGATGTCGGTGGAGATGGCGGCGTGCGGGATCTTCTCGCGGACCTTGTCCAAGATGCCCAGGAACTTGGTGGACCGGTAGGACCGTTTCATGTCCTTCAGCACTTTGTCGGACCCGGACTGCAGCGGCATGTGCAGCTGCGGCATCACGTTGGGGGTTTCGGCCATGGCGTCAATGACGTCCTCGGTGAAGGCGGCGGGGTGGGGGCTGGTGAAGCGGACCCGCTCCAGCCCGTTGATTTCGCCGCAAGCGCGCAGGAGCTTGGAGAACGCCTGCCGGTCACCGAACTCCACGCCGTACGAGTTCACGTTCTGGCCCAACAGGGTGACTTCGATGGCGCCGTCATCCACAAGGGCCTGGATTTCCGCCAGGATGTCCCCCGGGCGGCGGTCTTTTTCCTTCCCGCGCAGGGCCGGGACAATACAGAACGTGCAGGTGTTGTTGCAGCCGACCGAGATGGACACCCAGCCGGAATACACCGAATCACGCTTGGTGGGCAGGGTGGAGGGGAAGACGTCCAGGGATTCGAGGATCTCCAGCTGGGCTTCATTGTTGTGCCTTGCCCGGTCCAACAGTGCCGGCAGCGCCCCGACGTTGTGGGTGCCGAAGACAGCGTCCACCCAGGGAGCCTTCTTGAGGATGGTCTCGCGGTCCTTCTGGGCCAGGCAGCCGCCGACGGCGATCTGCATCCCCGGGTTGGCCGCCTTGACCGGCGCCAGCATGCCCAGGTTCCCGTAGAGCTTGTTGTCCGCGTTTTCCCGGACCGCGCAAGTGTTGAAGACCACGACGTCGGCCTGCTCACCGATAGCCGGCACGTAGCCCGCGGCCTCGAGCATGCCGGCCATCCGCTCCGAATCATGCACGTTCATCTGGCAGCCGAACGTGCGTACCTGATAGGTACGGGGCTGCTGCAGGGCAGGGTCGGTTGACGGGGCGGTACCGGATGCGGGGGAAGGAATGGTCAAACTCACCTGTTAAGGGTAGCGGGTCGCCCAGGTTGCTGAATCGCTCTGGTTGCCGGATCGGCGAGGTCGCCGCTTCGGCGGGCCTATGGATCCAGCAGGTTGTCCGGTGCGTCTGCTTGGGTCTCCGTATGTGCGTCCAGCACTTCACCGACGATCCGGAACGCCTGCGACGGCTGATAGCCCTTGCGGGCCAGCATGGACGCCAACCGCCGGGTGATCTTGTCCCGCTCGGCGCGGTCGGACAAATCCGTGCCTGCCCGGAGCTTGCGTTCCACCAGGAGCCGGGCAGCCACTTCCTCGTCCGCGTCAGAAAGCTGTTCCAGCGCGGCGGCGGCGGTGTCCGCGTCAATCCCCTTGTCCGCCAACTCGCGCCGGAGGGCCCCTTTGGCGAGCTTCCGGGACTGTGACCGGCTGCGCACCCACATGTCGGCGAACTCGGCGTCGTCAATGAGGCGGACCTCCTGGAAGCGGTCCAGGACGGCTTCCGCCACATCATCCGGGATGTTCCGCTCGGCCAGTTTCCGCGCCAGCTGTAGCCGGCTCTTGGCCGAAGTGGTCAACTGCCGGAGCACGATGGCCCGCGCCACGGACGCGGGATCCGGTTCGGCATCTGCGTTTGCGCCGGCTGCGATGGCAGCCTCCGGATCGGGTCCGTCCGGCCCGAACCCGGGGCGTCCGCCGCCCCGTCTCTTCTGCCGTCGGCCCGATCCGGCGTCCTGCCCGGCCGCACGCCAGCCGGCGCTCCGCCCGGCCGTCAGGTCAGCGGCGTCCCTAGAAGCCGTCAACAGCCTTCAGCTTCGGGGTCTCTTTGGCATCGTCTTCGGCGGGCTTGACTACCCCGACACCAAGCTTCTCCTTGATCAGGCGTTCCAGTTCGGTCGCCAGCTCGGGGTTGTCGCGCAGGAACCTGCGGGAGTTCTCCATGCCCTGGCCCAGCTGGTCTCCGTCGTACGTGAACCACGAACCCGACTTCTTGATGATGCCGTGCTCCACGCCCATGTCGATGATGCCGCCCTCGCGGGAGATGCCCTGGCCGTAGATGATGTCGAATTCGGCGATCTTGAAGGGCGGGGCCATCTTGTTCTTGACGATCTTGGCCTTGGTGCGGTTACCGACGGAGTCGGCACCTTCCTTGAGAGTCTGGATCCGACGGACGTCGATGCGGATAGACGCGTAGAACTTCAGGGCCTTACCGCCGGTGGTGGTCTCCGGGGAGCCGAAGAACACGCCGATCTTTTCACGGAGCTGGTTGATGAAGATGGCAGTGGTTTTGGTCTGGCTCAGGCGGCCGGTGATCTTACGCAGCGCCTGGCTCATGAGGCGGGCCTGCAGGCCCACGTGGCTATCGCCCATGTCGCCCTCGATTTCCGCACGCGGCACCAGGGCAGCAACGGAGTCAATGACGATGACGTCCAGCGAGCCGGAGCCGATCAGCATGTCCATGATTTCCAGGGCCTGCTCGCCTGTATCCGGCTGCGAGACCAGGAGGGCGTCCGTATCCACGCCCAGCCGGGCGGCGTATTCGGGGTCCAGTGCGTGCTCGGCGTCGATGAAGGCGGCAATGCCGCCCAAGCGCTGCGCGTTGGCAACAGCGTGCAGGGCCACGGTGGTCTTACCCGAAGATTCCGGACCATAGATCTCCACTACGCGGCCGCGGGGCAGGCCGCCAATTCCCAAAGCCACGTCCAACGCAATGGATCCGGTGGGGATGACCTCGATGGGGGCACGGACTTCATCGCCCAGCCGCATAACCGAGCCCTTGCCGAACTGCTTGTCGATCTGTGCCAGCGCTGCGTCGAGCGCCTTTTGCCGATCCGGGGCTGCCGCCATGGTTCACACCTCTAATGCTTTCTCGCTTTGGAGTGGCCTCAGCGGCCATTTCTTGGTCATCTCTGACGCTAATGGCACCCGCTGACATTCTGGCCGGATGACATCGCCTATGTGGATAACCCACTACGAAAAGCATAGCTTTACCCGAACAGATATTCGAACAGTTCCGGCGGCGTGTCAGCCCAGAAAGGGGCGCACATGAGCCTGGAGAACGCGGACGCGTTGGTGGCGGCGTCAGTCGCGCAGGGGTTTGACGTCGCGTCCCAGGCGCCGCTCCGGCGGCACATCCTGGACGTCGCAGACGGCCAGCCACACCTGTCGGGGGCTCAGCCCGGCCGCGAGGGCCTGGTCCGCGGTGCGCCCGCCGGCCCCGGCCAGGACCAGGGTGCTGCTCAAGACCCGGGAGTAGCCGGCCCCGAATTCGTCGTCCATAAGCCGCCAATAGTCACTGATCCGCACCAATAGAGTCTCTCACGGTCCCGGACCCTAGAATTGTTGCCATGAGCAACCCTGCCGACGGCCCCCCTGCGACAGGCCTTCCTGAGACCGGCGTTCCCGCGACGTCCCCTGCGGAGACAGGTGCCGCCAAGGACACCGTCGATGAAGCCCTGAACACCGTGGAACACCAAATCAGTCTCTTTTGGCGGCGTGCCCGGTCGGTGTCCCATCAGCTCTCGCGGCAGGTGCACCCGGACATGGAACCGGCAGCCTACGGGCTGCTTTCGGTCATCCGGCGCGAGGGACCCATCCGGTTGACGGACCTGGCCCTGAACATCGGTGTGGGCAAGCCTTCCGTCAGCCGCCAGATCGCTTTCCTGGAGAGCATCGGGTTGGTGTTCAAGGAAGCTGACCCCCTGGACGGTAGGGCGCAGTCGATCCGCCTGACCGAAAAGGGCGAGGAAAAGATGCATCAGGTCCAGGATGCGCGCCGCCAGGATTTCCGAGAGCGGCTGGGTGAGTGGCCGGTCGGGGAACTGCAGACCCTCGCCGAATACATGGCAAAGCTTAACTCCATGTTTGAGCTCGACGGCTTCGTGAAGGACCCGTCCGCCGGCGACACGGCAAAATAGCCACCACACAGCAAAGCCTCCGGCCATTGGCCGGAGGCTTTGTTGCACTTCCTGTCTGGCTCCTGCGGACGGCTTACCGTGCGCCGGAAAGCAGGCCCTTGGACAGTTCGTTGTTGAGTTCAGCGTTCAGATCGCGATCAAGGTCGCGGCCGTAGCGCTGAGAGAATTCCTGGGGAACGGTGTCCGGAACGGCTACGCCCTCGGCGACGGCGACACGGTCGCTGACTTCCCTGAGCATGCTGGACAGCGGCACGTCCAGGGCTGAGCAGATGGACGAGAGGAGCTCTGATGAAGCTTCCTTCTGGCCGCGTTCTACTTCGCTGAGGTAGCCCAAGGAAACACGGGCGCTGTGCGAAACTTCGCGGAGCGTGCGTCCCTGGCGCTGGCGTACATCGCGCAGGACATCACCGATTTCGTGACGAAGTACAACCATCTTGCGCTCCTTCTGTTCGCTCTTGGCCTGATCGGCGAGGCCCACATCCTTCCAGCGGACAACGCCGTTTATGGATACGGGCTGCTTTACCATCTGTATCGCCTTGCTCCCTCATAAGTGCGGTCCGCCGTGGAGCGAACCGTGCTGGTTTATTCATCCTAGGCGCCTCCGCTCTCCGGAAGCGACACAATGTAATAACTAATGGACACCGGGATTTGTTCCCGGCAACTTTACGCCCGGTAGCTTCAGGAAGACAGGGCCTCGATCAGGCTTTCCAGCGCCGCACCACAAGCCTGTCCGCGGATCTCTGCCCGGTTACCCGTGAAGCCGTACTCGACGTGGGACGCACCGGCCGCTGTGGCAATCCCGATGTACACCGTCCCCACCGCCTTGCCGTCGTGTTCCTCCGGGCCGGCAACCCCCGTGGTGGCGATACCGATGTCAGCCCGCAGCGCAGTCCGTGCCCCGGCCGCCATGGCGGCTGCGACGGCACCGTCAACGGATCCGGCAGCAGCCAGCAGCCCTGCCGGAACGCCAAGGACGTCCACTTTGACGGAGTTCTGGTAAGCCACCACGCCGCCCTGGAGCATGCCCGAAGCTCCGGCTGTGTCGGCGAGAACGGCACTGACCATTCCTGCAGTGAGCGACTCTGCGGTCGCTACGGTGCGGCCCATTTCCAAGGCCGTTTTGACTGCCTGTTCCGCCAGGTGGTGAAGGTTGGTCACGTCGGCTCCCTAGTTTCCAGCTGTAGTTGTTCCCGCCCGTTTGCCCTGTGACCGAATTCGCAGGGCTTCAATGACGTACTCGACGCCGGTCCATACCGTGATCAGCACAGCCACCATCATGACGGCGAAAGCCACCCACACAAGCCATGGCGCCAGTGCACCGAGTGGCAGGAGGTACAGGAAGATCGCGGCCGTCTGAACGACGGTCTTAAGCTTGCCTCCGCGGGAGGCTGGGATGACACCGTACCGGATGACAAAGAAACGGAGTGCGGTGATGCCCCATTCCCTGACGAGGATGACGATGGTGACCCACCACGGCAGTTCATTCAGGACGGAGAGCATCACCAGGGCTGAGCCGATGAGGAGCTTGTCGGCGATGGGGTCTGCAATTTTGCCGAAATTGGTGACGAGTCCACGGCTCCTGGCGATGTCGCCGTCGAGCTTGTCAGTGTAGATGGCGACGGCGAACGCCGCCACCGCGGCCCATCGCCAGGGCCCTGACTCGCTGCTCAGCCCTGGGGCATCGGCGAGGAGGAACCAGACAAAGAACGGCACCAGGGCGATGCGCAGCATGGTCAGGATGTTGGGAAGATTCCAGATTCCTGGGCTGCTGGAGCCAGCGGCAGTTGCTTCGGTACTAGTCACACTCCTAGGCTACCGTCCGGTGAGTGACCACGCGTCTTCGGAACCGTCCTCGTCGTCGCCCGACGTGCCGTCGGCGCCGTCGAAGTACTCAACCTTCTGGCTGCGCTGGTCCAGGTCCGCCTGCACGAGGTCCTCCGCGTAACCGCCCTGGGCGATGTTCGAGTTGGCGTTGTCGCTGAGCGCCGCAGTCTGCGAGTCAGCAACTGCGGGCGCGTCCTGGCCCTTCATGGCCGCGAGCACCGAAGCGAGGTCGTCCGGTTTTACCAGAACGTCGCGCGCCTTGGACCCTTCTGAGGGGCCAACCACTCCCCTGGACTCGAGCAGGTCCATCAGCCGCCCGGCCTTGGCGAAGCCTACCCGGAGCTTGCGCTGGAGCATCGACGTCGAACCGAACTGGGTGGTGACCACCAGTTCGGTGGCCTGCAGCAGCACTTCGAGGTCGTCCCCGATGTCGTCGTCGATCTGCTTTTTTGGCGCCTCGGGGGCGACATCGTGGCGGTAATCGACTTTGAGCTGGCCCTTGACGTGTTCCACGACCTTGTGGATTTCGGACTCCGTGACCCAGGCGCCCTGGACACGCATGGCCTTTGAGGCACCCATCGGCAGGAACAGAGCATCGCCCTGGCCGATGAGCTTCTCGGCGCCGGGCTGGTCAAGGACCACGCGGGAGTCGGTGACGGAGGACGTGGCGAAGGCCATCCGGGAGGGCACGTTGGCCTTGATCAGGCCGGTGACGACGTCCACGGAGGGCCGCTGGGTGGCCAGGACCAGGTGGATGCCGGCGGCGCGGGCCAGCTGGGTGATGCGGACGATGGAGTCTTCGACGTCGCGCGGGGCCACCATCATCAGGTCGGCGAGCTCGTCAACAATCACCAGCAGGTACGGGTAGGGCCGGATGACGCGCTTGGAGTCCACGGGCGGCTGGACCTTGCCAGCACGGACTGCCTTGTTGAAGTCATCGATGTGCTTGAAACCGTAGTTGGCGAGGTCGTCGTAACGGGCGTCCATCTCGCGGACTACCCACTGCAGGGCCTCGGCAGCCTTCTTCGGGTTGGTGATGATGGGCGTGATCAGGTGCGGGACGCCTTCGTAGGCGGTCAGTTCCACACGCTTGGGGTCCACCATGACCATGCGGACCTCATCCGGGGTTGCCCGCATGAGGATCGAGGTGATCATGGAGTTCACAAAGGAGGACTTACCGGCGCCTGTGGCACCTGCGACGAGCAGGTGAGGCATCTTGGCGAGGTTCGCCACGACGTAGCCGCCTTCGACATCCTTGCCGACACCCATCACCATGGGGTGGTCGGTCCGGCGCGCGTTCTGGCTGCGAAGGACGTCGCCGAGGGAAACGGTCTCGCGGTCCGTATTGGGAATCTCGATACCGATGGCGGACTTGCCCGGAATGGGGCTAAGGATCCGGACGTCGCTGGAAGCGACGGCGTAGGAGATGTTCTTGGACAGGGCGGTGACGCGCTCCACCTTGGTGCCCGGGGAGAGCTCGATCTCGTACCGCGTGACGGTGGGCCCGCGGCTGAAGCCGGTGACCTGCGCTTCCACATTGAACTGGTTGAGGGTCTCGGTCAGGGAAGCAACAATGGCGTCGTTCGCTTCGGTGCGCTCCTTGGGGATGGAACCCGGGGTCAGAACGTCCGACGGCGGCAGGGTGTAGGTGACGTCGCCCGCCAGTGAGAGTTGCTCTGTCCGCTGCGGAATCGGAGCCGGAAGGGGCATGGGCGTGACGGGCTTGGCCGGCACCTGCGCAACGGCGGCAGGTGCAGCGTTCAGTGAACCGGCGGCGACCATCCCGGGGGTGACCAGCGGGATGGCCTCGGTGGCGTTGTCCTCTGCCGGAGCCCTCCCTGCAGTGCCGATGCCCTGGGCGGCTTTGATTTTCTCGACGGCGATCTCCGCCTTCGTGGGGCGGCGCACGCCGGGAGCGGGGCGCGATCCACTGCCGGCGTTTGCGTCGGCCTCGTCGTCGTCGATAACGGCGTGCTCGAAGGCTTCGTCGCCCACGTAGCCTTCCAGACCGGCGTCGGACTCGTCGTCCTTGCCGAAGAAGCGCCGCTTCTTCTTCCGCGGCGCAGCGGCGGCCTGGGTTTCCTCGAGGTAGCTGCGGTCGTGGCTGTCCCCGTCATCGCCGGGTTCCTGCAGGTCCAGGCCCATGAGGTGCTCATAGGCCCCCCGGAGCCGGCGTGGAATGGCCCCGAAGGGGGTTGCGGTAATGATGAGCAATGAGATGAAGGCCAGCAGCCCGTAGACCACGACGGGCACTGCTGCATGGATGGCCGCGAGAGGTGAGGCGGCCAGGAAACCGAGCATACCGCCGGCCTGGCGGAGGCCGTCGAAGCCTTCGGCGACGGTGGGCTGCCCGCCCACAACGTGGGCAAGGCCGCAGCCCGCAAAGGTCATGATGAGGAAACCGATCCCCACCCGGTTGTTTCCCCGGCCATCGTCGGGTTGCCGGAAGAGCCGGAAGGCACAAACAAACAACATCAGCGGCAAAAGCAGCGACATCCAGCCGAAGGTGCCGTTGACCACGCTGTAGACGGCGTCGGGGAACCAGCCGGTCATTCCCCACCAGGCGAAGGTGGCAATGAAAACGCCCAGGGCAAGGTTGAACAGGGCAGCACCGTCGCGGCGTTCTTCTGCCGGCAGGTCGCTGACATCGGAGCCGATCCTGCGGACTCCACCGCCGACCAGATGGCCGACGCCCAACCAGGCGCCGCCCACAACGCGAAGGAGCCAGGGCTGCCGCTGTTCGACGGCGGGAAGCTGGCGGGTGCGTGCGGTGCCCGTCGATGAACCGGCCCGGCCGCCGGTGCGGCTGGATCCTG
This sequence comes from Pseudarthrobacter xylosi, assembly GCF_055412765.1. Taxonomy (NCBI): domain Bacteria; kingdom Bacillati; phylum Actinomycetota; class Actinomycetes; order Micrococcales; family Micrococcaceae; genus Pseudarthrobacter; species Pseudarthrobacter xylosi. Next base: position 707,697 of record NZ_JBVAYT010000002.1, on the reverse strand, counting down.
TGGCGCCTGCACCGCGGCCCGCAGGGCTGCCGGATTTGGCGCTGGACTTGCCGCCAGCGGTGCCCCGGGGCGCGGGAGTAGTACGAGTGGCCATACGTGCCACGGTACCGGAACTGACGCGGTTTTCCGCGGATTTCCGGCTGTTCCCGGCCTCATGTTGCAGATGCGAAAGGCCCGGTTCCAGAAGAACCGGGCCTTTGCCATTCCGCTTGCCTTCGGGGCTGTTACGCCTCGAGGACCACCGGGATGATCATGGGCTTGCGGCGCAGCTTGCGGTTGACCCAGGTGCCGACAACGCGGCGGACAACCTGCTGGAGCTGGTGCGTGGTGTGGTCCGTGCGGTTGAGCACGGCTTCTTCCAGGGCGGCGTTGATCTTGGGAATGATCTCGTCGAAGACCGAATCCTCCTCTGCCACGCCGCGGGCGTGGATCTCGGGTCCGGAGACCACCTTGCCGGTGGTGCGGTTGATGACGGTGATGATGGAGATGAATCCTTCATCGCCCAGCGTCTGGCGGTCCTTGAGGTCCGCTTCCGTGACCTCGCCGACACTGGAGCCGTCCACGTAGACGAAGCCCACTTCAACCTGGCCCACGACGTCTGCGCGGTGGTCCTTGAGGTCGATCACGGTGCCGTTGTCGGCAAGGATGACGCTGGCGGTGGGGACGCCGGACTCGATGGCGATCTTGCCGTTGGCGATCAGGTGGCGGGTCTCGCCGTGGACGGGCATGGCGTTGAGCGGCTCGAGGATGTTGTAGCAGTAGAGCAGCTCGCCCGCGGCCGCGTGTCCGGAGACGTGCACCTTGGCGTTGCCCTTGTGGATGACGTCCGCGCCGAGCTTGAGCAGGCCGTTGATGATGCGGAAGACGGCGTTCTCATTGCCCGGGATGAGGCTGGAGGCAAGGATCACGGTGTCGCCGTCGCCCACCACGACGCGGTGGTCGCCGTTGGCCATGCGGGAAAGCGCGGCCATCGGTTCGCCCTGGGAGCCCGTGGACATCAGGACCACGCGGTTGTCCGGCAGGTTGTCGATGTTCTTGATGTCCACAAGGAGGCCCTCGGGAACGTCAAGGTAGCCGAGCTTGGCGGCGATGGCCATGTTGCGAACCATAGAGCGGCCCACGAAGGCCACCTTGCGGTTGTGCTTGGCGGCGGCGTCGAGCACCTGCTGGACGCGGTGGACATGCGAGGAGAAGGACGCCACGATGATGCGCTTGGTGGCCTGGCCGAAGAGCCGTTCCAGCGTGGGGCCGATTTCCTTTTCGGCGGTGGTGAAGCCCGGTACGTCGGCGTTGGTGGAGTCGGACATAAAGAGGTCAACGCCCTCTTCACCCAGCTTGGCGAAGTGCCGGAGGTCGGTGATCCGGCCGTCCAGGGGCAGCTGGTCCATCTTGAAGTCGCCCGTGTGCAGGACAGTGCCGCCGGCCGTGCGGATGAACACGGCCAGTGCGTCGGGGATGGAGTGGTTGACCGCGACGAACTCACATTCGAAGGGGCCAAACTTTTCGACCTGGCCCTCCTCAACGGTCATCGTGTACGGACGGATCCGGTGTTCCTGCAGCTTGGCCTCGATGAGGGCCAGCGTCAGCTGTGAGCCCACCAGGGGGATATCGGCGCGCAGCCGCAGGAGGTAGGGAACGGCACCGATGTGGTCCTCGTGGCCGTGGGTCAGGACAACGGCCACGATGTCGTCGAGACGGTTCTCGATGTAGGAGAAATCGGGCAGGATCAGGTCAACGCCGGGCTGGGTCTCCTCCGGGAAGAGGACTCCACAGTCCACGATGAGCAGTTTGCCGTCGATTTCGAACACGGCCATGTTCCGGCCGATCTCCCCCAGTCCGCCCAGCGGAACGATCCGAAGGGTGCCTTGCGGCAGGCGTGGAGGCGTGACAAGGCCAGGAAGGGCGGTTTGGGTCATAGTGCACTACTTTCCAGGCGGAAGGTTGCTGGTCCCTCAGGGAAAGACCAGCCCCGCTTCCGCCAAATCCTCGCGGATGGATACGATCTCGGCTTCGTCCGGCTCCACGAGGGGCAAACGGACAATCGAGTTGGGCAGGACTCCCTGCCATTTAAGAATTAGTTTGGCTGCAACGGCTCCCTGGATGCGGGTCATCGTTGCCCTTACAACGGGCAGCAGCTCGAAGTTGATCTTACGCGCGGTTTCGAAGTCGTTCGCATTGATGGCGTCGATCAGTTCGCGGAAGCGGCGCGTTGCGATGTGGGTTGTGACACCCACGAGTCCGACGGCGCCCAGGGACATCCACGGAAGGGTCAGGCCGTCGTCGCCAGAGTAGAAGTACAGGTCCGTCTCTGCCATCACGCGGCTGGCTGCCACGAAATCGGCTTTGGCATCCTTGACCGCGACGATGTTCGGGTGCTGCGCCAGGCGGATCATGGTTTCGGGCTCGATCGCGATGGACGAGCGGCCCGGAATGTCATAGAGCATAACGGGCACATCGGTTGCAGACGCGACGGCCTCAAAGTGTGCCCGGACCCCGGCCTGGCTGGGCTTGTTGTAGTAAGGCGTGACGAGCAGCAGGCCGTCGACGCCGAGCGCTGCCGCCTGCTGGGAGAGGTGCACCGAATGTGCGGTGTCGTTCGTCCCGGTGCCGGCAATGATGGCGGCGCGGTCTCCCACGGCCTCCTTGACAGCGCGGAACATGCCAAGGTTTTCTTCATCCGACAGGGTGGACGTTTCGCCGGTAGTCCCGGTGACGACCAAGCCGTCGCAGCCATCGTCCACAAGTTTGGTGGCCAGTTCGGCTGCCTGCCTGTAGTCCACGGCGCCATCCTTGGTGAAGGGCGTGACCATGGCGGTCAGGAGCGTACCAAGGGCAGGAGCGGTGGCGGATTTGTGAGGCATGGAAAAAACGTTACCCTGTCGGCGGCTGGTTAGGACAATGGGGGCGGCGTGATACGCGTCAAACAGGGGGCCGGGATGCCACCGGGACCGCGGTCAACACGCACTGCGGATCGGCTCCCGGCAAGGTCAGCGGAATTTCCGCAATGCACTCCTCTGCAGGATGGCGGTGACTACTTCCGTGCCGGTTCCGGCCGCTTTTTGGAGCTCCAAGCCGTCCGGTCCCCAGAACCCGCTGAGGCCGCAGGAGGGACCCAGCGACGTGGATCCGCCGAGGTTCGCCAGGACGGCGAACATCCGGTTGTCCATGGCTCTGGCTCCGAGTTGCAGGCGAAGCCGCTGCTCTTCAGCCAACGTGTACAGGGCCGACACGGCATAGATATCCGCGCCGGCCTGGGCTGCCCCGGTGGAGTGGGCCGGAACCGCGGCGTCAAAGCAGATGGCTAGCGCGATCTTCCAGCCATCCAGCTCGATCATGACGGCCCCGTCGCCCGCGGTGAAGACCTCCCCCTCCGGTCCATGGAGGTGCGTTTTGAAGCCGAGCTCGGTGGTGCCGTTGGGATGGATCACGAGGCTGGCTAGTCGCGGCGTGCCATCCGGTTCCCGATAGGCAGCACCGGCCACGGCGGTGATCCCGGTCCGGCGGCAGATTTCGTGGAGATCGCCCAGGCGTGGGTCATCGCGTTGAAGCCACGGCTCGTCAGCAGCCAGTAGCGCCAGGTTGTACCCCGTCAACGACAGCTCAGGGAACACCACCAGCCGGGCGCCGTGGGATTTTGCATCTTCGATCAGCCGGATGTGTTCTTGTACATTCGGGACAATCCCGCCTTCCAGCGCCTGGTACTGCACGGCAGAGACGGTCAGGGCATCAGTCACCTCTTTATCCTAGGGATGCCGCCTAGCCGAGGGAACTACGCCATCCTGCTGATTCCCCGGCTGGCAGTACCGGTCCACTGCAGCCTCCCGCAGCCCCTCGGCCCAGGCTGCGAGCCGCTGGGCCGCCCGGACGTAGTGGAACAGTTCTGTGGGCGTCAAAGCGTCGAGGTCGGTGTCGGCCAATCTGCGGGCCAGCTCGGCCCCCGCCGGCTGGGCGGCGAGTGTCACGCCTTCGTCCTGCCACTGGATGTCCACGGGAGGCCGACCTGCCACGAGCTGCCGGAAAAGAAAGTCCACCACTCCTGGACTCATCGCTTTCATCAGCCCTGCAGGATGTGCCGGAGCTGCGTCCTGGGCATCCCGGGCGGGGCGCACAGATCCGCCGGCGGCTGGGGATTCCGGAAAGGGTCGCGGCTGGGATGGGGTTTGCATGGTGTCCATATTATTCGAACATATATTCGAACACAAGGACTTCAGGACCGTGTTTCAGGCCGGCCCTTGACTGCCGTCACAAAGCTTGGTGTGAGAACATCGCCTCATGACCTCCCGTGCCCCCGCAAGACCCTCGCGGGTGCCTCGAACCTCACAGGCCGCGGGCCGCCTCCGCGGTATTGACGCCGCCAGGGGGCTGGCGCTCCTTGGCATGATGGCCACTCACCTGCTCCCCACCTTCGAGGCAAACGCCGACCTCACGCCCACCTGGATCGGCCTTACCTTCTCCGGCCGCGCGGCCGCGCTGTTTGCCGTACTGGCTGGCGTGGGACTGGCACTGTCCACCGGAAAGCAGGTTCCGCCGGAAGGTACTGCCCTGAACGCAGCCCGCCGCGGCATCGCACTGCGCGCCCTGGTGATTGCCGCCGTCGGGCTCTCACTGGGCGGGCTGGAAGTAAACCTTGCGATCATCCTGGTCCACTACGCCCTGCTGTTCCTGTGCATCCTGCCGTTCCTTGGCCTGAAGCTGAAGGCGCTGTGCCCGTGGGCCGTCGGCTGGATCGTGGTTTCCCCGGTGCTCGCGTATCTTCTCCGCCCCTGGCTGATGGCGGCCAACCCGCCCCTTAACCTGGGGCACAACCCGTCCTGGGAAGACCTCTGGACCCCTTTCCCCCTGCTGGGAGACCTGTTCCTGACCGGCTACTACCCGGTGTTCCAGTGGCTGTCGTATCTGCTGGTGGGCCTGGTGATCGGCCGGCTGGCCCTCACCAAGGCGATGGTTCCCGTCCTGCTACTGTGCGGCGGGGCGGCGGTGGCCGCACTGGCCAAGGCTTTGGGTACCGCCGCGATGGAGAACTGGGGCGGACGGGCCGCGCTGGAGGCAGTCCTGAACGCCCCCGGCTACCCGCTGGACAGTGTCCTCCAGGTCAATCTCACGGGAATCCGGCAGGAAGGATCATGGTGGTGGCTGGCGGCCGCGGCGCCGCATTCGGCCACCACACTGGACCTTCTCCACACCTGCGGCGTGGCAGCCGCCGTGGTGGGCGTGTTCCTCCTGCTCGGCAGGCTGGCTGACTGGCTGGACCTGGACCTGTTGCTGCCACTGCGCGGCGCGGGTGCCATGACGCTCACGCTCTACTCAGCGCATGTCTGGGTGGTTTCGGCGTTCTACCTGAAGCCGCTGCCCGCGGGCTGGACCGAGGATGGGATGTACTGGGCGCATGCCGCCACGGCCATCATCGTGGGTGTTGTGTTTGTGCTCCTGAAGTGGCGGGGCCCGTTGGAGCTGGTGGGCCATGCGGCCAACCAGCTGGGGCGCGGCGACCGGGCCAGCCTCCGCTGACCCGGCCAGCCTGCGCTAGGCCGGAACGTTGCCGCGGAACAGTTTCTCGGCGTCGCGCATGGTCGCGCGGGCACGCTTGCGGTCCCCGGCAGCGTCATAGGCGCAGCTGAGCCGGAACCAGGAACGCCAGTCACCCGGCGCGGCTTCCGCCTCGGCCTTGTACTTTTCGAATTCCAGATCCGCCGCTGCGCGGACGATCCGGCCGGCGGGGGTGCGCGGCAGCTCGTCGACAGGGAGCCCACCTTCGGCTTCAAGGACCTTGGCCATCTGTTCCGTGCGTGCGCCGAACAGCAGTTCACGGATCATGGCCCAGGCGCCGATCGCCGGGAGGACCAGGTAGGCAGCTCCGATGGCCTTGGCGGCGGGATTGCTGTCCAGCAACAGGAGCACGGAGCGCTGGAAGGACACCACCAGGTAGAAGACCAGCAGGAGCGTTACGGCACCCACCCAGATCTTGGTGCGGTTCTTCCGGAACGCGGCAAAAAACCCGCCCACGGCCTAGAGTCCCAGGTCCAGGTAGCCGTCCAGGCCCACCGTCAGTCCCGGATGGGCGGCAACATTGCGCACGCCAAGCAAAACGCCGGGCATAAAGGAGGCACGGTCAAAGGAATCGTGCCGGAATGTCAACTGCTCCCCCGGACCGCCGAGCAGCACCTCCTGGTGGGCCACCAGCCCGCGCAGCCGGACGCTGTGAACGCGAACTCCCTCAACGTCGCAACCCCGCGCGCCGGCGAGTTCACTGGTGGTCGCATCAGGACTGGAGGGAACGTCCGCGGCCTTGCGCTCGGCGGCAATGAGCTGGGCGGTCCGGACAGCGGTCCCGGACGGTGCATCAACCTTTTCCGGGTGGTGCAGTTCGATGATTTCGACGGACTCGAAATATTTGGCGGCCTTGGCGGCAAAGGCTGAGGCCAGTACGGAGCCGAGGGCAAAATTGGGGGCGATCAGCACCCCGATTTCCGGGTTCTCTGCCAGCAGCGCTTCGAGTCCGGCGAGCCTGGTGGCATCCCAGCCGGTGGTCCCCACAATGGCATGCATGCCATGCTCGACGGCGTAGCGCACGTTTGCTTCGGTGCTTTCGGGAACGGTGAGGTCCACCACGATGTGGGCGCCCGACGCGGCCAGCTGGTCCAGCGAGTCGCCGCGTCCCAGGGCGGCTACGAGCAGCAGGTCGGAGGCAGCTTCAACGGCCTTAACGGCTTCGGCGCCCATGCGCCCGTTGGCGCCCAGGACCGCCACGCGGGTGGGCACGGAGAGTTGTTCGATCATGCCGTTAACCCTACCGTCGGGCCGGGTGCGGGATTGAACCGAAGGCTGTGCGTTACCTCGCACGCGCGCGGCACCACCCGGACTGGTCCAGGAGAAGGGAAACCGGTACTGCTCAGCTGCCTGCGCCGACCCACTCCACCGTGCCGTCGGCGAAGAACTGTTCCTTCCAGATGGGAACCTGCTCCTTGATGCGGTCCACCAGTTCGGAACACACGGCAAAGGCCTGTCCGCGGTGCGCAGCGGAGACCGCACAGACCAGCGCCGGATCGCCGATCTCCAGCATGCCGATGCGGTGGGCAGCCCAGATCCGTACGGGCTGCGTAGCGGATCCGTCGCCGGCATGTTCGGCGGCCAGGCGGGCGACGACGTCGGCCATTACCTGGTGAGCGGTGGGGTGCGCGCTGTAACTGAGCCGCTCCACTGCCTTGCCGCCGTCGTGATTCCGCACCACCCCGCTGAAACTGACCACGGCCCCCGCGGTGTCAGACTCCACGGCAGTGATGGCCTGGTCCACGGAGATGGGCTGCGGGCTGAGTACCGCGTGGACAACTTCGAAAACGGATTCAGTGCCCATGGCCGCCCTCCAGCTGGTCGCACAGATGCCCGATCAACGGGTCAAGCACGGACAGTCCGTCCATAACTCCCTTGGGTGAGCCAGGCAGGTTGACAATAAACGTCTGCCCCGCAGCTCCGGCGTGCCCGCGGCTGAGCGCCGCAAGCGGCGTCTTGGCCGCGCCTTCGCGCCGGATGGCCTCCATGATGCCCGGAATCTCCCGGTCCAGGAGGGGCAGGGTGACGTCGGGTGTGCGGTCGTCCGGGCTGAGCCCGGTACCGCCGCTGGTGATCACGACGGCGGGATGCTGGGTCAGGAGGGCGCGGATCGCCGCACCGACGGGCGCGCCGTCCGGCACCACCATGGCGGGGTACGCCTCGAAACCGTGCTCGGTAAGCCAGTCGATAATGACGGGCCCGGTTTCATCCTCATAGATGCCTGCGGCTGCCCGGGTGGAGGCAATGACAACCCCGGCCTTCCGGCCCTGCACCTCGCCGTGCGTGTGCGGCTCAGGCGCATGCGGTTGAGGCGCAAGCGGCTCCGTGTTGGGCTCCGGCAGGATAGTGCTCTCGGTGCTCATAGTGTCCAGTCCCCGCTCTTGCCGCCGCTTTTCGCCAGCACTTTGATGTCAGTCAGCACGGCGTGCTTGTCGACTGCCTTGATCATGTCGTACACGCTGAGGGCAGCCACGGAAACCGCCGTCAGTGCTTCCATTTCAACCCCGGTGACCCCGCGGGTTTTGACCGTGGCCAGGATGGCCACGGAATCGCTTCCGAGCTCGAAGTCCACGGTGACTTTCGAGAGCGGCAAGGGATGGCAGAGCGGGATGAGGTCGGGCGTCTTTTTTGCGGCCATAATGCCGGCGACCCGCGCCACGGCCAGGGCATCGCCCTTGGGCAGGCCGCCGGATCCGAGCAGGCCCAGCACTTCGTCTGTGGTGCGGACTGTGGCAGTGGCGGTGGCTTCCCTGGCGGTTTCGGCTTTCGCTGACACGTCCACCATCTGGGCGCTTCCGTCCTGGCGCAGATGGGTCAGCGCGGACGGGCTATGTTCTGGATTCACAGCATCCATACTTCCACCTCGTCACCCTCGGCGAGCTCCGAGACTCCAACGGGCACGTGAACCAGCGCGTTCGAGCCGGCGAGGGCGTGCATCAGGTGGGAGCTTTCGCCCCCTTCCAGGCGGACGGTTCCGTCCCCCTGGAGCGTTCCGCGCCGGACCTGATGCTTGTGTTCAGGCGACGACAGGCTGTGGCCCAGCCGTGCGCGGGCCGTGATCCGCGGGGCAGGTGAGCCAAACAGGTCGGCCAGCACGGGCCGCAGAAACATTTCGAAGGAAACGAGGCAACTGACCGGATTTCCCGGGAATCCCAGGAACGGCACGCCGTCGAACGTCCCGATGCCCTGCGGTCCGCCGGGCTGCATGGCGACATGCAGGAACTCGGTGGCCTGGCCCTCCATGGCTTGGCGGACAACTTCGTAGGCTCCCTTGCTGACCCCGCCCGTGGTGACGATCAGGTCCACCGCACCAACATGACTGCGCAGCAGTGCCCGGAATTCGTCAGGATGGTCGGAGGCAATGGCCGGGCGCACCACGGCCAGGCCCGCCTGCCGCATGGCGCTTTCGAGAAGGGTTCCGTTGGAATCGTAGATCTTGCCGGCTGGCAGGGGCTGGCCGGGTTCCACCACCTCGTCGCCTGTGGTGGCCAGGAGGACGGTCACCGGCCTGCGCACCGTGACCTCGGCGATCCCCAGGGCCGCCAGCAGCCCCAGCTGTGCCGGGCCCAGGAAGGTTCCTGCGGCCAGCGCCCGGTCCCCCGCTGCAATGTCGCTGCCAGCCGACCGCACGAAGGTGCCGGCCGCCGTCGCCGGCAACCACACAACGGTGGTTTCCCCCGGGGCGGGGAACCGGTCCGGAATGGCACGTTCCACGGGCACGACGGCGTCAGCACCGGTGGGAATCATCGCTCCCGTCATGATGGGGGCGGCGGTGCCACGGTCCAGGGCCGCCGGCACGGCACCTGCCGGAACAGGGACAACCACAGGCAGCTCCGCACCGCCGTCGGGGACGTCCGCGCTGTTGACGGCAAAGCCGTCCATTTGGGAATTGGCGAACGGCGGAAGGCTCAGTGGGGCCATCACGTCCTGGGCGAGGCCCTTGCCCAGTGCCTCGCGAAGGGACAGCGTGTCCGTCCTTCCCTGGGCCAGCAGGGGCGTCAGCAGCTCGGTGACGGCGGCCCGGTGCAGGGCAACGGACCGTGCCTGGTGGTGCGTGTGGCCTGGCGTTTGGCTGTGCCCGGCGTGGACGTCTCCGCTGCTGTTCGGAGTGTGGCCGTGCTGGTGCGGAGGGCTGTGCATGGTCCTGCCTTCGGTCCGGGCCGTCATGGATTCACGTCAACTCTAATCGTGTGGAAGCCGGTGGCCCCGTCGGGAGCAACCGGCCGGCGTTCCTCCACCTGCGGCTCGCCGTTGAGGTCCGTGGCGCGGACCTGGACCTCATACTGGCCCGGAGTCAGCTCGATGCCCAGCTGCCACTGGTACCACGTGTCCAGTGAAATCCCGGGTGCAAGGCGGGCCGCCTGCCACGGACCGCGGTTGACGCGGAGTTCCACCGCGCCAATTCCGGTGTGCTGGGCCCATGCCACGCCGCCGAATGTGACCGTTCCAGCAGCCACCCGCCTGCCGGTACGGGGCACGTCGATCCGCGAGGACGTCTTGATGGGGCCGCGGTCAGACCAGCCGCGCGGCGTCCAGTAGCCGACATCGTCCGCGAACCTGGTGACGCGGAGTTCCGTGAGCCATTTGGTTGCGGAAACGTAGCCGTAGAGTCCGGGCACGATCATCCGGACCGGGAAGCCGTGTTCCAGCGGCAATGGTTCGCCGTTCATCCCCACCGCAAGCAGGGCGTCGCGCTGATCAGTGAGAGCCTCCAGCGGGGTGCCCGCCGTCCAGCCGTCGGAGCTCCGGGACAGCACCATGTCGGCACCGGCCTGCGGCCGGGCAAGGGCCACGAGTTCCCGCACCGGCCAGCCAAGCCAGCGGGCGTTGCCGATCAGGTCACCGCCCACTTCATTGGAGACACAGGCGATGGTCACATGACGTTCGATCAGGGGCTTGGCCAGCAGATCAGCCAGGTTCAGCTCAATCTCCTGCTCCACCATTCCTGTGACGCGGAGAACCCAGGAGTCGGGGTCGAGGGACGGGACGATCAGGGCGGTGTCGATCCGATAGAAGTCACGGTTGGGTGTCACCAGCGGCTGCATTCCGTCCAGGCCCACCTCGGCGCCGGCGGGAATGGCGGGCGCTGCGGATACTGCGGCAGGCAGCTGCAGTTTTTCGCGGGCGGTGCTGATCCCTGCGGCCGCCCCTCGCCAGACCCCGGCGACAATGCCACCCACGGCGGTAGCCCCGGCGCTCGCAGCCAGGACTTGCAGGAACGTGCGCCGTCCGGCGGTCTTTGCTGTCCGCGCGGGAACTTGCGCGTTCGCGGCGTCTGTCCCCGCTGCTGTCCCCGCTGCGCCAGCCGGGAGTCCTTCGTGGAGCCGGCGGATCAGCCCTCCCAGCAGGAGGGCGCCAGCCAGGGCAGCGGCCGGCGGCACAACAGCCGCGGCCGGGGTCAGCTGGGCGCGGGTAAGCACGGCAGTGAGCCCGACGAGCCCAAAAACAGCAATCACCGCCACACCGGCAAACCGCCTGCGCTCTTCCAGGATCCCGGCCAATGCCCCGACGGCTGCGATGACCAGCAGCATCCCAGCCACGAACACTGTTTTGTCCGCAGTGCCGAACAGGGAGACTGCCCAGTCCTTCACACCTGGCGGAACAGCATCGATCATGACCCCGCCTACTGCCGTCAGCGGCGACAGGGATGGACTGAACAGGCCTGCCAACAACTCACCTATGACCACGGCGGCGCCGGCGGCCACGGCTCCCGATGCGGCGGCCCGGCGGCGGCTGCGTTGAGCGGAACCGTCGGTTCCCGGGCGCCCGGGAGAGGTGGCGCCGTCGTCGGACGATTCCTGCAGAGGCTGGGGGCTGTTCACCTCTCCAGCATAGGTTCGCCGGAGCCCGGCAGCGCCGGACTCCGTCACCGTTCGGAGGAACTTCCGGCGCCGTACCCGATCCCGGGCGTCGCGGGCGTGATCCCGGGGGTAAAGGTGGCGTAGCCTGAATTCATGAGTGTTCAGCTAGGCATGCCGCAACCCCGCGAAGGTGCAGGGCCGGGCCTGCCGCCTGCCCGCCCTGTCGGCACGCCGTCGGGGCTGCTGGACCAGTACGGCCGCCGGGCCACGGACATGAGGCTGTCGCTGACGGACAAGTGCAACCTGCGCTGTACGTACTGCATGCCAGCCGAGGGGCTTGAGTGGCTGTCGAAGCAGGCCGTGATGTCCGCCGAGGAGATCGTGCGGATTGTCCGGATCGGCGTGGACCTGCTCGGTGTCCGCGAACTACGGCTGACCGGCGGGGAGCCCCTGGTCCGGGCTGACCTGATGGACATCATTGCGGCCCTGCGCAGCAATCATCCGGAGCTGCCGATCTCCATGACCACCAACGGCGTGGGCTTGGACAAAAAGGCCGCCGCGCTTAAGGCTGCGGGCCTGACCCGCATCAATGTCTCGCTGGATTCGCTGCACGAAGAGACCTTCACCAAGCTGACCCGGCGCCCGTTCCTGGACCGTGTCCTGGCCGGCGTCGACGCCGCCTGGGCGGCCGGGCTGGGCCCCGTCAAACTCAACGCCGTGCTGATGCGGGGCATCAACGACACCGAGTCGCCGTCCCTGCTCGCGTGGGCGCTGGACCGCGGCTACGAACTCCGCTTCATCGAGCAGATGCCCCTAGACGCGGACCACGGCTGGACGCGGCGGAACATGATCACGGCGGCGGAGATCCGCGCCCTGCTCTCGCGCGACTTTGTGTTGAGTCCCGATCCCCGTGCCCGCGATGGAGCACCGGCAGAACGCTTTGAAGTACGACGCCGGGTGGCCGGTTCCGTGGGGCCGGATGGTGCCGTGCTGGGTACTGTGGGACTTCTGCCGGCCGATGACGGGCCCAGGCCGGAGGTCGTGGAGCCGGCGCCGGAAGCCCATGGCCCGGTGCTAGGCACAGTGGGGATCATCGCTTCCGTCACGGAGCCGTTCTGCGCTGACTGCCGTCGCACTCGGATCACCGCTGAGGGAAAGATCATGAGCTGCCTGTTCTCCCGTGAAGAGTTCGATCTTTTGGGTTTGCTGCGGGAGGGCGCCAGTGACGAAGCCCTGGCCGAACGCTGGCAGGACGCCATGTGGGTCAAGCCAAAGGCCCACGGTATGGACCACACAGGTCTCGGCGCAGCGGACTTTGTCCAGCCGGACCGCAGCATGAGCGCCATCGGAGGCTGAATTCTTGAACGTACGTTACTTCGCTGCCGCACGCGCCGCAGCGGGTCTGGACGAGGAGTCCTATGATCTCGCGTCCGGGACCACAGTGGCCGGCTTGCTGCAGGCAGTCCTGGCTGTGGACCGCGCCGAGCCACCAGCCGGCACTCCTCCCCTGCAACGGATCCTGTCCCGGAGCAGCTTCCTGCTCAACGAGGTGGCCGTCCGGGACCGCACGACTGTGTTAAATCCGGGCGATGTGGTTGACGTACTGCCGCCCTTCGCCGGCGGGTAGGACACGCTTCAGACAGCGCGAATGGTCAGTTAAGGCCCCGGATCTGAAGGCCACGGAAGTGTCCCCTCGTGCCGACTTGCAGGGCACCAAATTAGCTCCTCGCTCCGATACGGCCGGGCACCAAGCGGCTCCACGCTCCGATACGGACGGACCCTTCACGTTGATTCCTTCGATGGAGGCCAACGAGGCCGCAGGGTTATCCACATAGCCGTTCAGCCTCGCGGTCATTGTCATACCCTCGCGGGATGATTTGAGTATGGATAGCAGAGCAGCTGTGGCGACGGCGGAGGCCCTTTCGGCGTCTTTCGCTGAGCTTGCTGCGCGGCTTCGTGGCGGGTCAGGCTGCAATGGTTCGGGTGCTGATCCGCTGCGGCGGGCGGCGGATGATTTCCTGGACGGGCTGGCTGCGATCTCACGGTTGGACGCGAAAAGTGCCGCCCTGAAGGTCTGGCTGGCTGCCGGCTACAGCGCCGCTGCCGAGGCCCTGGCGGGCCCTGCTGAGTCCCCGCAGGACCACAGGGGCCAGGAGATGGCCGTGGTCGCCGAGGTCGCCTGCGCCATGACCGTCAGCGAACGCTCCGCAGGCGCCCTGCTCGCCGAAGCCCACTCCCTGACCACGGCTCTGCCGCTGACGTTGTCCGCGTTGCAGGCCGGAACCATTTCGTGGCAGCACGCCAGGATCATGGTCGACGAAACCACCAACCTGGACCCCGCCGGCTCGCAGGCGCTGGAAGCACATTTCCTGGACCCCGAGGTCGTGAATCCGGCACGTGGCCCGGCCGGGGAACTTATCCCCGGCCGGTTCCGGCACAAGGCCAGGACCTGGCGGGAACGCCACCACCCGGTCAGCATCGAAAAACGCCATGCACGTGGTGTCCAGGATCGGCGGGTGGAGTATGCCCCGGACCGGGACGGGATGGCCTGGCTCTCCGCCTACCTCCCCGCCGACCAGGCGGCAGGGATCTGGGACCGCACCACCACCGCCGCCCGAGCCCTCCAAGGACCGGACGAGGACCGGAACCTCACCCAGCTCCGCGCCGACACCGTTGCCACCTGGCTCCTCACCAACAACACCGCCGGTGCCGGAACCTCTGGCATGACGGGCATGGACGGGGTGACAGGCGGGATCGGCGAAATCGGCGGCACGGTTGTGGGCGAGGGTGTCCCCTCGCCGCGGGCCCAAGTCCTCGTGACCGTGCCGGTGTTCGCACTGCTGGGCCTCACCGACGAACCCGCCATGCTGGACGGGTACGGGCCGATCCCGCCCTCGATGGCCCGGCAGCTGATCGCCGGCGGTGCCGAGTCGTTCCACCGCGTCCTGATCGATCCGCGTGATGGGGCTCCGCTGGAGATCGGGCGGAGCAGCTACCGGGTCACGAAAGCCCAGCGCCAATGGCTCCGGCTGCGGGACGGGAAATGCCCGTTTCCGGGCTGCAGCAACCACTCCCTCGACAACGAAGCGGACCACCTCCTCGCCTGGGCCCACGGCGGCACCACCGGGATAACGAATCTCGGCCAGCCCTGCCACAAACACCACAGACTCAGACACACCACCGGCTGGACACCCAAAGCAGCCACCAAGAACGAACCACCCGGCTGGACATCACCCACCGGACGCCACTACACCAGCGAACACCCCGACTGGGAACCACCCCACTGGCCATCAAACCTCCCCATGCCCATGCCCGGCACTGCTATCAGCACCGGTTCGGTCTTAGACAAGCGCCCGGACCTGGAAGTGGCCCTGGCCCTGGACCTGGACCTGGACCTGGACCTGGACACAAGCCTGCCACCGGCACAGAGTTGAAGGCCGGTTCGATTACTGGGCCGTTCCCATTGCCATGGCCAACAACGTCGCGCGGCTGTGGACGCCGCACGTCTCAAAAATCTGTTTGAACTGATCCTGGACGGTGTAGGCCCCAATTCCCAAGGCGTCGGCCATGGCGTTGGTGTCGGCGCCGCTGGCGGCAAGCTCAAACAATTCCCGCTGCCGTGTTGTCAGCCCAAAGCTCCGGGCGAACATATCAAGCCTCGCCTCCGGAGGACATGCCTGGATGGTCACGGCCAATGGCGGAATGGCCGCTGTGCCGGCGGAGTCCATCCGGCTGGCCTGGAGTAAGGCCCACTGGCCCGACTCTATGTGCACACGGGCGGACGCAGGATGACGATCCACGCCCGCCTCATACGCCAGCAACTGGGCAGCGACGTTGAGGACCTCGGCCGGTACGCGTTGAAACGGACGCGGGCCAGCCTGAAGCAGTCCAAGCCACTCCTCCACTGATGCCGTTCCACCCACCACCGCCATATCCGCATCCAGAGTCAGCACAGCCTGCTGAGGCAACTCCGGCCTCGGACTTCCGCCGATGGCTGTTACCCCCGCACGGATAGCCTCGTGTCCTCCGGGGTCCCGTCCGCCGGGCAGCTCCACGAGAAACTGCCGGGCTATCGAACGACGCAGGGTGGGCGTGACCTCCCGCGTCACGGCAGCGATGTATTCCACTTCGTCGGCAGTAAAGGGATCGTTCGGCGCCGTTCGCCAGAGGTCAATCCAACCCCAGCAGCCGTGTTTGTCCGCCAGGACCGCGAACAGGACATCGGTCACTCCATAGCGCCCCATCACGCCATTCCACACCAGGCTCCGTGCTGGATTGCCAGCGGTTTCGCGGAGCAGCGTCGTCACTGGCGACGGACTCACCGCCAACTGCGTCCAGCGACCTGCCTGCGTCAGATACTTGAGCCGGATCAGCAACGGCAGTTCGTCCGGGCACGGAATCCGGGCAATGGGCGAAATGCCCGTCGCCGTGAGCGGATCTGAGAGCGGCCATACGAAGCCACTGAACGGCAGCACGCGGCCCAACTCAGCGAGCACTGCGGTGCGTAGCGAGTGGTGATCCGGGCCGGAATCGCCGATCAACCGGATCCGTTCAAGGCTCCGGTTCCAGGGCCCGCCAGCGGTCATTCCCCCAGTATGCGCTCTGCTGCCGGCGCAGGCGCTTACCGTCCCAGGGCTCCAGATTTCTGGGATACCGGCCACAGCGGCCAACAGTTACTGTGACGATACGCAACGCAACTGTGCCGCCGTCCCCGAAGTGGAGCAAAGGTTGGGGCACGGAGGCAACAAGTGCGATCAACTAACGCGATGAACTAAGGAGAATCAGCAATGTACACACTGCAGATAGAACATGGCATCAAGGACTTTGGCATGTGGAAGGCGGCCTTCGACCGGGATCCGGTGGACCGCGCGGCGTCCGGAGTCGTCGGCCACCGGATTTCCCAGCCTGTGGATGACACCCACTACGTGGTGGTGGAACTCGATTTCAAGGAACGCGGCCAGGCCGAGCAATTGCTGGCGAACCTGAAAGATAGGGTGTGGAATTCCTCCTCCGCAGCGCCAGCCCTGAACGGCGCGCCACGGACAAGGATCCTGGAATCAGCCGGCTGACGGTCGGAATTCTGCAGGGCCGCAAGTGCCCGCTCGCGCAGAGGCAGGGCCGGAAGTGCCCGTTCGCGCGTGGCAGGTGGAACGCACGACGCGATGGGGTCAGACGCGGCGGCACTCGGAGTTCATGAACGGGACAAAGTTCTGGCCGTCGCCGAGGCGCAACTCGGCGGTGTGGATCAGCACGTCATTGTCCACGCGGAAAGTATGGCGCGCAGTCCCCCGGTCATGGTGGCGCTCAACGCGCAGCACACCATCCACCCACGTGCACCGGGCCGGGGCTCCCGGCGGCAGTCCCATGCTGTCCACGTGGTACCAGAGGATGTCGTTGTGGTCACGGTCGACAGTGAAGACGCCGTGGCCTTCAATGTGCGTGCCATCGGCTTCGGTGTGCCTGTAACTTTGCACCACGGCGTAGCCTCCGGCGGCCCTGGTGTAACTGACTTCCGCCGAGGCCGTACGCTTGGGTCCCCAGGCCGACGCGTCCAGCCGGGTGGTGCCGCGCCAATGCCCCAGGAAGTTCTCGAGTACGGCCTGCACCGTTCCCGGCTGCGGAAGGTTCATAGGATCATTATGGCGGGCGCAGGCCTACCCGTCAGAGACCGAAGGTCTCGGTTTCCTCGAACGGACCCACCACAGTGACAGTCCGCGGCGCGGCTGCCAGTTCCCTGGCAAGGTCCTGGACCTCCTGCGCGGTAACAGCCTTGATCTGCCGCAGGGTCTCGTCGATGTCCTGGTATTCACCGGAGACCAGTTCAGCGCGGCCCAGGCGGGACATGCGGGAGCCCGTGTCCTCAAGTGCCAGGACAATTCCGCCGCACAGCTGGCCCACGGCCTTGCGCAGTTCGTCGTCGGAGATCCCGCCTTCGGCAAGCTTGTCCAGCTCCAGCCCCAGCAGGTCCAGCACCTGGCGGACCTTGGACGGAGTGCACCCTGCGTACATCCCGAAGTAGCCGGCATCCGCGTAAGAGGAGGCAAACGAGTACGTGGAGTACACCAGGCCACGCTTTTCGCGGATCTCCTGGAACAGCCGCGAGGACATCCCACCGCCGAGGACGGCGTTGAGGACACTCATGACGTAGCGGCGTTCATCGGTGGCCACAATCGTGGGGCAGCCCATGATGATGTTCGCCTGCTCAACGGCACGCTTAACCACATGCAGCCCGGCAGTGCCGGTGATGTCGGCCCGCGCGGTGGAGCGGCGATCCACGGGGGCGGCGTCCGGCTGAAGTGACCACCCTGCAGTGTGGAGGGCGTCCACCACAAGCCGGCAGACGACGTCGTGCTCCAGGCCCCCGGCGGCGGTGATGACCAGCTCATCCGGGCGGTAGTAGCGGCGGTAATGCTCCCAGACGGAGTCGCGGGCGACGGCGCGGATAGCGGCGGGAGTGCCGCCGATGGGGCGGCCCAGCGGATGGGTGCCCAGGACGGCAGCCACAAAGTTTTCGTGTGCAACGTCAGTGGGGTCATCGCTGTCCATGGCGATTTCCTCCAGGATAACGTCGCGTTCCTGCTCCATCTCGGCCGGATCCAGGACGGCACCGGTGATCATGTCGGCAATGACGTCGATGGCCATGGGCAGGTCCGTGTCCAGCACGCGTGCGAAGTAGCACGTGCTCTCCTTGGCCGTAGCGGCGTTGGACTCCCCACCCACTTCATCAAAGGCCGAGGCGATTTCCAGGGCGGTGCGGCGCTTGGTTCCCTTGAACAGGAGGTGCTCCAGGAAGTGCGTGGAGCCGTGCTGGCCCGGGGCTTCATCGCGTGACCCGACGCCCACCCAGAAACCGATGGTCGCCGAACGCTGGCCCGGCATCGCTTCGGTGAGCACCCGCACGCCGCCCGGCAGCACCGAACGCCGGACAACGGAGCCGCCGTCCGAGCCGTGGACCAGGGTGTCGCCGGGCTGGTTCTGCTCAAGCGGCAGGGGTACAACAGTCATTGAAGCCTTTCAGGAGCGGCAGCCGGATCTGGCTGCCATCGTAACAGCGGCGGGGCCGGTGGATCATCCACCGGCCCCGCCGATTCATGCTGAGTGACGGAGGATGTTGCTCCGCGTCAGTGGACTACTCCGCTTCGGAAGCGCCCTCTGCGGCGGAAGCGTCAACGAGCTCGACGCCCTCTTCTTCAGCCACTACGGGGGACAGCGACAGCTTGCCACGGTCATCGATCTTGGTGATTTCCACCTGGATCTTCTGGCCGACGGAAACCACGTCATCAACGTTGTCCACGCGCTTGCCGTTGGCCAGCTTGCGCAGTTCGGAGATGTGCAGGAGGCCGTCCTTGCCCGGGGTCAGCGAAATGAAGGCACCGAAGGTGGTGGTCTTGACGACCGTACCCAGGTAGCGCTCGCCGATGTCCGGGATCTGCGGGTTGGCAATGGCGTTGATCGCGGAGCGTGCTGCGTCAGCAGACGGACCGTTCGTGGCGCCAATGTAGACCGTGCCGTCGTCCTCGATGGAGATGTCAGCGCCGGTGTCTTCCTGGATCTGGTTGATCATCTTGCCCTTGGGCCCAATGACCTCGCCGATCTTGTCTACCGGGATCTTGACCGCGATGACCCGCGGCGCGAACTCAGAGAGCTCATCCGGGGTGTCGATCGCGGAGTTCAGGACGTCCAGGATGTGAAGACGGGCTTCGCGGGCCTGCTTCAGTGCTGCTGCCAGCACGGAAGCGGGGATGCCGTCGAGCTTCGTGTCCAGCTGGATGGCCGTCACGAATTCGGCGGTGCCGGCAACCTTGAAGTCCATGTCGCCGAAAGCATCTTCGGCGCCGAGGATATCGGTCAGGGCTGCGTAGCGGGTCTGACCGTCAACCTGGTCGGAGACCAGGCCCATGGCGATACCGGCAACAGCTGCCTTCAGCGGCACACCTGCGTTGAGCAGGGACAGCGTCGAGGCGCAGACTGAACCCATCGACGTCGAACCGTTGGAGCTGAGAGCCTCAGACACCTGGCGGATCGCGTAGGGGAATTCCTCGCGGGACGGCAGCACCGGCATGATGGCGCGCTCTGCCAGGGCACCGTGGCCGATTTCGCGGCGCTTGGGCGAACCCACGCGGCCGGTCTCACCGGTGGAGTACGGCGGGAAGTTGTAGTTGTGCATGTAGCGCTTGCGCGTGACCGGCGACAGCGAATCGATCTGCTGTTCCATCTTGAGCATGTTCAGCGTGGTGACACCCATGATCTGGGTTTCGCCGCGCTCGAAAATTGCCGAGCCGTGCACGCGGGGCAGAACCTCAACCTCGGCGGTGAGCTGGCGGATGTCCGTCAGGCCACGGCCGTCGATGCGGATCTGGTCCTTGAGGATGCGCTGGCGCACAACCTGCTTGGTGACCGAGCGGAATGCTGCGGACAGCTCCTTGTCGCGGCCTTCGAACTGGCCGGCCAGGGAAGAAGTGACTTCGTCCTTGAGCGCATCCGTTGCAACGTCGCGTTCCTGCTTGTCAGCGATCTGGAAGACAGCGGCCAGCTTCTCAGCGGCAGCGGACTCAACAGCGGCGTAGACGTCATCCTCGTAGTCCAGGAAGACCGGGAACTCAACGGTGGGCTTGGCAGCGCGTGCAGCCAGGTCAGCCTGGGCCTCGCAGAGTGCCTTGATGAACGGCTTGGCAGCCTCGAGGCCCTCGGAGACAACCTCTTCGGTGGGAGCGGTGGCACCCTGTTCCTTGATGAGGTTCCAGGAGTTGTCGGTTGCTTCGGCCTCGACCATCATGATGGCGACGTCGTCGTTCTTGACGCGGCCGGCAACGACCATGTTGAAGACGGCGTTCTCAAGCTGGGAGTGCTTCGGGAACGCAACCCACTGCGAACCGTGCTCGTCGGCGATCAGAGCAACGCGGACGCCGCCGATGGGGCCGGAGAACGGCAGGCCGGAGAGCTGGGTGGACATCGAGGAAGCGTTGATGGCTACCACGTCGTAGAGCTCGTCCGGATTAATGGACAGCACGGTCACCACGATCTGGACCTCGTTGCGCAGGCCCTTGACGAAGGCCGGACGCAGCGGGCGGTCCATGAGGCGGCAGGCCAGGATGGCCTCGGTGGACGGGCGGCCTTCGCGGCGGAAGAACGAGCCCGGGATACGGCCGGCGGCGTACATGCGCTCTTCAACGTCAACCGTCAGCGGGAAGAAGTCGAAGCCTTCGCGCGGGTGCTTACCTGCGGTGGTGGCGGACAGCAGCGCGGTGTCTTCGTCGATGTACACCATGGCTGCGCCGGCTGCCTGCTTGGCAAGGCGGCCGGTTTCAAAGCGGATTACACGCTTGCCAAAGCGGCCATTGTCAATGACTGCTTCTGAGAACTGGATTTCGGGACCCTCCAAGAGAGTCACCTCCGTTTCTTGTTTCACGGAGTCCAGCCGCATCAACCCAGTCCAGCATCTGTCTACTGGCCTGCACTGCACCCGGTCATCGATCGAGACCCACGGGCCGAGGGCTTCATTCTTCGAAGCCGTTCCCGGGGATCACTACCGAGGACCGCGAATGCGTGATGCGGTTGATCCTCCTGTTTAATTTTCGTCTGAAGAAGGCGGCCCCTTCCGTCACGGAAGGGGCCGCCCCTTAAAGCTGACTAGCGGCGCAGGCCGAGACGCTCGATGAGCGCACGGTAGCGGGTGATGTCAGTGTTCTTGAGGTAGGTGAGCATACGCTTGCGACGACCAACCATGGCCAGCAGACCGCGCTGGGTGTGGTAATCGTGCTTGTGCACCTTCATGTGCTCAGTCAGATCCTTGATCCGCTGAGTCAGGACTGCAACCTGGACCTCCGGCGAACCGGTGTCGCCCTCGGACGTTGCGAAATCCTGGATGATGGACTGCTTTACAGCGGCTTCAAGTGCCACAATAACTCCTAGAGATGTGCCGTGAGGCCCGAATCAGTACTTCACTGCCGGGTCTGCCCGCGCGAGAGTTCCCCGGAAACCAGGGACTTTCCACACATGGCAGGAACCAGCCGCCACGGACTGCAGCCGGAACCAACCCTTAGTTTACCGGCCCCGCCGCAATCTTGTCGAAACAGCCCCGCCGCCGCCAAGCCCCCTCACCAAAATGCCGCGCCCAAAGGCCGCCAGCAAAGGCCGTCAGCAAAGGCCGTCAGCTTAGCGGCGCAGCTGATCCCGAATGGCAGCCATCCCCCGGAACA
This sequence comes from Pseudarthrobacter xylosi, assembly GCF_055412765.1. Taxonomy (NCBI): domain Bacteria; kingdom Bacillati; phylum Actinomycetota; class Actinomycetes; order Micrococcales; family Micrococcaceae; genus Pseudarthrobacter; species Pseudarthrobacter xylosi. The sequence continues at coordinate 686,150 of NZ_JBVAYT010000002.1, read as the reverse complement.
GCTCAGCGAAGCTGGTGCTCAGAGGCGACAGCCCCACGCGGATCCCGTGTGGCGCGCGGAAGTCCGGGATGACGTCCTGTTCCCACAATGCCGCCGTCACGTTCCGGAACGCCGGATGATCCAGGGTGATGTGGCTCCCGCGAAGCTCCGGATCGCGCGGCGATGCCAGTTCCACGCCCGCCGGCTCCAGCCATTCGTTATACAGCTGCACGGCGTACGCGGTGAGTTTCAGCGACTTCTCCCGGATGGCAGCCATGCCGGCCTCTTCGATGAGGTCAAGGGTCCCGCGCATGGCCAGCATCCCGAAGATGGCCGGCGTGCCGCTGAGGAAACTCCGGATGCCGGGCGCCGGCTCGTAGCCCGCTGCCATCTCGAACGCGTCCTTGCGTCCCATCCAGCCCCAGATGGGTTGCTGCAGTCCGGGCAGGTGCCGGCGGTTGACGTAGGCGAACGCCGGCGAGCCCGGTCCCCCGTTAAGGTACTTGTACGTGCAGCCCGCGGCAAAATCCACGCCTGCCCCGTCCAGGTCCAGCTCCACCGAGCCGGCGGAATGGCACAGATCCCAGACCACCAGTGCCCCTGCGCTGTGCGCAACTTCCGTGATGCCCGGAAGATCGGCCAGGAAGCCTGAGCGGTAGGCCACGTGGCTCAGAAGTACGACGGCGGTGGCCGGGCCGGTTGCGTCCCGCACCTGTTCAACGGTGACGCCAGACGCTGGATCGGCTTCGATCCACCGCAGGGTCAGGCCTTCCTCTCGGGCGATGCCCTCGACCAGGTAGCGGTCCGTGGGGAAGTTGTCCGTGTCCAGGACAATTTCTGTGCGGGCCGGGTCAGCCACGGTGGCCAGCGCAGCACGAATCAGCTTGTAGAGCACCACAGTGGTGGAGTCGGCGATCACGGTCTGGCCCGGGGCTGCACCGAGGACAGCCCTGCCCAGTTGATCGCCGATGGCCTGGGGCAGGTCCAGCCATTCCTCGTCCCAGCCACGGATGAGCCGGCCGCCCCAGCCTTCCTCGATGAAGGCGCTGATGTCCCGTGGGGTCCGCTTCAGTGGGCGGCCCAGGGAATTGCCGTCGAGGTAGGAAAGGTCCGTGTCCGTCCCGATGAAGAGGCCGCGGTAGCGTGCCAGCGGGTCATCGGCGTCCAGTCGTGCTGCCTGCTCAAGGAGGGTGGCGTCGTCGTGATTTTCCATTTTCGCGTCCATCGCATTGCTCATTGGCCGATCTCCGTCCGTACCGCAAATAATTCGGGGAAGAAGGTGAGCTCGAGGGCCTTCTGCAGGAAGGCAGCCCCGCTTGATCCTCCGGTTCCCGATTTCATCCCGATGGTCCGCTGGACGGTGCGAAGGTGCCGGAACCGCCAGAGCTGGAAATTGTCTTCAAGGTCCACGAGTTCCTCGCAGGCCTCGTAGGCGCCCCAGTTATCGGCGGCGTTCTCGTAGATGTGCTTGAACAGCGGCACCAGTTCGGGGCAGAACTCGTGGGCGCGGGTGACATCCCGCTCCAGGATGGACTGCGGCACGTCAAAACCCTGCCGGGCCAGGTAGGCCAGGAACTCGTCGTAGATGCTGGGCGCGTTCAGCAGCTCCGCCAGCATGGCGTGCGCTTCCGGGTCCGATTCGAACACCGGCAGCATTTTGCGGTTCTTGTTGCCGAGGACAAACTCGACGGCCCGGTACTGACTGGACTGGAAGCCGGAGGAGTTGCCCAGGAAACCGCGGAACTGGGAGTACTCCGTGGGCGTCAGCGTGGCCAGGACGGACCACTGTTCCGTCAGGGTTTTCTGGATGTGCTTGACCCGGGCGATGCCCTTGAGTGCAGAGCCGAGATCGTCTGTGCGCAGCCAGGCCGCGGCGCTGCGGAGCTCATGCAGGACCAGCTTCAGCCACAGCTCGGTGGTCTGGTGCTGGATGATGAACAGCAGTTCGTCGTGGTGTTCGGGTGTGCTGACCGGCTGCTGTGCACTGAGCAGGGTGGGTAGCTGGAGGTAGGAGGCGTAGCTCATCCGGGAACTGAAATCGCGGACTATGCCTTTGTCCAGTTTGCGGGTGTTCTTCTCGACGGCCACTGTGCTGCCTCTCAGGCTGTTCGTTGCGGGTGGATCCCGGTCAGCGCCGTACCAGTAGATCGTGGGCCTGAACTACGTCCAGACGCATCTGGTCCACAAGCGCTTCCGGCCCACGGTATGCCACCATGCCGCGGAGCCGCGCCACAAATTCGACCACTACTGTCTGGCCGTACAGATCGAAATCCTCCACGGCCTCGTGCGGACGGTCGATCACATGGGCTTCGACCTGGCGGCTGACGCCGTCGAACGTGGGATTGGACCCCACCGAGATGGCCGCCGGCCAGCGCGTGCCGGCCTGGTCCACCAGCCAGCCCGCGTAGATTCCGTCGGCTGGGATGAACCCGCTGGCCTGGTGGGCAAGGTTTGCGGTGGGGAACCCGAGCACACGGCCGCGGGCGGCACCGTGGACAACCTCGCCGCGCATACGGTGCGGTCGCCCCAGCACCGCGGCGGCGGTGGCAACATCGCCCTCTTGCAATGCTTCGCGCACCCAGGTGGAGGAACAACGGCGGTCCGTGCCGCCGTCGTTATGCAGCGGGTAGCCTTCCGAACCGAACTCACTGATGACCTGGACGTCGAAGTCGAACTTTTCGCCCAGCTGCTTCATGGTGTCGAGGTCACCGGAGTTGCCGCGGCCGAACCGGGAATCGTGACCGATCACCACGTGGCTGGCGTGCAGGCTGTCCACCAGGACCTGGCTCACAAATTCCTCAGGCGTGAGGCTGGCCAGGTTCAGCGAGTACTTCATCACCAAAATGGCATCCAGGCCCAGCTCCCCCAAGGCCACCAGTTTGTCCTGCAGGCCCATGATCATTTCGGGCGCGGACTCCGGGCGGTGGATCAGGGCCGGGTGCGGGTCAAAGGTGACGGCAACGGCTTTTGTCTTGTTGAGCCGGGCCGAGCGGGTGAGCTCGGAGAGCACCTGCTGGTGCCCGCGATGGACGCCGTCGAAGTTGCCGATAGTGACAACGGAGGGACCAAAGTCCGACGGGACCTCGGACGGATCGTTCCAGATGTAGACCATCACCCTCGCCTTTTACTGCCTTTAACTGACATCTCTCCGGACGCACCGGCGCCGGAACTATCTAAGATTACCCGCATTCAAGATGGCTTCCGGACGGCGCCGGGCCAACTGGATGGCAGACGCGGACCTACCCGGAGGAGGCTCACGGCCGGTGCGGCCGGCGCCGGTAAAGCCACAGCAGTCCCAGGATCGGCAGCAGCAGCGGTATGAACGCGTACCCCCGGCCAAAAAGGGACCAGACGGTCTCATGCGGGAACGCCACCGAATCAAAGACACTCAATGCGCCCACCACCAGCACACCGACAAGTTCCACCAGGACGGCGGCCAGGGAGATCCTGAACCAGGTGCGGCCGGGCTTGGCCAGCGACACTGTTGCCACCACGTAGACCAGCGCCGCGAAGGCAGACAGCAGGTATGCGAGCGGAGCCTCGGAGAACTTCGTCAGGATCTGGTAGCCGGCGCGTGCGGTGGCCGAAATGGCAAACACTGCATAAACGGCGATGAGCAGGCGCCCGGGGCCGGTGTTCCGGGTGTCCTTGCCGCCGGCCTTGGCATCTGCCTTTGCCCGGGTTGCTTCGTCACGAGGTGCTTTCACGTTGCGTGCTTCTTCCATTTCAGTACCAGATCTGGTTCATGCGGGCGGCCATCACCAAAGCCGTGACACCGACGGCGGCGAGGACGAAGTTGCTCCAGCGGGTCCGTTCCAGGATGGACCAGTACACGGCAGCCGGCGGCAGGAGCATCGCAGTGGCCAGGTATCCCCAGAATTCCCAGGCTTCGCCGGCAATCGGTTCGCCCGCGATAACCCTCACAATCGAGCCCACCAAGTAAACCAATAGTGCCAGCTCGACGGCGGCAACGGAGAGGATGGTGAAATCGTTGGGGGCCTTTTTGAGGATGCCGGCACCGAGGCAGATTCCGCTGGAGAGCAGCCCGACTACCAGGATGATATAGAAATAGGCGTCCATGCCTACGCGTCCCCGGACGCGGCATCTTCGGGTGCGGCACTTTCGGACGCAGCACTTCCGGACACAGTTTTCCCAGCCGCAGTCTTTCCGGCCGCACCGTTGCCGGGCGCGAACACCAGGACGGGCTTGGCAAAGTTACCGGAGTCGGCCAGGAGCGCCACGAGGCTGCCGTCCGGCGCGAACGCTGCCGCGGGGTGTTCAGCGGTGGCGGCCGTGGGATCGCCTGCTTCCGCTCCGGCTGCAATCCGACGCCCGAAGGAAATCTCGGTGGTCTCCTCCACTGTGAGTTCGCGGTTAGGCATCAGCGCCCGGGCAGCCTCGGACATTTCCAGGACATTCAGTTCCTCGGCGAGCTGCTCCAAGGTCCGGGCCTGGTCCAGTGAGTACGGGCCAACGTGGGTCCGGCGGAGGGCGGTCAGGTGGCCGCCCACTCCCAGCCCGTCGCCGAGGTCGCGGGCGAGGGCCCGAATGTAGGTACCGGAGGAGCACTCCACCGTGACATCAATGTCCACAACGTCGCCGCCGGCTTCCCTGTTGATGCCGTGAACTTCGAAACGGTGGATGGTGACCGGTCGCGCCGCGAGCTTTACTTCTTCTCCCGAGCGGACCCGGGCATAAGCGCGTTCACCGTTGACCTTGATGGCGCTGACGCTGCTGGGCACCTGCTGGATTTGACCCGTGAGGGCGGCGACGCCGTCGTGGATTGCTTCGTCGGTGACGGCGGCGGCACTGACGGCGGCAATCACGTCACCTTCGGCGTCGTCCGTGATGGTGGACTGGCCCAGCCGGATGGTTGCCGTGTACGTCTTGGACGTGCCCACGATGTAGGTCAGGAGCCTGGTGGCCTTGTTGATGCCGACCACCAGGACGCCGGTAGCCATGGGATCGAGGGTACCGGCGTGCCCCACTTTCCGGGTCCCGGCGAGACGCCGCATCCGACCAACCACATCATGGCTGGTCCATCCCTGCGGTTTGTCCACTATCACCAGTCCAGAAAGCACGCTTCCCAGTATATCGGCGCCGGTCACCGCCCCTGCCCACAAGCCCTGCCCCAACTCCGGTGGCAGCTAGGATGGCATCCATGCCTGAGCTTGCGGCGCACGCGCGCGACGTCCCCGTCAACCAGATCCGCGAAATCACCGAGGCCGCCTGGCATACCCCCGGGGCCATTGTCCTGAGCATCGGCGAGCCGGGCTTCGCGCTCCCCCGCCACGTCCTGGAGGCCGGCATGGCGTGCCTTGACCGGGACGAGACGAACTACACGCCCAACGCCGGCATCCCGGCCCTCCGTGAAGCGTTCGCCGCCAGGTTCCGTGAACGAGCCGGACTCAGCGCCAGCTTCGGTGCCGAGCGCGTCTACGTGGTGGACGGCGCCCAGCAGGGCCTGCACTTCGCCATGAGCCTCCTGCTCTCCCCCGGCGACGAGATCCTGATTCCCAACCCCGGCTACCCCACATTCGCCATGACCAGCCGGCTCCTGAATGCCGTGCCCGTGGGCTACCCGCTGTATCCCGAACATCACTTCCAGCCTCGCATCCAGGACGTTGAGGCGCTCATCACGGACCGGACCCGGGTGCTCATCCTGAATTCTCCGTCCAACCCGCTGGGCGCCGTCCTCGGCGAGGACCTGACGCGCCAGCTGGTGGACCTTGCCCGCAAGCACGATCTCTGGATCATTTCCGACGAATGCTACGAGGCCTTCACCTACGATGTCCGCCATGTCAGCCCGGCCCGGTTCGACAGCGACGTCCCCGGCGAGGCGCGGGTGTTCACGTCACTGACTCTCTCCAAGACGTACGGCCTGACCGGCCTGAGGATCGGCGCACTGGTCTGCCCGCCGGGGGCTGGAACAGAAGATGAACAACGTGATGGAGGCGATTGTCTCCTGCGTTGCCTCTCCGTCACAGTATGCTGCCCTGGCAGCGCTGACAGGCCCGCAGGACTACGTCCGGCACGCCCATGCCCACTACCGGGCCAACCGGGACGCCGCCTCCGCAGTGCTGGATGCCAAAGGAATCCCGTACCTGAGTGCCCAGGGAGCCTTCTATCTTTGGGCCGACGTCTCCCACGTCAGCGACGGGGACGTGCGGAGCTGGACCCGACGGTTCCTCTCCGATTCCGGCGTTGCGCTCGCGCCGGGAACTGCCTTTGGCTCGATCGGCGAGGGCTGGGTGCGGATCGCGCTTTGCGGTGCCCGGGAGGATCTGGTCAACGGCATAGGCAGGCTGCCTGAACGTCAGGGTTACTGACCCGTCACCTGGTCAGTAATCCTTGCGTTTCGCGTTGCGGCGCCACGCGTCAAACGGAGCGTCCGACGCCGGCATGGCGGTTTGGGAGACCGGCAGCAGTTCCGGACGGGTGCCGTTGAAATACTCGTAGAACACGGCGTCGTCGAAGCCGGCCGCGGCTGCACCATGGCGGTCGGCCGCAAAATAGACACGATCAATCCGCGCCCACAGCGCGGCTGACAGGCACAGCGGGCACGGCTCGCAGCTCGTGTAAAGCACGGCGCCGCTCAAGTGGAACGTTGCGCCTGCGGCTGCCGCAGCGCGGATTGCCACCACTTCGGCATGCGCGGTGGGGTCGTGGTCCCGGGTGACCCGGTTTATGCCTTCGTGGATCCGGCCGTCCGGGGTGACCACCAGCGCACCAAACGGTCCGCCGCCGTCGGAGACGTTCCGGACAGCCAGCTCAATGGCCTGCGCCAAGTATCGCGTGGCCTCGTGGTTGTCGCTCGCCTGCGTCATAACTAGATCCTAGCCATGACCCGGGATTTCCGGTTCAAAAATAGGGGGCACACAAAGGGAAATTTCCGTCGACGCAGCCCGCCCGGAGGACTAGTCTGGCGCCCGGGGGGCTGTTTAAATTCATATCTACTTTGGTCTCATTGCCCAGCCCCGTCCGCGGGGTGGTGCACCTCAATTGCGGAGGATGCAATGAAGAAGAAGTTTTCCCTTGCCGCGTGCTTTGCCGCCGCGGCGTTAGTCATTCCTATCGGGCCGGCCGCGGCGGGCTCCTCATCGCCAGAGCCGAAAATCCTGGCCGACGGGCTGGTCACCCCCTTGAGCCTCGCCGTCGGCAGGGACGACTCCGTCCTGGTCACCCAGAATTTTGTGGGCCGGCTTGACCGCGTGGAAGAAGATGGCCAACTCGCCAACGTCTACACGAGAGCGGACTGGGACGTCGGCGGTGTCTCAACCACACGCGGGACGACCTACTTCGTGGAGAGCGTAGGCGCCGGCGGAGGTAATCCCGATGCGCTCGAGGGCTACCTGAAGTCCATCGACCGGTCAGGCGACGTGCGCACCATTGCCGACCTCGCCGCCTATGAAGGTGCGAATAATCCGGACGGCGACCAAGACTATGGCTTCGGTGACGCGGTCTCTGAAGAGTGCCTGAAGGACTGGCCCGTTTTCCCGCCCGCCCGGTACAAGGGCGCCCTTGATTCCCATCCCTATGCCACTGCAGTCAAGGCGTCCACCGTCTATGTTGCTGACGCCGGCGCGAATGCCATCCTCGAAGTCGACGTGGATTCCGGTGACGTCTCGACGCTCGCTGTCCTGCCTCCAAGGCCGGCCGCCATCCCTGCCGGCACAAAGATCCCCATCGATATGGCTGGAGGAACGGTGGATGCCCCTGCATGCGTCGTTGGCGAGGAGTATGCCTTTGAACCTGTGCCAACGGACGTGGAGATCGGCCCCGACGGCTGGCTGTATGTCTCCTCGCTCCCAGGCGGTCCCGAGGATCCGTCCCTCGGCGCCCGTGGTGCCATCTTCCGGGTCAATCCCTGGACAGGACACACACGCCTGTGGGCAGATGACATTCTGAGCCCCACCGGCATCGCAGTCTCCGACCACGGGGACGTCTACGCAGCCTCGATGTTCGGCAACGAGATTGTGAAGATCGACGCCTGGACCCGAGAGGCTTCACAGTTCCTGGCTGTCGACGGTCCTGCGGCGGTCGAGCTGAGCGGGGAAACCCTCTACGCCACGGCCGGCTTCAGCTTCGGGCAACCGACTGGAACCGTCCTCAAGGCCCACATCAGGTAGGTCCTGCCGGGAGTCCAACCCGGCAGACGAACGAAGGCCCGGCCCCGCAGGTCAGTTGCGGGTCCGGGCCTTCGCCTCGTGTCAGTTACTTGTTGGCGTCTTCGTCGAGGTCTTTGTCGTCGGTGAGGTCAATGTCCTCTTCGTCAAAGTCGTCCTCGTCGATCTCCACATCGGCGGGAACGTCGCTCTTGTACGGATCGGCGTCACCGGCGTGCTTGGCGTTTTCAGCCAGCGCAGCCACCTCGGCGTCGCGCTTCTTGGCGGCCCGGAGCAGTTCCTCCAAGTTCGAGGCAACGACCGGGATCTGGTCCGCGACAAATTCCAGCGTCGGCGTCAGGCGGACAGTCACGTTGCGCCCTACCTCCTGGCGGAGCACGCCCTTGGCCTTCTCCAGGCCCTTGGCAGCATCAGCCTGGATCGCCTGGTCGCCGAAAACGGTGTAGTAGATCGTGGCGTGCTGCAGGTCATTGGTCACCCGGGCATCGGTAACAGTAATGCCCTCCAGCCGAGGATCCTTAACCTTCCGGCCCAAAGCCTCCGCAACAACAACCTTAATCCGCTGCGCCAACTTGGCAGCCCGTGCGGGATCAGCCATTTCCACTCCTAAAAATTTTGGATGTACGACGGCGCGCTAGCGGCTTGCGTACACACGTTTGGTTGGTTGCCACGCGCCTAAGGCGAGTCTACGACGGACTCCCGTTGGGTTTTTTCCGGCGGCCTGGGAGTGGCATCGGGCCTGCCGAAGCTGGGCGGCAAAGGATCGCAGATCCTATGCCGCCCAGCGAAGGGGCGGGGCCGCCGGGAAAACCCAACGACCCCGACCCTGTAGAACTAAACCGACTTATACTCGCGGCTTTTCGCGCATCTCGAAGGTCTCGATGATGTCGCCCTCGGTGATGTCGTTGAACGAACCAAGACCGATACCACACTCGAAGTCCGTGCGGACCTCAGTGGCGTCGTCCTTGAAGCGCTTGAGCGTCTCAACGGTGAGGTTGTCACCGATGGTCTTGCCGTCGCGGCTGATGCGGGCCTTCGTGTTGCGTCGGATGATGCCCGAGCGAACGATGGAACCGGCGATGTTTCCGAACTTGGAAGAGCGGAAGACTTCGCGGACCTCGGCGGTGCCCAGCTGGACCTCTTCGTACTCCGGCTTGAGCATGCCCTTGAGGGCCATCTCGATGTCATCGATTGCTGCGTAGATGACGGAGTAGAAGCGCATGTCCACGCCTTCGCGGTCTGCCAGTTCGGCAACCCGCTCGGCAGGCTTGACGTTGAAGCCGATGATAACGGCGCTGTCGACCGTTGCCAGGTTGACGTCGTTCTGCGTGATAGCACCAACGCCGCGGTGGATGACGCGCAGCTGCACGCCTTCGCCGACGTCGATCTTGAGCAGTGCGTCTTCGAGGGCTTCCACGGCACCGGACACGTCACCCTTGAGGATGAGGTTGAGGGTGTCGATCTTGCCGTCGGCCACGGCCTGGTCGAAGTCTTCCAGGCTGATGCGCTTGCGGCGCTTGGCGAGGGCGGCGTTACGGTCGGCTGCTTCACGCTTCTCGGCGATCTGGCGGGCGGTGCGCTCGTCAGCGGTCACAAAGAAGGTGTCGCCGGCGCGCGGCACGTTGGACAGACCCAGAACCTGCACGGGGCGGGACGGGCCGGCCTCGGTCAGGACACTGCCGTCGTCGTCGAACATGGCGCGCACACGGCCGTGAGCCGTACCGGCCACGATCGTGTCACCGACACGCAAGGTGCCGGACTGCACCAGGACGGTGGCCACGGAACCGCGGCCCTTGTCCAGGTTGGCTTCGATCGCGATACCGCGGGCGTCCTTGTTCGGGTTGGCGCGCATGTCCAGGGCGGCGTCTGCGGTAAGCAGGACAGCCTCGAGCAGCTCGTCAATGTTGAGGTTCTGGCGGGCAGAGACCTCCACGAACATGGTGTCGCCACCGTATTCTTCGGGAACCAGGCCGTACTCGGTCAGCTGGCCGCGGACCTTCTCCGGGTTGGCGCCTTCCTTGTCGATCTTGTTCACAGCCACCACGATCGGCACATTTGCTGCCTGCGCGTGGTTGAGTGCCTCAACGGTCTGCGGCATAACGCCGTCGTCCGCTGCGACCACCAGGATGGCGATGTCGGTGACCTTCGCACCACGGGCACGCATGGCGGTGAACGCCTCGTGGCCCGGAGTATCGATGAAGGTGATCTTACGATCAATGTCTTCGTGGGTGTGCGTGACCTGGTAAGCACCGATGTGCTGCGTGATGCCGCCGTGCTCGCCCGCCATAACGTCGGACTTGCGGATGGCATCGAGCAGGCGGGTTTTACCGTGGTCAACGTGGCCCATGACCGTGACAACCGGAGGACGTGCCTCGAGGTCGTCGTCGCCTTCGGCTTCGAGCTCTGCTTCGAAGTCGATGTCGAAGCCGGAGAGCAGCTCGCGCTCCTCGTCCTCCGGCGACACAACCTGGAGCTTGTAGCCAAGCTCCTCGCCGAGCAGTGCGAAGGTCTCTTCATCCAGGGACTGCGTGGCCGTGGCCATCTCGCCGAGGTGGAAGAGGACCGTCACCAGTGCTGCCGGGTTTGCCTCGATCTTGTCGGCGAAGTCCGTGATGGACGAGCCACGACGAAGCCGGACTACGGTGTTGCCGTCGCCGCGGGGTACGCTCACGCCACCCAGCGACGGAGCACTCATCTGCTCGAGTTCCTGGCGCTTGGCACGCTTCGACTTGCGCTGCTTGCCACGGCCTGCGCCACCCTTACCGAAGGCACCCTGGGTGCCACCGCGACCGCGGCCACCCTTGCCGAAGCCGCCGCCGGCCGGAGCGCCGCCACCGGCACCCGGTGCGCCACCTGTACCTGGAGCGCCACCCGGACGTCCGGGGCCACGTGCGCCGCCACCGGGACGTCCTGCACCAGCAGGTGCGGGACGCTCAGTGCGGTTGGGCATCATGCCCGGAGTAGGCCGGTTTCCACCGGCACCCGCGGGACGGGGTGCACCCGGGCGGGGTCCACCTGAGCCAGCAGCCGGACGGGGGCCACCAGCACCGGCTGCGGGACGCGGACCACCCGGACGGGGGCCACCTGCACCGGCCGCGGGACGCGGACCACCGGGACGGTCGCCGTCGGGACGGCCACCGGAGCGGGGCATGCCCTGCGAAGGAGCGAACGGGTTGTTACCCGGACGGGGAGCGCGCTCGCTGTCGCCGCCGCGGCCGCGGGGCATGCCCTGGGACGTGGCGAACGGGTTGTTGCCCGGACGGGGACCGCCGGGACGCGGTGCGGAGCCGCCCTGTGAACCGCCCTGCGCTGATCCGCCGGAGCGGGTCGGTGCAGCCGGGGCTTCAGCCTTCGGTGCCGGACGGGCGCCGGGCTTGGCGCCGGTGGACGGTGCACTTGCAGCCGGAGCAGCTGGTGCCGCCGGGGCTGAAGGAGCTGCGGAAACGGGAGCGGGTGCAGCCGGAGCCGCAGCAGCTGGTGCTGCCGGGGCGGAGGGAGCTGCGGGACCCGGAGCAGGTGCTGCGGGTCGTGTGTCGGCCGACGGGGCAGGCGCCTTAGGCGCGGCTGCCGGAGCTGCGCTCTTAGCAGCGGCGTCGGGGTAGGCGTTGCGGAGTTTCCGCACCACCGGGGCCTCAATGGTTGAAGAGGCGGAGCGAACGAATTCGCCCAGTTCCTGCAGTTTGGTTACTGCATCTTTGGAAGTAATACCGAGCTCTTTAGCAAGCTCATGTACGCGGACCTTGGCCACATTTCTCCTGTCTCGGTCCGCACCGAGCCAGGCACGAACCGTCTACTTCTTACTGCGGGCCCCAGCCGCGGGTGCAACTAAAGGGCCCATTGCAGAGCGCAACAAAGTTGTCATCGTTGCGCACTCATCGCTGGGAACTCATCGGGTTTCCATCAGTTTTCTGACCCGCTTTCAGGTTGGACGGTTTTTGCTGCATCTGCCAGAGGCAAGTGCTGAGGTATTTGCAGCGGGCCGGCGTCCTGCTTGCCTGCCATGATCCGGCGTTCGACGGCGGTGGACCCGGTTGCGCCGTTGAGGGCCCTTCCGAATGCTCGCCGTTTGACCGCCAGGGCCAGGCACGCTTCGCTGGGGTGCAGCCATGCACCCCTGCCAGCCATCCGGCGTCGTTCGTCTACCAGCACTGCGGTGGAACCGCTGCCTTCGGCGACGAGCCGGAGTAACTCAGACCGCGCAGCCTTTTTCCGGCATCCGATGCAGGTACGCTGCGGTTGATCCTCGATGTGAAGCACTTCTGCCACGGTGAGTATCTTCCTCACGTTCATAACTGCCGGCCCTAAGGTCCCAACCGCACATCGGCGGAACGGGAATACTCAGGGCACACGAATACCGGCCGTTAGGCGCGGTCTTGTCTATTCTAGCCCCTCGGGGCAGTTCTGCCCGAAACCGGGGCATCGGCCGACAGTGTCCGCCGTTGGCCGTTGCCCCGGAACGGGTTCAGCTTTCGCGCGCCGGGGCGGCGTCAGAGACAATATCGATCCGCCAGCCGGTCAGCTTGGCCGCCAGCCGGGCGTTCTGGCCCTCTTTGCCGATGGCCAGCGAGAGCTGGTAGTCCGGGACCACCACACGCGCGGAGCGGGTGGCTTCATCCACGATGGTGACGGAATTCACACGCGACGGGGAAAGTGCGCTGGCAATAAACGTTGCCGGATCCTCGCTGAAGTCGACGATATCGATTTTTTCGTCGTTGAGTTCCGTCATAACAGCGCGGACGCGGGAACCCATTTCACCGATGCAGGCGCCCTTGGCGTTGATGCCCTGGGTGTTGGCCTTGACGGCGATCTTGGTGCGGTGACCGGCCTCGCGGGCCAGGGCCACGATCTCCACTGAGCGGTCCGCGATCTCCGGGACTTCCAGTTCGAAGAGCTTCCGGACGAGGCCCGGGTGTGAACGGGACAAAGTGACGGACGGGCCCTTGGTGCCGCGGTGAACATCGATAACGATGGCGCGGAGCCGGTTGCCGTGGATGTACTTCTCCCCCGGCACCTGTTCGGGCGGCGGCAGCAGGGCCTCCACCGAACCCAGGTTGACCTGGATCATGTGCGGGTTGTTGCCCTGCTGGATCAAGCCGGCCACAAGTTCGCCCTCGCGGCCCTTGAACTCACCCAGGATGGCGTCGTCCTCGACGTCGCGCAGGCGCTGCAGGATGATCTGCCGTGCGGTGCTCGCTGCAATACGGCCGAACCCGGCGGGGGTGTCCTCGAACTCGCCGATGGGGTCGCCGTCGTCGTCGATCTCCACGGCCCAGATGGTCACGTGGCCGCTCTTGCGGTCCAGTTCGGCCCGGGCCTTCTCGAAGGCGCCGGGTGATTTGTGGTACGCCACCAGGAGCGCCTGCTCGATGGTGGGGATCAGGAGGTCCAGCGGGATTTCGCGCTCACGCTCCAGTAGTCTCAGCGCGCTCATGTCAATATCCATCAGGCCTCCTCAGAAGGTCCATTGTGCTCAGGTTCCAGACCAGCTTCTTCGAGGTGGCTGAATTCGATCTCGACTTTTCCGTTGCGGATCCTGTCGAAAGGAAGAATCTGGGGCTCGCCCTGCTTGGGCTTCATGCCCTTCTTGACGGCGATCTCCGGGATGATGGTGACGCCGGAATCGTCCACGGACTGGACCCTGCCGGTGACATTTTCGCCCTGGATGACGTTGACCTTGACCATACGGCCCCGGGCACGGTGCCAGTGCCGGACTTCGGTGAGGGGACGCGCGACACCCGGGGAGGAAACCTCGAGGTCGTAGGGGCGCCCGTCGTCCGCTGGATCGTTGTCCAGGACATCGGAGAGGACCCTGGAGATGTCCGCAATGACATCAAGGTTTACGCCGCCGGTTTCCTCCTGCGGCAGGTCAACCACCACGTGGACCACGCGATGCGAACCCGCCATGATGGATACGTCCTCGAGGTACAGGCGGTTGGCCTGAACTGCCGGTTCCAGCAGCGCCCGAAGCCTGATGGCTTCGGGATTGTTGGCGGGCGCAGCAGCAGCGGTACCCGTTCCGGTAGCGTCTGATGAAGTCGTGGCTTCTGCATTACTCACGATGCCGGCCGCCTTCCAATAGATGATGTTGTGACTACTAGCGTAACGATTTTCCGGCCGCAGTGGTGCACGTAGATTCGCGTCAGGCGTGAGAACATGGTCTGTTGTGAAAGACGACACGCAGGAAACAGGCCGCCGCAGGCGCTATTTCCAGTACGCCGTTTTTGCGCTGGCCGCCCTTCTGGTGGTGAGCCTGGGAGTGGTGCTCATACCCCGCGAACCGTCCCCGCCTGCGGCGCCGCCGTTTTCCGAGCAGGCAAGGGCATCCGCGTTCGCGGATTCCCTGAGCCTTCGGGCCGCGGGCTTGGACCTGCAAGGCGCTGCCGACGCCACTGCGCCGGCTTCGCAAGCCTCCGCCCTGGCCCGGATTGTGACTTTGCTGACTGTCCAGGCCCGGGCGTTAATCCTGCCGGCTGGTAATTCTGCCCTGGACAGCGCGGCTGCTTCGCCGGCCACGGCGCTTGCCACCGTCACGCCGCCCTCGACCACCGCGGACTTGGCCGCTGCCCTCCAGGCAAGCGGGGCTCAGCGGCTCCAGGACGCGGAAACGGCCGACGGCGGCATGGCCCGCCTTCTCGCCGGCGCTGGCACTGCCCAGCTTCTGGCCGCGGAGGACCTGGCCTCGGCGACCGGGATCTCGTTGGCACCGCTTCCAGGGGCTGGCTCCTCCACCGCATCGCTGGCACCCACCCCGCCTGATACGGCTTCAGCCGCCGTCAGCTGTGCCAGCAAAGCGGCGGTCGCCGACGCAAGCACTGGCGCGGACCTCGGCTCGGCCTTTGCCTCAGCCGTTGCCGCCGAGCTGGAACTGGTCTATGCGTACCAGGCCGCACTGACCAGGCTTAACTCCGGGTCAGCTGCTCCGGCGTCGAACTTCCTGGCCCAGCATGGCATCCTCCGAAACGAAGCGGAGGCCATGGGCAGGTCCCACTGCGCCGCGGTACCCCAGAGGCAACCAGGTTATGCCCTGAGCGAGGTGTTCCTGGCGGACCCTGCAGCCGGGCTCCGAACCCTGGAAGCGGGGACACTTCCGGTGCTCGGCGATCTGGTGGCCCTCAGCGAGGGGCGCGAACGTGAATGGGCACTCTCGGCCCTTCAGTCGGCGGCCCGGCGGACCGCCCATTGGGGTGCATCGCCGGGCCCGGTTCCCGGCATGGTCCTGGACGAAGCTCTCCTGCCTCCGCTGCCGGAGCCTGTACCAAGCCCGGGACCTTCCACAACCAGCGCCCGTCCCGGCAATTCGTAGCCAAGGCCCGGCATACTGGCCAGCCGCAGGCACTAATGCTTTGCTGTAGGCATGGACAGTGCCGGCGCTCCCGCCCTTCACGAGAATGAGCCCCACCAAAACGACATAGCGCAGCGCCTGAACTGGCTTCGCGCCGGCGTCCTGGGTGCCAATGACGGCATCGTCTCGGTCGCCGCAATCGTGGTGGGCGTCGCCGGTGTCACCACACAGGCCGGCCCGATTCTCGTCGCCGGCACGGCCGGGCTGGTGGGTGGTGCAATATCCATGGCCTTGGGCGAATATGTCTCCGTCAGCAGCCAGAAGGACAGCCAGGAGGCCTTAATCGAAAAGGAACGCCTGGAACTGCAGGAAGAACCGGAGGAAGAGCTGGAGGAACTCACTGCGATCTACCAGGGCAAGGGCCTAAGCCTGGACACAGCAAGGAAAGTGGCCAGGGAGCTGACAGCCCACGACGCCCTGGGCGCACACCTCTCCGCCGAACTGAACATCGACGAGGCAGACATCGTCAGTCCTTGGCACGCCGCTATTGCCTCCGCCGTCGCGTTCCTCATCGGCGCCATCCTTCCGATGCTCGCCATACTGCTGCCGCCGGAGAACATCCGGGTTCCCCTGACCTTCGCGGCCGTGCTGGTGGCCCTTGCTGCCACCGGGGCTCTGGGTGCCTGGATCGGTGGCGGCTCGAAGCTGCGGGCCGCCGTCAGGGTGGTGGTGGGCGGGGCCTTGGCCCTGGCTGCCACGTACTCCATCGGCAACCTGCTCGGCGCAAGCGGCGTCGTATGAGTGTCCAGATTGGCGTGCCGATCCCGCCGGCCCTCAGCATGCGTTACAGCCACAGCAGTGCGGGACGGGCCTGGCTTTCCTCCCTCCCGGGACTGGTCCAGGGGCGGCTGGAGCATTGGGGGCTGGCCGTTGACCTGGCAGTCGGCGCGCTCCCCTGGCATGGCCACGGCGGCGTTGTGGTTCCGGTCCGCCGGACGGACGGGACTCCGGCGGCGCTCAAGATCGCCTTTCCGCACGACGAAGCCCGGATGGAACGCCATGCGCTGACACTCTGGGGCGGATCGGGCGCCGTCCGCCTTTTGGAATCCGACGCCGGAACGTGCGCCATGCTGCTCGAACGGCTGAATGCGGACTGCTCGCTCCAGACCATCCCGCTGGATCAAGCGGCGGTGGCCTGGGGCAGCACCATGCGGCAGTTAGGCCTGGTGCCGGACGGACGTCCGCAGTGGCACGAATTCGACCACATCGCCGCGCGGGCCGAACAATGGAGCGATGACCTGCCCGCCGATTGGGAACAGCAGGGCCGCCCGTTCCCGCGCTGGCTCCTGGAGGCGGCCCTGGAAGTCTGCCAGACCCGCGGTGCCGTGGGCCGCCGCTCGGGCCGCGATGTCCTGGTCCACACGGACCTGCATTTCCTGAACATCCTGGCCCGGCCCCAGACCAACAGCGGAGCCCTGCCCGGGCAGGGCTTCGTCGCCATCGACCCGCAGCCCATGATCGGCGAACCGGAATTCGCGGTGGCACCGCTGCTGTGGAACCGTCTCGGCGACCTGCCCCGGAGCGATCCGGCCGGAGGCTTGCGCCGGCGCTGCCAGGAGTTCAGCGTCGCGGCCGGCCTCGATGCCGAAGCCGCGCGCCAGTGGGCCGTGGCACGCGAAGTGGAGAACGCCCTTTGCTACGCCGCTGTGCCGCGCCACCAAGGAGATCTGGCCCGCTCCCTCTGGGTGGCCAGCACCCTTGCCGGGCGGACCCTCGACGGTCTCCCCTCGGCGCACGCCCTGCCTGAGCCGGGTCAGGGCGACAGCTGAGCGACAATGACTCCCGGTCAGGACGGGCCCCTGGGCGGCGACGGCTGCCTTCCGGGCGGGAAGGCGCCTCCCCGGTGGAACGGTGCCTCCCCTGTGGAACGGTGCCTCCAGGTGATCAGCCGGCAGCCCGCACAGCCGCCAACGCCGAACTGACCGCCTCGACGGCAGTGCCGACGTCGTCCGCGTCCGTGCTCCAGTTGCTGACCGAGACCCGCAGGACATCCCTGCCCTGCCAGCGTGAACCGGACATCCAGACCTTGCCGTCCTCGATCACCCGGGCTGTCACGGCGCGCGTGGTGGCGTCGTCCCCGAAGGCGAGCGACACCTGGGTGTAGTCCACCGTGTTGAGCACCTCGACCCCGTCCACGTCGGCGAGGCGGCTGCCGATCTTCGACGCAGCGTCGGCGAGCCCGCGGACCTGGGCCGCCACGCCGTCCCGCCCCAGGTAGCGGAGGGCGGCCCACACAGGCACGCCGCGGGCCCGGCGCGAGAGCTCCGGGACTTTTTCAAGCGGGTCGGCCGCACCGTCAGCGGCCCGGATGAGATAGCTGGCATGCACGCCCATGGCAGAGCGCAGGGCGGCTGGGTCCCTGACCACTACAATCCCGCAGTCGTAGGGAACATTTAGGGTCTTGTGCGCGTCGCTTGCCCAGGAGTCCGCCAGGGCCATCCCGGCGGTAAGCGCGGCAAGCTCGGGCACTGCCGCAGCCCAGAGCCCAAAAGCCCCGTCCACGTGGATCCAGGCGCCGTGAGCCTTCGCGATGCCGACGGCCTCGACGAAAGGATCGAAGGCGCCCGAATGCAGGTTTCCGGCCTGCAAACATACGAGGGCCGGACCGGAGCCCGCGGACAGCTGCCGGTCGAGCTCGCCGGTTCGGATCCTGCCCTGCCGGTCCGACGGCACGGCCTCCGGTCGGCCCAGCCCCAAGTATCGCAGAGCCAGATCCACTGAGTCGTGGCGTTCCTGTCCGACGAGGCAGCGAATGCGCGGTGCGCCGAATAGCCCGTCGCGCTCCAAGTCCCAGCCGGCGTCGGCGAGCAGGCTCCAGCGGGCAGCGGCCAATCCGGCGAAGTTAGCCATCGTCGCTCCGGTGACAAAGCCCACGTCGGATTCGTCCGGGAGGCCCAGGAGGTCCACGAGCCAGCGCCCGGCCGCGTCCTCGATGGCCGCCATGGCAGGTGCGGAGACGCGGAGCACCGCGTTCTGGTCCCAGGCGCTGACCAGCCAGTCCGCGGCCAGGGCGGCAGGGAGCGTCCCGCCGATGACCCACCCAAAAAAGCGCCCGGAGGGCATCGCCATCAGGCCCGGCTCGGCTTTGTCCGCCAGGTACTCAACCACAGCTGCGGCCGGCATGCCCTGCTCGGGAAGGGGACCGCCGAAGTCAGCCGCGAGATCGTGGGCGCTTTGGGCGGGCCCGACGTGCCTGCCCGGCAGGCTCGCCAGCCACTCGGCGGCGCGCCGTGCCGCGGCTGACAGTGCTTCCGAATAGGGTTCCCCGCCTGCGGACATACCTGCATGGTACGCCCGGCCGGCCGGGCCTGCGAGGGATAGTGCTGCGAGGGTTTCCGCTGCCCTGTCAGGCGAAGTTGTCCTGCCAGACGTCGGCGCCGAGTTTGATGATCAGGACTCCCACCACCAGCAGGAATACAACGCGGATGAAGCGGCTGCCCTGCTTCACGGCGGTCCGCGCGCCCAGGTAGCCGCCAGCCATGTTGGCCAGGCCCAGCAGCAGGCCAACACCCCACAGGATTGACCCGTGGGGCAGGAAAAACAGCAGGGCACCGGCGTTGGTGGCCATGTTCACAATCTTGGCTTTGGCGCTTGCCTCCAGGAAGGCGTAGCCCATTGCCGAAACGAGCGCGATGATGAGGAAGGACCCGGTGCCCGGACCGATCAGGCCGTCATAGAAGCCGATAACGGCCCCGATCAGGCACGCCACCACGTAGTGCGTGCGGCCATCGTGCCGTAGCACGGTGATCTCACCGACATTGGGCTTCAGTGCCGTAAAAAGCGCGACGGCGACCAGCGCGGCCACGATGATGGGCTTGAACACGCTGGCGGGGAGGTTGGCCGCCAGCACGGCGCCGCCAAAGCTCCCGGCCAAGGCGATCACCGCCATGGGCACAGCTGTCCGAAGGTCCGGCTTCACCCGCCCGTAGTACGTCACAGCACTCGTGCTGGTGCCGAAAATAGACCCCATCTTGTTCGTGGCCAGGGCCTGGACCGGCGTGATCCCCGGTACCAGCAGCATGGCCGGAAGCTGGAGCAGGCCGCCGCCGCCCACCACGGCGTCCACCCAGCCGGCAGCAAATCCAGCCACCACAATCAGGATGATGGTGGTGAGCTGGATCGACTCAAACCCGGAAATCATCACCTAGAACGGCGCAGCATCAGCTGCGGACGGCGGTGACCACATAGTCAACAGCCTTGTCCACGGCCACGTTCTCCGCCTCGCCAGTGCGGCGGTCCTTGATTTCCACAACGCCATCCACCAGGCCGCGGCCGACGGCCAGGATGGTGGGAACACCGACGAGTTCCGCGTCGCCGAACTTTACGCCCGGGGAGACCTTGGGCCGGTCGTCGTAGATGACGTCCAGGCCTGCGGCCTCAAGTTCCAGGGCCAACTGCTCGGCGGCGGCAAAGATCTCCTCGCCGCGACCGACAGCCACCACATGGACATCCGCCGGGGCGACGGCGCGGGGCCAGATCAGGCCTTTCTCGTCGTGGTTGGATTCGGCCAAGGCCGCGACGGCGCGGGTGACACCGACGCCGTAGGAACCCATGGTCACCACGACCTGCTTGCCGTTTTGGTCCAGGACCTTCAGGTCCAGGGCCGCGGCGTACTTGCGGCCCAGCTGGAAGATGTGGCCCATTTCGATGCCGCGGGCGGTCTCCAGCGGACCCGAGCCGTCCGGAGCCTCGTCGCCGGCGCGTACGTCGGTGCACTCGATGACGCCGTCCCACCCGAAGTCGCGTCCGGCGACGAGGCCGAAGACGTGCTTGCCGGCCTCGTTGGCACCGGTGACCCAGGCGGAGCCGCTGACAACGCGGGGATCCACGAGGTAGAGCAACTTGGCGGTGCCCTCAGTGCCAAGCAGTGGTGCGTCCAGGGACATACCGGGGCCGAGATAGCCCTTCACGATCAGGGGCTGCTTCTTGAGGTCGTCGTCATTGGCGGCTTCGAGCGTGATTTCGCCGGCAACCGGCAGGAAGGACCCGATGTTCGCTTCGACGCGCTTGAGGTCAACGCCGCGGTCGCCGGGGAGCCCGATGACGACGAGCTGGCGCTCGCCGGTGGGCAGCGTCACGGCAAGAACGACGTTCTTGAGCGTGTCACCGGCAGTCCAGGCGCCGCCGTCGGCCGCTGTCCGCGGAGCGAGCTGGTTGGCAGCTTCCACGAGCGTATCGATGGTGGGGGTGTCCGGCGTGTCACGGACCTCCGCGGCAGGGGCGCCGGTGAAGTCGATGTCCGCGGGAACCACCGTGGTGACGGCTTCAACGTTGGCTGCGTACCCTCCGGCGGAGCGCACAAACGTGTCCTCACCGATCTCGGTGGGGTGCAGGAATTCCTCGCTCTTGGACCCGCCCATAGCACCGGCGGTGGCCGCAACGGGAACAACTTCCAGGCCCAGGCGCTCGAAAATCTTGAGGTAGGCGACGCGGTGGGCGGCGTAACTGGCGTCCAGGCCGGCGTCGTCCACGTCGAAGGAGTAGGAGTCCTTCATGATGAATTCGCGGCCGCGGATCAAACCTGCCCGGGGGCGTGCTTCGTCGCGGTATTTGTTCTGGATCTGGTAAATGCTCAGCGGCAGGTCCTTGTAGGACGAGTACAGGTCCTTGACCAGCAGGGCGAACATTTCCTCATGTGTGGGTGCCAGCAGGTAGTCGTTGCCCTTGCGGTCCTTGAGCCGGAAGATGCCCTCGCCGTATTCCGTCCAGCGGTTGGTGGCCTCGTAGGGCTCTTTGGGCAGCAGCGCCGGGAAGTGGACTTCCTGGGCGCCGATGGCCGCCATCTCCTCGCGGATGACCTGCTCCACCTTGCGCAGCACACTGAGCCCCAGCGGCAGCCAGGTGTAGATACCCGGAGCGGCCCGGCGGATGTACCCCGCCCGGATCAGGAGCCGGTGGCTGGCCACCTCGGCATCGGCGGGATCTTCACGCAAGGTGCGCAGGAAAAGCTGGGACATTCTTGTGACCAAGGGTGGGTATCCGTTTCTGGGACTAGCTGCTGGAAATGCAGGACAGGGCAATTCTTCTGGGTACTAATCTACCGGCAATCCACGCCCCGCCCGGCGGCGGAACCTGAGCCGGGCCAGAGGCAGGGGCCAGCGACAGGCGCGGAGCCGGATGCGGGGTTCTGCTGAGGCCTTGACGGGGCGGAACGCAATAGAGCCACGCCCGGCGTGCAAAGCCCCTGGCCGTAAACGGCTGGTCATTACATGCGGACGTGGCTCCATGGCCATTGACGCCTAGGTACTGGTGAGGACTGGTGAGACCGCCCACCCACTCCAGCGCAGCTAGATTGAACCTATGTGATAGGCGACACATCCACAAGGGTTTTTTCCGCTCGAAGTTGTTGACGGTCACCTCCGGCAGGTCTAGGTTGAATTCATCATCTGGTGAATTCAACGAGGACTTCCAGCATTTCGGAGGGCACATATGTCCCATTCAGCAGCAACTGCCCCGGCCGGCGCTGACGTTGCCGTCGCCGCCAGCTCCCTGCACGTCACCAGGGGAAAGGTTCCCGTTCTTCGCGGCCTGGACTTTTCCATCCACGCAGGCCAGATCACCGGGCTGTTGGGTCCGTCCGGCAGCGGCAAGACCACCCTCATGCGGGCCATCATGGGCGTCCAGCTGCTCACCTCCGGCTCCGTCCAAGTACTGGGGCTGCCCGCCGGACACCCTGACCTGCGGCACCGGGTGGGCTACGTGACCCAGTCCCCCAGCGTGTATCCGGACCTCACTGTCGAAGCCAACGTCCGCTACTTCGGCGCCATGCACCGCAAGGGCCGCGCCGGAGCCGCGGAAGCGATCGCCGCCGTCGGGCTTGAACCGCAGGCCAGGCAGAAAACCGGCGACCTCTCCGGCGGACAGCTGAGCCGGGTGTCGCTAGCCTGCGCCCTGGTGGCGCGTCCCAGCCTGCTGGTCCTGGACGAGCCCACTGTGGGCCTTGATCCGGTGCTCCGGGCTGACCTGTGGGACCGGTTCCGGTCCATGGCCGAATCCGGGACCACCCTGCTGGTTTCCAGCCATGTGATGGAGGAAGCCAGCCATTGCGGCTCACTCCTCCTGCTGCGGGAAGGGAAGCTCCTGGCGCAGCTGACGCCGGCCGAATTGAGTCAACGCGGGCACAGCGCCGATCTGGAGAAGGCCTTCCTGCACATCATCCAGGACACTGCCGCAACGGAGTCCACTGAAAGGACGGTACGGTCATGAACCTGATGATGCTGGTGGCCACCACCCGGCGCGTCCTGGACCAGCTCCGGCACGACCACCGAAGCATCGCGCTGATCCTGGTGGTCCCCGCGCTGCTGCTCACCGCCGTGTACTTTCTCTATGAGAATGAAACGCTGCCGCCAGGCGTACCCAGGACTTTTGACCGCGTTGGCCTGATGATGCTGGCGATCTTCCCGTTTGTGGTGATGTTCCTGGTTACGTCCATCACGATGCTGCGCGAACGCACCTCCGGGACCCTGGAACGGCTGCTGACCACTCCCATCCACAAGGCGGACCTGCTGTTCGGCTACGGGCTCGCATTTTCCATCATGGCCGCGCTGCAGTCGCTGGTGGCTACCGCCGTGGCCTACTGGATTTTCGGGCTCGACATCCAAGGCAGCCCGGGTCTGGTGGTCATGATTGCCGTGATCAATGCGGTTCTTGGAGTCGCCCTGGGGCTGCTCTGTTCGGCCTTCGCCCGGACGGAATTCCAGGCCGTGCAGTTTATGCCGGTGGTGGTGGTCCCGCAGATCCTGCTCTGTGGCCTCTTTGTGGCCCGCGAGAGGATGAACGAGGCCCTGGAGGCTGTGTCGAATGTCCTGCCCCTGACCTTTTCGGTGGATGCGCTCCAGGAGATCGCCACCAACACCGAGGCCACAGGCCAGCTGTGGATGGACGCCGGCGTCATGGTGGCCATTGTCCTGGCGGTCCTGGTCCTCGCGTCGTTGACCCTGCGGCGGCGGACTGCGTGAACGGACAGTATGATCCGGCGGGCGCTGGTGATCCGGCAGGCGCGCAGGGTCCTGCGGGCGCCGCGGATCCCGCGGGCGGCGCGGCCGGTCCGGGCCGGCGGGGCAGACGCGGCGGGGCAAGTGAGTCGAGGGACCAGATCCTGGACACAGCCCGGAGACTGTTCGCCGAACACGGTTTCGAGGGGACCAGCCTGCGCCAGATCGCCCGGGAAACCGGAGTGGACCCCGCCATGGTGCACCACTTCTTCAAAGGCAAGGACGAGCTCTTTGCGCTGAGCGTGGCACTGCCGGCCGACCCGGAGAAGGTCCTGGCGGGCGTCAACGGCTACTCGCCGGAGGACCGGGCCGAGGCGATTGTGCGGGCGGTCCTGCACTTGTGGGAGAGCCCGGCCCAGCACAGCCTGGTGGCCTTCCTCAGGGGAACCATCGGTTCGAAGGCGAAGACCCTGCTGCTGCGGGAACTGGTCCAGCGCACCATCCTCAGCCGGATCATGGCAGGAGTCCCCGGACCACCCGCAGAAGTGGCCATGCGCGGAAATCTTGTGGCCACGCAAATGGTGGGCGTGACGCTGGTCCGGTACGTGATTCGGCTGGAACCGCTCGCGTCCGCCTCCGCCGACGACGTCGTGCGGCTTGTGGCGCCTAACGTCCAGCACTACCTGACGGGTGACCTGAAAGCTGAAGGGGTGACCTGAATGCTGAGGGGGTGACCTAAGGCGACGTCCTGGAGGCTAGAACAGCACTGTGGCGAAGGTGCCGACCTGGCGGAAGCCCACGCGCTCGTACGTGGACCGTGCCCGCAGGTTGAAGCCGTTGACGTAGAGGCTGGTGACGGGGGCAAGCGTGCGTGCCTTCTCCACTACAGCAGCCATGTAGCCTGCGCTCAGACCCTGTCCGCGGTAGCCGGGGTTCATCCATACACCCTGGATCTGCGTGACGTCCGCTGTCACAGCTCCCAGCTCGGCCTTGAACACAACATCGCCGGATTCGTTGACGTGCGCCAATGAATGGCCTTGCCGGATAAGGCCTTCCACCCGGCGGCTGTAGAACTCTTTGCCTCCGAGGAACGGCGAATAGCCCACTTCCTCTTCGAACATGGCCGCGCAGGCGGGAAGGATCCGGTCAAAATCGGCCAGCCGGCCAAGCCCCAGGTCCGCGTTCGGCTCCACCAACGGCGGCCCGCACAGGGTCATCAGCGGCTGTTCATCCCGTACCTCATGGGCCGCATGCCCCAGTTCGGCCAGCTCAGCATGAAGCGCAAGGACGGCATCTGCGGGGCCAAAGGCGGAGGCGAAGCGGCGGCCGGACGTGCTTGCTGCCGCAGCGACAACCCCGGCGAATTCGGGGTCAAGCTGGACGGGGACCAGGTTGGCGCCTGCCCAGCACGCGCCCGCCAGAACGCCGTCGTCGAAAACTCCCAAGACGCCGGCACCACCACTGGTGGGCGCTGCGGAACCAGCCGCCCGGAGGTGCGCCAGGATAAAGACATTGGCTACGGGGTCCTGCGACGCGAGGCGCCGCAGGGCAGCGGTATCCGCGCCCGCGAGGGTCCTGACGGATATCCCCGCCGGCGCGGCGTCCTCTTTATGAGACGCTAACCACGGGGCTACCCTTGACAGCATCTTCGCCATCGGCCTCCCCCATCTCTTCAGCTATGCGCATGGCCTCTTCGATCAGTGTCTCAACAATCTCGCTCTCAGGCACAGTCTTGATGACTTGGCCCTTCACAAAGATCTGGCCCTTGCCATTGCCGGACGCCACACCAAGATCGGCTTCGCGGGCTTCTCCCGGCCCGTTCACAACACAGCCCATCACTGCCACGCGGAGGGGAATTTCCATGCCTTCCAGCCCTGCGGTGACCTGCTCGGCCAAGGTGTAAACGTCCACCTGGGCACGGCCGCATGACGGGCAGGAGACGATTTCCAGTTTGCGCGGGCGCAGGTTCAGTGACTGGAGGATCTGGTTGCCCACCTTGATTTCCTCGACGGGCGGCGCCGAGAGGGAAACCCGGATGGTGTCGCCGATGCCCTTGGCCAGCAGCGCCCCGAAGGCCGTGGCGGACTTGATGGTGCCCTGGAAGGCAGGCCCGGCTTCGGTCACGCCCAGGTGCAGGGGCCAGTCACCCTGCTCGGCCAGCATTTCGTAGGCAGCAACCATGATGACCGGGTCGTTGTGCTTGACCGAGATCTTGAAGTCGTTGAAACCGTGCTCTTCGAACAGCGAGGCTTCCCAGACTGCCGATTCCACGAGGGCCTCGGGGGTGGCTTTGCCATACTTCTTCAGGATTCCGGGCTCCAGCGATCCGGCGTTGATGCCGATCCGGATGGAGGTTCCGTGGTCCTTCGCGGCGCGGGCGATTTCCTTAACCTGGTCATCGAACTTGCGGATATTGCCCGGATTCACGCGCACTGCCGCGCAGCCGGCCTCAATCGCCGCGAAGACGTATTTGGGCTGGAAGTGGATGTCCGCTATGACGGGGATCTGGGACTTGCGCGCGATGATGGGCAGGGCCTCCGCATCATCGGCCGACGGGCAGGCAACGCGCACTATGTCGCAGCCTGAGGCGGTGAGTTCCGCGATCTGCTGCAGGGTGGCGTTAATGTCCGTGGTGGGCGTGGTGGTCATGGACTGCACGCTGATGGGCGAGTCCGAGCCGACCCCGACGGAACCCACTTTGATCTGCCGCGTCTTGCGGCGGGGGGCGAGGACGGGCGGCGGTGCTGACGGCATTCCCAGGCTGACCGAGGTCACGTGGACTCCTTGGATAGGTGTTTCAGTAGTGAAAAAGGTCCGGGAATCAGGATGCGTGTGCGGCCAGGAGGCCGATCACGGGAGTCCACTCAGTGGTCCGGATCCCGGCAATGGCGCCAGCGATGGCGAACGGGTCCTGCTTGAGGAGTTCGTTCAGCTCGGTTTCGTCCTGGACCTTGAAGATCAGCAGGGCACCAGCCCCGTCACCGTATGGTCCGCTGGTCAGCAATTGGCCCTCGTCGGCGAGACCAGCCATCCAGGCGCGGTGCGCGGGGCGGTGCTCATCACGGACGGCGGAGGAATCGGCGGCGTACACATACTCAACGGCAAAAACAGTCATAAGGACACCCTATCCCCAGGCGTGGGCTGGCGCCGATCCGGGCAGGCAGCAAGACTCACTGCAGGAACACGACCTTGATGACTGCCGCCGTTCCCGCGGCCCACAGCATGGATGTGAGCGTTCCGATGATGAACCGCTCCGCAGCCACGGGGGTCTCCTTCAATTCTGCGAACCTGCCCAGGCCTTTGATGGCCACGATGTAGGCAATGGCCACTGGCTGTCCGGTCAGGATAGCCAAGCAGACGCCCAGGCGTTCCAGGACTCCGATGATTGCCCCGCCGCGCAGGATCCGCTGGGCCGGCAGTGCGGGTGCCGGCTGAGGAGCGCCCGACGCCGGCTGACCGCCACTCGCTGTCAGCTCGCCGTCAACGGTTTGGCCGCCTTTGTTGTGATCCGTACCGGCCCGTGGGGCTTCCAGAACGGTGTCCACCGTGACATCGGCTGAGGGATCCTGGGCTGACGCGTCCTGGTCCGACTTGGTCGCCGCATCCGCTTTGTCGTCGATGGTCCTGGCGAGCCGGAACACCAGTGCGGTCACGGGCCATCCTGCGAATCCGGCCACCAGCAGGGCAACTGCGATCCATAGTGCGTTCACCGGTCTCCTTCAATCTGGGAATGCGCGTACTCGAGGAGCATTGCAGCGGCGGGCCTGGCGGCCCATTCTTCCTGCCAGCCGGACCTGAGCACAGCACGGCTCACCGACTGCTCCGTGATTCCCAGTTCCTGGGCTACGTGTTTCTGGCTGCCGTGCTTTCCATCGCCGCCCTGGAGCGCGCGCAAGCGGTCCACCACCCGCCACTGGGCTGGTGTGCGTTGCTGCACCAACCGTCCGATCAGGCGCAGCACCGCCTGGGCATTTGCGCTGGTCATGGCTCCTTCCTTGGCGTGGGTAGGCATCTCCCGTCCACGGCCAATACTGCCGGACACCACCGACAACGGCACCTGGCCAGCCGCGCCCTTGGCGAGTTCCACGGCCTTTCGCGCTGCCACAAAGCCACTCCCTGAACCTTCCCGGGGGCTGCCGCCCGGGGCAAGGTGCACGGCACCGATCCCGACCCCGACGTACCAATGCCCGCTCCGGAGTGCGTACAAGGCGACGTCCACCACGTCCTCAGCATGTTCCACCACGCCCTGGAGTTCATCACCCACCGAGCGCTCAAAGGGCGCCGGCGTGAGGCTGCGCAGCGCGGCGATCAGATCGGGAACGCGGTCGACGTCGGCAGTGCTGCCTCGTTGATCGATGGTCAAAACGTACATGCCTTAACCGTACGCGGATGATCACGTATAATCAATCAAAAATAGCTGATTATTAAATATCAGCCAATAAGGGCTGATCGATGAGAATCACCCGGTCCTGTCCGGCACTGCCGTGGCCTGCCGGGATCCGCTCCAGGCGATCCATCCAGCGGCGACTGCCATCAGCAGGGCGCCGGCGGTCTGGGTGGGCAGGCTGCTTCCGGTTGTTGCCAGCCCAAGGACCACGCCCAGGACGTAGAACACCACAGCGCCGGCCGCCCAGAGTATCCCGGCCCAGCACGGCAGCACGTGGGAACGCCATACCGTGATGCCCAGGAGCACGCTGCCAACGAATGCGAGCAGGAGGCCCAACAGGAACGCCCCGGTCATGGACCCCGGGAATTCCAGCTGCATCACGTCCTGGTTTCCGCCGAGGTATGCCTTTCCGATGGCGGGGGTGGCAAACGTGGAAATCACGGCAGGCACCAGCAGCAAAGCCGTACCCGCAACGGCGATGACCATCGAGGCCAGCGCCAGGCGCCCCGACCGGCTGTTGGCGATGGAGCAGCCCAGTGCGAAGAGACCGAACAGGGCCAGGATGGTGCCTGCGGTACTGCCGAAAAGATGGCTGAACTGGTACGAATCGGAGCTGACAAAACGGGCCCACGCCGCCGGGTCCTTCACCTGATCCGGCTGCGGCTCGAGCGTGGACAAGGCGGTGATGAGCCACGCGACAGGCAGCGCCCACAACCCTGCCCGGATCCAGCGGCTGATGCTCTGCGATTGGACTGCGAACGTGCCCATGGTTCATGGTAGATCCGGGACGTCCGTCCAGCCATGCATCCGCAGGAGTCAGCCGAACAGGTTCACCGGTTTGACGATGTCGGCGTAGATCAGCAGCGCGCTCATGCCCATCAGCAACGCGGCCACCACGTAGGTCACGGGGAGCAGTTTGGCGATGTCGAAAGCACCCGGGTCCGGTTTGCCGAACAGCTTGGCCACCCGCCGCCGCGCCCCCTCATACAGCGCTCCGGCTACATGGCCGCCGTCGAGCGGAAGCAGTGGGATCAGGTTAAATACCGCGAGCGCGAAGTTCAGGCCGGCGAGCAGCCCTACCAGGGCGCCAATCCTGGACTGGAGCGGCACTTCCTCCATGGCCGCCACTTCGCCAGCCACGCGCCCGACGCCCACCACGCTGATGGGGCCGTTGGGGTCGCGCTCTTCTTCGCTGAACGCAGCCTTGGCAACGCCCACCACCCTCGCGGGCAGGTTGAAGACGACGCCAGCCACTTGTTTGATGTTTTCGCCCGCCATGGGCAGGACGGACGACGCCGGTTGGGGAACCAGTTCGGTCTGCGCACCGATGCCCAGGAAGCCGACGTCCTGGTAGAGGAGGGTGCCGGCGTCGTCCTTTGCCTGGCGTCCGTCCACGCCTACGACGGGGCGGGCGGACAGCACCGGTGTCACCGTGGTGGTGACGGGCGCGCCGTCGCGCTGCACGGTGATGCTGACTTCCCGGCCGGCGGAGGCACGGATCCATTCGGTCATCTGGTCCCAGCCGGTGACAGCTTTCCCGTCAAAGGAGGTGACCACGTCGTTGGGCAGGAGACCGGCAGCGGCCGCGGGCGTCAGCTGGCAGTCCGGGGAATCGGGATCAACCGTTTGGCCGGCCGCCACCTGGCATTTGGAGACGTCCGCGATGGTGGTGGTGGCTGTGGCCATGCCGAAACCCATCAGCAAGACGGCCGTCAGGACCACGCCAATCAGCAGGTTCATGGCCGGACCCCCCAGCATCACGATGATTTTCTTCCACACCGGCAGCCGGTAGAACACGCGGTTCGCGTCCTCCGGGCCCACTTCCTCGTGTGCCATGGACCGGGCTTCCGTGGCCAGGGTCTGGAACATCCCGGTGCTGGAGGGACGGACGGTTCCGTCGTCCTTGTTGGGTGGATACATGCCGATCATGGACACGTAGCCACCCAGCGGGATCGCCTTCACACCGTATTCAGTTTCGCCCTTCCGCTTCGACCACAGGGTGGGGCCGAAGCCGATCATGTACTTGGTGACGCGCACCTTGAACAGCTTGGCGGGCAACAGGTGCCCCACTTCGTGCAGCGCAATGGACACGGCAATGCCGAGCGCCACAAAGACGACGCCGAGGATAAAAAGGAGGACGGGGCTCATGCGTGGATCTGCTGCTTCCTAGAGACTGCTGACTGCTAAACGTTCGTGGGCGCGCGTACGTGCCCAGTTTTCAGCATCCAGTACCGACTCCAGCGTCAGCCCGGAGGATCCTGAATGTTCGCTGAGGACAGCATCGATGGTGTCCACGATTTCGGTGAAGCGGATGCGCCCCGCGTGGAACGCCATGACCGCTTCCTCGTTGGCCGCATTAAAGACGGCTGGAAAGGTGCTCCCCTGCTTGGCGGCGTCCTTGGCCAGGTCCACCGCTGGGAAGGCTACAGTGTCCAGCGGTTCGAACGTCCAGCTGGTGGCCTTGGTCCAGTCGCACGGGGAGGCCGCCTTGGGGACTCTGTTGGGCCAGCCCATCCCCAAGGCAATGGGGAGGCGCATGTCCGGCGGGGATGCCTGGGCGATGATGGACCCGTCAATGAACTGGACCATGGAATGGACCACCGACTGCGGGTGGACCACAACGTCGATCCGGTCCAGCGGCACGTCGAACAGCAGATGGGCTTCGATGAGCTCCAGGCCCTTGTTGACCAGCGTGGCCGAGTTGGTGGTGACCATCAGTCCCATGTCCCAGGTGGGGTGGTCCAGGGCCTCTTTTGGCGTTACGTTGTGGAGCTGCTCCCGCGTCCGGCCGCGGAACGGCCCTCCGGACGCGGTCAGGATGAGCTTGTCGACCTCGGCCGCGGTGCCGGAGCGCAGGCACTGCGCTATGGCTGAGTGCTCGGAGTCCACCGGCACGATCTGCCCCTCACGGGCGGCCGCCTTCACGAGCGCTCCGCCCACGATGAGCGATTCCTTGTTGGCCAGAGCCAGTGTTGCACCTGACTTCAGGGCGGCGAGGGTCGGGGCGAGCCCGATGGACCCGGTAATGCCGTTGAGCACCACGTCCGCCTCCACTGCGGCGATGCGGGACGAGGCGTCCGGGCCGGCGATGATTTCGGGGCGGTAGTCCTGCCGTCCGGCGAGCCGGGCGGCCTCGGAGATCAGGTCCCGCAGCTGCCGTGGATCCCCCGTTGCGATGCCCACGGCGGCGGCACCGGTGTGGACAGCCTGCCGGGCAAGGAGCTCCAGGTTTCCTCCGCCGGCACTGAGCGCCACCACCTCAAAAAGGTGGGGAGCGCCGTCGACGACGTCAATCGCCTGGGTGCCGATGGAACCAGTGGATCCGAGGAGGACGATTCTGCGCTGCATTGGTTAAGTATCCCGCACCTGGCCCGCGGTCCGCGGCCCGCGGTCCGGTCAGGCTTCAGGTCAGGCCGCTGCCAGCTCGATGAAACCCTTGGCCAGCGTGGACACGGCTCCAATGTAGGCGATGGCCACAACGATCCGGCGGACAGCGGCCGGTTTGACCTTGCCGGAGAGCAGATCGCCCGCGATGATTCCGGTCACCATGGCGGCCAGGATGCTGAGCCATTGCCACCCGTCCAGGCCGGGAACATGTCCACCGGAGAGTATGTATTTGCTCACCAGCGATGAGAGTCCGGTGGTGACGAAATAGGGCTGGAGTGTGGCGCTGAAGCTCTTCTGCTCCCAGCGGGTGGCGATGGCGTAGGCAGTGATGGCCGGTCCGCCGACGCCTGCAGCCGCGTTCATCAGTCCGCTGGTGAAGCCGAGGGAGACCATGGGGACGGGGCCACTGGCACGCCATGAGCTGCGGGTCAGCCGCTGCGAAGCCAGCAGGGCGACGATGAGGAGGATGCCGATGCAGATCTCCAGCGGGGCTTCGGCCACGTTGCTGGCGAGCCAGGCGCCCGGCAGTACCCCTGCGAGGGCGGCGAGCGCCAGGCCAAAGTAGCGCTTCCAGTCCACATGCCGCCAGACCCTGGAAAGGATCAGCAGGGACGAGGCTGCGCCGCATAGGTTGATGATCATGACGCCGTCGAATGGGCCGAGCAGCACCACCAGGACGGGAGAGACGAGGAGGCCGAATCCGAGGCCGGCCAGCCGCTGGGCCAGTGCCCCTGCAACCACGACAATGAGCACGAGTGCAAACACCATCCGATCCTAGTGGGCGGACTGCGTCGCCGGGCGTAACGTGGATTGCGTGGACTGGGTTTCCTGGTTCGATGCGCCGGAGTACGGATTCGCCCGGCAGGTGCTGCAGCGAGGTGTGGCGGCACTGTTCTTTGTTGCGTTCCTGTCCTCCCTGAACCAGTTCCCTGCGCTGCTGGGCGAACGCGGCCTGTTACCGGTTCCGGACTATCTGGAAGCGTCCAGCGCGCGCCGACGGCCCACCCTGTTCCGTTGGCGCTATTCGGACCGGCTGCTACGTGGTGTCTGTGCCACCGGACTGGCAATTTCAGCCCTCCTTGTGGCCGACATCCCCCAGCTCGGCCCGCCGTGGGTTCCGCTGATCGCGTTTCTGGCCCTGTGGCTGCTGTACATGTCGATCGTCAACGTGGGGCAGACGTTTTATGGCTTCGGCTGGGAGATGCTGCTGCTGGAGGCAGGGTTCACGGTGGCGTTCCTTGGCTCGGACCAGACGGAGCCTCCCCGCACCATCCTGATCCTGCTGGCGTGGCTCGTGTTCCGGCTGGAGTTCGGCGCCGGGATGATCAAGATCCGCGGCGGCCGGGAGTGGCGTGACCTGACCGCCCTCTTCTACCACCATGAAACGCAGCCCATGCCGGGGCCGGTGAGCCGCCAGGCGCACCTCATGCCAAAACCCTTCCATCGGCTGGAGGTCCTGGGGAACCACGTCGCCCAGCTGGTAGTGCCGTTCTTCCTCTTTGCACCCCAGCCCCTGGCAAGCGCCGCGGCCGGCATCATCATCTTCACGCAACTGTGGCTGGTGGCCAGCGGTAACTTCGCATGGCTTAACTGGATGGCCATTGTGCTGGCCTTCGCCGCGGTCAGCGACTCCGCGGCCCACGCCGTAGTGCCGTTCCTGCCGCTGGCTGGGAATCCCCTGGAAGGCAGCCGCGGCAATCCCCCGTACTGGCTCGCCATCACCATGGTGGCCACGTTCCTGCTGTTGGTCCTCAGCTACTGGCCGGTGCGCAACCTCCTTTCAAGGGGGCAGCTGATGAATGCCAGCTTCAACCGCTGGCAACTGGTCAACACGTACGGCGCATTCGGCACGGTAACGAAGCACCGAGTCGAGATCGTGGTGGAAGGCACCCTGGACGAGGCACCTGGGGACTCGGCGGACTGGCGTGAATATGGGTTTAAGGGCAAACCCGGAGACGTGCGCCGGCTGCCGAGGCAGTGGGCGCCGTACCACCTGCGGCTGGATTGGCTGATGTGGTTCCTGCCGTTGCGCACGGTCCACGAGGTTTGGTTCTACACTTTCCTCACCAAACTGCTCGAAGCGGACCAGCAGACGCTGCGGCTACTCCATGCCGACCCGTTCGACGGCGATCCGCCGCGTTGGGTGCGTGTCAGCAGCTACCTGTACCGGTTCGCCACCCGGGCTGAGT
The DNA here is from genome assembly GCF_055412765.1 of Pseudarthrobacter xylosi. NCBI lineage: Bacteria > Bacillati > Actinomycetota > Actinomycetes > Micrococcales > Micrococcaceae > Pseudarthrobacter > Pseudarthrobacter xylosi. The sequence continues at coordinate 652,806 of NZ_JBVAYT010000002.1, read as the reverse complement.
TCCGGGAGAACGGCGAGCGCTGGGTCCGGATGCCACTCTCTGAGGTCATCCCGCCGCAGTCCCTCCGCGGTTCCCGCGGGCGGCAGCCGTAGTCCCTGAGGTGATTCCTGCCCGGTAGCCCTAGGAGGGGATGCCGGCCCGGCGGATGGTGGCTTCCGCGTGTTTGAGGATGGGGCCATCGATCATTTTGCCCCCGTGCTGGAACACGCCGGATCCGGCGGCAGCTGCGACCCGCAGCAGTTCCGTGGCGGCGGCGACGTCGGCCTCTGACGGGGCGTAGGCTCCCCTGACAACCGCCGCCTGCGTGGGGTGGATGCAGGCTTTGGAGCCGAATCCTGACGCTGCGGCATCGGCTGCCTCCAGCGCCAGCCCGTCAAGGTCCGGGATGTTGACGTACACAGCGTCCACGGCTTCTTTTCCGAAAGCCCGTGCGGCGAGCAGCACCGCTGACCGGGCGTGCAGGGCCACGGCGCGGTAGCCGCCGTCGTCCGTTCTGCTGGACGTGCCGCTGAGCGAGGCCAGGAGGTCCTCCGCGCCCCACATCAGGGCCACCACGTTGGGGGCTGCCGCGATGGCGGGCGCGTTGAGGACCCCGGCGGCCGTCTCGCACAGGGCGATGACGTGGTAATCCGCCAGGGCTTCGAGCTGGGCCGCGCTCTCCGCCTTTGCCAGCATCACCGTGCGGTACGGCGTGTGGGCCAGGCAGTGCAGGTCCTTCTCGAATTCGTCGGTTCCGGCCGGGTTGATCCTGATGATGGTGCGGCTGGGATCGAGTTCCGGCCCTTCCCCGGCGCCGCCCAACTGGGCCAGGATCGCGCCGCGCGCCCGCTGCTTGTCCGCGGGTGCCACGGCATCCTCGAGGTCAACGATGACGGCATCCGCGCGTTGGGCAGCCTTGGGGAAACGCTCGGGACGGTCTGCAGGGCAGAAGAGGAGGGCGGGACCCATCACAAATGTCATACGGACATTGTCCTCTTTTCGGGGCCCTGATTGCTCCCCTTTTCCGCTCCTGCTGGCGGCACCTGTTGTCCGGCAGACTGCGCCACATGGGCGTCCCGGGTCCACATCAGGCAGCTCCGGGTGGCCAGCGCCACCACTGTCCCGTCCTGGTTCCTGCCGGTGTGCTGCATGGTCACGATCCCCTGCCCGGGACGCGATCCCGAGAGCCTTTTCGCGGTGATCACGGTCTCGGTGTAGAGCGTGTCGCCGTGATACAGCGGGTGCGGGAAAGAGACGTCCGTCAGCCCCAGCTGGGCGATGATGGTGCCCTGGGTGAGCTGCGATACGGACTGTCCCACCAAGGTGGACAGCGTGAACATGGAGTTGACCAGCCGCTGGCCGTACGGCTGCCCTGCGCTCCAGGCGGCGTCCAGGTGCAGGGCTTGGGTGTTCATGGTGAGCGTAGTGAACAGGACGTTGTCCGCCTCGGTCACGGTGCGGCCGGGCCGGTGCGCATAGACAACGCCTGCTTCGAGCTCGTCAAAGTACAGGCCGCGCTGTTCTATGACCCTGGGGGCGTTGGCCGTTGGGCCGGGGGCATCGGGGATCGGAACCCCGCTCATACGGTGAGCTCCTGGTCTTCTTCGAACAGTTCGGCCCCGGTGGCCGCCGCCACGTCCTCCACGGAGACGTTGGGGGCCAGTTCGCGGAGCACCAGCCGGGACCGCCCGCCTTCGGTGACGACGTCGATCACGGCGAGGTCGGTGATGATCCGGTCCACGCAGGCCTTGCCGGTCAGCGGCAGCGAGCAGTTCTCCACGATTTTCGGGTTGCCATTGCGGTCCACGTGCTCCATCATCACGATCACGTTCTTGGCGCCGAAGACCAGGTCCATGGCCCCGCCCATGCCTTTGACCATCTTGCCCGGGATCATCCAGTTGGCCAGGTCGCCGTTCTGCGCCACTTCCATGGCGCCGAGCACCGCCACATCCACATGCCCACCGCGGATCATGCCGAACGACGAGGCCGAATCGAAGAATGCGGCACCCTTGTTAACCGTGACGGTTTCCTTGCCTGCGTTGATGAGGTCCGGATCCACTGCATCCTCGCTGGGGTACGGTCCAACGCCCAGTATTCCGTTCTCCGAGTGCAGCACCACCTCCACGCCTGCCGGGATGTAGTTGGGAATGAGCGTGGGCATGCCGATGCCGAGGTTCACGTACTGCCCGTTGCTGAGTTCCCGGGCCACCCGGGCGGCCAGTTCGTTGCGCGTCCACCCTTTGGCTTCCGGGTTGGCGCCTTCCGGATGCCCGACGGCGGCACGCCGGTATTCCGGCCGGACGGCTTCGGGGCGGGGAGGGGCTCCCTGCGTGCTGCTGGACTCCATGGCTACGCTCCTGCCTGTTCGGTGGCGCTCTGGGTTCCGGCGGCCTGGGTTGCGGCGGCCTTTGCAAGGGCAACTGTCCGCTTTTCGATCCGCTTCTCCCCGGCGGGCACAACCACCACCCGCTGGACAAAAATGCCGGGCGTATGGACGTGCTCCGGGTCCAGTTCCCCCGGTTCCACAAGCTCCTCCACCTCGGCGATGGTGATTTTCCCAGCCATGGCGCAGAGCGGGTTGAAGTTCATGGCCGTGGCATGGAAGACCAGGTTGCCGTGACGGTCGCCTTTCCAGGCGTGGACCAGCCCGAAGTCCGGTGTCAGGGATTCCTCCAGGACGTAGTCCACGTTGTTGAACGTCCGCACTTCCTTGGCGGCGGAGGCAATGGCGATGCCGCCGTCGGCGTCGTACTTCTGCGGCAGGCCGCCGTCGGACACCTGCGTGCCGACCCCCGCCTTGGTGTAGAACGCGGGGATCCCGGCGCCGCCGGCTCGCAGCTTCTCCGCAAGCGTTCCCTGCGGGGTCAGCACCACCTCAAGTTCACCGGACAGGTACTGGCGCGCGAACTCCTTGTTCTCACCGACATAGGAACTGACGGTCCGCCGGATCCTGCCGTCGCGGAGCAGGACGCCCAGACCCCAGTCGTCCACGCCGCAGTTGTTGCTCACGGTTTCGAGGTCCCTGGTACCGTGCCGATGCAGGGCATCGATCAGCGCTACCGGGATTCCGCAGAGGCCGAACCCTCCCACCGCGAGCGACGCGCCGTCGGGAATGTCCGCAATGGCTTCCTCGGCGCTGGCAACAACCTTGTTGATCATCGTTGGTCCTTTCAAGGGACTCGACAGGCTCGACCACCGCGCAGCAGACTCGACCACCGCGTGGCATTCCCGACCAGCGGGCTTGTTACAGTCCGAGTTCGCGGGCGATCAGCATCAGCTGGACCTCCGTGGTGCCCTCCCCCACTTCAAGGATCTTGGAGTCGCGGTAATGGCGTGCCACGGTGAATTCGTTGATGAAGCCATAGCCGCCGAATACCTGGGTGGCATCCCGCGCGTTGTCCATGGCCGCCTCGCCTGCGACCATCTTAGCGATGGCGGCCTGCGTCTTGAACGGCTTCCCCGCCAGCATCCTCGACGCGGCGTCGTAGTAGGCCAGACGGGCCGTATGGGCCCGGGCCTGCATGCGGGCGATCTTGAACGAGATGGCCTGGTACTTGCCGATGTGGTGGCCAAACGCACTGCGTTCCTTGGCATATTTCACCGACAGATCAACACAGCCCTGCGCCGCCCCCGTGGCCAGCGCGGCGATGGCAATCCGGCCCTCGTCCAGGATGGAGAGGAAGTTCGCGTAGCCCCTGCCTTCCTCGCCGAGCAGGTTCGCCTCCGGCACCCGGACGTCCTTCAGCGTCAGCGGATGCGTGTCCGAGGCGTTCCAGCCCACCTTGTTATACGCCTTCTCCGCCCTGAAACCCGGAGTGGTGGTGGGCACCAGGATGGTGGAGATCTCCTTCTTCAAGCTCCCGTCCTTGCGCTCCTTCTGACCCGTCACGGCGGTGACCGTGACCAGGCGGGTGATGTCCGTGCCGGAGTTGGTGATGAATTCCTTGTTTCCGTTGATCACCCACTCGCCGTTCTCGCGATGGGCGTGGGTTTTGGTCCCGCCGGCGTCCGAGCCTGCTTCCGGTTCGGTGAGCCCAAAGCCGGCGAGCGCCTCGCCCGAGGCGAGCACCGGCAGCCACTCCTGCTTCTGGGCTTCGGTGCCGAACCGGTAGACGGGCATCGCACCGAGGGAGACGCCGGCTTCCAGCGTGATGGCCACGGACTGGTCTACCCTGCCCAGCTGTTCGAGGGCGAGCGCGAGCGCAAAGTAGTCACCGCCCATCCCGCCGTATTCCTCCGGGAACGGCAGCCCGAAGAGGCCCATGTCTGCCATCTGCTTCACGATTTCGTAGGGGAAGCTGTGTTCCTCATCGTGCTTGGCGGACACCGGGGCCACCACGTTGTCCGCGAAGTCGCGGACGGTGTCGCTGAGGTCCTGGTATTCCTCGCTGAGTTCAAAATCCGTCATGGCTAGGCTCCCTTGCCTGTGGTGTTGGAATCGGTGTTGGAATCCCTGTTGGAATCCTGAAGTGAATCCGCGGGTGAATCCGCGTCTGAATCGGTGGGTGAAGGGTGGATGGTGGCCAGAACCTGGTCCGCCTTGACCGGCTGACCGGCCTTGATGCTGATGTGGACCGTGCCTGCCACCTCCGCCACGAGCTGGTGTTCCATCTTCATGGCTTCCACGGAGAGGAGGACCTGGCCGGTTTCCACGGTGTCGCCGTTGCCCACGGCAACGGAAACCACCGTGCCCGGCATGGGCGAGCGCACCTCCGGGTCCGCGGTGCCTTCCTCGCGCTCGACGGCGGCGAGCACCCGGACGAGCCGCGACTCCCGTGTCAGCATCTCCAGCCGGCAAGCCCAGCCGCCGTTGCCGAGGAACAGTTCCGCGGGAACTCCGGGGGCGGGGTTGCCCGGCGTGAGGTTGACCGGTCCCGCGTCCGCCAGCAAGTACTCCGTGGTTTCGCCGTCGAGGGTAAGGACCAGGCTCCCGCGGCCCGGCAGCCGCAGCGAAGCCGTCCGCCATGGCCCCTCGCCGACGCGGACCTGGACCGGGCCGGCGGCCACTCGGCCTGTGAGACTTACTGTTGCGATACCGCCGTCGGGCGTTCCCAGGCTGATCCGGCGGGGCGCCGGCGCTCCGATCCGCCAGCCGTTGCTTGCCTGCCACGGACCGGAGGGCGTCACTGTACTGTCCTGTTCGCCGCTCACGACGGCGTACAGGGCGGCCGCGACCAGTTCGGCGTCGTCAGTCCGCCGGAAGGCTAAGTCCGGCATCCTGCGCTCGATCAGGCCGGTGTCGAGACGCCCGGCGCGGACGTCGGGGTCATTGATCAGCAGCCGCAGGTACTCAACATTCGTGTCGATGCCAAGTGCGGTATACCCGGCGAGCGCCGCGTCCAAGGTGTCCAGGGCAACGGTGCGGTCCGCGCCCCACGCGATGACCTTGGAAATCATGGGATCGTAGCTGGAGGAGATCTCCAGTCCCTCCAGCAGGGCCGAGTCCACGCGGATCCTGCCGGCTGAGTGATCCGGCATTTCGTCCAGCAGGAGCACGGTCCCGGTGGACGGCATGAAGTTCCGCTCCGGGATTTCCGCGTAGACGCGGGCTTCGACGGCGTGCCCGTTCAGTTCGACGTCGGCCTGGCGGACGGTCAGTTCCTCACCGGCGGCGATGCGGACCTGCCATTCGACCAGGTCCACGCCGGTGACCATTTCCGTAACCGGGTGCTCCACCTGGAGGCGCGTGTTCATCTCCATAAAGAAGAACTCGTCCGGGGCCTCGTCGGAGACCAGGAACTCCACAGTTCCCGCGCCGCTGTAGTGGACGCTGCGCGCGGCGTTGCAGGCGGCCTCGCCGATCCGCGCCCGGGTGGCGCCGCCGTCGTTCAATGCCTCAAGCAACGGCGACGGCGCTTCCTCAATGACTTTCTGGTGGCGGCGCTGCAGCGAGCACTCGCGCTCCCCCAGGTGGATGACGTTGCCGTGGTTGTCGGCCAGGATCTGGACCTCGATGTGCCGCGGGGTGCGGACCAGCCGTTCCAGGAAGAGGGTGTCATCGCCGAAGGCGCTGGCCGCGACGCGGCGGGCGGTGGCCAGCGTGGCTTCGAGGTCCTCGTGGCGTTCCACGATGTGCATGCCCTTGCCGCCGCCGCCCGCCGAAGGTTTGATGAGCAGCGGGAATCCGACGGCGTCCGCGGCCTCGATCAGCTGCGCGTCCGTCATGCCCGGCTCGGCGATGCCCGGCACCACCGGAACCCCGTAGCCTGCCACGTGGTTCTTCGACCGGATCTTGTCACCCATAACGTTCAGGGACTCGACGCCCGGGCCGATGAAGGTGATGCCGGCCGCTTCGAGGGCGCGGGCAAAATCGACGTTCTCGCTGAGGAAACCGTAGCCGGGGTGGACGGCCTCCGCGCCGGTGTCGCGGCAGGCCTGGAGGATGGCCTCGATCTTCAGGTAGCTCTCTGCGGCAGCGGCAGGGCCGATCCGCACGGCCGTGTCAGCCTCGCGCACGTGCCGCGCCCCGGCGTCGGCGTCGCTGTAGACGGCAACGGAACGGATGCCCAAGGCACGCAGGGTGCGGATGACGCGGCAGGCGATCTCGCCGCGGTTGGCGACAAGCACGGTGTTGAACAGCGGCTTGTGCCGGGTTGTTGACGGAACGGCGGGCAAGGAAACGGTCATCGCTGGCTCACATCCGGAAAAGACCGAAGGAGGTCTCCGGCAGCGGGGTGCGGGAGACGACGTCGAGCGCCAGTCCCAGGACGGTGCGGGTATCGGCGGGGTCGATCACGCCGTCGTCCCAAAGGCGGGCGGTGGAATAGTACGGGCTGCCCTGGTCCTCATACTGCTGTTTGATCGGGGCCTTGAAAGCTTCCTCATCCTCTGCGGACCATTCCTGGCCGGCCGCTTCGAACTGGTCACGCTTGACGGTGGCCAGGACGCCGGAAGCCTGGTTCCCGCCCATCACGGAGATACGGGACGCCGGCCACATCCACAGGAAGCGCGGCGAGTAGGCCCGCCCGCACATGGAGTAGTTGCCCGCGCCGAAGGACCCGCCGATCACCACTGTCAGCTTGGGCACCCGGGCGGTGGCCACCGCGGTGACCATCTTGGCGCCGTTCTTGGCGATACCGCCCTGTTCCGAGTCCTTGCCCACCATGAACCCGGAAATGTTCTGCAGGAAGACCAGCGGAATACCGCGCTGGTCGCAGAGTTCGATGAAGTGCGCGCCCTTGAGCGAGGACTCGCTGAAGAGCACTCCGTTGTTGGCCACGATCCCCACCGGGTGCCCGTGCAGCCTGGCGAACCCCGTGACCAGGGTGGTGCCGTACTCCTTCTTGAACTCGTGGAACCGGCTGCCGTCCACCAGCCTGGCAATGACTTCGTGCACGTCGTACTGCGCGTTGACGTCCGTGGGCACTGCCCCATACAGCTCGGCGGGGTCCGCAACGGGTTCGACGGCGGTGTCCACATCCCACGCGGGGGCGGCCGGCCTCGGCAGGGTGGCCACGATGTCGCGGACGATCTGCAGGGCGTGTTCGTCGTTCTCGGCGAGATGGTCCGTGACCCCCGAGATCCTCGAGTGCACGTCGCCGCCGCCGAGCTCCTCCGCGGTCACGATTTCACCGATGGCGGCTTTCACCAGCGGCGGACCACCCAGGAAGATGGTGCCCTGGTTCCGGACGATGACTGTCTCGTCGCTCATGGCCGGCACGTAAGCGCCGCCGGCGGTGCAGGAGCCCATGACGGAGGCGATCTGGGGGATCTTCGCGGCAGACATCTTCGCCTGGTTGAAAAAGATCCGGCCGAAGTGCTCCTTGTCCGGGAACACCTCGTCCTGCTTCGGAAGGAACGCCCCGCCCGAATCCACCAGGTAGATGCAGGGCAGCCGGTTCTCCAGGGCGATCTCCTGGGCGCGGAGGTGCTTTTTCACCGTCATCGGGTAGTAGGTGCCGCCCTTAACGGTGGCGTCGTTGGAGATCACCAGCACCTGGCGGCCGTGCACCAGGCCGATCCCGGCAATGACCCCGGCACCCGGCGACTCATTGTTGTACATACCGTTGGCCGCTAGCGGAGCGATCTCCAAGAACGGGCTGCCGTCATCGAGCAGCCGGTCGATGCGTTCGCGGGGCAGCAGCTTCCCGCGGCCCACATGTCGCTCCCGCGACTTCTCCGGCCCACCCAACGCGGCGTCAGCCAGCCTGGCCCTGAGTTCGGCGGCTAGCGCGAGCTGCGCAGCATTGTTTGCAGCAAACACTTCACTTGCGGCATCAAGCCGGCTGGCGAGGGTCTCCATCGACTGCGTCCGTTCATTATCTTCGTGAAAGCCACCAAGGCTCCGGCGAGAGCTGCAAAAGCCGTGCTCGGTTAATGCTTTATAACTGGAAATCAGGTTAGTCTTTATTAACTGTGATGTCCAACACAACAGGACGTTGCTAGAATTTGCTGGTCCTAGGAGGAAAAGCGTGCCCACCACCCGACCGGTCAAGCCGTCCACACCGGCCATGGCAGCCCAGCCGGATTCAGCAACGCTGCCCGTTCCCGGTACCCCACGGAGCCAGGCGAAGGAGATCCGACGCCAAGCGTTGCTGGCTGCCGCTGCTTCACTCTTCGCCGTGAACGGATTCAACAAAGTGTCGCTGGAAGACCTGGGCGCCGCGGCAGGCGTCAGCGGCCCGGCCGTCTATCGCCACTTCCAGGGCAAGCAGGCTGTGTTGGGGGACCTGCTGCTCACCGTCAGCCGTGATCTGCTTGACGGCGGCCGGCGCGTTATTGCCGAGACCACGGACCCCCTCGCAGCGCTCCGCAGGCTGGTGGGGTTCCAGGTGGAGTTCGCACTGGGAAAGCCGGACGTGATCCGCGTGCAGGACCGGGATTTCAGCAACCTCAGCCAGAAGGACCAGTCCGAGGTCCGTGCGCTGCAGCGGAACTACGTGGAGATTTGGGTGGAGGTCCTGGCTCTGCTGCATCCGGGCACCGACGCCGTCGAACTGCGGATGCGGGCCCACGCCACATTCGGTCTGATCAACTCCACGCCGCACTCGGTACGGAACCACGGCCGCAAGATCGCGCATAAAACGGCCCGGCCGCTTCTCGAGAGTATGGCGCTGGCAGCACTGACGGTGGACGTTCCCGAGACCGCCCCCCAGTAGTTTTGTCCAGATACAGCGAAGTATGCCGCCTCCCAGTCGCTGTACCTGGACAAAACTCAGGTGTTAGACCATGGTGAGCACCATGCCGGGTTCAGCCAGGATGGCACCAATATCGGCAAGGAACCGAGAGCCCTGCTCCCCGTCCACCAGGCGGTGGTCAAAGGACAGGCTCAGCGTCATGACCTGACGCAGCGCCACCTCATCCTGGAATTCCCACGGCATCTTCCGCACGGCCCCCATGGCCAGGATGGCGGCCTCACCGGGGTTCAGGATGGGCGTGCCCGCGTCGATGCCGAAGACCCCGATGTTCGTGATCGAGATGGTGCCACCGGACAGGTCGGCCGGGGCGGTCTTGCCGGCCCGCGCCGTCTCGGTCAGCCCGGTCAGGGCTTCCGAGAGTTCCAGCAGCGACAGGGTATCCGCGTCCTTGATGTTCGGCACGGTGAGCCCCCGGGGTGTCGCTGCGGCGATGCCCAGGTTCACGTAGTTGAACTGCACGATCTCCTGGCTTGCCTCCTCCCACCGCGAGTTCAGCGACGGGTTCCGCCGCAGCGCGATCAGCACCGCCTTGGCCACCAACGTCAGCGGCGTGAGCTTGTAGCCGGAAAAGGCCCGGCTCGTTTTCAGCTTGGCCAGCAGGTCCATGGTGGGCGTGACGTCCACCGTGAGGAATTCCGTCGCATGGGGAGCCGTGAACGCACTCGCCACCATCGCGGCCGCCGTAAACTTGCGGACGCCCTTGATGGGAGTGCGTACTTCCCGGCCGCCCTGTGCCGCCAGTCCCGCGCGGGACGGCGTATCCGAAACTGCGGATAGGTGGCGCACCGGCGCCGACCGCCCGCCGCCAACAAAATTCTGGACGTCCTCCCGCGTGATGAGTCCGCCGGCTCCGGTGCCCGCCACCGCGTTCAGTTCGACGCCGAGGTCCTTGGCCAGTTTCCGGACCGGCGGCGTGGACCGTGGCCGCTCGGAGGTGTCGGCGGGATTGGTTTCGACCGGCAGGGTTTCGAGCGGCAGGGTTTCGACGGGCTCAACCATCGAACCACGTACAGGCTCAAACACCGGGGTTGTGAAGGTGCGGGCCCGGCGGGCGGGCCGGCCTGAGCTTTCGACGACGGCGCCGTACCCCACCAGGTTCGGCTCGCGTTTTGCGGCGCCCGCCACAGCAGTGGCCGCCCCCGCGGGCGCAACCCCAGCGGGCGCAACCCCTGAAGGTGGGGCGCCGCCGTCGTCCGCTACTTCGAAGGAGACGATCGGCTTGCCGACCTCCACGATTGTTCCGGGTTCTTCATGGAGCGCAGCGATCACGCCCGCGAAAGGTGAGGGCAGCTCCACTACGGCTTTTGCGGTTTCCACCTCGGCAATGACCTGGTTCAGGGTCACGGTGTCCCCCACGGCCACTTTCCAGCTGAGGATTTCGGATTCCGTGAGGCCTTCGCCGAGGTCCGGGAGCCTGAATTCCTTGATCATGGTGGCGCTCATCCTTCCAGCCCGCTGAGGGAGTTCGGGCGTCCGAGAGCGCGGTCCACGCCGTCGAGGATCCTGTCCAGGCCAGGCAGGTGGTGCATTTCGAGTTTGGAGTACGGGTAGGGAATATCGAACCCGGTGATCCGGACGGGGGCGGCTTCGAGGTGATGGAAGCACCGCTCCGTGATGCTGGCTGCAACCTCGGCGCCCGGGCCACCGGACTGGCCGGCTTCATGGGTGACTACCAACCTGCCCGTCTTCCGGACGGACGCTTCAACGGTGGCGTAATCCACGGGTGCCAGCGAGCGCAGGTCGATGACCTCGATGGAGATGCCTTCGTCGGCGGCGGCGGTTGCTGCGTCGCGGGCCGTCTTCACCAACGGGCCGTAAGCCACGAGCGTCACGTCAGTGCCCTCGGTGACAACGCGGGCGGTGTCCATCGGCAGCGCGGTGCGCGGATCGATGCCCTCATCCACTTCACCCTTGTCGTGGTAGCGGCGCTTGGGTTCGAAGTACAGCACCGGGTCATCGGACAGGATGGCCTGCTGGATCACCGTGTAGGCGTCCTGCGGGTTGGAGACACTGACCACGCGAAGCCCCGATGTATGTGTGAAGTACGCCTCGGGCGATTCGGAGTGATGCTCGGGCGAGCCGATGCCGCCCCCGAACGGGACCCGGATGGTGATGGGCATCTTCACGGCCCCCTGCGTGCGGTAGTGCAGCTTCGCCACCTGGCTCACGATCTGGTCGAAGGCAGGATAGATGAAGCCGTCGAACTGGATCTCCACCACCGGGCGGTAGCCGCGGTACGCGAGGCCGACGGCGGTGCCCATGATGGCCGACTCGGCCAGCGGCGTATCCACCACACGGTGGGTGCCGAAATCCTTCTGGAGGCCGTCGGTCACCCGGAAAACACCGCCGAGAGTGCCGATGTCCTCGCCCATGAGGATGACTTTCGGATCATTTTCGAGGGATTTGCGCAGGCCGGAATTGATGGCACGGGCAAAGGTCATCTGGGTCATCAGCGTGCACCTTCTTGTGAGGTGGCTCCCGCGGGATCGCCGAAGGAAGCCAGGTAACGGGCGTAGTGGTCCTGCTGCCGGTCAAGCCACGAGTTGGGCTCGCTGTAGACATGCTTGAAGATGTCCATCGGCTCCGGATCCGGCATGCCGATGCAGCCCGACCGGATGTCGCGGGCCACGGCCTCTGCCTTGTTGTGAACGTGCTGCTGGACCTGATCCGTGAGCAGGCCCTTGCGTTCCAGCAGGGCCTTGACGCGCTGGATGGGGTCCTTCGCGGCCCAGTCCTCCAGCTCGTTGGCGTCACGGTAGCGGGTGGGATCATCGGCAGTGGTGTGCGGTCCCATGCGGTACGTGACGGCTTCGATGAACGTGGGTCCGCCGCCATGCCGGGCACGGTCCAATGCCACGCGGGTGGCTGCCATAACGGCCAGGACATCATTGCCGTCCACCCGGAGGCTCGGAATGCCGAAACCAATGGCCCGGTCCGCGATCTGGATGTGGGACTGCAAGCGCACAGGCTCCGAAATGGCCCAGTGGTTGTTGGAGCAGAAGAAGACCACGGGCGCCTGGAAGCTGGCGGCAAAGACCATGGCCTCGTTGACGTCGCCTTCGCTGGTGGCACCGTCGCCGAAGTACGTCACCGCCACCGAGTCCGCGCCGTCGTTCTGGATGCCCATGGCGTAACCGGTGGCATGCAGCGTCTGCGCGCCGATAATGATCTGCGGGGTGGCCATATTCACGGTGTACGGATCCCAGCCTGAGGAGGCCGTGCCACGCCATACCCGGGTGATGTCCGTCAGGTCCACGCCGCGGCAGTACGCCACACCGTTTTCCCGGTAGCTGGAGAACACAAAGTCGTCCTCGCGCAGGGCCCTGCCGGAACCGACCTGCGCCGCCTCCTGCCCCAAGAGCGGGGGCCACAGACCGAGCTCGCCCTGACGCTGGAGGGCGGTGGCTTCAACATCGATCCGCCGGATCACCGTGAGGTCCTCGTAAAGGGAACATAACTGCTCATCCCCGATGTCCTTTACCCAGGGATCGAACTCCGGGTGGCTGATCCGCTCCCCTGCCGGGGTAATGAGCTGGATCAGGTTCCTGTCTGTAGACACGATGGCACGCAACCTTCTCACGTCGTTTGACCGGAGCCTGGGGACTTGTGGTCCCGCCCGCCGCCGGCCGCCCGGGCGCCGTTGCCCCGGATATTTGTGACCCTACTCACAATGCTCAATGGGTACAACCACCGCGCCGGATACTGCGCATAATGCCCTGTCTGGGCGGTCCCCATCGTGCTAACGTTGCGCATTATGCAAGCTTTGGATGGCACAGACACGCGGCTGCTCTCGGCCCTGGCCCGCGACCCCCGGCGGACGGTGGTGGCGTTGGCCCAGAAGCTGGGGCTCTCCCGGAACACCGTGCAGGCGCGCATGGCCCAGCTGGAGAAGAAGCACGTCTTCCTGTCCTTCGAACGGCGGATCAACCCGGTGTCACTGGGCTATCCGCTGATGGCGTTCATTTCCGTCCATGTCCAGCAGCAGAAACTGGGGCAGCTGGCCCATGACCTCGCCGGCATACCGGAAATCCTGGAAGGCTACGGCCTCACCGGCTCCGCTGACCTCCTGCTCCGCGTGGTGGCACTGGACGCCGAGGACCTCTTCCGGATCAACGGGAAAATCCTGGCGTGCGATGGAGTGGAACGGACGGACACCGCACTCGCCATGGGCGAACTCATCCCCTTCCGCATCCAGCCGCTGCTTGAGCGGGGATCCGGAGACGCCTAGGGCCGGCAGCCCTTATTATTACTCCGATACCCAGCCCCGGCGGGGTGGGTTATAGGCTGTTCCAAGGTGAATCCATGGGTGCCGTTCAGCGGCTCCCAACAATAAGGCAGTGCCAGTGCGTTGCCGGAAAGGCTCCATCGTGAGCAATCCTCAGGAACCGTACCAGCCGGTCCAGCCGGCGGCCTGGCCCGCACAACCAGCAGGGCAGCCCGGCAACCCCGGACAGCATGGCGCCCCACCACTGCCCGGTAACCCGCCACATTGTGCGCCGGGGCAATACGGTCCCCCGTCGCAGTTCGGGCCCCCCGCACAGTACGGGGCACCTGGCCAGTACTCGTCAGAGGGGCCGTTCGGCCTGCCCGGACAGGAACCCCCGGCGCGAAACCGCCGGAGGCTGTGGACCATCCTCGGCATTGTGGGCGGCGTCCTGCTGCTGGCGGTCGTCGGTATGCTCATCCTGGTCACCGTTGTCAACGGAGCCACCAACCATGCACGGGGCCTGGCTGACGGCTTCACGAAGCTGGTGATTGCTGGCGACAGTTCCAAGGCCTACGACGACTATCTTGACCCCGCCCTCCACGAACAGCTGACCAAGGAAGAATTCATCGCCGGCATCAAGACGCTGAAAATGGACAACACCTGCAAGCCGGCCTACAACGAGGTGAAGGCCAGCACCGAGAACGGCACGAAGGCGGCCGATGTGGCCGGCCTCATCACCTGCGACGGCGACAAGAAGATCGACCTCGCCTACCGCTTCGAAGGCGCCGACGAGCTGAAAATGATCAACATCAAACTCAAGCCCCAGGCCTAGGACCGGGGACCAAGACCGAAAAGAGCCCCCGCAGGTGCGGGGGCTCTTTTCGTTGCCACGATCAGCTGCGACGATCGGCAGCAGGATCGGCCTCAGCGCGTCAGTGGTCCATGGCCTTCTCCGCACCCACACCGGTCAGGGACCGTACTTCCATTTCCGCCTGCTTGGCGGTGTCTTCACGCTTCTTGTCCAGGACCGTACCGAGCCAGCCCAGCAGGAACGCCAGCGGGATGGACACAATGCCCGGGTTGCTCAGCGGGAACAGCGCGAAGTTGGCGTCCTTGATCATGGAGGTAGCCCCGCCGGAAACAACCGGCGAGAAGATGATCAGGATGATGGCCGAGCCCAGGCCGCCGTACATGCTCCAGACCGCGCCCTGAGTGGTGAAGCGCTTCCAGAACAGGGAGTAGACAATGGTGGGCAGATTGGCCGACGCCGCCACGGCGAAGGCCAGGGCCACCAGGAAGGCGACGTTCTGGCCGTTGGCGAAGATGCCGCCCAGGATGGCCATGACGCCGATGACCACCACCGTACGCCGCGCCACCTTGACCTCGGTGTCGGCGTCGGCCTTGCCCTTGGAGATGACGCTGGCGTAGATGTCGTGGGCGAAGGACGCTGCGGCTGTAATGGTCAGCCCCGCCACCACCGCAAGGATGGTGGCGAATGCAACTGCGGAGATGAAGCCCAGCAGCAGGGGCCCGCCGAGGTGGAAGGCGAGCAGCGGGGCCGCGGAATTAACGCCACCCGGAGCCGACTTGATGGTTTCGGCACCCACGAGGGCTGCGGCGCCGTAACCCAGTACCAGGGTGAACAGGTAGAACAGGCCGATCAGCCAGATGGACCACACCACGGACTTGCGGGCTTCCTTGGCGGTGGGCACGGTGTAGAAGCGCATCAGGACGTGCGGCAGGGCAGCGGTACCCAGGACCAGTGCCAGCCCAAGGGACATAAAGTCCAGTTTGGAGGTCCCGGTCTTGCCGTACTGCAGGCCGGGGTTCAGAACCGCCGGGTTGCCGGAAGTCTCCACGGCTGCACCGAGCAGGCTGGAGAGGTTGAAGCCGTAAATTGCCAGGACCCAGAAAGTCATCACGGCCGCGCCGGCGATCAGCAGAATTGCCTTGATGATCTGGACCCACGTGGTGCCCTTCATGCCGCCGATCAGCACGTACGTGATCATCAGGGCGCCGACGACGATGATCACCAGGGCCTGTCCGCCCCAGTCGCTGATACCAAGGAGCAGGGAGATGAGGCTGCCGGCTCCGGCCATCTGCGCGAGCAGGTAGAAGAAGCAGACGGCGAGGGTGGAGATGGCCGCCGCGATGCGGACCGGGCGCTGCTTGAGGCGGAAGGACAGGACATCGGCCATGGTGAACTTTCCCGTGTTCCGGAGGAGTTCGGCCACCAGCAGGAGCGCCACCAGCCAGGCCACCAGGAACCCGATGGAGTACATAAAGCCGTCATAGCCGTTGATGGCGATGGCACCGGTGATCCCCAGGAACGACGCGGCAGACAGGTAATCGCCGGCAATGGCCGTTCCGTTCTGGGAACCGGTGAACGATCGGCCGGCCGCGTAGTAGTCCGCGGCGGTCTTGTTGTTCCGGCTGGCCCGCAGCACAATCACCATGGTGACGGCGACAAACAGGCCGAAGATGCCCATGTTGAGCAGCGTGGTTTCTTTCAGGTCCGCAACGTCTACGGCCGTGGCAATCCCGATCATTTGGTCACTCCAGTCACGGGCTTGCCGTCCTTATCAAACTCATGGCCTTCGATTTCGTGGCGGATCTCGGCCGCGATGGGGTCCAGCTTCCGGTTGGAGTAGCTGACGTACCAGCCTGTGATGGCGAATGTGGAGACGAACTGCAGCAGGCCCAGGATCAGGCCGATGTTGATGTTGCCCCACACTTTGGTGGACATAAACTCGACGGCGTAGTCAGCCAGCAGGACATACGCGAAGTACCACAGCAGGAATGCCACGGCCATGGGGAACACAAAGCTGCGGTGACGTTTGCGCAGTTCCTGGAACCGCGCTGTCGACTGGACCTGTTCGAAGTCCACGGACGCGGCTGCGTCCGGACTGTGGGCATCGTTACCCATCGTTCCTCCTCATTGAGAGTTGATGGCCACACCGGCCGGGTCCTGCAGGCAGGATACGGACACTGTGACTGCAATCACTCTGCGCTGCGGTAGGCGTCCATTCCAGAGCCATGGCCGGAACGGTCGCTCAACGGTTACGATGCTGCGACTAACGGCACCCGGCGCTACGCTGGGCACCATGCCGGACTCCCCCCTCCTGACCGCCGCCGCCGTTGCGGTAATCACCCTGGCGATCGCCGTCGTCGTCGGCGCTGGCATCAAGCTGCTCCGGTCCTTCCGTGAGTTGGGCACCGACGCCGAGCGGGCCACGTACAAAACCCTCCACGCGGCATCGAGTGCCGGGCAGCACCTGCGTACGGGCCTCAATCCGGCAGGCGCCGCCAAAGCGAGCCGGCAGCTAAGGACCTTGCTGGGCTGTGATGCGCTGGCCATCACCGATACGGCCGGCGTGCTCGCCTGGGACGGTGCCGCCGAGGAACTGAAGCCCCTGTTGATGGACCTCGCCGCCGACGTCCTGCTCGGCGGCCGGACCGCGGTACTCCAGGCGCGGGACCTCGGTGCGGGCTTTGCCTCCGGAAACCTCGGGGCCGTCATCGCTCCGGTCCGGGCCGGGTCACGGGTGGTGGGCGTCGTGGCGGCGTTTGCCCCGTCGGCGGGCGCAGGCCTTGTCCGGGCCACCAGCGAAGTGGCGGACTGGGTGGCCGTCCAGGTGGAGCTCGCTGAGCTGGACGCGTCCCGGACGCTGCTGATGGAAGCCGAAGTGCGGGCTCTGCGTGCCCAGATCAGTCCGCATTTCATCTACAACTCACTGAACGCCATCGCCTCGTTCATCAACACGGATCCGGAGCGGGCGCGCGAACTCGTGGTTGAGTTCGCCGATTTCACGCGGTACTCGTTCCGGCGCCACGGAGACTTCACCACTCTGGCGGAGGAACTGCGCTGCATTGACCGGTACCTGCTGCTGGAGCGTGCCCGATTCGGTGAGCGCGTCCAGGTCAGCCTTCGGATTGCGCCCGAAGTCCTGAGCACCGTCATCCCGTTCCTGAGCCTGCAGCCGCTCGTGGAGAACGCCGTCAGGCACGGCCTGGAGGCCAAAGAAGGGGCGGGCCACATCACCATCACCGCCAACGATTCGGGCGCCTACGCGGAAGTGACAATCGAGGACGACGGCGTGGGGATGGACCCTGCCGAGCTCCAGTCGATGCTGGCCGGGCACCACGACGGCGACCACGTGGGGCTGCGCAACGTGGACGCCCGGCTCCGGCAGGTCTATGGGGACCAGCACGGCCTGGTGATCGAGACGGCGCCGGGCGAGGGCACGTTGATCACCATGCGCGTGCCCAAGTCCCAGCCCGGCCACGACGCCTGAACGACGCAGCCTGATCCCCTCCGACTGATCCCAACCGCCTGATCCCAACCGCCTGCGGCGGCTAATGTAGGACCATGATTAATGTCCTCGTCGCCGACGACGAGCTACCCGCCGTGGAGGAACTGGCCTACCTGCTGGGCAAGGACGACCGGATCGGGGTCATCCACCGGGCTACTTCCGGCGCCGAAGCATTGCGGGCCCTGAACACCGAAGCGATTGACGCCGTCTTCCTCGATATTCACATGCCCGCCGTGTCCGGCCTTGATGTGGCACGCGCCATCACGCGCAGCAGCAAACCTCCGGCAGTGGTGTTTGTGACCGCGGACGAGGACTGTGCCCTGGAAGCCTTCGAACTCGCCGCCGTGGACTACCTGCTCAAGCCTGTACGGGCGGAGCGGCTGTCCCGGTCGGTGGGCCGGATCAGCGAGTTGCTGCGCGACGGGGGCGGCGCCGCCCCTGAGATGATCACCGTTGACCAGGGCGGCACCACCAGGATGATCAGGCGCGACGACGTCACGTACGTCCAGGCGCAGGGCGACTACGCCCGGCTGCACACCGCGGATGCCAGCTACCTTATCCGCGTGCCACTGGCAGACCTTGAGCAGCAGTGGGCGGAAGCCGGGTTCATCCGGACGCACCGGTCCTACCTCGTGGCACTGAAGCATGTGCAGTCCATGAAGCTGGCGGCGGACAAGCCCAGCGTCTCGGTGGCCGGCGCCGGTCTTCCCATCAGCCGCCGCCATCTTCCCCTGGTCAGGGTAAAGCTGGAAGCCACCCGTATCCGGCCGCAGGCATGACCCGGGTCCGCGTTACCGCCCCGCGCTCTGCGCCCCGGCCCGCCGGGGAGTCCCGCGAGGCGGCCGAGGATTCAGACGTGGGACAGGTCTTCGTTCGCTCCCTGATCCGTTCCCAGTTACGGCTGGCCCTGGTGGTGGCCATCGGGTTCCTGCTGATCCTGTCTGCGTTCCCGTTGCTGCTGGCTGCCATCCCGGGCCTTGCCGAAACCCGGATTGCCGGTGTCCCGTTCGACTGGATCCTGCTGGGTGCCGGCATCTATCCCGTCATCGGCCTCAGCGCCTGGCTTTTCATCCGGTCCGCCGCACGGAACGAGGCCCGCTACCGCGACCTGGCCGGGGACAAGTGACGGCCTGATGAATCCCGCTGTGGGTGTGATAGCTCTTGTCATTGTTTCGCTGGCAACAGCCGCCATCGGGTTCTATGGGCTGCGGATTTCCCGGACCACCGGAGATTTCTATGTGGCCTCCCGGACGGTCAGGCCATGGTGGAACGCCTCGGCCATCGGCGGGGAGTACCTCTCCGCGGCGAGTTTCCTCGGCGTAGCCGGGCTGATCCTGCTTTCCGGTACCGACGCGCTGTGGTTTCCGGTGGGCTACACCGCCGGCTACCTGATGCTGTTGCTCTTCGTGGCCGCACCGCTGCGCCGGTCCGGCGCCTACACGATCCCGGACTTCACCGAGGCCAGGCTGGATTCGCGCGCAGTCCGCCGTGTGACCAGTGTGGTGGTGGTTGTGGTGGGCTGGCTCTACATCGTGCCGCAGCTCCATGGTGCGGCCCTGACCATCCGGATCGCCACGGGGCTGCCGGCCTGGGTGGGTTCCGCGGCCGTGGTGGTTGTGGTGTGCCTGACCGTTGTGGCCGGCGGCATGCGCTCCATTACCTTTGTGCAGGCCTTCCAGTTCTGGCTGAAGCTCACCGCCCTTGCCGTGCCCGTCCTGTTCATCGTGTTTACACTCGCCGGTGACGGGACAGCCGCCGTGGCCCCCGCCGTAGTGAATCCCACCGGGCTGGCCCCGGCCGGGCCCTACCAGAACATCTCGCTGCTGGTGGCGCTGCTGTTCGGCACGCTGGGGCTCCCCCACGTCCTGGTCCGCTTCTACACGAACCCGGACGGACATTCGGCCCGCCGGACCACCCTGATCGTGCTCGGGCTGCTCTCGGTGTTCTACCTGTTTCCCACCGCCTACGGGCTGATGGGGCGGATGTTCGCGCCCGAACTCGCCCGGTCAGGGCAGCCGGACGCCGTGGTTCTCCTGCTGCCGGGGCAGCTGATCGGTGGAACCGCCGGCGACCTGCTCTCCGCATTGGTGGTGGCCGGAGCGTTTGCCGCCTTCCTGTCCACCACCTCCGGCCTGGTGGTCTCCCTGGCGGGCGTGATCAGCCAGGACGTGCTGGGCGGCGGCGTGCGGGGATTCCGGCTCGCCGCCGTCGTCTCCGCCGTGGTTCCGCTGGGATTTGCCGTGACGACTGATTCCCTGGCGCTGGCCGGCAGCGTGGGCCTGGTGTTCGCGTTTACCGCCTCCACCGTATGCCCGGTGCTCCTGCTGGGCATCTGGTGGCGCGGGCTCACCGATGCCGGCGCCATCGCCGGCATGATGACCGGCGGCATCCTCTGCGGTGGCGCCATGGTGTGGGGAACCGTCCTGGGCGCCGCCGGCACGCCGTTCTGGCTGGCCCAGCCGGCGGCGTGGACGGTCCCCACCGCCTTCGCCGTGACAGTGCTTGTCTCCCGGGCGACAAAACATCGGATTCCGCGGACCATGGCGCGGGTCATGACCCGGCTTCACACGCCGGAGCGGCCGTTGGCCACCGAACGCTGATCCTGCCCGCACGTGCGGTCCGGGCTCTCGCGCCCGGCGGCTGGAGGGAGGACAATGACGGCATGTCCATGCAGGAGGGAAGCATCCCCAACGAGGCGGGCGGGGTCCCGTCGTCGGTCCGGGCGCAGTTGCTCGCCACCGAGCACTGGAGCCTGCTTGCATCCCGTAGCACCACACAAGGGGAAGTACTGACCCGCATCAGCATGTTCCTGATGTTCACTTCTGCCAGCCTGGTGAGCCTTGCGCTGGTGGGCCAGGCCACCAGGTTCACGGACATGTTCCTGGTCCTGGCCGGAGTGGTGCTCTTTGTGGACGTGGTCATCGGCTGCCTCACGCAGGTCCGGGTTTTCAACGTTGCGTACGAGGACCTGATGTATGTGCTCGCGATGAACCGACTGCGGGCGGCCTACGTTGACCTTGACCCAGGCATCGCCCGTTACTTCATGGCCTCCGTGCACGACGACATGGCAGGTTCCGTCCAGACGTACGACTTCCTGGGGAACCGCAACCCGCGGAGCCATGTGGCGGGAAGCAGCATGACCTTCATCAGCACAGCGAACTCGGCGCTCATCGCCATCATGGCAGGGCTGCTGACATCGTTATTCGGGACCGGCCTCGCTGCTGCGGCCGCCGTAGGGGCAGTGTTCGGACTGGCTTTTTTCACCGGTTCGTCCGTCTACGGCTACAGGACGTACATGGCAGTTTGGCGCCAATTCACGCCTGTGTGTCCCACACCCCGGGAAAGTCCCTAGAACCTGGTATGTGGACTGTGCCGGAACCTGTCAGTCGATGGCCGCCATGAGTTCAACCACCCGGTCCAGGAAGGCATCAACCTGGGTCTCTTCGTAGCCGTCCTTCCCGACGGCGGGACGGAAGACCACCCTGCGGACGTTGTCCACGCTGAGCGGCTTGTCCTCTTCGAGGTAGCCGATCAGGTCGTAGCAAAGGTTGTCCACGTCCAGGATGTTGTAACTGCGTGCCTTCTTTTTTGACGGGCGCCGGAAACGCTCGCCGTCAGGCCGGTGGAGGCGGCCGCGGAGGATTCCGCTGAGGCTGCCGATCTCCCGCAGCCAGGCATCCTCGCCCTTGGCAGCGATCAGTTCGTCGCGTTCGCGGCGCGCGAAGGCGTCTTCGAGCCGGTCCAGGGCTGCGTCAACGACTGCGGCAGCGTAGCCGCCCTTAACCGGATCAAAGGAGACGCCCCGAACATCGGCGCTGGTGACGGCGTGGATGGCGGCCTTCGGCGTTTCGAGTGCCACCTTGGCCCGCTGGAGGAACTGGTCCACCTGTTTGGCGTTGTACCCGAATTCGTTGCCCCGCACGCGCTCAAACGACGCGGGAATTTTGCGTTGAAAGTCCAATGCCACTGTTGTTCCTTTGTTGCTGTTCAGCTGGGTCAGGTTACGCACCAGTCTATTGGCGCTGCCGGCTCTCCGGCGGAGATGGGCCGTAAAGGTCGAGTCAGACGCCCGCAACCAGTGCGAACAACACAAATGCGACGGGACAGGCGAAGACGATGGAATCCAACCGGTCCATGACGCCCCCATGTCCGGGCAGGATGCTGCTCATGTCTTTGATCCCAAGTTCACGCTTGACCATTGACTCGGCCAGGTCTCCCGCGGTGGACGCTGCAACGACGCCCACAGCGAGGATCACACCCACCCACCAGGGTCTGTCCAGCAGGAAAATGCTGGCAAGAATTCCGATCAGCATCGCACCGGCAATGGACCCGGCGAAGCCCTCCCATGATTTTTTGGGGCTGATTTTCGGGGCCATGGGGTGTTTGCCCAGCGACGCGCCCACGAGGTAGCCGAACGTGTCGTTCGAAACCACCAGCAGGAGCATTACCACCACCTGCCAGGCCCCGGGCGGCACGGTTCCGCCAGGCCACAGACCCACGGGGGTGGCCACTCCGACGGCGTGTAGCGGCAAGGCTGCGAAACTGATGAAGAACGGCACCCAGCCCAACGTGAAAACACCGGCAAAGATGCTGTTCGCCGATCCGGCAGGGCTTTCCACTGAACGCCAGAGGAGAACCGCCACACAGCTCAGGAGCATGGCGAAAAGCAGGCTTTCCAGGCCGCCGAAATAGGCGGCGAACGGCATGCCGATGGTACCCACCATGACCGGGACAATGGGCATCCTGGTTCCGTTAGCCTCCAGGGCGCGGAAGATCTCCCAGACTCCGAAGACCGCGAACCCGGTGGTGACCGCCACGAATCCGAGCGGGAGGAACACGAGGCCGCCCAGCACGCCGATCAGCATGGCCAGGCCCACCACGATGGCGGCCGGAAGATTCCGGCCGGCCTTGGGTGTCGGATTACTCCGCAACTGTTTCCCCCTGGTGCGCGCCCTTTGGGTGGGGGCCTGCTCTGCCTGGCTCATCAGACTTCGAGCAGCTCTGCTTCCTTGCGCTTGAGCAGCTCGTCAATGCCGTCCACATGCGATTTGGTCAGGCCATCCAGTTCCTTTTCAGCGCGGCTGCCTTCGTCCTCGCCGGCTTCGCCGTCCTTGACCAGCTTGTCCAGCGTCTCTTTGGCCTTGCGCCGGATGTTGCGGATGGAGATCTTCGCGTCCTCGCCCTTGGTCTTGACGATCTTGACGTATTCCTTGCGGCGTTCCTGGGTCAGGTCCGGGATGGTGATCCTGATGACGTTGCCGTCGTTTGAGGGGTTGGCACCCACCTCGGAATCACTCAGGGCCCGCTCGATGTCGCGCAGCGCGGTCTTATCGAACGGCGTGATGAGAATGGTGCGCGCGTCCGGAATAGCGAAGGAAGCGAGCTGCTGCAGCGGGGTGGGCGAACCGTAGTAGTCCACCAGGACTTTGTTGTACAGGCCCGGGTTTGCCCGCCCGGTGCGGATCGAGGCGAAGTCTTCCTTGGCTACCTCTACTGCCTTGTCCATCTTCTCTTCGGCTTCGAGCAAGGTTTCTTCGATCACGGTCTCTCCTCAGAAATCAGTGCAGTCCGGATACCGGTTCCCTGCACAATCTTGGTTCAGTGTTCCTGGTTCCATTGATCCCGGCCGCGGGCATGGAACCGTGCTCAGATCATCCTAGCTGCAGCTACGGGGTCACCAGGGTACCGAGCTTTTCGCCCAGGATGGCGCGGGTGACGTTCCCTTCGCCTTCCATCCCGAAAACCACCATGGACAGGTTGTTGTCCTTGCACATGGTCATCGCCGTCTGGTCCATGACCCTGATGTCGCGGCGCAGGGCGTCGTCGTAGCTCAGGGTGTCCAGCTTCTCGGCAGTGGGGTCCTTCTTTGGATCCGCAGTGTAGACGGCGTCCACGCCGCTCTTGGCCATCAGGACAACGTCCGCGTGGACTTCCAGGGCCCGCTGGGCCGCCACGGTGTCCGTGGAGAAGTACGGCAGGCCGGCACCGGCACCGAAGATGACCACGCGGCCCTTTTCCATGTGGCGGATGGCCCGGCGCGGAATGTACGCCTCGGCGACCTGGCCCATGGTGATGGCGCTCTGCACGCGGGTTTCCACGCCGGCCTGCTCCAGGAAGTCCTGCAGCGCCAGGCAGTTCATGACGGTTCCGAGCATGCCCATGTAGTCCGCGCGCGAGCGGTCCATGCCGCTCTGGGACAGTTCCGCGCCGCGGAAGAAGTTACCGCCGCCGACGACGATTGCGACCTCGACGTCGGGGACCGCCGCGGCGATCTGCTTGGCGACATCGCGGACGGTGTCGGGATCAACGCCCAGCTTGCCGCCGCCGAAGACCTCGCCGGACAACTTCAGGAGGACGCGGCGCCTGCTTTTCTCTGGCTGGCTTGAAGAATTGACGGCTTCCATGGGTGCCTTCCCGTTGGTGAACTCTGAAAAAGGTTATCGTGCCGGGTGGCCAAAGGTCTCATCGGACGTTTAGCCGGTGCATGCAAAAGGGGCGGCCACCGAAGTGGCCACCCCTTTGCGGATTCGACTAGGAGCCGACGCGGAAACGTGCGAAGGACGTACCCTTGACGCCGGCCTCTTCGAGGACCTGCGCCACAGACTTCTTGGCGTCCTTGGCGAAAGCCTGGTCAACCAGGACTTCACCCTTGTAGAAGCCCGTTACGCGGCCTTCAACAATCTTGGTCATTGCAGCCTCGGGCTTGCCTTCAGCCTTGGCAGTCTCTTCGGCAATGCGACGCTCGGACTCGACCAGGTCGGACGGAACGTCTTCACGGGTCAGGTAGTTCGGGGACATCGCTGCGATGTGCACTGCAATGTCGTGTGCGGCGGTGGCAGCTGCTTCGCCTTCACCGTCAACAGCGAACAGGACGCCGACCTGGGCCGGGAGATCCTTGGACGTCTTGTGCAGGTAAGCGTCAACCGTGCCGCCTTCAATGCGGGACAGCTTGCGGACAACAACCTTCTCGCCGAGGATTGCGCCTTCTTCGACAACAACCTCGGACAGCGGCTTGCCGTCAACGTCGATGGCCAGGAGGGTGTCGAGATCGGCAGCGCCGGACTCCACAGCCACGGCCAGGACCTTGTCAGCCAGCTGGATGAACTTGTCAGCCTTGGCGACGAAGTCGGTCTCGCAGTTGACTTCGATCATAACGCCGACGCCGTTGCTGACCTTGGCGGCCACCAGGCCTTCAGCGGTGGAGCGGCCTTCGCGCTTCGTAGCGCCCTTGAGGCCCTTGATGCGGATGATCTCGATGGCCTTTTCGGCGTCACCGTTGGCTTCGTCAAGAGCCTTCTTGACATCCATCATGCCGGCGCCGGTGCGCTCGCGCAGAGCCTTGATATCGGCGGCAGTGTAGTTCGCCATGGGAACCCCTCTGTCTAGAAAATGTATGTGGTGTACGGACCGACAGGACAGCGGCTCACCTGGTGAGCCGCCATCCTGTCAGGTACTCCGGCGCTGCGGGCAGCGCGGAGAATCCGGATTTACTTGTTTTACTTGTCAGCGTCGGCGGCGGGAGCCTCGGCGGCTGCCGGAGCTTCCTCGGCAACCGGGGCCGCTTCTTCGGCTGCCGGAGCGGCAGCTTCTTCAGCAGCCGGAGCAGCCTCAGCAGCAGGAGCTTCTTCAGTCTTGCTGCCTTCGAGGAGTTCGCGCTCCCACTCAGCCAGCGGCTCTTCCGGAGCTTCCGTGGTGCCCGTAGCGCGGTTGTGGCGGGCGATGAGGCCCTCCGCAACGGCGTCGGCGACAACGCGGGTCAGCAGGTTGACGGAGCGGATGGCGTCGTCGTTGCCCGGGATCGGGAAGTCGACTTCGTCAGGATCGCAGTTGGTGTCCAGGATGGCCACAACCGGGATGTTCAGCTTCTTGGCTTCGTCAACGGCCAGGTGTTCCTTCTTGGTGTCCACGATCCAGAGCACGGACGGTGCCTTGGTCAGGTTGCGGATACCGCCGAGGTTGGTTTCCAGCTTGGTGAGTTCACGGCGAAGGAGCAGCAGTTCCTTCTTGGTGTACGCGGAACCGGCGACGTCGTCGAAGTCGATCTCTTCCAGTTCCTTCATGCGCTGGATGCGCTTGGAAACGGTCTGGAAGTTGGTCAGCATACCGCCGAGCCAGCGCTGGTTCACGTAGGGCTGTCCAACGCGGGTAGCCTGCTCAGCGATGGATTCCTGGGCCTGCTTCTTGGTGCCGACGAAGAGTACAGTGCCGCCGTGTGCAACGGTGGCCTTGACGAACTCGTAGGCGCGGTCGATGTAGGACAGCGACTGCTGAAGGTCAATGATGTAGATGCCATTGCGCTCCGTGAAGATGAATCGCTTCATCTTCGGGTTCCAACGGCGGGTCTGGTGTCCAAAGTGGACGCCGCTGTCAAGCAGCTGGCGCATAGTTACGACGGGCATGCCGGCGCTCCTTCCGGCAGGTCATTCATGAGAGAGCCTTTTCAGGCGCTCTTACCCTGCCAATAGTTGACGGTTATTTAGCGTGGCCCAAGGCGGGCCGTGCTCCTGGCATCCATTGTGACTCTTACCAGGACCGCGAGGCCCTGACCGCAAGAGACACAATCCTCCGCATACAAAGCCGGGGCTTCGGATTTGGAGGGCTGGATACGCGTAGTCAGTTGCTGCTCCCCCGCATTCCTGAATGAGGCGTGCCGACGCAAGCGTTGAGGGCACAGCAAACTGCTCCACCTAGTGTACTACAGGAGCCAATAACCTCTGGACTACCAGGGGACCTTCGGCGGGCGTTTTCCACATGGCCAAAGCGGGGACTCCCCATCAGGGATCCGGCACGTAAAGCTGGGGCTATGAAAGCATCACTTGTCCTCGCCGCCGTGCTTCTGCTTCCGGCAGCGGTGGCTCCAGCGGATACGGCGCCGCGGGCTTCCTGGGAGTGGCCACTGTCCCCCGGCCCCGCGGTGCTGCGCGCCTTTGACCCTCCGGACAAGCCGTGGATGAGCGGGCATCGGGGCGTGGACCTGGAGGCAACGCACGACGGCGTCCCGGTCACCTCGCCGGAGTCCGGCACCGTCAGTTTTGTGGGAGTGGTAGTGGACCGCCCCGTGATCACCATCGATCACGGGGGCGGTCTCCGCAGCAGTTTTGAGCCGGTCGAAAGCCCACTCACGGCCGGAACCGTGGTGGCGAAGGGCGAAACCGTGGGAACGCTGCAACCCGGGCACTGCGGCGCCCTTGCCTGCGTCCATTGGGGCGTCCGGCGCGGGGACGCCTACATCAATCCGCTGGAATTCGTCACGGACCTCCGCCCGTCCATCCTGTTGCCCCTGGGGCCGGACACCGGCTGACGGCTGACAGCTCTAGACGATGGCCGAGATCCCGGTGATGGCGCGGCCGGTTACGAGGGTATTGATCTCGTGGGTTCCCTCGTACGAGTAGATGGCTTCAGCGTCTGCAAAAATCTTGGCCATCTCGAAGTCCGTCACGATGCCGTTGCCGCCCAGGAGGCTGCGGCCGATCGCAACGCTCTCGCGCATCCGGGCGGTGGTGAAAGCCTTGGCCAGGGCGGACTGCTCATCCTTGGCCTGGCCGGCATCCTCCAGCTGGGAAAGCCGGACCATCATTCCCATCGAGCTGACGGCATTCCCGAGGATCTGCACCAGCTGGCTTTGGACGAGCTGGAACGACGCCAGCGGACGGCCGAACTGGTGGCGCTCCACGGCGTAGCGGCGGGCCACGTCGAAGGCTGCCAGTTGCTGGCCAACAGCCTGCCAGCCGACGGACAGCCGCGTGACCTTCAGGACCTTGTTGGTGTCGCGGAAGCTGTTGGCGCCTGCCAGCTTGAAGAAGTCCGGAACCACGACGTTCTCCAGGGTGATGTCTGCGTTCTGGACGGTCCGGAGGGAGATCTTGTTTTCGATCTTGGTGGCGCTGAAACCGGGCAGCGCCGTATCCACGAGGAAACCCTTGACCTGGTTGTCGGCGAGATCCCGGGCGTAGATAACCACCCAATCCGAGAAGGTGGCGTTGCCGATCCAGCGCTTGGCTCCGTTGAGGATCCAGGTGTCGCCGTCGCGCCGTGCTGTGGTGCGCGTGCCGCCGGCTACATCGGAACCGCCCAAAGGTTCGGTGAGCCCGAACGCGCCGATCTTCTTCAGCGAATAGATGTCCGGGAGCCAGGCGTCCTGCTGTTCCTGCGAGGCAAGGGCTTCGATGGAGCCGGTGAACAGTCCGTCGTGCACGCCCATGAAGGTGGCGATGGAGGTATCGGCGCGCGTGGCCTCGGCGTGAACCAGGCCGGCGAACAGGTTGGAGTAGCCCTGGCGCCGGACCGGGCTCACCAGATCGATTTCGGCCAGCTTGGGAATGAGTTCCATCGGGAACTCGCCGCGGTTCCAGCAGTCCACGGCAATCGGCCGGACTTCGCGGGCCAGGAAACCCCGGATCTCGGCCAGCCGGTCCTGCTCCTTGGCGGTGAGAAGCTGCTCGAAGGCGAAGAAATCGCCGTCGGCGTACGGAAGGTTGTTGATGTCAACAGAGGCTTTGGACATTGGTTCCCTCACAAAGATCAGCAGCGCCGGCGGGCCCGCCATGGCAGGACAGGCCGGGACTCAGCGGCAGCGGTAAGTTACTGGTGAGTAACATACCGCAGATGGCAGGAAAACGAAAGAAACCGCGGCCGACGATCTTTCGTCGGCCGCGGTTCCACGATGGTTTGGTTCCTGCAGTGTCGTGCTTCGGTAGGGCTACTCGGACTTGAACCGAGGACCTTAGGATTATGAGTCCTTGGATAGTTCAGCGCCAGCACTAAGAAGTAGCAGGGATAACTATCCACCAGCTATCCATCAGCTAGAACGACAGGATGGCATCCAGCCTCGCCG
Organism: Pseudarthrobacter xylosi; assembly: GCF_055412765.1. Taxonomy (NCBI): domain Bacteria; kingdom Bacillati; phylum Actinomycetota; class Actinomycetes; order Micrococcales; family Micrococcaceae; genus Pseudarthrobacter; species Pseudarthrobacter xylosi. The sequence goes on along the minus strand of NZ_JBVAYT010000002.1, from coordinate 624,336 downwards.
CGCTCTCGTGCAGGTCATCGTCAAAGAGCCCCGCGTAGGTATCCAGCGTAAGGACGGCCGTAGCGTGGCCAGCTATCCGCTGCACCACTTTCACGTTTGAGCCTACGCGGATATGCAAACTGACGGCAGTGTGCCGCAGGTCATGCGGAGTCAGAACCGGGAAGCCCTTTAGATCAGCGCGTGCTGCCTTGACCAGCGGAGCGAACACGTCACGGCGGAAGTTCTCAGCGCGGAGTGTCAGCCCTCGCGGCGACGTAAACACGCGCTCGTCAGGCCTGCGGCCTTCCACCGCAACCTCTAGACGCTTGGCCAGCTTGGCAGGCAACGGCACAACCCGCGCCTTGCCACTCTTAGGCGCTTTCTCAACGCGGCCGCCTAGATCCTTGGGCACGTCCGAGATGGACGCCTCAACGCTCATGGACGGGTTGCTGCCTAGGGTGAGGTTTCCGACCCGGAGCGCTGCCAACTCACCGAACCGCAAGCCACAAAGGCCAGCCGTCAGAATCATGTCCTCATACGGACCCGCCTTTCCGGCGAAGGCGGCTAGCTGCTCCAGTGACAGGTAGACGTGATCCGTCCGCTTCTCCACCCGGGGCATGTAGTCGATGGAACCATCGCGGAGCTTGGCGGGATTGGCTGGCAACAGGTTCAGCCGCACCGCATAGCCGAGTAGCTGGGAAAACATCTTGGCCACCTGGCGCTTAGTGCTGGCCCCTGCGGGGCCGTCGTCAGACTCGAGGCCGTTGATCCAGTCAGAGACGTTCACATAGCGAATGCTGGCCAGCGGAGTGTGGCCCCAGCGTGGCTCCACGTACTTTGCGTACTGCGCACGGTGCTTAGCATGCGTGGCCGGCGCCCAGGGCTTGCCGCGAGCGCTGACACTGAGCTTGAACGTCACGAACTGCTTATTGAGCTGGTCAACGGTCATTACCTTAGCTCGCGACATATCAACATGCGTGCCGCTGGAAACGGCGAGCGTCTGCTCCCGGTAGTGAGCTTCAGCCTCCTTCTTGGTCCGGAACCTCGGCTGCCGCCGAGCCCCGGAGGTGTCGCGGAAGTCAGCAACCCACGGCTTGACGGTGGGCTTGTCGGGGAATCGTTCGCGTGCGTCGTAGACGGCCATGGACGCTATCCTACGGGGCGAATATCCAAAAGGCCTGCCGTCATTGCCAGTTTCCGGCCGTTTGATGCGTCTAGTAAGACCGATACGCGTTTGCAGCCCATTTCACAATAAAATGCTCTTATCACGCTTTGCGTTCCCTAGGATGCCTAAGCGTGCATTCCCTTCCTAATCACCTGGAGTTATTTTGACGCTCGACATCACCCCACCGCGCAGTAGACACAACGCATTCCGCCGTTGTGCTACACCGCAAGGCCCTATGGCCCTGCATGCGCACTGGGAGTCCGATGAACGAGGAACTGCTCGAACCTGAGTACCTGAACCGCAAGCAGGTTGCTGTCCTGCTTGGCGTATCTGAGAAGTGGCTTGCCCAAACCGGCAAGGAATCAGGCCCGCCCCGCTTCCGCTTCGGCGGAATGATCCGCTATCACGTGGCCGACGTCAGGAACTGGGCGAAACAGCAGCGGGTGGCCGCATGACCGGCCCGGTCAGGGAACGCTCTGTACAAGCAGAGACGGCGCCGGCTGCAGCTCTGGAGGGCGTACGTCAGGCAGCGGCGCGGCGGGAATTGCCATACTTCCGCAAGGACACCTACCTGTCAGCGATAGCCGCTGCTCCCCTGCTGGATTCCGAGAAGCGCACGATGGCGGCGCTGCTGGAGACAGTGAACCCCGACGGCTTCACCACAGTGGACCGCGATACAGTGGCCGTCGATACGGGGCAGACCGTCAAGACGGTCACGCGGCACTGGCAGCAAGGCAGGGCTGCCGCCCTGCTGGCCAGTAAGGCCCGGTTCAACAACTCGAGCGTGCACCTAGCGACTGTGCCGGGTTCGGGCGCTGCGTTCCCTCAGGGCTGGGCAGTTGCCCCGCCGCTGCAAGGGCACTTCTGGACGGAAAGCGAGGTCGCATGGTGGGACTCTGACGCCTCCCTCGACGGCAAGAATGCGCCGTGGGGAAGCAATCATCCACCCTTCTAGCAAATGTCCTTCTATATAAGGGCTAGCTGCTGAACACGGCTCCGCCGGTTCAGCTCCAGAGGGGACGAACTAGGGAAGTTGCAGAACCACCCCTCCAACTACTTCACATGTCGCCAAGCAACAGGCGGCAGGCTCCGGCCCTTTAGGGGTCCGGCTTGCCGATAGTTGCCGGGCGAATATCTGACTCCATTGAATCGCTACACGTCAGGGCGTCGGCGCAAGCCGTAAGCCCCTTTGCCTCATTCGACGAGCCCGCCCTTATCCTCCGCCGCAAATATCCTTGGCTTCGGGGCTTCAACTTCGGCCACGCCAGCGCACTGGGCCACAGCCGTGTGGCGCCGCGCTCATTCCCAGACTTGAATCCCCTAACGGTTGGGGCTTACGTGCGTTGACGTATGATCGACCGGTGCAGGCAGAATCTAGGGAGGCCCTCGTAGCGCGGGGAGGAATCAATCGAGATGCTGCCAAACTGCTGGAACACATCTTGGATAATATCTACTCCAGCAACAAGGCCGTTGTTTCTGTATGTTGCAGTGACCGAGAACCTGACGAAACGAATGAAGACTGGCAGGTGCGAGTCTGTCGGGCGGGTTGGCTGAAAAACGGACAAATACAGTGGACAACTCTCGGAAGGCTGAGAGCTCTCGGATTCTCCGTGGTGTCGGAGGTGGCGAGTGGTGAGGCCCCCAATCATCATCATGTTTATTTTCAGGAACCTGTGACAGAATCACAGGTCAGGGCGTTTGTCGAGTGCTTCAGCGAGCCTCAACCAAACCCCGTACCCAAGGAGGAGCGAGGGAAATGATTACTATCCCAGTGGACACGAACTCAATTGCCCACGACGGGCTTGTTGTGGCGTCGACTCGGAGAGTCAAGGGCACTGTGCGGGTCGGGGACAAGGTTCGTGTCGACGATTCTGCTGAGGGGGCATTCTTTGATGCTGTAGTCGCAGCAGTCGAGGATCGACGCATCTACCTCGAAATTGACTGGGAATCTCAATTCCGGGAAGTGAAACTGCACGGCACTGTACTCGCGTGGCCGACGTTCAAAGATTACGTGGCGTCCGCGTACACTTCGGTAACTTCCCTAGCCCCGACGTATTCCGCCCCACCGCTACGCCATATGGGAAATGCTGACTTCACGTTGACGGGCGTCCCGGTTTGAGCGCCTTAGATCAAGTCATTTCCGCGGATATCATCTTGGCAGATTATGTAGGTATAGATGGTGCAGGAAAGCTGAATATCATTGGCGGTGGCATAACGGCGCTCGGGAGCAGCCCCGACGGCATGAGTTCCCCCTTCTCCGTTCTTGCCATTTTAGATTTTAAGCCGGAGTTTGACGGACAGGTGTTTCAGTTTGGGCTGGAGTTAGTCGACCAAGCCGGCCTGCCTGTTGAGCTCGAAGGACCGGAAGGCAAGTCACGCGTTCAATTATTCCATGAGCAGACGGCAGGAATTGAACCAAATTCTCCCGAGATTCAGCGTCGACAAGGCGTTCCCCCCGGAGTGCTTCCAGTAGGGGTGCGTTCCGTCGTAAACCTGGCGACTGGACTGCCCTTGGTTCCCGATAACTTCTACTTTTGGCGTTTAACCGTCGATTCTCAAGAAGTGCCCGGAGGGAGCCGGTTTTTCTACGTGAAGAGCCCAGAGCAGTCGGCCTCCTAATCTCAGTTGAGCCTGCGGTAAGGCCGTCGCGGATAGTTCTCTGACCGCGACGGCCTTACCTCTTAAAATCCCTTGCAGTACGTCCTCAGCCCGCTTATGGCGGGCTTTTTCGTACCCGGAAGGTGACCGGGAATCAGCGAGTGTACTGAGCGCGCCTTTGGGAAGCCGCTGGTTAGTCATTCGTTCTCGTCGGCCGTCATCCCCCCAGATAAGTACTCCCTGCCCCGTGCGGTCGCCGGTCCTCTTAGGAGCGTCTACGAAAAGAGAGCCAGGCGGACGACGGATTACGGCGCGAGCGGGGCCGCCAGCCAAGCCCTCGAAGCGTCCAACGCGGATCGAAGTGGGTGGTTGATCCAATGGGACCGCCTGCATGCGCCGTCATCCCTTCGGGTAGGGAGTTATACCCTTCTTGCAGGCTTCCGGTGGAATCGTGCGTGATGTGGTCATTCCGCGTGACTTGGCGTCTGCGGACGCCGAATTGGTCCGTCCACTCGATATGTATGTGCGGGTCCTTAAGACTCACGGGATCATGCACGGTCCCCAGCGTCCTTGCGTTATGGTTCAGGATTGCTCGCAGCGCCTGACCGGGTTGCACGGGCCCCGAAGCGGTTTCCCTGAAACCCAACAGCCGGCCAGGATCGCCGCTCAGCATCACACTGAGGTCATAAGCGCCAGCGGTGCCCGCGTTGTGAAGAATCAGGATGCCCCAGTTACTGCCGCCCACGAGATCTGAGCTGAACCACGACAGTTCGAAGCGCGCCTGGTCCTTCAGAAGAGCTTGGTGATGATTTAGATGCCCTCGGACTGCTTGGAAAACTGAAATCAAGGCCGCGAACGAGGCTATTGAAAACGTCACCCAGTCCTGCTCTTCGAAATGGCTAAAGAATCCCACTATGCCGTCAAACAAGAATCCCCCTACGTCGTCCTACGGGCTTGCCACGCAACTCTATCCGTCGGGATAGCGGTCCTTCGACGGGAGGGCTGCTCCCTGATCGAGACCGTCGAGGCCACGGGGCTGTGCCCCTGGCCATATACACACTCGAGACTACGGGGACAGCAAACCCCGCTAGGCCTCTTCTTCTTTCGCCGCCTGAGCCTGCCGCTGCTGCGCAGCCTTCTTAGCAGTAAACTTCTCAGCGAGCACGGGCGGCTCAAAGTCGCCGCTATTCCTTGCGGGAGCCTCTTTGTCCCACTGCTCCAAGATCGCTGAGTCTTCCGTTTGTTTCGTCTTGCGCTCGTCATTAGTCATGAGAGATATCGTGCCATGCCCTCGGCTATGCCAACGGTTCGTCAGGTGTCTCGCCGGCAGCTATCAGGACGGTCTACTTAGAAACGCCGCCATGCCAAGAACAGGCGCCACGTTTGCCCCCAGACTGGGACACGGTGCCGTCGTTGCACATGGTGGAATATCCGGAACCGGAGGACCCGCCCGTGTAGCCGCCGGAACCGGAACCGGATGATCCGCTGCCTGAGTAGCTGGAGCCAGGGTCCGATCCACCGTAAAGCGCGCTGGCCCCCGAGCTGGGAGAGGCAAGGCCCGCGGCCGTTAGGCGACTCTGGTACTCGGGGGCGAGCTCCACCAGGAAGTCAACCATGGCTTCCATGTCCGCATCACTGTGAACGTAGGCATCCGGGTAACACGACTGAGCGAAGACCAGCCACGTGGACCTGGCGAGATTTTCCTTGCCGGACTCCGACAGGCGACTTACGTCCCCAATGGTGAAATACCCGTCGCCGCCCTTCCTCATGTCCGTGCAGACATCGTCGCTCAGACGGTCGTAAGCGCCTCTGTCCAAGGGCACGCCAACAGCTCCATATTTGGCACTTATGGTTTCGAACATGAGGTCGTCCAGGATGCTGAAGCTGGTCTTCTTTGCCGGCGGAGTCACTGCAATACGGGAAGGAGCTTCAGCTTTGAAAGTTGGTGCGGCAACAAACCCCGACATCGCGGGAGCCGTTGAGGGCGTGGTGGCATATGTGCTGTTCGTGCCCTGCTGGACGCTACAGCCGGACAACAGGAAGGCCGCTGCCAAAGCGACCGTCAGGCTACGCCTCACGTGATCTCCCAAGTTGATTCAGTAGGCGAAACCTATCAGAACCAAAAGGCAGGACCAATACGCACGAGGTGTGAGGGCTTGTTAGCGCCCTGAGGGGGCCTGTGGTTGCGGCGGATAGTGTCCCTGCCACTGAACAGCCTGGGGCTGGGGCAACGGAATCACCAGTGCGTCGATCTTGGATAGCGCCCTATACACGGCAACCGATATCAGGACACACCCAGCAATAGCCGCAGCTGCCGAGACGAGTGCCAACAATACGCTGAACCCGCTTGGCCCTGAGGAGTAGAGCGAAGATGAGGAAGACCCCATACTGGCAATACCCACAAAGCCAACCGCCGAGCCCCCAATGGTCAGCCAAGCTCCAGTAACGAACAGTCCCGCTGAGCGGCTAAAGCGCATTTCTCCCCCTACTTTGCAATGTCTAGGTCAGACTACACACGGGATGCCCATTGTGAAGAGCCTTTAGAGTGTCCCAACCACGTAAAAACGAGCAAAAGTTGAAAACGGGATGCTTTCGACTGATTTGTCGCCTTTGCGAGTAGCAAAAGGGGTCTCCGACCCCGCATTTGGCGAAATTACTCCTCAGCACATGCTTTTCGGCTCTCAGTGCCCTGATGGGAGCAAACAAAGCGCCAGCAAGCCGTTTTAAGAGCCTCTGGTCGCGGGAAGCTCCCAGCCTCAGCCTGGAGCCTTTTATGGCCTTAAAAGCTTGATTACCGTCCTTTAGCAGGCATCCAGCGGCAGTGACCCCCGCTATCAATGCGGCTGGGCGACGATCTTGGCGCTATTTCGCTTTTGAATCAGAGAATTCTCAATCCTCGTAGGCGTGACCCTAGGAGAGCTTCCACTCGAGTATCGAATTTGACCCGGTATACCGAATCTTGGTCATCGCGGTTCCGGTCTGGCCCTGAATAATGACCCACCCTCTCACACAGTCACCCCAGGCGAGCTTTTCTTGAAACGGGTACGCCGGCTGCGCGCCCTCGTGTCGCCAAGTGGTTGATGCCGACGTATATCTCCGGTTCTCGGCATCGAGAAGAGCCCACGGCTGATTGCTGACAACCGGCGCTTCGGCCATCGCCGAAGGCGGTGTTGCCGACGTGCATACCTGCACGTCGATTGCTTCCTGGTTGGGGTCCTGAGGCTCAACATTTTTCCGATGCTCAAAAACGGTGACAGCGGAGCCATTCTTTGCGGTTTGCGCTTCGCCCATAACGGCAGGGGCCGTGCCCGGAGTGGGGGCTGGCGGAGTGGCCGTTACGGTGACAGCCGGCTGTGTAATTGTCATTGTGACAGTCGGTGAGGCACTGCCCTCGCCGGGAGTGCTGCACCCCGCTAGAGCTAGTGCCGTGACCGCGAAAACGGCAAGATTCTTTCTCAAGTTGTCCCCCAAATAACAGTCGGCGCCATTGGCGCCAGAGCAGGTAGTTATTGGAACTTAGCAGGACTACCTTCGATGCGAACAAACGTCACCGCCCGTCCGCGAACAGGCTTGCAGCATTTTTCCGGAGGTCCACGAACTATCTAGTCAAATGGCGATTCACTAGAAGATGCCGGCAAATGTTCCAGCGGACTAGAACTGTTCGGGGCAAAGCGTAACGTAAACGTACTCCAAAATGGCATCCTGGTCAGCCTTGGAGAGGTCGGCGGCGCTGGCACGGACAGCCATTCGAGTCATCGCGCTTTTGTCGCTCATTGAAGCCAGATCGTCGCAATATTGCTTGGCCATTGTGCGGCCTTCCGATGCGCTGATGCTGGATACCTTCAGGACGGGCGGCGCTGCCTTCGGCGCGCCGCATCCAACCAGACAGCAGGTGGCAATCAGCACAGCGACGGCACCGCGCTTCACGTTGAGAGTCATGCGCTGAAATCTACACGCGCCAGCATTCCCACCGGGCAAATGCTGCTAACAGCCCTAATTCGTCTCACTATGTGGGAGCTTTCCCGCTGACGTCCGGTTTCAGGCGATACGACACCCTTATGAGGGTGAGGGACAAAATAGTTCAGATGTCCACCTATCTAAATCCGAAAAGATAGCCCCTTTACAATCTGAGACCACGTTTAGAAATGCCTGCCTTGATGGCGGGCCTTTCTGCGTTCCGGCACAGCGTCACCGTCTCAGTATCTGAGATTTTCTGACGCGATTGGACGAACGCGGGATATTTACACCCTCTCCTCTATTGAGAAGAAGTTTTTGAAACGCCGAGTCCCCCAGGCCGCATTTCAGAACGCCTCTCCAAGCAAGGCATCGACCACCACCCCGGTCGATGCCTTGCTCGTTCCCTGCATCAGTTCACATCAGGCCATATCAGGCCATATCAGGCCACATGAAAGGCCCACTCCATGTCCCGACTTCGAGGGGAGCAGCATCCCCGGCACAAACTGACCGATGAAGACGTGCTGACCATTCGTGCCAGCTACGTTCCCGGTGCCACTCGCATGGCCGATCTGGCCAGGTGCCATCACGTTTCCAAGACGACTGTCAGCCTCATCCTCAATGGCAAAACCTGGCAGCACCTCTACGAAGGGATTTCCTCATGACCGAATCCGTAGCCAACCACTTCAAAGCCCACTGGCTCGCCGCCGTGCGGGCAACTCCCGGCCTCTCGCAGGATGACCACCGCGTAGCCCATTGGCTCGCGAACCAGCTTGAGGACGGCGGCACGATGGCACGTGGCATGTGGTCCCAGCTACGCCGGGAAGTGAGTCTCGCCGATCACGCGGCGGGCGTGCACCTGACAACCCTTGTCCGCCTCGGACTCATGGGCGAGCGTATCCGTACCGGACCTGACCAGGGCTTCCCACTGGTGATCCCGGTAGCTGATCGCTCGGCACCCACCTACGAGACGCGAGCTCACTTAGAGGCGAAGAACGCGCGCCGCGCTGCCGCAAGACGCGCTGCAGACCTCGCGGCCGACGCCAAGTGGCTGGCCAGCAAGTAGTGGAGTGCGGGTTAGCCGCCAACGACTACGGCCACGACCGATATTCCGACCATGACAACCTGCGGATTGAGATTGATCTGCATGCGGTAGCCACCCATGAATACCTATGAGCCCTTCGCCTTCGGCAGGGCTCTTTCTGCGAGTGAGCTAACCACTAAAGCCAAGATCACTGGCTTCTGTCTGTCTGTCCATGCGGACGGTAAGACAGGCTACTGCTACCCCACGCAAGAGCAATTGGCAGCCGCCACTTCGCAGAGCGTGCTGACGGTTACTCGTGCCCTCGCAGAGCTGGCAGCGGCGGGGTTTGTGACAGTGGCCAAGAACGAGCGCAAGCGGTTCAATCGCAACAATCTCTATTGGCTCCGCGTCCCGAAGGGAACGCGTACGCCCGCCAGGGCAGTGGATGAACAGCCGCCACCAAAGCCAGAGCCGCAACCGCCCAAGGTCGACGAGCCAATGCCACTGCCCACGGTTCCGCCGCCGATCAAGAAGCCACCTGAAACAAATGCTTCACCTGCTCCGGTGCCACCCCTGCCTGCCTTCCCGCAGGAACCAGCGTGGCTACGTGGCTAGAAAAACACTACAACCTCTGAAGGGTATTTATTGCTCGATGGTCCAAACACCTATCAGAGGTTGTAGCAACACCCTTCAGAGGTTGCATCTAACAAACCAATACCTACTAGTGAGAGGCCGTGGGCGGAGCCCGTAGGCCTCTCTACGTAGCTGGCCATTGATAGCAGTAATGAAGCCGTTGAGCTGGCGCTCACGGCTTCTTCCTTTTCCCTCGCAATACCCACCGCCGAACGGCTGCCGCCGTCGGCATCTTCTATTTAAGGATTCGTCTTGACTTCCTCCGCACTTACCGCCGCCAAGGCCGCTGCTACCGCTACCGCTGCTGATCTTGAAGCCGTTGCGCACAAGCTCGACGTGGCTACCGCTGCCCATGCTGACACCTCCGCTGAGCTCTCCATCGTCCTTGCGAAGGACGCGGCCGGCGAAGCCGTGGCCGTGGCCCATGACGTTGCCGTACTGCGGTCTGAGCTTGACCTCCGCGCCTCACGCGTGGCCGCGCTGAAGGCGAATCTTGCCAGCGCCACAGCCGCCAATACTCAGGCCAGCTTCCGCCTGCGTGCCGAGACGCTGAAGGCTGACCGCTCCATCCTGTCCACTACCGCCGTGGATGCCCTTGTGGCCGCCGCAAGCAACGAGGTAGCGGGAATCCTCCGCACTCTGGGCGCGAAGTTGACAGAGGGCAACGAGGCGAACGGGGCTGCACTCGCAGAGGCAAAGGCTTTGAACGAGGCCGGCTTCAGGGTCGATGGCATTCAGGTTTCCGGCGCCACGATGTACCCCACTGTCGCTATCAATCACGTGCAGCTCGTGGACTTCATCAACGTCACGCCACGGCTTGAAGCTGTAGGCCAGACCGCCGCTGCGGCGATCACAGACGAACTACTGGCACCGTCCCGCGCCGCCCGTATCGCCAAGGAGCTCGCACAGGAGGAGCGGGACGCCAAGTACAAGGCGGACCTGCGCGACATGCAAGCCAGGAACACCACCCGCGTGGATTTTTCCGCGCTATAACCCACCACCATTTAGGGGTGACAGCCAATGGCTGATCTCAAACTGATAGGGGCCGTCGCAGTCAAGGTGCGGCCCGATGCCAGCGGATTCAAAGAGAGCACAAAGCGTCAGGTGCTCAAGGAATTGGCTGGCCAGGAGTACGACGTAGTCGTAAACCTGGACCTCGACGCTACTGGCGTCAGGGAAAAAGCAAAGCGGATAGTTGCTCAGGTCAAGCGTGAAGCCGACGAGTCAATCGGCCTGAAGGTAGGCGTTGACCCCGACGCACTGCGCAGAGCGTCTGCTGACATCAACAAAGTCCTGAAGGACTTCAAGATGGGCGACGTCAAAGTCGTGATGGACCGCGAGTATCTGCGGAAGGCAGGGGCTCAGCTCAACTCGGCGTTGAATGCCGCCGCCTCAGCTGGCCTGAAGGTCGACGTGTCGACCAGCGAAGGACTTGAGCGGGCCAAGCTCGACATAGACAAGTTCCTGCAGGGCGAGAACGGCCAGGAAGTCAAGCTCAACACCTTTCTAGCTGGCCTCCAGATTGCCGCTGCTCAGCTGAAGTATGCGACCCGTGACCGTCAGGTGAACTTCTTTGTCAACGTGAACCAGAAGAGTCTGGCAGTTGCCGAGGGTCTGATTAAGTCGCTCGCTGGCCTGGGCGTACTGACCACCGTAGGCCAGCGCCTTGAGTCACTGATCACCAACTTCGACAAGTTCAGCCTCAAGTCTGCTGGCTGGGCAACTGCCATTGCCGCCGTCGCTAACACGCTGGCATACGTTGGCACTGCCGCATTCACTGTTGGTGAAGGTGTCGTGCAATCTGTCGGGCTATTGGCCGCGCTGCCCACTGCGCTGGCGGCGGTTGCGGCAGGCGTCATCATCAACGTCGCAGCATTCAAAGACTTCAAGGCAGCCATGGACGGAGACGCCGAAGCGCTGGCGGCTCTGCCGCCACAGGCGCGCGCAGCAGCCAGGGCGCTGCAGGGCACGTGGACCTCTATCCAGCGACCCGTGCAAGCGGCCTTCTGGGAGGGCATGGGCGACTCCATACAGCGGTTCGCGGCCACAGCCATTCCAGTTCTCCGCAACGGCCTTACGCGGGCGGCTGACGACGTTGGCCGCTTCAATGCTGGCATTCTTGACAGCTTTGATGAGATTGCCCGCAACGGGACCATGGGCAAGATGTTCGCCAATCTGGAGGGTTTCTTCCAGCAGGCAACCGCAGCAAGCAAGCCCTTCGCCGACGCACTGAACGTGCTGGGGCTGCGCGGCTCCGACTACCTGCCCCGCTTCGGTGGCTTCCTGGCCGACATCAGCCAAGGTTTCCGTGACTGGATTGTTGAGGCCGACAAGGCCGGCAAGATCAACGTCTGGATCGAAGACGGCGTCCAGTCGCTCAAGGACATGGGTTCCGTAGGTGGCTCAGTCATTGACATGTTCAAGGGGATTACCAGGGCGGTCAATGACGCTGGCGGCGGCGGACTCCCCGAGTTCCGTGACAACATGCGCTCGATTGCAGACGTGATGCTTGCCGAGCCCTTCCGCTCGCGCATGGCCACCATCTTTGCTGGAGCCCGTAAGGGCGCGTCTGAGTTGAACGTCGGTGTCAAAGACCTTGGCGAGACGATTGGCGCGTCGGCTGGCTACGTGAGCCAGCTGCTGACGGGTCTGGGCAAGCTGGGCGGCGGCCTTCTCTCGGGTCTGGCCAAGACCATCGGGCAGCTGCAGTTCCAGGCAGGCACGCTCGAGGGTATCCGCGACATGCAAGACGCTTTGGGTAACCTTGGCCCCAGCTTTGAAGGTCTCGGGCGCATCGTCGGCAACATGAGCCGCGTAGCTGGCGAAATCTTCAAGGGTGTTGCTCCGGTAATCAATACCGTTGTCGGCTTCTTGGATAAGAGCGTGGCCAAACTCGCCGGCAACCTTGAGAAGGTGGCTGGGCCACTGACTGGCTTGGTTAATGCTCTCGTTACGGCGGCCTCCGGCCCCCTCACGATGGTTGTTGACCTGCTCAGCGCCACGCTGGGCTTGTTTGGTGACCTACCTCAGCCGGTGCAGATTGCAACGGGTGCCTTCCTGGGCTTCCTGGCAATGCGCGGCCAGTTGGGCGGCTTTCTGACTACGGTTCAGGGCTCACTGGGCAAGATTGCAGGCGCGTTCACTGGCGCTGCCAGTGCTGCCGAGATTGGCAGCAAGCGCATCGGCGACATGGTCTACTACGCGGACGGAACCGTGCGCCGGTTCGATGCGCGGCCAATGGTCAAACAGCTTGATTCCATCGGGGACAAGGCGGCCGCCGTTGGCAAGTGCGTAGGCGGCGGGCTGCTGGCTCTGGCTGGCGGTCCCTGGGGTCTGGCCTTGGCCGGCGCTGCTGCTGCAGTCGCCCTCATGGGCGAAGCCGCTGCCAAGCAGAAGTCAAAGCTTGACGACTTGCGCACGGCAATGGACGGCCAGAACGGCATCAACGCGGCGACGCAGAACGTCATCGCCGCTCAGTTGCGGGCCAAGGATTCGTTCCTCTGGATGGAATCTGACTCCACCGTTGATTCTGCAAAGAAGATCGGCATCAGCCTTTCGGAACTGCAGAAGGCCGCCGAAGGCGTGCCGGATTCGATCAAGGCCGTAAATACGGCGCTCGACAATGCGTATGGTGCGCGTAACCCGTTCGAGAAGATTACCGACACCCTGAAGACGTTGGGTTCGACGGGCGTATTCGGCAACATTCTCGGTGGGCTGACCGACATCCTGCAGTTCTCCCCCGGGGCGAACGTAGCCAAGGGGCTGCAGGAACAGGCCGCTGCACTGGCTGCGATCCGCACGGAAAACGGCTTGATCGCCAAGCAGTTCGGCGTTCCGGTGAACACGTCAGCCGGCCTTGTCGCGGCCATCGACACGCTGGTAGACAAGGCGTCCACCGCCGAGCAGAAGCTGAAGAGCATCAACGACATCATTCGCATCATGAACGGTGCAGATGGTGCTGCAGCTGACGCTGCACAGCGGGCCAATGACTCGGCGCGTGACCTGCGTGGCAGCCTGAAGGAAATCTTCGACGCGGCCACCAAGGACGGCGCGGCCCTGCCTGACCTGTTCAACGAGACCACGGGGCAGATGGACACCGTTACGAAGACAGGCTCTGACCTGCGCACGGAGTTGAAGCGCGTAGCTGAAGATGGCCGCACGTCGGCCATTGCCCTGGCATTGGCGCAGAAAGACCCGCAGAAAGCTGCGGAGACACTGCACGCGGAGATGAAGAAGACCCGCGAACTCATTGCCGAGGAACTGAAGATTGGCAAGGTTCCACAGGAAGAGATTGACGCGATTCTCGCGTCGCTCCAGCTGGACCCGGCGAAGATTGACATGCTGCTGAATCCTGAAACACGGGACCAGGCACTAAAGGATCTGAGCATTGCCAACGGGCTGGCACAGGCAGAGGTCAAGCCCATCGGGCTCGACGTCGATGCATCCAAGGCGAGCGACAAGCTGAAGGGTGCCACCTTCGAGATTGGCACGTTCAGCAATCTCAAGCCGACACCCAAGCTTGACGCTGACAAGGGTCCGTTTGACGGCGTCATTGCGCAGGCTAAGGGCACTGGTGCCGGGCTGGAGGGTACGACATTCAAGCCAGCACTCGACGCTGACAACGGCGGATTCAATGACGTTGTGAATACGACCAAGGCCGCTGGCGAAGAACTCGGCCGCAAGATATGGACCGCCCAGGTCAACGCAACTGGCAACGCGCTCGCCAACGTGACAAGCATCGTGGAGAAGCTGTTCAGCATTGACGGCAAGGTGTTCAGCGCAGGTATCAACGTCCTGGGCAAGGTGCTGGGCGGCTCTGCTGACGGCTCCATGCATGACGGCCTCAACTGGGACCGGCGTTTTCAGCCGAAGTTCTACGCGAACGGTGGGATTGAGAACCACGTTGCACAGATTGCCAAGCCGAGCGCAACGTACCGCGTCTGGGCGGAGCCCGAGACGGGCGGTGAAGCGTACATACCGCTAGCCGCCTCCAAGCGGTCACGCTCCACCGCAATCCTCGATGAGGTTGCCGGCAAGTTCGGATACGAACTGTATGCCAACGGTGGGACGCGCGGCGGCGCTGGCGGCGAAAGCTCACCCGGTGGCATTCACTACCACAGCCACGTTGACGCAGCACCCGGCGTCAACTACCTGTACGCGCAGGACATTGCCCGCGAGGCAACCCTCAGGCAGAAGGACATGGCCGCCGTCTTCGAGCTCGTCTAACCCCAACCCCGGCAACAACCAGCGCGGCGCTTTCGGGCGCCGCGCTGCACCCCCTGCTACACCCCACCCTCAGCAGCCCCGCCGACGTTCCTCGACGTCAGCGCCCGAAAGTGAGCAACCCAATGGCCGACCATCCATACCCAGACGTACTGTCCGTAATCCTGACCGACGGATCGGACTTCCCAGTCCTCGCCAAGGAGGGCATTACCGACATCTCACTGGACGAAGACGGAACTCCGTTTCTCGATCCGGGGTCAAGTGCCGTCCCGCTTCTCGCCGACACAGATGGCGAACCCTACTTCAACTCTTAGGAGCAACATATGACACAACCCACTAACCGACGCATCGTCACCGAGGCGGCCATCGCCGGTCACGTTGCGGAGGAAATCTCCACGCCAGGCAGCGCAGCTGCGGTGGCACTTACTTCCACTTATGGTCGCAAGGTCTACACCTCCCCGGTGGAGCTTTTGGCGGTGGGCGACGGGGTAGCGAACGATTACGCGGCGCTGGCTGCCACCATGACGGCGGCAGTTGCGGGTGACGTGATCGACCTTGGCGGACGGACATTCAAGGTTGGTCAGACGTGGAGCGTCAGCAAGGCCGTGACGCTCCGCAACGGCACGCTCACGTCGTCCGTGGACAGGGTTGCTATCGTGTCGGCTGCCGGGGTTCGCCTGGAGAACGTGAAGTTCATCCGCACCGGCCCGGCCACAGCAAGCAGTGGAGCGCTAACTCTGAATGCTGCGGGCTGTGTCCTTATCGACGTTACTGCGACCTCCACCTACGGCGAGGGCCTGCGGATGGGTAACGGCACCTGCAACGGCACCCTTGTCCGGGGCGGTTACTACGCCAGCTCAGACCCGAACGAATCGTTCGCTATCCAACTACTGTCAGGCAACGCGCACACCTACGACGTGAAGATCAGCGGAGCGACGATCCGGAACAGCGGCTACGGCACTGGCGTAGGCCTATACAACTGCTCACGCTCCACCGTCGAGAAGTGCGACGTGCGCGGCATCCGCCGCTCTCCGCTTGTTACGGTTACCGGCTGGTCGCTGGTGTCTGGCACTGTTTACCGGGCGTTGGACCGCACGGATGTGACCAGTAACGCGGTCTACGTCAACGATGTGGAGTTCAGGAAAAACGCAGACGCCGCCACGACCGCACCGGCTCTCAATTACTACACCACCCCCGGCGACGGCTTCCTCTACATCAACACTGGCACGAACCCCTCGACCCAAACCGTGAGGACCACCCGGACCAACGGCTACGGCATCATGTTCTACTCCACAAGCTCCGAAGCACTCGGCATGCGTGACAACCTGGTGGCCCACAACTACGTGGAAGACACTGACGGGTTCGGGATCTACTACCAGATGCTCATGAACGTCCCCCGCAATAACCGCACCCTGCAAAACACCCTGCGCAGTGTCTGCCTGACAGGTGTCACCGTGAATGACCTGCCCTTCGCGGGCATCGGCGTGTTCGGTGGGTTGGATGTTCAGCTTGATGGCGATCTGATCGATGGCGTCGGCTCTGCAGCAACCCCCGCACCTGGCATTGACATCAAGGCGAGCGTTGGCGTTCCCAGCGTGACAGGTTCCATTCGGGGCGTGTCTGTTCTGAACGCCAAGGGCCACGGCATTAGCCTGTGCGTTGGCACCTGGAAACTCTCTGACGTGTCAGCGAACTACAACGCCGGCTCGGGGATCACTCACGGGACCATCGTCAACTCCACGGACATCATGGACGTGACCCTGACCGGGTGCGTGGCGACGTACAACACCCTCAGCGGCGCATCGTTTGACACGTCCACAGGTGATGCTGAAGTGCAGATTCTTGGCGGGCGGTACACCAACAACACCGTCAGGAACATCAACCTCGTCCGGTGCCGCAACAGCTTCATCGGTGGTGGCGTACTCAGCGGCTGGGCCGGAAACACTGGCATCAACATTGGCGGCACCAACCAACGTGTAATTGTCGATGGGGTGTTCCTCCGCTCAGGCGTTGGCATCAACGCAGGCGCCGGCATCTCCGACCTGACCATAAACAACGTCATCAACGACGCGTCATCCGGAACCAAGCTGAACGTGAACGGCCAAGCCTACAAGACGGGCGGCAACACCGGTTACGGCACCCGATGGGTATGCGCAGGCACCCCTGAGGGGCAGGTTGCGGCCGTAGTCGGTTCACGGTGCGCCCGCACGGACGGCGGCGCTGGGACCTCGTCCTACGTCAAAGAGTCGGGGACAGGAAGCACCGGGTGGGTCGCGAAGTAGGCTAGCGCTCCGTCGCAGCGGAAGCGCGACCTAATCGCCTTATCGCAAGCTGCTCCAGATTTTCTTTCGATGGACCCCCAGGGCGCCAGGCCGCTTCGGCTATCTCCTTGGGGGTCATCGAATTCAGGCGTGTCGTTGCCAGCGCATGAGCTCTCCCGGCCCTAGCTATGCACGCGTCGAAGATTGGGTGCTGATCTTCCGATAGGTCATCACGGTATGCCATGGCCTCTTACTTTAGGTCTAGGGATGTGACCACCTTGAACACGCCTGGCCATTGCTGGTGACGGTCAATGATCCGCGCCAGCTCGAAGACCTCGTCCGCCGCCGCTTGGAGGTCCATGTGCGCACCAAACACTGACGCCCTTTTGGTTGCCGGGTCAAACCTGCGGGCTATATCTCCGGACCCGACGCCTCCGAAGTCTTCTGCAGATCCTATGTAACGATCCACGATTATGCCCCGCGCCGAGGTTCGGTGCCATGAATCCAGGCGTTCATCGAAATGAACAAGGCCGTTTCGAACATCATGCAAAGCCAGCAGACTGGTCTCTCCGACCCCCAGTATCTCGCGAAGCAGGGCCGCTCTTTGTTTTGACATCTTCCTCGCCTGGGCGGGCCAAAGAATATTACCGATGTTAGCCATGGCGCCCAGCGCTGCCGTGCTCGCGTACCAAAACCGGACCATGCCGACATTCGTCTCTGGATTCTGTAGGCACTCGTTCATGTCATGAATCGCGAGCTCCACAAGCGCGCTCTGGAACTTGATTTCTCGAAAAAAGACTCCCACTAGGTGCTGGTCTAGTGCCGGCGCTTGCTTCAATGGGCCCCCAATTAGTACAGGTCGAGTAACCGCGCAATATTCTCCCTTTGCGTGCGCGGTTGGTGAGTTCAGCAGCAGAGATCAGCTTCTCATGTTCCTCCATCCACCGAGCGCCATAATGGGCGCCGCACTGGGCAAGTCACGTCCCAGCGCGGAAGCATACTTCGCTGCTCTGGAGGTAGGCGCAGAGCGCCGAATCAAGGGCCGATAAGACCGGTGCCGTCAATCGAACCACCGACCCCCAACCCATTGGAGACATCATGACACGCGATCAACTTGAGGAAGCCCGGCGCTTAGCAATTGCGGGGTGGGTGGCCGCATCCTCCCTTGAAGCGGCCGAGGTTGGCAACGGATCGACCATCGAAGAACGCGACCTATGCATCCCGATCAAAGCCCCAGCGTGGCTGGTTGAAGGCATCAAGGCTTGCGTGGGAAGTCACGTCTCGGATGTTCCCATCGGCAAATACGATCACGCCTTGTAGGTGCCCGAGAGACCGGCCTTCTTCACTAACTGAGTTGTGCCCGTGGCAGCTTTCTCGGAGGCTGCCAGGGGCTTTCTGTATTAGTCGTTCGCCTTGTCCGTGGGGGGCTTTCCCACTAGGCCCGAAGCGCTTCGCCGTAACCACCCTTTAGCCAGATGTCCTTCTAGATAGACAGCTAGCTGCTGAACACGGCTCCGCCGGTTCAGCTTCAGAGGAGAAGAACTAGGAAACCAGAGGGGTTACATAGCAATCTGCTCGCATTCGCACTTCGCGATACGGCGGCGGGCGCGGCCCTCCTGGCGTCGGCCTTCCGTGCGTCGCCCTGTGCAGAGGCGACATTATTGCCCCCTGACCGGGCAGGCGTCGGCCGCCGCCAGCCGTAAGCCCTGTTGCTCAGTCTGACGTGCCCGACTCGGCATGCGTGCCCACGTTCGACCCTCCGCATTACCCCTACAGCACAGCCCTTTTCGGGCGCGCGCATTACCCTGCCACGACTACCAAGGGATTGCCCCACATGACCACACAAGCCGAATGGCTCTCCACTGTCTGCACCGTCGACGGATGCGAGCGTAAGCGCATCGGCGTCTACCACACGTGGTGCTCCACCCATTACGAGAAGCAGCGGCGGGCTAGGCAGACAGAGCTTGCCCCGCTGGGCTATGGCAAGCGCTGCAGCGTAGCGGACTGCGAGCGCATGCACCACGCCAAGGGACTCTGCCGCCTGCACTACAACCGCAAGATCACGACGGGCTCAACGGAGTCGAAGCCCAGGGCACGCAAGCCGGCGACTCCACGCGGTGAATGCGAAGTCGATGGATGCACGGTGCTGAAGAAGTCACCAGCCGTTGCCTACTGCGGACGGCACTACTCCAATTTCCGCAGGATTGGCGCACCCGTCGCCCCAGGCGATCACGGCCCGCGTAATGAACCGAAGCTAGACAAGTTCGCGCGGCATCTGACGGCAGACGATGAAGTGGGCTGCTGGATTTACACCGGCATCCTGACCTTCGACGGCTACGCGCGGTTCAACCTGGGACAGGGGCGCGGCGAAGTCCGCGCACACCGCTGGCTGTACGAGCAACTGACGGGCAAGACGCTGACGCCAGACATTCAGCTGGACCATGACTGCATGAACTGGGACAACGACCCCAAGCGCAGGCGCTGTGTCCGCCCGAGCCATCTGCTGGAAGTTGACCAAGCGCAGCACACGGCCAACACGGCGGCCCGCAAGGCAGCGCCCGAGGGTATGTGGCACCGGCCTAACGAAACGCCGCGCTCGATGTCCGAGATTGAGTACGCGATCACTCACAAGCTGCCCATGGTCTGGAACCAGTAGAAATTAGCGACACGGGGAGGCCTTCGGGCCTCCCCTTTTCTATAGCAACCGAGTTACTCTGACGGGTTCATGGACCTGACAACCCGAGAGCTACCTCACGCGCTGTTACGCCCGGGGAGAGGGCCGTGCAAGATCGGGGGGCACCCCCCACCCCCTATGCCTTGGCAGCGCTGCAAAGCCCTCACTGTCAGCCCTGCGGCTTAGTGTGCGGGGCATGGTGAAGATAGACGTTGATGCAGTGGGCAAGATGTTGGATGAGTTACTGGCACCCATTGAGCAGTCCTCCTATGAGGACTGTGAGCCCGACTATGACTTCCTAATGCCGGCGGCTCACTGCACCTGCTCATGCCACTAGGCAGCCAGCTACAGCCCTGCGCCTGACCACCTGCATGACAAGAGGCCAGGTGCGTAGCTACCTGGCCTCTTGATCAATCGGTATGCGGTTGTGTGTGGCTTGCGTCTAATCGTCTGCCACGTCAGTGAAAGCCACGGCCCGCAATGGACGCCTTGCACCCTGACTAGTCGAGTCCGCCTCTTTCACCTGTCCAGTTCGCGTGCGCCTCGCAAGCTCTTCGACAAGTGCGGTGAATGGAATCTCCGCGAGCGCGGCTGTAGCTGGCTTGCTGGCACTCTGCGCTCTTGATGACGCCCCAGCTCCGCCGGCCAGCTTTTCTAGCATGACTAGACGAGCATCGGGCATCGGCGCATAGCCGTGCTCATACTTGCGAAGCATGGCCACGGAGACCCCCAGCGACTCGGCCACTATTTGTCGAGTGACGCCGGTCCTCTCGATTAGCTCGGAAATCTTTTTTGCTTCCATAAACCCCTACTTTACGCGCTACTAGCGCAACTATGCAGGATGACCTGGAAAGAACTTTCGGTCGCAGGTTGCGCTAGTAGCGCTATTTATGTAATAGTTGATTTATCAGCACGGCGCAGCAGGTAGACGCTAGCTGAATAACTGAATACCAACTGAATAGGAACTAACGAATATGCGGTATCCAACGAATCGCCGGCTTGACCGGTTGTTATTAGGCGGCAGGTGGGGCAGTGAGAGTTGCCCCACCGCGCCGGCCTAGAGGTCCAGAAAGGACACAAAGCCATGTTTGATCTTGTAGATTTCGGCGGCCACTACATCTCCTTGAGCAGCATCTACGCAGTACAGGATGAGACGGAAGATGGGGAAACCACTGGCGTGGTTTCCATTGAGTACGGCCCGCACGGCGCTCGAGCTAACTTTGAGGGAACCGCGAAGGACGTCATGCGAGTTATCGCGGCATGGCAGCGGGACAACGCGCCACGCGCCGCCGGTCAGCCCCTCTTGGCAACGGCCTAAGCCAAGTGACCACAGAAGAGTTGCCCGCCCACGCGAAAACACCGTGGAGCCGGGACGATGAATTGAATTGGGCCGCTGACCGGACGGCACTCCGCCGGCTGAAGAGGCGCGACGAGCAGCCGTCCGAGTGGCTGACGAACGAATACCGCGAGCTAAGCGCACGCCGTAAAGCGGCAGCACTGGAGAAGGCGATACGAGCCCACGCAGAGAGATCGGTGGCCCTGATGGCTACTCAGCTCACCGCTGAGCATTGCCAGGAGATAGCTGACATTCTGAGGCCTCAGCCGGAGCGATGGAACGCGAGCCGATGACTAAAGAAGAACTGCGGGCCTATGCACAAGCAAAAGTTGCCCAGCTCCCCAAGCTGACCGAACAGCAGTGTCGGCTGATTGCCCAGATACTAAGGAAGTAGGCCGCCATGCCGAAGATCACCAACGAAGAGCTACATGCCATGGCTCAGCGCATCGTAGATGCAATGCCTGACCCTTCACCGGAGCAGTGCCGCAAGGTTGCCGCCGTTCTCAATGCGGCTAGAGTGCCGCAGATTGCGCCCCATGAGGATGCCCGCGTGATGGCCGAAGAGGAATTACGCGCCGATGCAGAGGCGTGGCTGGCGAAGCCGCCGCCTCTGACTGAAGAGCAGAGTCGCATCATCTATGAAGCACTGCGGAAGTAGCCGGCTATGGCGAAGGTAACCACCGATGAGCTGCAGGCCATGGTAGACCGCGCGGTTGACGAGCTCCCAGAGCTCTCTGCCCAGCAGTGCCGCAGGGTCGCCGCCGTCCTGCATGCGAGTGGAGCGCTGCGCTGATGGCCGATAACGCTATGCTAAGCCGCCAGGAAGTCGCAGACAGGCTAGGAGTCAGTAAGCAGTGGCTCATTCGCAACGCGGAACAGGGACCGGATTACTACAAACTGCCTGGCGGAACCATTCGGTACGGCGAGGCTGATCTAACTGCCTGGCTAAAGCAGCGGAAGGTGAGCAGCTAATGACCTTGCTGACAAGGCAGGAGGTAGCGGAGCGCCTAGGAGTCAGCACGAGATGGCTTATCCGCAACGCCAGCGACGGTCCGACCTACTACAGGCTGCCAGGCGGGATGATCCGCTACCGTGAAACCGATCTGGAGGACTGGCTAAAGCAGCGGCGGGTTGCCGACTAGCTCGCGTTTGGAGCTGAAGACAGGGGACCCGACCAACAGTCTGGAATGATGAAAGGCATGGATAGCTTAATCACTTGGGAAGGCATCGTTGCCACAGCCGCACTGGTCGTCTCCCTATACAACTTGAGACAGGCGAAGCGCGCTCCGCTAAGAGCCCGACAGCGGGAACTGCGAGACCAGCTCCGGCTTATGCTCGAGGACTTTGCAGCGCAGGTGAAACTGCTGATGAACGGCATCCGAGCCGGCCAACCCGACCTCCCCAACGGTGTGGAGATACACGCCTCCACACAAAAGATGACAGAGCTCGCCAAGCGAATGACCAATAACCACGATGGCAGGATCGGCATGGTTGTCGCTGAACTAGTTTCGGTATCGGCTGGATTGTCCGTACTAGCCTCAGCGCGCGTGCTCCACGCTGTCCAGGAACACAGTGCGCCACCGCCTGCTGTCAGCGTGGATATGGCAATTAAAGACCTCGACGACGCGTGCAAGGCCGCTGCAGCCGTGATCGCCAAGGAGATCAAAGAACTGAACCGTCTTGAATCGGCGTAAGTGACGGAACGACAGAACGCTCCACTACTCCGCTAGCTCGTTAGCTGGAGCCTCGCTGTTTCACAGGCGCTTAGAACGGCTGCGTCAAGCATGCGAGCGCCGTCACAACTCGGGGCCGAGCCCCGGAGTTGAAAATGATCACGGGCAGCCTGAGGACCATTCTTGCCGCGTCCATGTACCCGCTGAATGTGACGCTGTTCATGTAGAGACAGTCTCATGAAGCTCGATGACCAGTGACACCGCATGCACCGCATCTTTCGGATGCGCTGTGCGCCGTTCTAACGGCCTTAGAATCAATAAGGCTCCAACTACCCGCCTAGGGCCTCCTGAGCCGTCAGGGGCCATTTAGGCGGGCTAAGGGCCAAGACTCCTGCGTCAGGCTCAGGTCACACTCGACTTCGCCCCTACAGCCCCAGGCAAAATGCGGCGCTTCGAGCCTCTGGCATGCGCTGAACGAAGTATTGAGCGCTGCATGCGTAGCCCATGGCCGACAATTCGTCTATATGACGCGGCGGAAGGCGTCTGCCTCCCCTTGCCCCCGCTATCCAATAACTATCCACTATCCGAGGAATCGCTAAGAAAAGCAGGGAATGCACAGCGGCTGATTTCTGTCAATCAGCCTCTTCTGACTGTCAATGAAATAGGCCCGATTCCCTTTGTTTGCAAGGGAACCAGGCCTATTTGTACAGGTAGGGCTACTCGGACTTGAACCGAGGACCTTAGGATTATGAGTCCCGCGCTCTAACCAGCTGAGCTATAGCCCCCCGCCCTTGCCAGCGTGGTCCGAAGAGGACTTCAGCTTCAGCAGGGCAAAAACACTCTAGCAAACAGTGGCGGGCATCAAGACCACGCAGCCAGGACGCCGGACCCCGGCCAGGCTGGAGCGGGCAGCCGCCAGATCGCTGTCAGACGGCCTTGTCGTCGTAGGTTGCACCCCGGTAGAGGTCCTCGAAGGTCTGCAGCGTTCCCTCGATGCTGTGCGGTTCAACCATCCGCCGGCTGGCCTGGCCCATGGCCGCCCGTTCGTCGGCCGGAAGCTGCAGGATCCGGGTGATCTTGGCTGCGAGGTCGTCGCTGTCGTTGGGGGTGAACAGATAACCGTTCTCGCCGTCGCGCACCAGGTGCGGCAGCGCCATGGCATCCGCCAGCAGGACGGGCGTGGAGGCAGACATGGCCTCAAGGGTCACCAGGGACTGAAGCTCGGCGGTCCCCGGCATGCAGAACAGATCCGCCTTGATGTAGGCCTCTCGGAGGTCTTCATCGCTGGCCAGTCCCAGGAATTTAACCCGTTCCCCCAGTCCGAGCCGTTCTGCCTGCGCTTCAAGAGCCGCGCGGACTTCGCCGCCACCCACGATCTGAAGGTGGACGTTGAGCTCCGCGGGCGTCTTGGACACGGCATTGATCAGCACGTCCACGTGCTTTTCCTCGGCCAGGCGCCCCGCGAAGACCACTGTTGGATGGGCGTGCGGTTCGATAACTTCGCCTGGCTGCAGCTCGTAGGCTGCGGAGTCGATGCCGTTGGAGAGGGGCAGTACCTTATGCAGGAAAGCGTGCTGGTGCATGGCCTTGGCAGCCAGGGGTGTGGGCGTGGTGACCACGTCAGCCTGGCCCATGACCTTGCCCATGTCCTTCCAGGAGATCTTGCCGATGATGTCCTTGAACCACTGCGGGAACGGCAGGAACGGGTTGAGGTTTTCCGGCATGAAGTGGTTGGTGGCCACAATTCTGATGCCCCGCTTCGCCGCTTCGTAGAGGACGTGCTCGCCGATCATGTAGTGGCTCTGGATGTGCACTACATCGGGCTTGATCCGATCGAAAAGGAGGCCGATTTCCTTCTTGATTTCCCAGGGGAAGCAGATGCGGAAGTATTCGTGGGTGAAGACCCCGTGCGAGCGGAGCCGGTGCACGGTCGCCTCGGAGCGGAACTCGGTGAAGCTCGCGCCGTTGTCCGCGCGGCAGGCCAGCACATGCACATTGTGGCCTCGGGCTGTCATACCCTTCGCGAGCCGGTAGCTGAACTGGGCGGCCCCGTTGATGTGGGGCGGATAGGTATCCGCGGCAATCAGTACCGTCAAGGGTCGCTGGTCAGAGGGCGTTGTCACGTGGAGAGCTCCTGAAGGTCACGGTGCGGGCAGCTGTCGCTGGCTTCACCGGTGGGCCGCCAGCGCGGTAGCGCGGGGCCTCTTAGTGAAAATCGGCTGGTCATAAACATGGTCTAGTCGGGAAAACAGGCTAGTGGGACGCCCTGCCCGCCGCCTTCCGCGCTTCTTTCCTGCGCTTGGTGACCTCGGGATGGTGCCTGGAAAGGGCGATCACCCCCACGATAGCAAGCGAAGCAGCCGTGGCCATGGCAATCGCCATCACGGCGTGGACGTCCGGGCGCAGCTCACCCAGGATCACGATGCCGATGGCGATGCCCACGATCGGGTCGATGACCGTCAGCCCGGCGATGACCAGGTCCGGCGGGCCGCCCGAGTAGGCGCTCTGCACAAACCAGGAACCCAGGCCGCCGGCCGCCACGATGGCTACCACCGAATACCACTGGACATTGAGCAGTGCCAGCCCGTTGGGATCCAGCAGGTGCTTGCCGATGATGCGTGTCAGCACCGCGACGAAGCCGAAGAGAACGCCGGCGCCGAGGATGTAGACAAACGCGCTCATCCGGTTCCGGAACATGGCTGCCAGGGTGCCGAAAACGCCGACGGCCAGTGCCAGCAGCAGCACAATGGTGAGTTCGTCCTCCTGGCTCACGTGGTGGTTTTCCTGGGTCACGTTGACGGCGAGGAGAACAAAAAGTGCGGAGCCGGTAACACAGCCGGCAATGGACACCATGGTGGCCCGGTTGATGGTGATGTCCTGGTCCCGGGCGTTCACTACGGTGGTAATGACCAGGGCAATGGCACCGATCGGCTGCACTACCGTCAGCGGCGCGGAGACCAATGCCACCGCGTTCATTCCCATCCCGACGCACAGCAGGAGAAGTCCCAGCACCCACCGCGGATTGCGCAGCAGACGGAGGAAGCCGTTTGAACTCAGTGCCAGCCCGCCGGTATCGGCTTTGACTGCACTCCCCTGCTTCTGCGCTCCGAAGGCAAGGCAGAACGCACCAAGCACCGCTAGCAGAACCGCCACCCACACCATCAGGCGGTGCCGCCGTTGTGATGGGACTGCTGACGGCCCTTCCGCAGAATGGCCCAGAAATAGTTGTACGCGGCAATCCAGTGGCCGGCGAGCCCAAGTCCCAGCACGATCCAGGCCGCAATGTACAGCGGCCCGGCAAAGGGGGTGTCCAAACGCGACAGGACCAGCAGTGGAGTGCCCAGAAGCAGGAGTCCGGTGCGGACCTTGCCCACGCGGCTCACCGGCAGGTCCGGATGGCCGCCGAAGTAGGTGAGGGTCAGTACCAGGAGCACGGCGTCGGGCACCAGGAGTGCGGCCAGGTACAGCCAATGGACGACGCCGGCAATCACCAAGGTGACCGCCACCGCGATCAGGGCAAGCCGGTCAGCCAGCGGGTCCATGACCCGTCCCAGCTTGGACGCCTGGTCGAAGCGGCGGGCCACATAGCCGTCGATCCAATCGGTTCCCGCCATAACCACCAGAACCACAACGGCGGTCCCGTACTCCTTCTGGGCCAGGACCAGCCAGACAAAAAGCGGCACGCCCATAAAGCGCAGCACCGTCAGGGCATTGGGAATTGTGAAGACGCGGTCATGATCAATCTGGGGGCGGCCGGGCCGCGCGCCAGCGCCGATGAACCTCAATCCGTCCCCCCTTCCATAGCGCCCAGTGTGATGTGTGTGTTGTTAGGGGTTCCGCAGCAGCCTGCGCAGGAGCACCACAAAGATCGTTGCGGAGGCCGCAAGGGCGGCAAGCGGCTTCCAGCGCGCACCCGCGCCGTCCGGGGAGCCGGAGAAGGCAGCGAACTTCTGGCCGGCCGCGGCCGCGCCGTGCTCAACGGCGGCCTTGCCTTCCTCCAGTTTTTCCTTGGCAGCGCCCAGCAGGAACATGGCCTGCGGCTTGAGGTCGAGTTCGGTATCCAGTTCGTCGCGGACCTGGGCCAGGTGGCGACGGCGCTGGTCCAGGCGGCGGTGAAGCTCGGGCTCGGACGCATGCGGGAATTCCTGCTTGTGCGCCGCGGCCTTGGCTTCCTTCTCGGCCTTGGCCTTCACGGCAGCTTCGTCCTTAGCAGCCTTGGCGGCCTTGGCCTCCGGGCTTGCCGGATCGAGCAGCGCGACGTTAAAGTCAGAGCCTTCCTTGGCGATGCCGAGATCGTGTTTGATCCCGCGGATGGTCTCTGCAGGCAGCAGGGGCATGGCCTGCTTGAATTTACGGAGGCCGATCAGGGCACCGATGAGGGCGATGACCAGGAACAGGGCGCAAACCAGCAGTGCGGCCAGCCACGACGGCATGATGGTGGCCAGGCCCATAATGGCGGCCACGATCAGGCCAACCACCAGGAATGCCACAAAAATAAGCGCGACGGCGAAGAAAGCGGCGGCGACGCCTACCTGGACGCCCTTGCGCTTAAGCTCGATCTTGGCAAAGGCGATTTCGTCGTTGAGTTGGCGGGGGGCCAGGCGAAATAGCAGTTTCAGCGTCCTGGGCAGCGCGGTGATCCGCAATCCCTGGCTGGTGCGCCCGGTGTGACGTCCGCTCATCGGTTCCCGCCTAACTTGTTGCGTAGTCTGCTGCCTGGTCGATTCGGCATTCGTGTGTTGCGGGAGCCCGCGGCAGCACGGTCCCGCCCTCAAAACTATCATTCAGGGTCCGGGCAAAGTTCCGGGTTGGCCGCACGGCGCGCCCGCAACCCGGGAAAGTTGGTACTTCCGGGCCTAGGATTGATCTCCGTGACCATTCACTCGAATCCGGGCGATGCGCTGACTCGCCGCCGGAAACTGCTGTACATCCTCCTCCTCGGTGCGCTCACCGCATTGGGCCCGTTCACGATCGACCTGTACCTGCCTGCGTTCCCGGCCCTGGAAGCGAGCCTCGGGGTCACCGAGGCCCAGGTCCAGCTGACCCTGGCCGGCACCACCGTGGGCTTTGCCCTCGGCCAGCTGGTGGTGGGCCCGTTCAGCGACAAGTTCGGCCGCCGGCTCCCGCTGATCCTGGCGACGGCCCTGCACATCGCCTCCTCCGTGGGAGCAGCCCTGTCCACAGACATCTCCACACTGGGCCTCTTCCGTGTCCTTATGGGCGTGGGCGCTGCCGGCGGCGGTGTGGTGGCCATGGCAATGGTGCGGGACTTGTTCTCCGGCTATGCCATGGTCCGGATGTTCTCGCGTATGGCCCTGGTGAACGGGCTGGCGCCTATCCTTGCCCCAGTGATCGGCTCGCAGCTGCTCCTGGTAATGCCGTGGCCGGGAATCTTCGTGTTCCTGGCCGGCTACGGCACCCTGGTGATCATCGCGGCCCTCGTCCTGGTCCGCGAAACGTTGCCACCGGAGAAGCGCGGCCTGACCGGCATGACCGCCGGCCAGCGCTACAAGGTTCTGTTCACAGACCGGATCTTCGTGGGCCTGCTGGTGGTGGGCGGCATGAACTTCGCAGGCCTCTTCACGTACCTGTCCGCGTCACCGTTCCTGTTCCAGGACATCTTCGGGTTCTCGCCGCAGGAATACGGCCTGTTGTTCGGGATCAATTCCCTGGGCATTGTGGCCGGCGTCCAGATCAGCTCCAGGCTCATCCGCGTTGTCCCGCCCCAGTGGATCCTTGCCTGTTCCACTGCCTGGATGTTCCTCATGGCCCTGCTGATTGTGGTCTTTGACCAGGCCGGCCTGGGTCTTTGGGGCGTGATGGTCCCGCTCTGGTTCTACATCATGGGCGCAGGCTTCACGTTCCCCTGCGTCCAGGTGCTGGCTTTGAGCAGCCACGGCGCCCAGGCCGGGACAGCGGCATCCCTCCTGGGTGCCGCGACCTTCCTGATGGCCGGCCTGGTGTCACCGGTGGTGGGGTGGCTGGGCATCACCAGCTCCACCCCCATGGGCGCCGTGCAGGCCGCATGCATACTGGTGGCGATAGCGGGGCTATGGCTGGTCGTCAGGCCCCGCACCGTGCCCTCGATCCATTGAACCCCTTCGGTCACTGATGAAACGCATGCAACGCAAGCCGCACCGCAACCCCCGGGGACTGTTCCTCGGGGCGGTGCTTGGCGGCGTCGCCGGTTACTTCCTTGGGCGCGTGTTCGGCAACGGTGCCATCGGCATCATCCTCGGTGCGCTGGCGGGTGCTGCCCTGCTGTACCGGGTTAATCCGGGGCCCTGGAACCGCCCCTAGCTGCAGGCACTAAGACCCGGCGCCAAATCCCGGGCCACAGGGAGGGGCCCTCCCCCTCCCGCCCTGGAGCTTTCCCACGATAAAATAAATCTGTGCCCAGCTGGCAGTTCTCCTCGCCGCCCCCGGCCACATGGCAACGTTGCGACTCAGGCATTTTGCCCATGTGGTGGGACCGGTTGTGCGCCCAAACCGGCCAGCAGTCTGCGGCCCTCTACGCTGCCGGACTCTTCACGGAAGACCGGCGGCGGCCCATCGCGCAGTGGTTCAACGCCGCCTTCAACGCTGCCCTGCTGGTGGCCCCGGAGACGTCGCCTGAATGGCCGGTGCAGCGGTTCGGCATCTTCTACGCGCCGCCGGCCTCCGGCTTCGTCCGGGTGCACTCAGCACCCCATGAGTGGCATCCGCGGGAACCCCGCAAGTTCCCCACCGAACAGGACGCCTTCCGCGCGGCCATTGCCGAGGCTGAGTGCTTCCTACAAGTGGAAATGGACTTTGTCTGAGTGCAAAAGATCCCCGCCCTCACAGAGAGGACGGGGATCTTTTGTTTGTTTGCTCCTCCTGCTGGACTTGAACCAGCAACCCTTCGATTAACAGTCGAATGCTCTGCCAATTGAGCTAAGGAGGAATGAAGCAGGTATGACCTTAGCAAAGGTTTCCCGGGAATGGGAAATCGGCGGCAGCACAGTCTCAAATACCCTCCCCGGGTATAAAAAAATCCCCGTTCCGGAGACCCGGAACGGGGATTGTGCGCTCCTCCTGCTGGACTTGAACCAGCAACCCTTCGATTAACAGTCGAATGCTCTGCCAATTGAGCTAAGGAGGAATGAAGCGGGTACCAGCCTAGCAAACACCCAGCGGGGAAACGAAATCGGAGTGAAGTCGGCGCGTTCTAGGCGTCCGAGCGCAGTGCCCGGCGCTCCATTTCGAGCATCATCAGTTCACGCTGCAGCTGCTGGATCCGTTCGTGTTCGGAGCCTGGGTCAAGGCGCTGAAGCTGGCTCATCTTGTCCGCCTTCACGCGCGTAATCTGGAGTTCAAACAGCGCCGTGAGAATGCCTTTGCCGTACTTCTGGACTCCCTCGACGGTGCTCGCGGGCAGCGGCACCACGGACAGTTCGGACACCAGCGGCCGCAGGGGTTCCGGGACTTCCTCCATCACCTGGCTCACCCAGCGCGCGGGGTCGCCGATCAGCTCGGGGCCGGAGGCACGCATCGCATCGTGCACGGCCAGGAAGGCGGGCGTGATGAACCGGGCCCCGGAAAAGCGCTCCCAGATGCCGCCGCCCAGGAGGGCGGGCTCCTGCAGCGCCACTTCCAGTGCCTGCCGCTCCATGGAGGCCACAGGGTCCCGGGGGTCGGGCCGCTGGTAGGAAGGGACAGCACCCGACGTCGGGCCGGCAGCCACGCCGGGCCCGCCCGCCTGCCCGGACCCCGGCTGGGCGGACCCCAGCTGAGCCGCCGTACCGGCTCCTGAGGGCGTCCCAGGTGCAGCCGGCCCGCCTGCGGCGGCACGCTTCATGGCGACGCCAACGGCCCGGCTGACATCTTCAACCGAGATGCCCAGCCAGCCGGCCAGTTCCCGGGCATACTCGGGCCTGATGGCTGCGTCGCGGATCTGGGCCACCACCGGAGCCGATTCCCGCAGCGCGGCCACCCGGCCCTCCACGGTGTCCAGGTTGTGGCGCCTAAGCGTGGCCTTGATGGCAAACTCGAACAGCGGCCGGCGCGTGGCGATCAGGTCCCGCACGGCGGCGTCGCCCCTGCTTTGGCGAAGGTCGCAGGGGTCGGCCCCGGTGGGCTCCACAGCCACATAGGTCTGGGCAGTGAAGCGCTGGTCTTCCTCGAAGGCGCGCAGTGCCGCCTTCTGACCGGCGGCGTCACCGTCAAAGGTGAAGATGACCTCTCCCCCGCTGCCGTCGTCGGAGAGCAGGCGCCGGGCGATCTTAATGTGCTCGGTGCCGAACGCCGTCCCGCAGGTGGCCACCGCCGTCGGGATTCCCGCCAGGTGGCAGGCCATCACGTCCGTGTATCCCTCCACCACCACGAGTTGGCGGTCCTTGGCGATACTGCGCTTGGCGAGGTCGATCCCGTAAAGCACCTGGGACTTCTTGTAGAGCGTGGTCTCGGGGGTGTTGAGGTATTTGGGGCCTTGGTCGTCCTCATATAGCTTGCGGGCGCCGAAGCCGATGGTGTCGCCGGCGATGTCGCGGATGGGCCAGATCAGGCGGCCCCGGAAACGGTCATAGATTCTCTGCTGGTTACCGGGTCCCCCGGCGGAGAACATCCCCGTCAGTTTCAGCTCCTGGTCCGTGAAGCCACGTCCGCGCAGGTGCTTCAGCAGCGCGTCCCAGCCCTGCGGCGCGTAGCCGACGCCGAACTGCTCCGAGGCGGCGCGGTCAAAGCCGCGGCCGAACAGGAAGTTCCGGCCTTCGGCGGCGCCGGGCGTCAGCAGCTGGGCGCGGAAGAATTCATCGGCGATTTTATGGGCGTCCAGGAGGCGCTGGCGCTTGCCTACTTCCTCGCGGTTGGGGCCGGTGCCGCCATCTTCATAGCGCAGCTCGTAGCCGATGCGGGCAGCCAGCTTCTCCACAGCCTCATGAAATGAGGTGTGGTCCTGTTTCTGCACAAAGGCGATGACGTCGCCGTCTTCGCCGCACCCGAAGCAGTGGTACCTGCCCACCTGGGGGCGCACGGTGAACGACGGCGACCGTTCGTCGTGGAAGGGGCACAGGCCCTTGTAGGTTCCCAGCCCGGCACCCTTGAGGGTGACGTAGCCGTCAACCACTTCCTTGATGTCCGTGCGCTGGCGTACTTCGTCTATGTCTTCACGTTTGATCAGGCCAGCCACAGAGCCATCCTAGTCCCGGGGCATAACAGTGAAGGCCGCCGTATGGCGTCCGTCACCACAGCGACGGCAGGCTCCCCACGAGTCGCTCGTACATTGCCAGCGCCGACCCGTCTGTCAGCGACGCCACCTGGTCGATGACCACCCTGAGGCGTGCGCCGTCGTCGGGCGCGTCCCGCCAGTCAGCCGCGAACATCGGCTCCAGATGACGGTCCCCCGTGGCGCTCAGGGCCGTGACCAGCGCGTGCAGCACCTCGCGCTGGCGCTCGTAGATGGGCTGGCGGTGCTCAGTGGTCATCACAAACGTGGTGGCCAGGCCCTTCATCACCGCGATCTCCATGACCGTCTCGTCCGGGACCATCAGCTCGGCGCTGTACCGGGTGAGGTTTTCCGGGCCGTAGACGGCGCGGGTGCTCTCCAGGGCGCTCTGGCAGAACCGGCCGATCAGCTGGCTGGTCATGTTCTTCAGGGCCGCCATGGATTTGCGGCTGCCGTCGGCCTCGCGGACCCACACGTCGGTGGCTTCCAAACGGGCCAGGGCGGCGTCGATCGCGGCGGGGTCGTTGTGCGGGAGGTACCACTGCTTGGCGTAGCCCACCACACGGGCCCGGTGGTCCGGGTTATCCATCCAGCGCAGCTGGAAGTGCCCGGCCACGATCGCGTCCTCGACATCGTGCACGGAATAGGAAATGTCGTCGGCCAGGTCCATGACCTGCGCCTCCAGACACGAGCGGCGCTCCGGCGAACCCTCCCTGATCCAGTTGAAGATGGGCAGATCGTCCTCGTAGGCGCCGAATTTACTGGTGCGCTGCCCGTGGATCACCGGCGCGTTCAGCGCGGACCAGGGGTATTTCGCCGCCGCGTCCAGGCTGGCCCTCGTGAGGTTCAGGCCGGCCGGGCGTCCGTCGGCGGCAAGTACCTTGGGCTCCAGCCGGGTGAGGAGCCGGAGGGTCTGGGCGTTGCCTTCGAAACCGCCGATGGCATGTGCCACCTCGTTCAGGGCGGACTCGCCGTTGTGGCCGAAGGGCGGGTGTCCCAGGTCATGGCTCAGGCAGGCGGTGTCCACCACATCCGGGTCACAGCCCAGGGCGCGGCCCAGTTCCCGGCCCACCTGGGCAACTTCGAGGCTGTGGGTCAGGCGGGTGCGGACGAAGTCATCCGTATCCGGGGCCACCACCTGCGTTTTCGCGCCGAGCCGGCGCAGTGCCGAGGAGTGCAACACGCGGGCGCGGTCCCGCTCAAAATCGGAGCGGTAGTTGTTTTTGGGTGGTTCCTCCACCCAGCGGGCGGAATCGTGGGCCTCGTAGCCGGGCAGGGCCTGTGCCGTGGTGCGCGTCTCAGCCACCGGAAACATCCAGTTCCGCGGCGGAGATGTCCTGGGACTGCGCGGCGTTCAGCGCACGGGATTCCAGCCAGTCCTTGGGCAGCGCCGGCTTCTTGGGCGATCCTGCCCTGCCGCGGGGGCCTTCGGCATCCACCCCGGGGTACGGCGAGTCCAGGTCCAGCTGGTCCAGGGTCCCCCGCAGCACCTCCAGGCTGGTCACCATGGCCAGTTTGGTCCGTAATTCGCTGCCCACCACATACCCTTTGAAGTACCAGGCCATGTGCTTGCGGATCTCCCGCAGGGCCTTGCCCTCATCACCGAAGGTTTCCACCATCAGCTCAGCGTGCCGGTAGACGCTCTCGGCCACCTTGTGCAGGTCCGGTTTGTGGCGGACGTCGCTTCCTTCGAAGGCCGCCATGAGGTCGCCGAACAGCCACGGGCGTCCCTGGCAGCCGCGGCCCACCACCACGCCGTCCACGCCGGTTTCCCGGACCATGCGGACGGCATCTTCAGCGGACCAGATGTCGCCGTTACCCAGGACGGGGATGTCCGGCAAGGCTTCGCGCAGGCGGGCGATCGCAGACCAGTCGGCCTGGCCGGAGTAGAACTGCGCCGCGGTGCGGCCGTGAAGCGCGACGGCGGCCACCCCGGCATCGCGGGCGATCCGGCCGGCGTCGAGGTACGTCAGGTGGTCATCGTCGATGCCTTTGCGCATCTTGATGGTCAGCGGGACATTGCCCTTGGACGCTTCCTTGACCGCGGTCTGGACGATCGAGGTGAAGAGATCGGTCTTCCAGGGCAGGGCGGACCCGCCGCCGCGCCGGGTCACCTTGGGGACGGGGCAGCCGAAGTTCAGGTCGATATGGTCGGCACGGTCTTCCTCCACCAGCATCCGGACGGCGGCGCCCACGGTCACCGGGTCAACGCCGTACAGCTGGACGGAGCGGACTTTTTCGTCGTCGCCGTGCGAGATGATGCGCAGCGATTCGGGGGTGCGTTCCACGAGGGCGCGCGAGGTGACCATCTCCGCCACGTACAGGCCGCCGCCGTATTCACGGCACAAACGACGAAAAGCGGAGTTGGTGATGCCCGCCATAGGAGCCAGGATCACGGGGGTGTCCACCGTGATGGGGCCCAGCTTCAGGGGCGGGAGTTCCAGCTTGGGGGCGGGAGGCGTTGCGGTAACAGTCACCTGTCCATTGTCGCAAAGGCGGGCAAATCGGCGGGCCACACGGTTCTTGGGTCCCTGGCTTCGGCCAGCTGCGGTTCAGCCGCGGTCTGCCCGGCGTCCCCTCCGGGTGATGGCGGGATCGGCGGAATCCTCCGTGGACTGCCGTGACCGCCTCTCGAAGGCGGCCGCTGCCAGCGCACCGGTATCGCCGACGTCGTCCGCGTTGATGGCGGCGGCGCCCGAGGTGCCTCCGGGGCGGGGGCGGTCTTCGTCCGGGACGCCGACGGCGGGCTGACCCGCCGTCCGGACGCCGGTGGCCTTGACCACCAGCACGGCGATCAGGGTGGTCACAGGGATGGCGAGGACCAGGCCGATGGAGCCGACGAGCGTGCGGATGACTTCCTCGGACAGCTCGGCGCTGGTCAGGGTGTCCCCCAGCGGCCGGTCATACAGCATCACAATGATCAGGATGGGCAGGGCTGCGCCGGCGTAGGCGAACGCGATGGTGTAGACCGTGGAAGCAATGTGGTCCCGGCCGATCCGCATGGCGGAGGTGAAGAGCTTGCGGGCGCTGGTGCCTGGAGCCAACTCGTAGAGTTCCCAGACGGCGGACGATTGCGTGATGGTGACATCGTTCAGGACACCGAGCCCGGAGATGATGAGGCCGCAGAGGATTACCCCGGAAATGGAGATGTTGGCCGAGGTATTGATCAGGGTGGTTGCATCGTGGCTGCCCACGCCGGCCAGGTTGGCGGCGTCGGTGGCCCAGGCCGCGAGCAGCGCCGTGATGCCCAGGCCGAACATGGTCCCCAGCAGCGCCGTTGATGTCCTGGCGGAGAAGCCGTGGGCAAAATACAGGACCCCGATCATGATCACCGTTGATCCCACCAGGGCCAGCAGCAGCGGAGGCTTGCCCTCCACCAGCCCGGGCAGCATAAAGCCGGCAAGCACGAAATACGCGCCCACCAGCCCCAGCAGTGCCCGGAGTCCACGCCAGCGCGCCACCGCGATGACCACCAGGGCGTAGAGGAGCGCCAGGAACACGATGGGCAGGGTCCGGACGAAGTCAACGAAAATGAAGGCCGGGGAGCCTTGCGACGCCGCGGCGCCCGGGGCGTTGGAAAGGTTCAGGTACCTGATCTGGTCACCCGGTTTCACGCCGTGGGATTGTGCCACTTCCGGGTTGATCACCACTTTGACGGGGCTGCCGCCCTGGTCCGGCTGCGTAAAGGCAAACATGCACTCGGAGCCGGCCGGGGCGGGCTGGCCGCTGGTGTCCGGGGACTGGCCGGGGGCGGTGGTGCCCTGCATGCAGCTTTCTTCCACGACACTCTGGATCTTGCCGGTATCGAACGTGACGCCGGGGGCCGCCGAATAGGGGCTGGCTAGGGAGATGCCGTCCCTGGACCCGGACGGCCACAGCATGGCCATGCCAACCAGGGTCAGAAGCGTCAGCGGCACCAGCACGGCTGCCAGGATGCGGTTTGCTTTCCGCCGGGCAGCAATCGCCTGGGCCGTCGGCTCCGAATGATCTGTTGAAACGTGGGTGTGACCGGAGCCCATCAGCAGTTGAACCTCATACGTTGAACTCTACGTCCGGCGCCTTAGGGTTAATAAATGGCAGGAACCGGGAGGAACTACGCGTGACGGACCGCAGCACTGAATTCCACACCAACGAACCTGCTGCGAGGCGGGAGGCGGCGCTCACTGTGCTGCCGGCCGCCGGGCCAACGCGGGGCGTGGCGCTGGTCCTGCACGGGGGCAAGGCACACAGCTTTGAGCCCGTGGAGGCCCGCCATCTGAGCCCGCTGCGCATGGTCACGTTCGCCCGGCACCTGCACCGTGCCGGCAAGGACCATGGGCTCGCCGTGTGGTCCTTGCGGAACAGCGTGCGTGGCTGGAACGGGCCGGACATGTCTGCGCTGCAGGATGCCCGCTGGGCCCTCCAGCAGATCAGTGCGCAGCACCCTGGGGTTCCGGTGTATCTGGTGGGCCACTCCATGGGCGGCCTCACCGCCGTGACTGCCGCGGACCATCCGCACGTGGACGCCGTAGTGGCGCTGGCCCCGTGGCTCAGCCCGGAAACCCCCGCCACCACGCTCACGGGACGCAAGGTCCTGATTGTCCACGGCACCGGAGACCACATGACCAGCCCGTCCCAGTCCTTGGCGTTCGGGCGCCGCGCCGCGGGTGTGGCAGCGTCCATGCAGTATGTTTCGCTGCACGGCACCGGGCACTTTATGGTCCGCCGCGGCGGGCTGTGGCACGCGTTGGCCACCGGTTTCGTGATGAAGGCTTTCGCCGAGCGCACCGGATTCACAGAATCGGCCTCGGGCACGCTGGCCGAACTGGTGCCCCGCTCCGCCGCTGAAGTGGCCCTGTGAGCACTTTTCCCTGGCCGGAGTTCGCCGCGTCACTTCCCTGGACGGCGCTGGCGGTCCTGGCGGTCCTGGGGCTGACGTTTGGTGTGGCCGTGCGGCAGGGCCGGCATTCGGTGATGGACGTCGCGTGGGGCCCGGGCTTCGTCGCCGTGGCCGTGGTGTCCTGGTTCCTGTCCGCCGGATCTGGCGATGACACCCGCAGGTTCCTGTTGCTTCTCCTGACGGCCGTTTGGGGGTTGCGGCTCGGTGGCCACATTGGGTGGCGGGCGCGCGACGGACACGAGGACCCGCGGTACAAGGCCCTGCTGGATCCTGCGCCCGGATCCAGGAACGCCTATGCGCTCCGCCGTGTCTACCTGCCCCAGGGTGTGGTCATGTTCTTTGTGTCCCTGACGCTGCAGGTGGGTATGTTTTCCACCGGCGCTGTGGGGTGGGTGGCCGTGCTCGGCATCCTGCTGTGGGTGACGGGGTTTGTGTTTGAAACCGTGGGCGACTGGCAGCTGTCCCGGTTCAAGAAGGACCCGTCCCGCCGCGGCACGGTGCTGGATACCGGTTTGTGGCGGTACACCCGGCATCCCAATTATTTCGGTGATGCAGCTATCTGGACGGGGCTGTTCCTCATCGCCGCAGACTCCTGGCCGGGCATCCTGACCATCCTGGCACCGGCGCTGATGGTGTGGACGCTGGCGGGGAAGACCGGGAAGCCCTTGACGGAAAAGGCGATGTCCGGCCGGCCCGGTTACCGGGAATATGTCGAAGCGACCAGCGGCTTCATCCCGTGGCCGCCCAAACGCCGGTGACCGCCTCCGACCAAAACTGGGTCGCAGAAGGTGTCGTTATGAGCGCTCAAAACGACACCTGCTGCGACCCAGTTGGGAGGGGCTGTGCGTCAGTCCGAGACGACCAGCGTGTCAGCGCCGGCCTGGCGAGCCTTGCCGGATTCCAGCAAGGGCTCGACGGCGGCGCGCAGCGCGGCCATCGAATCGTCCAGTTCCAGCATCACCGGGTGCTGGTACGCGAGGAGCGAGAGCAGATCACGGACCGCGGCTGCGGCGTCCTCCGCTGCCAACGCGGGTTCGTGGCCGACAAACACATCCGTGGCCTTGGCGCCCTGGGCCGAGGCGTCCGCCGCCGGGTCCTGAGCCGCTTCCGCATAGCTCACCGCAAAGGCGCGGATCCGGCCCTTCTTGCTGGGCGAAACCCCGGCGCCGAAGGCGGATCCGGGCTCGGCGCGCAGCACAAGCGCACCGTGAGCGCCGGTGAGGTCATCCAGGAACAGCTTCTGGACCTGCCCCACCGACAGCACACCCGGCGAATCCCAGCCGTGGATCGACGTGTAGTACCGCCCCACAACGTCTGTCAGCTCAACCGAGCCGGTAGCGAGGTCCATCACGACGTCGGAACCGGCGTTTTCGTCGTTGGCCAGCCCGCCGCCGTCGTTCTTCGCAGGGAACACCGGCAGTTTCAGGGCTCCCGGCTCCACCACCACGAGGCGGGAACGCTGGATGGGCGCGAGCCCGAACGCCTCAGCGAACGCGGCGCCGGGAGTGCCTGGCTGCACCTTCGCGCGGAGCCTGGTAGCGCCCGACGGCGCCTGCTCGGCTTCGCGGCGCAGCATGGTCAGTAGCGTGGCACCGATGCCGGCGCGGCGGTGATCGCGCGCCACCTCGATGTAGGTCCACAGCCGCTCCGGGTGCAGCGAGGCTTCGTAGACGACGCCCGCCGCCACCGGAATGCCGACGCCGTCAACGACGTCCTCGGCCACGATGCA
This sequence comes from Pseudarthrobacter xylosi, assembly GCF_055412765.1. Classification (NCBI taxonomy): domain Bacteria; kingdom Bacillati; phylum Actinomycetota; class Actinomycetes; order Micrococcales; family Micrococcaceae; genus Pseudarthrobacter; species Pseudarthrobacter xylosi. Next base: position 586,024 of record NZ_JBVAYT010000002.1, on the reverse strand, counting down.
GCGGCGCCACGGGGTGCCGTCCGTACCGGCCGAGGAGACGGCCAAGGCGCCGCGGAACTGCCGGGCCTGTTCGGTCTCCGGGCCGCCCCAGACTTCCAGCAGTGTCAGGTCATCGCCCTCAAGCCATTCGCGGTATTCGATGGCCATGCTCAGGCGCCGATCAGGCGGGCGGCCAGGTAGCCTTCCACCTTGTCCAGCGAGACGCGTTCCTGGCTCATGGTGTCGCGTTCGCGGATGGTCACGGCCTGGTCCTCGAGGGTGTCGAAGTCCACGGTGATGCAGAACGGGGTGCCGATCTCATCCTGGCGGCGGTAGCGGCGGCCGATCGCGCCGGCGTCGTCGAAGTCGATGTTCCAGTTCTTACGCAGCTGCGCGCCCAGGTCCTTGGCCTTCGGCGAGAGGTCCTCGTTGCGGCTCAGCGGCAGCACCGCAGCCTTGACGGGAGCCAGGCGCGGGTCAAGGCGCAGGACGGTACGGACGTCGACGCCGCCCTTGGCGTTGGGTGCCTCGTCTTCGGTGTACGCATCCACCAGGAACGCCATGAAGGAACGGGTCAGGCCGGCGGCCGGCTCGATCACGTACGGGGTGTAGCGCTCGTTGGTGGCCTGGTTGAAGTAGCTCAGGTCCTGGCCGGAAGCCTTGGAGTGCGTGGAGAGGTCAAAGTCGGTGCGGTTGGCGATGCCTTCGAGCTCGCCCCATTCGGAACCCTGGAAGCCGAAGCGGTATTCGATGTCCGTGGTGCCCTTGGAGTAGTGGCTCAGCTTTTCCAGCGGGTGTTCGAAGAAACGCAGGTTCTCCTCACGGATGCCCAGGCCGGTGTACCAGGACATACGCTCCTTCATCCAGTACTGGTGCCAGTCTTCATCCGTGCCAGGCTCAACGAAGAATTCCATTTCCATCTGCTCGAACTCACGGGTGCGGAAGATGAAGTTGCCGGGCGTGATCTCGTTGCGGAAGGACTTGCCGATCTGGCCGATGCCGAACGGCGGCTTCTTGCGGGATGTGGTGAGGACGTTGCTGAAGTTCACAAAAATGCCCTGGGCCGTTTCCGGGCGCAGGTAGTGCATGCCTTCCTCGTTGGCCACCGGGCCGAGGAAGGTCTTGAGCAGGCCGGAGAATTCCTGGGGTTCGGTCCATTCGCCGCGGGTGCCGCAGTTGACGCAGGCAATGTCCTTGAGGCCGTTCTCGGCGGGGCGGCCCTTCTTTTCCTCGTACTCTTCCTCGAGGTGGTCCGCACGGTACCGCTTGTGGCAGGAAAGGCACTCAACGAGCGGGTCCGAGAAGACGTCAACGTGCCCGGAGGCCTCCCATACCTGGCGGGGCAGGATGACTGAGGAATCCAGGCCCACCACGTCCTCGCGGCCGCGGACCATGGACTGCCACCACTGGCGCTTGATGTTTTCCTTCAGCTCAGCGCCGAGGGGTCCGTAGTCCCAGGCAGAGCGCGAGCCTCCATAGATTTCACCGGCCTGGAACACAAAACCCCTTCGTTTGGAAAGGGAAATGACCTGGTCGAGTACGGATTTTGCTGCCATGGTGGACTCCAATTTCTACAGGGCCGCTGGGTGCGGTCCGCGGGTATCTGGCCCCGCTGCACGTGCGTGCGTCACCGCTGGGTGCGGGCGGGGCGGGCGAAGGAACAAGATGCAGAGAACTGCGTGTCCTAGCCTACCGGCCGCTGCCTCGGGAAGGCGCCCGGCGAAGGCGCTTACCTCCGGAAGGCTCCCCGCGGCCACGGCAGTGTGGCCAGGATGATGGCCGCCAGGGTAAGCATTGTGCCCAGGACGGTGGCCGGGGCCACGATGCTCCCGGGGGCCGGCACCAGGAGGTCCAGCCCCAGCGAGCCCAAAAGCTGTCCGGCGATCATGCCGAGCCCGGTCACCAGCACTCCCAGGCTGCGCACCAGCAGCGCACCCAGGCCGATGAACACGCAGCCCATGGGCCCGCCCAGGTAGTACCACCACTCGGCCGGCAAGGGATTGCCCGGCCCAAACGCAGCCACCTTGATGGCCAAGGCAATCCACAGGAACACCGCGCCGGCCACGAAGTTCACCAGCGTGGCTGCGATCGGCGACCCGTAGTGGACCGTTGCCGTCCCGTTCATGGCCTGTTGAAAGCTCATCAGGAACCCCGCCAGGACAGGGAGGATCAACGGCAAGATCAAGGTCTCCACCCCTCCGCCGCCCCCAGCAGAAGCGCCCGGGGAACCCGGCGAGCCGGCCAGCCGCGGCGAAACCGCCCAGGCGACGGCGGCAACCGTCAGCACGCAGCCAATGACCCGCATGGGAGTCACGGCCCTCTTGCCGGCAGGCCCGATGCCCAGCCGGTCCACCAACAGCCCGCTCAGCGTTTGCCCGGTCACGGCGGCGACGGTAAACAGCGCAACGCCCAGGATGCCCACTGTGAAGGACTGCGCGAAGACAAAAAGGGCACCGATGCCGCCTGCCAGCACATACGCGGGCGGGAACGCCCGGGTCCGGACCGCCGGCAGGATCCTGGCCAGGCCGGCACGGCCGCTGGGCAAGATCAGGGAGATCAGGATCATCACTACCAGGCCGGTACTGAACCCCACCACGGCCGCGGCGATGCCGTCGTTGAGCCGGACGCCCAGGGCGCCGTTGATCCGGCCCTGGACCGGAATTGCCAGCCCCGCACCGACGGCCAGCGGGAGCCCCGCGAACCGCGGCAGCCGTGGGGTGTGGGTCATTGGATTCACCTTCCGTCAGGCATTATTACTTGTATGAGCAACCAGGACATTCAAGAGATCCCCATCCGCGACAGCATGATCCGGCTCGGCCAGCTCCTGAAGCTCGCCAGCCTGGTGGAGGACGGCGTGGAGGCCGCTGAGCTGATCAAGAACGGACTCGTCAAGGTCAACGGCGAGATCGAGGACCGCCGCGGACGCCAGCTGCACAACGGCGATACCGTCACCGCCAACGGGCAGACCGTCAAGGTCGTGGCCCCCGAAGCCTGATCCTCGGGCCTGACTCGGCGAGTACAACATCAGCGGCCGGCGGCACTGTGGCGCCGGCCGCCGTCGTACGTTTATTTGTTCAGCACCTCGTGCGTCAGGAACTCGGAGACGTGCCCGATTTCCTGCTGGTTGATGCCGTGCCACATGCCCGCGTAGAGCACCTTGGTGAGCTTGACGTGCCCACGCACCCAGCCCATGGTGTACTCGATTTTGTCCGCGGTGATCACGGGGTCCTGCTGGTCCCGGCCCCAGAAGAGCGGCACTGTGCCGTCCAGTTCGCCATCCTTGAAGGTGGGGTCGCCGTCCGCGTTGACCACAAAACCTGAAAGCCCTACGACGGCGGCATAGCCAGCGGGGCGCTGCCGGAGCAGCGTGGTGGCCATGGCCATTCCCATGGAAAAGCCGAGCAGCGTCACCGTCGGGTGGTCGGCTTTGACGGTGTCAATCCAGTCCTGCACGTACACGGCTGCGGCTTTGACGGCACCGAGCGTGTATTCGATGGAGGCCGTCAGGGGGAACCACATAAATCCGGGGCCGGTAACAAGGGGCGCCCGGAGTGAGGCAACAACAAAATCCTCGGGAAGCATATCCGCCAGGCTCAGCAAGTCCTGCTCGTTGGCGCCGTAGCCGTGCAGCAGCACCAGCAGCGGCTTTCCGGAGCGCTGGTCCTCCGGCCGGGACCACAGGACAACAGGGGCGGGAAATACTTCGGCGTCAGTCATGGTTTCCATTCTTACAGCTACCCGGTGGTAACTACCTACGGTGGCGTAGCTTGTGAGGGAAGAGGCAGGATAGGACCGTGAATGACGTGAAAGCCATGCAGAGTCCGCCCACGGCCACGGAAGCCCACCCCTGGAGCCGCTACGTAGCGATGGGAGATTCGTTCACGGAGGGCATCGGCGACCCGGACCCAACCAGCCCCGGCGGTTTCCGTGGCTGGGCAGACCGTGTGGCCGAGGAACTGGGCCGGGGCCAGGCAGACTTCGCCTACGCCAACCTGGCCGTCCGCGGCCGGCTCCTTCAACAGATCGTGGACCAGCAGCTTGCCCCGTGCCTGTCCCTTAAACCGGACCTGGTCACCCTGTCCGCCGGCGGCAACGATCTCATCAGGCCCGGCGGCGACCCCGACGCCCTCGCCGAAAAACTTGATTCAGTGGTCCAGATCCTGGCCATGGGCGGCGCCACGGTGGTGCTGTTCAACGGTCCGGATACCGGTTCCTCGGTTTTGGGACGGATCCGCAGCAAGGTAGCGATCTACAACGAGAACCTGCGCACCGTGGCGGCCCGCCATGATGCCATCATCGCCGACATGTGGTCGCTCAAGCAGCTGAACGATCCGCAGATGTGGGGCGAGGACCGCCTGCATTTTTCGCCGTTGGGACACCACACCATCGCCGCCATGGTGCTGGAATCGCTTAACGTGAACCACACGCTCGAACCGCTACGGCCCAAGCCGGTGCCGGTCCGCACCTGGCGGGCAGCCCGCTCCGAAGACCTGGTGTGGGCCCGTGAGTATTTCGTCCCGTGGGTGGTGCGGCGGTTGCGCAAGCGTTCCTCCGGCGACGGAATCACCGCAAAACGTCCGACGCCGGGCCCCGTGTTCGGCCCGGGCGTTCCGTTGGGTTCCGGCGAGGGGCCGCTGGGCACCACCGACGCCCGGCGCTAGGGGTGCCGCGGCGTGAGCGGCGGCCCGGCGTGACACACGGACAGCTGCCCCGGACGGCCATGGATCCGGATGAGGTCGTGCGGCGGCGGCTTCACGCCCAACAACTGCGCGGGCCCGGATTGGACTCCCCGGCGGACGCCGTCCGGCACCTCCTGGCTGTCCAGGCGCAGGAGTTCCCTTACGCCCGCTGGAGCCTGGCGCAACGGACCGGCCTTGGTTCTGCGTCCAAGGCCTCCGCTGATCGTGGCGCTGCCGCTGCTCACGTGCCCACTGCCATGGACGTGGAGCAGGCGGTGTCCGACGGACTCATCCTGCGCACCCATATCCTGCGGCCTACCTGGCATTTTGTGCATCGGGAGGACCTTCGCTGGCTGACGGCATTGTCCGCGCCGCGGCTTCACCAGGGCAACGCCGGCATGTACCGGCGGACCGGGATTGATGCCGACGCCGCTGACCGGAGCGGGCAGGTCCTGGCCGAAGCCGTCCGGGGCGGGCGGCACCTGACCCGGGAACAGCTGGCCGTGCGGCTTCAGGACGAAGGGTTCGCGGCCACCGGCTTCGGGCTGGCCTACCTGATCATGCACGCCGAGATCGGCGGTGTCCTGGCCAGCGGGACGCCGGTACACAGCCGGGGTGGTGCCCTGAAGCAGACCTACGCCCTCTTTGACGAGCGCGTTCCTCCCGGCCCGGCCATGCCGCCCACCCGGGCCGAAGCGCTCGGCGAACTCGTCCGGCGCTACTTCACGAGCCGCGGGCCGGCCACGGTCAAGGACTGCGCCGACTGGTCCGGACTCACCATGGCCGACGTGCGGCTCGGCCTTCAACAGTCCCTGGCGGCGGCTCCCGAGACGCTGGCGACGGTGGTGATCGACGGCGTCGTGCATTATTTCGACGCCCCGGCGGACGGCGGCGATGCCACGTCAGCGGCAGGACCGCGGATCGACCTGATCCAGTGCTACGACGAATACGTGATGGGCTATTCAGCCACGCGGCATTATCTGGGAGGCACCGCCCCGGCGTTTCCGGTGGCCGGGGCGCCGATTCATGTGGTGCTGCTCGACGGGCGGATGGCCGGCTGCTGGAGGCACACCATGTTCGCCGGCCGCTGTGAGCTGGATATCCGTCTGTTCGCTGGCGCGGACCCGGCTCTGGACGCCGCCGTGCAGGACGCCGTGGACCGGTACGGGGCCTTCCTGGGGATCCCGTCCGTCCGTGTGGGCGCCGGGGTTAAGCTGGAAGGACACATATGAGAGGCGCTACACCGTGAACAGCTTGTTTTTCTGGATCATCATTCTGTCGTTCGTGGTACCGATGGCGATGCGGATGTACCGGAAATCCGTGAACAAACGGAACCAGGACCAGAGCTTTTCCGGGCGCTACCCCGAGCAGTTTCCAGGCGGCGGGCAGTACCCGGGCAGCGAACAGTACCCGGGGCCGCAGAGCAAGCAGCCCCGTGACGGCTACACGCAGCAGGACTACATGAGCGGCGGCTACCGCGAGATCATGAGCCCGCAGCCCCTGCCGCCGAGCCAGCCGCTGCCGCCCATGCAGCCGATGCCGTCCGCGGACCAGCAGTTCCCGCCGTATGGCCAGCCGCAACCTGACGGCCAGCCGGCGCCGGAGCAGCGCGCGGAAGCACCGCAGCAGCCTGCCGCCCCCGGCATTCCCCTGCCGCCGTCGGGCCCGCAGGGGTACCGCGCCCGGAAATTGGCCGAACTCGACCAGCAGTACAGCAACGGCGAGCTGGCCATGGAGGACTACATGAAGCGCCGCTCCGACATCATGAACGGCTGAACGCCTAGCGCGAGAGGACATTTGTGGCCCCGGACCCAAGAGGGCCACAAGTGTCCTCTCGCGCTTAAGGGCAGGGGCTCGCGCTTAGACCAGGAAGGTGTTCCGGAGCTGGACGCCGAGCTGGCCGATCTCGGTCAGGAAGCCGTCGTGGCCGATCGGAGCCTCGATAACGTGCACATCCACGTTACCCGGGAGCGCGTCAGCCAGCTCACGTGACTGGGACGGGAAGTACAGCCGGTCGCTGTCCACCGCAGCCACGAAAAACCGGGCGGTGGCACGGCCCAGGGCCTCGTTGAGGGAACCCCGCCCGCGGCAGACGTCGTGGCTCATCAGGGCATCGGTGATGGCGATGTAGCTGTTGGCATCAAAACGCCGCACCAGCTTTTTGCCCTGGTGGTCCAGGTAGCTTTCCACCTGGTAGCGGCCCCGCTCCCCCAGCGCTGCCGCCTGGAGCGGCGATTCCGGGTGCTGGGCCGCACGGCCGAAGCGGCCATCGAATTCCTCGGCGGAGCGGTAGGTAATGTGCGCAATGCGGCGCGCCAGGGCCAGTCCGTCCTCCGGCAGCGGACCGCCATAGTAGTCGCCGTCGTTAAAATTGCTGTCCTGGCGGATGGCGAGCGTCTGAGCCTGGGCGAATGCGATCTGTTCGGCCGTGCTGGCGGCACCGATCGAGATAATGGCGCACCGCTGGACCCGTTCCGGGTAAGTGACCGCCCATTCCAGCGCCCGCGCGCCGCCCATGGATCCGCCCAGCGCGGCGTACCAGCTGGGGATACCCAGCTGGTCAGCCAGCCTGGCCTCAGCCGCCGTGGTGTCCCGCAGTGTTACCAGTGGGAACCGTGACCCCCACGGCTTGCCGTCCGGGGCAACCGAGGACGGCCCGGTGGAGCCGTAACAGCCACCCACTATGTTGATGGAGACCACAAAGAACCGGTCCGTGTCCACCGGCGCCCCGGGTCCGGCCAGCTGTTCCCACCAGCCGGGCTCGTCACTGTCGCCGCGTGTCACGTGCGTACTGCCGGTCAGGGCGTGCTCAATCAGGACCGCGTTGGAGCCGTCCGCGTTGAGGGTTCCCCACGTTTCATAGCCAAGGGTGACGTCCGGGAGGTAACCGCCGGCTTCGAGCTCGAGGCCACCAATGCTGGCGTAACGGACCACGCCGTTTCCGGGTGCTGCAGTACGGGAAATGGTAATCGTCATGGAAGGACCTTTTCTGTGCGCTTGCCCACCGTCAATTGACCGGCAGGCCAGGTCCTCACCCGGGGCACCCCGCCGCAAAAGAGGGTTGCCGGCCAGCAAGCCGGGGCTGTCGCTGGCACTCATGACCTGCTTCGAGTGTACGAACAGCCCCGGCCTATCGCTAAGCGTGTGACTGGTTGTGACTTCGCGGGAGCCCTACTGCTGCTGGCTTGCCGCGTCTTTGTCAGGTTCCGCCGTGCCCTTCGCCGCCCGGAACCCGGCCTCAAGGTCGGCGAGAATGTCATCGATGTGTTCGATGCCCACAGACAAACGGACGAGTCCCGGGGTGACCCCGGCGATAGCCTGCTGCTCGGGCGAGAGCTGGCTGTGCGTGGTTGATGCCGGGTGGATGACCAGTGAACGGACGTCCCCGATGTTGGCCACATGGGAGTGCAGCTCCAGGGCATCCACGAAGCGCTTCCCTGCCTCTGCGCCCCCGGCCAGGTTGAACGCCACCACCGCACCGGTGCCCTTGGGGCCGTATTTGCGGCCGCGCTCGTACCATGGGCTGGAGGGCAGCCCCGCATAGGCGACGGATTCGACGTCGTCCCTTGCCTCAAGCCACTGGGCGACGTCGACGGCGTTGGCCACGTGCCGCTCCACCCGCAGGCTCAGCGTCTCCAGGCCCTGGGCGATCAGGAAGGCGTTGAAGGGTGACACGGCCGAGCCGAGGTCGCGCAGCAGCTGGACCCGGGCTTTCAGGATGTAGGACAGGTTGGCGCCGAGGGCTCCGTCTGCCCCGAGGTCACGGGCGTAGACCAGCCCGTTGTAGGTGGGGTCCGGGGTGTTGAAGCCCGGGAAACGTTCCGGGTCCGCGCCGAAATCGAAATTGCCGGAGTCCACAATCACGCCGGCAATGGCCGAGCCGTGCCCGCCGAGGTACTTGGTGGCGGAGTGGACCACAATGTCGGCGCCCCATTCGAGCGGGCGGATGAGGTAGGGCGTGGAGAGGGTGTTGTCCACCACGAGGGGCACGCCGGCGTTGTGGGCGGTCCGGGACACACCCTCGATGTCCAGCACGTCCTGGCGGGGGTTGGAGACCACTTCGGCGAAGAAGAGCTTGGTATTGGGCTGGACGGCGTCGCGCCAATGGTCCAGGTTGTCAGGGTCGGCCACGAACGTAACGGAAATGCCGAACTTCTTGAGGGTGTGCGCCAAGAGGTTATACGTCCCGCCGTAGAGGCTGGGGCTGGCCACGACGTGGTCACCGGCTTCGGCGATGTTCAGGATGGCAAACGTTTCAGCGGCCTGTCCCGAGCTCAGCAGCAATGCCGCGAGCCCGCCCTCCAGGCTGGCAATCCGCTGCTCCACAGCATCCTGTGTGGGGTTGCCGATGCGGGTGTAGATCGGTGCGAGCTCGGCGAGGGCAAACCGGTTGGCGGCACTTTCGGCACTCGGGAAGACGAACGACGTCGTCTGGTAAATCGGGAGCGCCCGCGCGCCGGTGGCGCTGTCCGGTTCCTGGCCTGCGTGGATCTGGCGGGTTTCGAAAGACCATCCGTTCGACATTCAATGCTCCTTGACGTGGCGTGGCACTGCTCGGTTGCGTTCAGTGTAGGAAGACTTTCCCTGACGGGAACAGGATTGTGACGAACGTGGTCAGCCGGCCGCTTCTTCGCCCTGCTTTCCTGCGGAATGTCCACTCGTGACGCGACAGATTCCGGTAAGGCTACCCTTAGCTGAGAGCCGGATCACAAAGTGCCAAGATGAGGGCATGCGCATGGATCACGTCTCTTACGCCTGTGAACAAGATGGCCTAGTTGCCACCACCGAACGTATTTCGTCCGCCCTCGGCGTTGAAGCCGTGAAGGGTGGCGTGCACCCCCGGTTTGGAACCCGGAACATGATTATTCCCCTAGCCGGCCACAAGTATCTGGAAGTGGTGGAGGTTCTCAACCACCCGGCATCGGACAAGGCTCCCTTCGGGCAGGCTGTCCGGGCGCGGTCCGAAGCCGGCGGCGGCTGGATGGGCTGGTGCGTCGAAGTGGACGACCTCGCTCCGTTTGAAAACCGCCTGGGCCGTGCCGCCGTCAACGGCAACCGCAAGTTCCCGGACGGCCGCGAGCTGGTCTGGAAGCAGATCGGCATCCTGGGCCTGATCGCGGACCCCCAGGTCCCGTACATGCTCAAGTGGGAGGGCGACCCCGCCCTCCACCCGTCCAACGCCTATGAGAGCCACGTTAAGATGAGCTGCCTGACCATAGCCGGTTCCGCTGAACGCGTGACGGAATGGCTGGGTGAGCCCGTCGAGAAGCCGTTGGAGGATGTAGCTGTTGACTGGGTGGCTCCGCATGGAACCCCGGGCATCCTGTCAGTGACCTTCGAAACCGCTTCCGGAGCAGTCACCATCTGATTGCACCTTCAATAGCTTCGGCCGCCATCAGCGGGTGCCAATGATGCCACCCACCGATGGCGGCCGAATTCTTTTAAGTCTGACTTGCAGCCGGACCCGACTGAAGACACCTGTGCTGCACGGGAACCATAGCCGTCTTACCCCAGGCCCACCGCCCGGCCAAAGAGGCTGAAGCCGACGAAGGCAACAATGTCCAGCAGGGCATGCGCGATGACCAGCGGCATCACCCGCTTGGTCTTTGTATAGAGCCAAGCAAACACCACCCCCATCACGGCGTTGCCGATGAACGGCCCGAAGCCCTGGTACAGATGGTAGCTGCCACGGAGCATCGAGCTGGCGAAGATGGCCAGCGGCATGCTCCAGCCGAACTTGCCGAATCGGTCCAGGAGGTAGCCCACCACGATGACTTCCTCCACCACGGCGTGCCGCAGCGCGGACAGGATCAGGACCGGAACGGTCCACCAGTACGAGTCGAGTGCGCTGGGGATGATGGCGGTGGTGATCCCGAGGGCACGTCCCGCGGCGTAAAGGCCCAGCGACGGGACCCCGATCAGGGCAGCGAGGCCAAAACCCTGTAGCAGGTCACGGCCCGGCCTGGCGAAGTTGAACCCCAGCTTCCGGAAGGCCGAACTGCCGTGGGCACTCACGCCGGCACCGGATTGCCGCTGGTCCGTGAGGAAGTAGATGACCAGCAGCACTGGCACCAGGGCGAAAATAATGTCGAGCAACTGATAGGTGAGGTCGAAATATTCGCGCGGGCTCTGTGACCGGTTCAGGGTTGACGTGCCTTCGGCCAGCGGTGCACGCGTCATCTTGTCCAGCAGCTGCACCACCGAGTAGACGGCGGACTGCCCCAGGGAAAGACCCAGCACAATCCAGACTTCAATCCGCAGCCGACGGCGGGAGGGAACCAACATGGTTCCATCTTGCCTGTAGTTTCTGGTTCTTCGCTGATTAGGGTGGCCAGCTCGCCGGAACTCATCAATAGTGCGAGAGCGTCCGCCAAAAACGCACCAAAAGTGAGAGAGCGTCCGGGGTGGGGCACCTATGCTTGGGGCTTATGAGCGCGCCAGGGAAAATCTTCATGATCCGGCACGGCCAGTCCGCGGCCAATGTTGATACGTCCATCTACAACAGGGTCCCGGACTACCGGATTCCGCTGACGCCCCAGGGCCTGGCGCAGGCCACGGCGGCCGGGGAACGGATCCGCCGCGAGCTGGACGGGCGCCAGGTCTGCGTCTACGTTTCCCCCTACCTTCGGGCGCACCAGACACTGGAGGCGCTCAACCTTGGCGATCTCACGGAACGGGTCATCGAAGAGCCGCGCCTCCGTGAGCAGGACTGGGCCAATTTCCAGATCACCGGCGACATCGAGGACCAGAAGGAACTCCGCAACGCCTACGGCCATTTCTTCTACCGGTTCCGGGAAGGGGAATCCGGCTCCGACGTTTACGACCGGATCTCTTCCTTTATGGAGACGCTCTACCGCCACTGGTCCAAACCGGACTACGCCCCCAACACCTTGCTGGTAACCCACGGGCTCACCATGCGGCTGTTCTGCATGCGTTGGTTCCACTGGTCCGTGGAGTATTTCGAATCCCTCAACAACCCGGACAACGCCGCCGTGCGGACCCTCCACCGCACCGACCTGGGCAAGTACGAACTCGATATACCGTTCAGCCAATGGGTGGACCGCCGGGTGGACGAGACCGTCCTGGACGCGCCGCCAGTGATCTTCTAGGGGTTGTGGCTGGTCACCTAGGGCGCTTAGTGCGGGGCCACAATCACTTCGGTGCCGTTGGCTTCGAACGCGGCTTTGTCCTCGGCGGAGATACCGGAGTCGGTGATCAGGCGGTTGAACGCGTAGCCGTCCATGGTGGCGAACGCGCGAACACCCACCTTGGAGGAGTCAGCCAGCACATAGGAGATCCGGGCCCGGCTGGCCAGCAGGGCATTGACGGACGCCTCGCCCTCCCCCGTGTTGGTGGGACCGACCTCGGGGTCGATGCCGTTCACGCCGATAAAGGCAATGTCCATGACCACCTTCTGCATGATGATGTCGGTGTACGGTCCCACCAGTTCGTACGAGCGTGGGTTCAGGATGCCGCCGGTCACCATGACTTTGATGTTGGGCCGGACAGCCAACTGCGCAGCGATGTTGATGGCATTGGTGACCACCGTCAGGGTGGACTGGTGGGCGGGAGCATTGAGGTCCTCGCGCGTGGCGAGGATCTGCGCCAACGCCGTGCTGGTGGTGCCGCCGCACAGCCCGATCACCGCGCCGGGAAAAATCAGTGCCGAGGCGGCCTGGGCAATCTGTTCCTTGGCGTCGGCGTGGTCGTCACGGTTGTACCGCCCGGGGAGGTCGTAGGCCAAGGCCCCGGTGGTGGCCCCGCCCCTGGTCCGGGTCAGGAGCCGCCGCTTGGCCAGGCTGTCCAGGTCCCGCCGCGCCGTGGCCGGCGAGACCGCAAGCTGCGTCACAATTTCGTCCACCTCCACCTGACCGGTCTTGGCCAGGATGTCCAGGATGGCCGTCAGGCGGTCAGTGCGGGTCATGGGGGGCCTCTCAGCATCGATCAGTAAAGCGTCAAACAGTCACCAAATATGACGCGATTTGATCATAGCAGGCACAAGTGATCACTTTACGATCACCAAGCGCGTTCCCTGCTAGCGTGCCCTCGCGCCGGCCCGCCACACGGCGTACGTGAGCGGCATGCCCGGGCGGTAGGCGAGATGCGTTGCCGAGGGGGCGTTGAGCATGTGCAGGTCAGCACGGTGCCCGACGGCGAGCGAACCCACCGCCCGTGCGCCGTCGGCGTCGTGCCCTGTCTCCCGGTGCAGCGCCAGCGCGCCGCCATACGTGGCGGCACGCACCGCTTCGTGGACGCTGAGCCGCATCTGCAGCACGGCCGTCGCCACGTTGAACGCCATGGAGCTGGTGTACGAAGTACCCGGGTTGCAGTTGGAAGCCAGCGCCACCTGCGCCCCGGCATCCAACAGTTCACGCCCCGGGGCCAGCGGCTGCCGGGTGGAGAGATCGCAGGCCGGGAGGCAGGTTGCCACGGTGCCACGGGTCCCTGTGCCGGTTCCCGGGTTCCAGCCGAACCAGCTGTCCGCCAGGGCCGCCACGTCACGGGCAGACAGGTAGTTCACGTGGTCCACGCTGGCTGCCCCGAGTTCCACCGCGAGCTGCACACCGGGACCTTCGCCGAGCTGGTTGCCGTGGACGCGGATCCCCAGTCCGGCGGCCCGGCACGCCGCCAGCACACGGCGGGACTGCTCGGCAGTGAAGGCGCCTTCCTCGCAGAACACGTCCGCCCACCGGACGTACGGGCGGACGGCGTCAAGCATGGGCCCGCAGACGAGATCTGTGTAGGACTCCGCGTCCGTGCCCGCGGGGACAAGGTGGGCGCCCAGGTAGGTGACTTCGTCTGCGACCGTGGAGGCGATCCGGGCACTCCGGGCCTCATGCTCAATATCCAGTCCATACCCGGTCTTGGTTTCGAGGTAGGTGGTGCCCTGCGACACCGCTTCGGACACGCGCGCCATCGCCAGCCGGGTGAGGTCGAAATCGGACGCGCGCCGCGTGGCGTCCATGGTGACGGCGATACCACCAGCCGAATAGGACTCCCCGGCCATCCGCGCCTCGAACTCCGCAGTGCGGTCGCCGGCGAAGACCAGGTGCGTGTGCGAATCCACCCAGCCCGGCAAGACGGCCCGGCCGCCGGCGTCCACGGCGTCATCGGCCGCCGGCGCATCCGCGGCGGAACCGAGCCAGGCAATCCGTTCGCCCTCGATCACCACGGCGGCCTTCTTCAGGACGCGGTGGTCCAGGTCCTGGGTCATCAGCTCGGCGATGTTGGTGATCAGGGTGCTCATGGGTTCCATTGTTCAGCGCCGGATGGACCAGCGCGTGGCCGCCAGCGCCTCCGCTGTCCGGGATGCCGGACGGTGGGCCGGAGCGGGACCGTGTCCCGCGCTGTGCCCGGCACTGTGGCCGGCACTGTGGCCGGCGCCCTGTCCGGCCAGGATCTGCGCGGCGGCCAGCTCCGCCATGGCCGATGACGTCTGGAAGCCATACCCGCCCTGACCGGCAAGCCAGTAGAACCCCGGGGCTTCGGCGTCGAACCCGGCTACCGGGACGCCGTCAGCCGCCTCGGTCCGGAGCCCCGTCCACGCACTCCGGACTCCGCGGATTCCCAACGTGGTCAGCTCGTTCAGCTTCACGATCAGCCGCTCGACATCGCCGGGCCGCGGCCGGGCGTCCTCGGGCCCGCTGGGCACCGTTTCCGACGGCGAGATCAGCACCTCGGTGCCTTCCCGGCGGAAATAGAACGTATTGTCCGCTGCAGCCACCATGGGGCTTTGCTCGGGAAGGGGATGTTCGACGTCGACAATCGCCGCGGTGCGCCGGTACGGCTGGAGCCCGAGCTTCTCCACGCCGCTGATCACGGCGAGTTCGTCGGCCCAGGCGCCGGCGGCGTTGACCAGCACACCGGTTTCGAAGGCTTCCTGCCCGGCGCCGATCTCCCAGCCGGAGCCGAGCCGCTGGGCGGAATATACGCGGGCGCCGGTGATGATGTCGACGCCGGCGGCCGCAGCCCGCTGCCGGTGGTCGGCAAGCAGCAGCGGGGCGTTGCAGCCGAAGGATCCGGTGTCCAAGCCTGCTGCGGAGAAGGCCTCCGGGACCAGGGCGGGGCACAACTCCAACGCCCGTTCGTGCGGGATGGCACGCATGTGGCCGCTGGCCTCGGCGCGGACGGACTCTTCCGTGCCGATGAGCATAAAGCTCCGCGGTGTCAGGACAGGTTCGGGCAGTTGCGCGTCCCGGGCCGCCATCAGTTCCAGGGTCCGGACTGTGAGCTCCTGGACCACCTCAGGGCCGTAGCTTGGAATCAGCTGGCGGGCGGAGCGGGAGGACGTGTGATACGCCAGCTCCTGCTCCGCCTCCACCAGCGCCACGCTGCAGCTCCCCGCGAGCGCGGATGCCAGGGACAGGCCGGCGATGCCGCCGCCCACAATCAGGACGTCGTAGTGTGCTGCCATGGCTCCATCCTTGCAGAGTTGACCTGCGGCCGCGCCGGGCACCCGCCAGGGGGTTTAGCCGCGCTGGTTTAACCCGGCTGGGTTAGCCTGCTACCGCCGTGCGGCTGGCGACGAACGCACCCACGCACGCTTCGACGTCGTCCGCTGAGTGCGACGCCGAAAGCTGCACGCGGATCCGGGCGGCGCCGCGCGGGACCACCGGGAAGCTGAACGCGGTGACGAAAACGCCGTGCTGGAGCATTTGGTCCGCCACCTTGGCGGCCATCACGGCATCCCCGAACATCACGGGAACAATCGCGTGTTCGCCGTCGAGGAGTTCAAAACCCTCTTCGGTCATCCGGCGGCGGAACAGCCGGGCGTTCTCGAACAGCCGGGTCCGCAGGTCACCGGAATTCTCCACGAGATCAAGGGCCTTGATAGTGGCGGCGACAATCGCGGGGGCCAAGGAGTTGGAGAACAGGTACGGGCGGGCCTTCTGGCGGAGCATGGCCACCACTTCGCTGCGGCCGGACACATAGCCGCCGGACGCTCCGCCCAGGGCTTTGCCGAACGTTCCGGTGTAGATGTCCACACGCTGGGACACGCCGGCATGCTCGGGGGTTCCGGCGCCGGTGGCACCCATAAAGCCGACGGCGTGGGAATCGTCCACCATGACCAGGGCGTCGTGCTTCTCGGCGAGGTCGCAGATGGCTTCCAGCGGTGCCAGATAGCCGTCCATGGAGAATACGCCGTCGGTGACGATGATCTTGCGCCGTGCGGGCTTGTCCTGTGTCGATGCCTGCACCAGCTTGGCCTCGAGGTCCGCCATGTCCCGGTTGGCGTAGCGGAACCGCTGTGCCTTGCAGAGCCGGATACCGTCGATAATGGAGGCGTGGTTGAGGGCATCGGAGATGATGGCGTCCTCGGGGCCGAAGAGGGATTCGAAGACGCCGCCGTTGGCATCAAAGCAGCTGGAGAACAGGATGGTGTCCTCGGTGCCGAGGAACCTGGATACCCTGGCTTCCAGTTCCAGGTGCAGGTCCTGGGTGCCGCAGATGAAGCGGACGCTGGCCATGCCGAAGCCTCGTGAGTCCATGGCCTCTTTGGCCGCGGTGATGATGTCCGGGTGGTCCGCGAGGCCCAGGTAGTTATTGGCGCAGAAGTTTAGGACGGTGGCGCCCGGTTCCCCAATCTGCCCGGCCGTGATGTGGCTGGACTGGGCGGAGTTGATGCTGCGTTCCGTTTTGAAGAGACCGGCAGTGCGGATGTCGTCCAGCTCAGCCTGCAGCTGGTCCTTGATGGAGGTGTACATGGTGCTCCTTAGAGTTCGGTCCAGTCGAGGACAACTTTTCCGCCGACGCCGGCGCGGGCGGTGGCAAAGCCTTTTTCCCATTCTGCGGCGGGAAGCTTGTCCGTCACTACAGCTGAAATGCCGGCGTGCAGCACGGGGTTGGAGGAGAGCATGGCGCTCATGGCGTACCAGGTCTCGTACATTTCCCGGCCGTAGATGCCCTTAAGCGTCAGCATGTGCGTGACCACTTTGCCCCAGTCGATGGTGATGTCCTGGCTGGGCAGGCCGAGCATGGCGATGCGGCCGCCGTGGTTCATGTTGTTGATCATCTCCGGCAGGGCGGTGGGGTGGCCGGACATTTCCATCCCGATGTCGAAGCCCTCCCGCATGCCGAGTTCACGCTGGGCATCCTTGACGCGCGTGGTGGAGACGTCGATGGCCAGGTCCACGCCGAGCTGGCGTGCCAGGTCGAGCCGGGGCTGGGAGACATCAGTGATGGCAATCTTGCGCGCACCGGCGTGGCGGGCCACCGCAATGGCCATCAGGCCGATGGGACCGGCCCCGGTGATCAGCACGTCCTCGCCCACCAGGGGAAAACTGAGGGCGGTGTGCACGGCGTTGCCGAACGGATCGAAAATCGCGCCCAGTTCCGGGGTGATGGAGGGATCGTGGTGGACCCAGACGTTGGTCTCGGGGATGACCACATACTCGGCGAACGCGCCGTCCCGCTGCACGCCGACACTGACGGTGTGAATGCACATCTGGCGGCGCCCCGCGCGGCAGTTCCGGCAGATCCCGCAGACCACGTGGCCCTCGCCCGATACGCGGTCCCCTACCCTGACGTCGCGGACGCCGTCGCCGATTTCCACTACTTCACCGTAGAACTCGTGGCCGGCGATGAGCGGCGCCTCGATCATGCTTTGTGCCCAGGCGTCCCAGGACTGGATGTGCAGGTCCGTGCCGCAGATCCCGCTGGTCATGACCCGGATCTTGACGTCGCTGGGGCCGGCCTCGGGCTCGGGGCGGTCAACCAGCTCGAACCCGGCGTGTGCACCGGACTTGTAGAGTGCCTTCATTGGCTTCCTGACTGTTGGCAGCGGCCCGCGGCCTGCGGGTGTGGTCTCCCTTTATTAGAGCCATTCCGAAGCATTAGCACAAGGAGAATTCTCTCAATCGACGATGAAGCATTCGCTTATGCATAGACTGGGCGGATGGAAATTCATCAGCTGGAAATCCTCCGCGAACTGGGCGCCCTGGGCAGCGTGAAGGCGGTGGCGGAGACGCTCATGGTCACGCCGTCCGCGGTGTCCCAGCAACTGGCCCTGCTGCAGCGCAACATTGACGTTCCGCTGACTCGGAAAGAGGGCCGCAACCTCGTGCTGACGGAGGCCGGCCAGGTGCTCGCTGACGCAGGTGCCGCCGTCGTCAGTGCCATGGCGGACGCCCGGACCGCGATCGGCGCCTATCACGGCTCGCCCGTTGGCCCCGTGACCATCAGCGGTTTCCACAGTGCGGGCCAGGCGCTGTTTGCGCCCCTGGCGCGCATGCTGGACGCGCCCGGCCAGCCGCGGGTCCAGCTCTCCGATGAGGACGTGGCGCAGCACGATTTTCCGGCGCTGACGGCGCGGTACGACCTGGTGCTGGCACACCGGATGGACCACAGCCCGCGCTGGCCCGAGGAGCGTGTGGCGGTGATCCCGCTGGCACACGAACCGCTGGACGTTGCCTTGCCCGCCGGGCATCCCCTGGCGGACCGGGACACCGTTACGGCGGCCGACGTCGTGGGCGAATCATGGGTGACCAGCCACACCGGTTACTCCCCCGCGGACGTCCTCTCCGCCGTTGCGGCCGTCTCCAGCAGGGAACTGAACATCGTCCACCGGATCAACGACTACTCCACCGTGGCCGCTCTGGTCGCGGCGGGCGGGGTGGTGGGCCTGCTGCCACGGCATACGGCGCGGCCCGTGCTCAACCCGGGCATTGTGCTGCGGCCGCTTGAGGGCATCAGCACCCGGCGGCGGATCGACATCCTGGCCCGCCCGGAGAACCTGAAGCGCCGCTCGGTGATGATTGTGTGCGAGGCGCTGCAGGCGATCATGACCGGACTGGTGGAGCAGGGCTAGGTGGCGCTTACTTGGGGGCAAGCCGCTTGGCGTGGCCGAGGCCCTTGCCCAGCCCCTGGCCATGTCCCTTGCCAAGGCCTTTCCCTAGGCCCTTGCCCGGGCCGGTGCCGGCGCCCTCAACGATCTGCCGGGCGGTGGTGTTGTCGCCGCTCTTTACACCGGAGACCCTGACGGCCTCACCCGTGGCGATTTCCGCGATGGTGACCTCTGACCGCTTCAGCCGTTTGCCGTCGTCGCCCGTTGCCGGCGAACCGTCCGCCGCCGGGGCAGGGAACTTGATGATCTTCGTCTCCGCGTTGACTGCGTAGGTCTGGGAGAAGCCGTCCTCGCTCTTGACGGTGACCGAAGTTTCACTGACGGCATCCACCGTGCCCTGTTGCGTCAGCACGGTTTCGAACGTCCCGTCGGCCTTCTTCACCACACTTTCACTGTGCAGGTGCTGCGGGCGCTGGGCCTTGGCCGGCTTCTCCTGGCCCGGCGCCTTGTCCGATTTCCCCGGTGCGGAGTCCGACGGCGACGGGGACGGCGTGTCCGTCGCGGACCAGGCGATGGCGACGCCGGTGCCGGTCAGTGCCAGCGCCACAACGCCGGCCAGCAGGACCTTGCGGAATCTCAACGGTTCTTGGACCGACATGGCCATTCCTCCCACAGCACCGGCAGGGCTCGGGCGCCCTGGATCTTCAGTCTAGATCCGGCAGGCCACACTGAACACGCGTACTTTGCGGGCGGGAAGTGAGTACTGAAAGACCAACTGGGTCGCAGTAGATGCCGTTATGAGCGCTCATAACGGCATTAACTGTGACCCAGTTGGGTTAAATCAGGCGGCTTAGCCTGCGACTCGGCTCTCGGCTAGCCCTCAACGCCGAGCTTCGCCAGAATCAGCTCCTTGACGCGGCCGGCGTCGGCCTGCCCGCGGGTGGCCTTCATAACGCCGCCCACGATCGCGCCGATCGCCTGGAGTTTGCCGGCTCGGATCTTGTCTGCGACGTCCGGCTGGGCGGCGAGGGCCGCGTCGATGGCTTCCAGCAGGGGGCCGTCGTCGGAAACGACGGCGAGGCCGCGCTTCGCCACGATCTCCGCCGGGGTGCCTTCGCCGGCGAGCACGCCGTCCAGGACCTCGGTGGCCATCTTGTTGTTGATCTTGCCGTCCTCCACCAACTGGTTCAGCTCCACGATGGTGGCGGGCTGCACGCCCAGCTGGCCGGGATCGACGTCGGCGTTCTTGGCACGGCCAACGATCTCGCCCATCCACCACTTGCGGGCGACAGAGGCCGAGGCCCCTGCGGCGATGGTTTCCTCGATCTCGTCCATCACGCCGGCGTTGACCACGTCGCGGAATTCCAGGTCCGAGTAGCCCCAGTCGGCCTGCAGGCGCTTGCGGCGGGCCGCCGGCGGCTCGGGCAGGGTGGCGCGGAGTTCCTCCACCCATTCGCGGGACGCAACGATCGGAACCAGGTCCGGCTCCGGGAAGTAGCGGTAGTCATCGGCGTCGGACTTGGGCCGGCCCGAGGTGGTGGTGCGGGTGTCCTCGTGCCAGTGGCGCGTTTCCTGGATGACCGGGTTGCCGGCGTCCAGGACGGCTGCGTGCCGCTGGATCTCGTAGCGGACGGCGTGTTCGACGGCGCGCAGCGAGTTGACGTTCTTCGTTTCGGAGCGGATGCCGAAGCGTTCGCGGCCGTGCGGGCGCAGCGACACGTTCGCGTCGCAGCGGACGTTGCCGCGTTCCATCTTCGCGTCCGAGACGCCCAGGTTCTTGACGATCTCCCGGACAGCGGCCACGTAGGCCTTGGCCAGTTCCGGGGCACGGGAACCGGCACCCTCGATGGGCTTGGTGACAATCTCCACCAGCGGAACGCCGGAACGGTTGTAGTCCACCAGCGAGAAGTCGGCACCCTGGATACGGCCGGCGGACCCGCCCATGTGGGTCAGCTTGCCGGCGTCCTCTTCCATATGGGCGCGCTCGATCTCGACGCGGAAGATGGTCCCGTCCGAGAGTTCGATGTCCAGGTAGCCGTCGTACGCGATCGGGTCCTCGTACTGTGACGTTTGGAAGTTTTTGGGGGTGTCCGGGTAGAAGTACTGCTTCCGCGCGAACGTGCAGGACTCAGCGATTTTGCAGTTCAGGGCAAGGCCGATTTTGATCGAGGACTCGATCGCGATCCTGTTGACCACCGGCAGCACGCCGGGCATGCCCAGGTCCACCTCGTTGACGTTGGTGTTCGGCTCGTCGCCGAAGACGTTGGGCGCGGAGGAGAACATCTTGGTCTTGGTGTTGAGCTCCACGTGGACCTCGAACCCCAGGACGGGATCGTACTTCTCCATGGCCTCTTCGAAGCTCAGGGTTGCGTCAGTGCTCATTATTTTGCCTCCTTGGCTTCAACAAGGGTCTCAACCAACGCCGGTGCACGGTCCAGGAGCGGTCCGCCCCACTGTGCCTCGAGCAGGGATTCCAGGACAGCACCCACGCGGTAGAGCCGGGCATCCTCGCGGGCCGGAGCCAGCAGCTGGATGCCGACCGGAAGGCCGTCCTCGTCAGCCAGGCCACCCGGCAGGGTCAGCCCGGGCACGCCTGCCAGGTTGGCGGGGATGGTGGCGACGTCGTTGAGGTACATCGCCAGCGGGTCATTCAGTTTCTCGCCGAGCTTGAACGCCGTGGTGGGCGCCGTGGGCGAGATCAGGACGTCGGCCTGTGCGAACGCGGCCTCGAAGTCACGCTGGACCAGTGTGCGCACCTTCTGGGCAGAGCCGTAGTACGCGTCGTAGTAGCCGGCGCTCAGGGCGTAGGTGCCCAGGATGATGCGGCGCTTGACCTCGTCGCCGAAACCGGCGGCGCGGGTCGCGGCCATAACCCGTTCGATGGTGAGCGGCGGGTCGGTGGGCAGGACGCGCAAACCGAACCGGACGCCGTCGAACTTGGCCAGGTTGGAGGAGGCCTCGGACGGCATGATCAGGTAGTAGGCACCGAGGGCGTACTGGAAGTTGGGGCAGGACACCTCAACGATTTCCGCACCGGCCTGCTTCAGCAGCTCCAGGGATTCGTTGAAGCGGTTCTCGACGCCGGCCTGGTAGCCCTCGCCGTGGAGCTCCTTGATGATGCCGATCCGCATGCCTTCGACATTGCCCACGCGGGCAGCGGCGACGAGGTCTGCCAGGGGGTCGGGTAGTGACGTGGAGTCAAACGGATCATGGCCGCCGATGACCTGGTGCAGGAGCGCCGAGTCCAGGACGGTGCGGGACACCGGGCCGATCTGGTCCAGCGAGGACGCCATGGCGATGGCACCGTAGCGGGAGACACCGCCGTACGTGGGCTTGACTCCCACGGTGCCGGTGACGGCGCCGGGCTGGCGGATGGATCCGCCGGTGTCCGTGCCGAGAGCCAGCGGGGCTTCGAAAGCGGCAACGGCCGCAGCCGAACCGCCGCCGGACCCGCCCGGAATCCGGTCCAGGTCCCACGGGTTGCGGGTGGGGCCGAATGCAGAGTGCTCGGTGGAGGAACCCATGGCGAATTCGTCCAGGTTGGTCTTGCCCAGGATGGGCATTTTGGCGGCACGGAGGCGTTTGACCACCGTGGCGTCGTAGGGGCTGTGCCAGCCCTCGAGGATCTTGGAGCCGGCCGTGGTGGGCTGGCCGATGGTGACGATGAGGTCCTTGACCGCGATGGGCACACCGGCGAGGACGTGGAGTTCCTCGGCGGCGGCACCGCCGGCGGCACGGATGGCGTCCACCTCGGCGGCGACGGCGAGCGCTTCTTCGGTGTTGACGTGCAGGAACGCGTTCACACCGCGTTCGCCGCCGTCGACAGCTGCGATTCGGTCCAGGTAAGCCTGCGTGACCTCGACCGAGGTGACCTCGCCGGCGGCCAGCATGCCGGCCAGCTGCGCGGCGGACATGCGGATGAGTTCGTTGGTGTCAGTCATGGTTATGCCTCATCCAGGATTGCCGGGACCTTGAAGCGGTTCTCATCGGAATCCGGAGCTCCCGAGAGTGCCTGCTCCGCGGTGAAGGTGTGGCCCACAACGTCCTCGCGGAACACATTGGTCAGCGGGATCGGGTGGGAGGTTGCCGGGACGTCGTCACCGGCGGCTTCACTCACGGACTTCACTGAATCAACGATGACGGCGAGTTCGCCGGCCATCCTGTCCAGCTCTTCAGCACTCATCTCGATGTGAGCGAGCTGCGCGAGGTGCGCAACATCGTCACGGTTGATCGCAGCCATGGATCTCCCCTGCAGGTTCGGATTGTTTTCCGAACCAGTCTAGTGGGGAAACGTCAGTGCCCGTCTGACGACCCCCAGCGGGCGTCAGACGGGCACATCGGTGCCGTGGTCCCGGCCACAAGGCCAGCCACAGGCAGCTACAGACTAGCCGATCCCGATGGCTCCCGTCAGCATTCCCACACCCAGCATGACGAGGCAAACGACGGCGGCCCGCCACAGGACCTTTTTGTGGTGATCGCCCAGGTCAACCTTGGCCAGGGAGACCAGGAGCAGGATGGCGGGCACCAGCGGGCTCTGCATGTGAAATGGCTGTCCGGTAATGGAGGCACGGGCCATCTCTGCGGCACTGATGCCGTAGTGCGCGGCCGTCTCGCTCAGGACGGGAAGCACACCGAAGTAGAAGGCGTCATTGCTCATGAAGAATGTCATCGGGATGCTGAGCACGCCGGTAATGACGGCCATCAGCGGGCCCATGTTGGACGGGATGATCTGCACCAGCCACGCGGACATGGCCTCAACCATGCCTGTGCCGGTCAGGACGCCGGTCAGGACTGCGGCAGCCATGACCATGCTGACCACTGCGACGATCGACGGTGCGTGGGCCACGATCTGCGCGGCCTGGTCCTTGACGTGGGGGAAGTTCACCAGCAGGGCGATTGCGGAACCCACCATAAACACGTAGGGCAGGGGAACGAGATCGGCGATGAGCATCGCCATGACGGCCACGGTGAGGCCCAGGTTGAACCACTGCAGCTTGGGTCGAAGGGTCTTGCGGTTGGGGTCCAGGGCGGTGTCTGCCATGGCAGTGTCGTTGTCGTCTACGAGGTCTTCAGTGCGCTCCAGCACAGCGACGCCAGTCATCGAAGCTGTACTTCCGACGGCGGGGCCTCCCGTTGCGGGAACAGGTGCGGAACCTCGGCCGGAAGCATTGCCGGAGCCGCCGTTGCCGCCAGCCGGAGTGCCGCCGTCGAACGCTTCAGCGGTAAAGGGTTCTGCCGAGGACGGCACTCCCCAGATTTCCGGCGCCGTGGCCCGGAGGCGGTTGCGCTCCTGCAGGCCGAGCACCCAAGCAAAGACCAGGACGACCGCCAGGCCTGCGATGAGGGACGGGATCATGGGGACAAAGACGTCATTGACGTCGATTTTCAGGGCGCTGGCGGCGCGGGCGGTGGGGCCGCCCCACGGAACGATGTTCATGGTGCCGTTGGCCAGGCCGGCCACGCAGGTGAGGACAACCGGGCTCATCTTCAGGCGGAGGTAGATCGGCAGCATGGCTGCGGTGGTGAGGATGAACGTGGTGGAGCCGTCACCATCCAGGGACACCGCGGCTGCCAGGATGGCAGTGCCGAGAACCACCTTGGCGGGGTCGTTGCCCAGCTTGCGGAGGATGAACTTCACCAGCGGGTCGAACAGCCCGACGTCGATCATCAGGCCGAAGTAGATGATGGCGAACATCAGCAGCGCCGCGGTGGACGTCATGGCCTTCATCGAATCCAGCACCATGTCTCCGATGCCCAGTCCGGCGCCGGCAAAGAGGCCAAAAACGGTGGGGACGATGATCAGCGCCAGTACTGGCGTCAACTTCTTCGTCATGATCAGCACCATGAATACCGCGATCATTGCGAATCCAAGTAATACCAGCACGGCCGGCTCCTTCATGTGAACAACGCCACCGCAGTGTGACGCGTGCTACAGACATTAGGGTGGTGGACGTCACGGCAGTGCCTTTGCCTCAATTGATTGGCATACTGCTTATTCGGAGCATTTTGCGCATTGTGCTCACACTCAGGCCCAAGGAAGGGAGGACCATGCCGCGTTCGTCACGCACACGGGCATTGCGGTTCTCCACCCAGACGCTCCTCCTTCAGTTGGGCGTAGTCCTGCTGGTGGTGCTGCTCAGCGCCACTGTCCACGCCTGGCTGACGTACGACCGGGTGGGCCGAGAGGCGGAAAACCAGGCACTGACGCTGGCCCGCGCCGTCGCTGCGGACCCTTCGGTGCAGGCCAATGTCCTGGCCATCAGCGAGGGCGCGGGCACTCCCCCGCCCGCCGTGCTCCGCGCCGGACCGCTGATGGCGGCCGCCGAGTCGATCCGGACCCGGACCGGGGCACTGTTTGTGGTGATCACCGACGAGACCGGCCTGCGACTGGCGCACCCAGACCCGGACCGGCTGGGCGAGAAGGTCAGCACCGATCCGTCAGAGGCCCTCGCCGGCCAGGAGGTCACCACCAGGAACACCGGGACACTGGGCCCGTCGGCCGGCGCCAAGGTTCCTGTTTACGCGCCCGGCACCGGCACCAGCACCAGCACGGGCACCGTCGTGGGCGAGGTCAGCGTGGGCTACTCCATGGAGAGCGTGGGCCAAAGCGTTGCCCGTGACGTCGGACCCGTGGGGTTGACCGCCGCGGGTGCGCTGCTGGCAGGCGTGCTGGCCTCGTTCCTGCTGCGGCGGCGGCTCCAGCGGCTGACCCTGGGGCTGGAGCCCGAGGAAATCAGCACGCTGGTGCACGACCAGGTGGCCGTTTTGCAGGGCGTGGACGACGGCGTCATCGGCGTTTCG
Organism: Pseudarthrobacter xylosi; assembly: GCF_055412765.1. Taxonomy (NCBI): domain Bacteria; kingdom Bacillati; phylum Actinomycetota; class Actinomycetes; order Micrococcales; family Micrococcaceae; genus Pseudarthrobacter; species Pseudarthrobacter xylosi. The sequence continues at coordinate 560,782 of NZ_JBVAYT010000002.1, read as the reverse complement.
GCCGACGGCAGGATCAGCGTGTTCAATGCAGCCGCGCAGCGCCTTCTGGAGCAGCCGGACCTTTCGGGGACGCCGTGGGCCGACGCTCCGGTACCCGGGCAGCTCAAAGCACTGACCCGGCCGGACGCCGCGGAGGCGGACGCCATTGAGCTGGTGGCCGGCGGCAGTGTCCTGGTGGCCAGCGCGCGCAAGGCCCTGCACCGAAGCGAGGACCTGGGCTGGGTGGTGATGCTCCGGGACCGCACCGAACTCCAGCAGCTCACCCGGCAGCTCGACGCCGTCGGCACCATGTCCACGGCCCTGCGCGCGCAGCGCCACGAATTCGCCAACCAGCTGCACACCATCGCCGGCCTGATGAGCATCGGGCAGCACCAGCAGGCCCGCGATTACCTGGCCGGCCTGGCCGCCACGGGGCCGCTGAAGTTCCCGGTGGACCAGGCGGAACTGTTGCAGGACCCCTACTTGCAGGCCTTTGTGGGTGCCAAGGGGGTGGAGGCCGATGAGCGCGGCGTCACGCTGCGGATCGGGCCCGAAACCCTGGTCCGCGGCCAGGTCACCGAGCCGCAGGACGTGACCACGGTGCTGGGCAACCTGATCGACAACGCGGTCAACGCCGCCGTCGCCGGCTCCTCCCCGGACCGCTGGGTGGAGCTGGAGGTGCTGGATGAACCGCACGACGACGGCGGGACCCTGCACATCGTCGTCGCCGATTCGGGTGACGGGCTCGCCGCCGGGACGGTTCCGGAAGGGGTCTTTGCCGAAGGATTTACGACGGCAGCTGGCCCTGGACTGGCGGCTCCGGCTACTGCCGGCGGACGGACTATTGGTGCACGGACCAGTGGCGGGCAGGGGCTGGGCCTTGCCCTGGCCCGGAAGCTGGCCCGGCGCCGCGGCGGGGACGTCCGATTGCTGGAGCCGGGGACACCGGGCGGACCCGGGGCCGTGTTTATGGCGTCCCTGCCACGCACAACGGCGGGGACAACCGCCGGGACACCAGCGGGGACCACGGATTTGGTTGGAAAGGACAAAGATGCCTGAAGATTTCAGGGTGCTGATTGTGGATGACGATTTCCACGTGGCCAAGCTCCACGCCGCCTACGTGGATTCGGTGGCGGGGTTCCTGGCGCTGGCGCCGGTGGGGTCGGCCTCCCTGGCCCTGCAGGCGATCCACAGCCTCCGCCCGGACCTGGTGCTGCTGGATGTTTACCTGCCGGACGCGTCAGGGCTCGACCTGCTGCAGCAGCTCGACGTGGACACCATGATCCTCAGTGCCGCGTCGGACGCCGAGTCGCTGCGGAAAGCATTCCGCCGCGGTGCCCTTGGCTACCTGTTGAAGCCCTTTACAGCCGAGTCGCTGTCGCAGCAGCTGCGTTCGTATTCCCGGTACCGCAGGCTGCTGGCCCAGCCCGGGGCCCTGGACCAGGGCGCCGTGGAGCGGGCCAAACGGGCACTGATCCCCGGGGACGTGGCGCCGTCGGTCAAGCCCCGCTCCGCCACCGAGGCCGCAGTGCTGGAATCGCTGGTCGCCGGCGAGCAGTACTCGGCGGTGGAAGTGGCCACCCGGGTGGGGGTTTCCCGGGCGACGGCGCAAAGGTACCTGTCCTCGCTGGCCGACGACGGCGCCGTCGACATCCAACTGCGCTACGGAACCACCGGACGCCCCGAGCACCGCTACAGCCTCCCGGCCCAGTAGTCCCCCACCCCTTAAGCGCGAACGTACACTTGAGGCCCCAAATCCACCGATTTTAGGGCCTCAAGTGTACGTTCGCGCAGGCTGCGGGCGGATGTCTGTCCCGCGCGAGGCCTTCTAGCTGGCGCTCTTCTGGGCCACGAGCTCGATTTCGACGAGCATCTTCGGGTCAAGGAACGGCAGGACGTGCACCAGGGCAAGGGTGGGGCGGATCTCGCCGAAGACCTCGCCATGGGCGCGGCCGGCCTCTTCCCACTTGCTGATGTCCGTCAGGTACAGCTTGGACTGGACCACGTCTTCGAAGCTGAAGCCGGCCTCGGCCAGGACCACGCCGAGCTTCTGCAGGATGTACTGGGTCTGCGCGTAGAAGTCCTCGCCCACAATGCCGTCCTCGCCGCTGGCGGCCGTGGCGGAAATGTACAGCGTGTTGTCCACCTGGACGGCGCGGGAGTAGCCGAGGGTCTGCTCCCAGACGGAGCCGGTGCCGAATGTTTTGCGCATGGTGGGCCTTTCAGTGCCGAAAATGAGTCGGCACCACTTTAGGTTGGCTGGACGTCAAGCCGGTAAACCAGCAGCTTTATGTCGGTACCCGGAATCAGCCAGTCGCGCTCGGGGACACGTTTGAAGCCTGTCTTCCGGTAAAGGCCATGGGCACTCTCCCAGGTCCCGCCGGTGGTGAGGGCCACGCCGGTGATTCCCGCCAGCGACTTGGCATGCTCAATGATGGCTTCCACCATGGCCTTGCCGGCGCCGCTGCGCTGCACCGCGGGATCCACCACCAGCATCCGGAACTCCAGCTCATCCGGAAGGGCAATATCGGCGAACGGTTCGCCGGCGAGGGCCAGCGTCACGGAACCCACCACTCGCCGGTCACGCTCAGCAACCCAGATGGTGGCCTTCGCCGCCCGGGCGGCAACATCCTGGATCTGCTGCATATAGGGATGGTCCGCGCTGCCGAAATACCCTGCTGCCAGGTACGAGTCCACGGTGATCCTGGCTATGGCCTGGAAGTCTGCCTCAACGGCCGGTCGGATGGTTATTTGCGATTGCACCTGACAATGCTAGTGGCGCAACGGAGTCACAGCGGAAACTTGCCGGACAGCGCCAAAGTCCCCGCGCAGGTCCACGCGGCGAGCCTGTCCTCGTCGGCGGGTCCACCGTCCAGCGGACTGGCCAGCCGGGGACGCCGGACCCAGCAACCGGCTTCCTCTGCAATCAGCGCACCGGCGGAGAAGTCATGTTCGTTAAGCCCGCGTTCTCCGTAGGCGTCGTGAGTCCCGTCAGCCACCATGCAGAGGTCCAGCGCTGCGGAGCCCAGCCGCCGGACGTCCGCGAATCCGTCCATCAGGCTGCCCAGCAGTGCAGCCTGCTCGGAGCGTATGGCGGGGTCGTAACTGAAGCCGGTGGCGAGGATCTGCCCGGCACGGTCCGGCGCCGGTCCCTCGAGCTGGGTCACCCGGCCGCCCTCTTCCAGCCACGCACCCTGGCCGCGGGCAGCGTAGTAGACGCGGCCCAGCGCCGGGGCGTTGACGACGCCCGCCAGCCAGACGCCGTCGGAATCCGCCACGGCCACGGAGGTGGCGTAGTAGACAATGTTCCGGATGAAGTTGGTGGTACCGTCCAGCGGGTCGATGGACCAGCGATATCCGGTGGGGGCAGCGGGCCGTGTGGTCCCATGCTCCTCGCCCGTGATGGTGTCCTGTGGACGGGCGGCCATGATGGCATCCCGAACCGCGTTCTCCGCGGCGACATCAAAGGCCGTAACCCAGTCGCCGGCGTCGCCTTTGTTGCTGACGTCCAGCGCTTCGCCATTGCGGGACGCCAACACGGCGGCGCCGGCGGCGGCTGCTTGCCGGGCCACAGCAAGCAGCTCGGTGTTGAGATCCGGATGGCTCATTCGGCTGCCTCTTCTGATTCCGTGGACGTCGGTATGGGCGTGGCTTCGGCAGCGGGCGCCGGGCCGTTGGCAAGCAGCTCGCGGAACCCGTCCTCGTCCAGGACGGGAATTCCGAGCTGTTCGGCTTTGTCCAGTTTGGTGCCTGCGCTTTCGCCGGCGATGACGTAGCTGGTGTTTTTGGAGACTGATCCGGCCGCTTTTCCGCCCCTGATGAGGATGGCTTCCTTGGCCTCGTCCCGGCTGAAGTTCGGCAGGGAACCGGTAACCACAAGGGTCAGCCCTTCCAGTGTCCGCGGCATGGAGTGGTCGCGCTCGTCCTCCATACGGACTCCGGCGGCGGTCCAGCGGTCAACGATTTCCACGTGCCAGTCCTCGGCGAACCACTCCTTCAGTGCGGCCGCGATGGTTGGGCCGACACCGTCCACGTGGGCCAGATCTTCCTCGGAAGCGTTCCGGATGCCGTCCATGGTGCCGAACGCTGTGGCCAGGGCCCTTGAGGCGCGGGGACCAACGTGCCGGATGGACAGGGCAACCAGCACCCGCCACAGCGGCTGCGCCTTTGCCTTCTCCAGCTCCACTAAAAGCTTCGCGGTGGTCGCCGTAGGCTTGGACGGCGTCTTGGCGGTTGCCTTTGTCCAGAAGTACGGGACCAGCTCGAAGACACCGGTGCCCACGCCCTTGGAACGTTTCTCGCGCAAGATCCGCACGTGTTCCAAGTCCGCCGCGGTCAGGGAGAAGAGCTCAGATTCGCTCACCAGCGGGCCCGGCTTAGGCTCGGCCGGATCCGTAAGTGCAACAGCAGCTTCCCCGCCGAGGGCCTCGATGTCGAAGGCACCACGGCCGGCCAGGTGCGCGACGCGCTCCGTCAGCTGGATGGGGCAGGATCTGGAATTGGGACAGCGGATGTCGATGTCGCCCTCTTTGGAGGGGGCAAGCTCCGTGCCGCAGGACGGACATACAGCGGGCATCACGAAGTCACGCAGTTCATCCTCGCGGCCTACACGCAGCGCCATCACCGGACCGACGATCTCCGGGATGACGTCCCCGGCCTTGCGCAGCACCACGACGTCGCCGATCAGCACGCCCTTGGCCTTGACCACGTCCTGGTTGTGCAGCGTGGCACGGGCAACGGTAGACCCTGCAACCTTCACCGGCTCCAGCACCCCGAACGGGGTCACACGGCCGGTGCGGCCCACCTGGACCTGGATGTCCAACAGTTTCGTGTGGACTTCCTCCGGCGGGTACTTGTAGGCCACGGCCCAGCGGGGAACGCGTGAGGTGTAGCCGAGGGCACGCTGCGTTGCGAAGTCGTCGATCTTGACCACAATGCCGTCGATTTCGTGCATCAGGCTGTGCCGTTGCTCACCATAGCGCTTGATGAAGGCGAGGATCTCCGGCAGGCCGCCGAGAACCTCGAAGTACGGGCTAATGGGAAGTCCCCACTGTTCCAGCACGGCATAGGTCTGGGACTGGCTCAGGGTTTCCAGCCCTTCGCGCGCACCGATTCCGTGGACAAACATCCGCAACGGACGCTTGGCGGTTTCCGCAGGATCCTTCTGCCTGATCGAACCGGCGGCGGCATTCCTGGGGTTGGCCAGCGGCGCCTTGCCGGCTTCGATCAGTGCCTCATTAAATTCCGCGAAGGCCTTGGACGGGATAAAGACCTCGCCCCGGATTTCCACCTCGGCGGGAAATCCAGTGCCCGTCAGTTCGGTCGGGATTTCCTTGATCGTCAGGACGTTGTGGGTGATGTCTTCACCGGTGGTTCCGTCACCCCTGGTGGCAGCCCTGACCAGTTTCCCGTCTCGGTACAACAGGTTGACCGCGAGGCCGTCAATTTTCAGTTCCGTGAGCCACGCCAGCTGGGCGGTGTCCCCCAGCTTGCTGACGCCGGCCTCGGCCTTGGTGATCCAGGCTTCCAGTTCCTCCAGGGAAAAGACGTCCTCGAGGCTGTACATCCGCTGCAGATGTTCGACGGCGGCGAACGCGGCTGAGACTTCCCCGCCAACCTCCTGCGTGGGCGAGTCATTGGCTACCAGCTCCGGATGCAGTGCCTCGATCTCCTCCAGGCGCCGGAACAATTCGTCGAATTCAGCGTCCGATACCAGGGGTTCGTCCTCCTGGTAATACGCAAACCGGTACTTCCTGACCTGATCCGTCAGGTTTTCGTATTCTTCGCGCACTGACCCGGCGGGGACGGCGTCCGGCTCGGTAAGTTCCTCAGTGCTGTTTTCTGTTTCCTCTGCGGGGACCGGTGCTGTGCTCACAGACCTATCTTGCCCTACCGCCCCGACAATGCGCCCAAACGCCCACTGCGCCGCCTTGGCCCCTGTTGTTAAATGCCGCGGGGGCCCGGACACTGTGATGTGTCCGGGCCCCCGCGTCAGAGCTTCCGCGGTTAGCGTGAAGCCTGGTCCTGCTCGTTGGCGTTCTTGGTGGCCTTCTGGCCGGCATCCTTCAGCGCCTGGATGACCTGGTTCAGCGCCGCGGTGTGCGTGCCTGACCATTCGCCACGGAAGTGGGTGGCGTCCGGGCCTTCCCAGTTGGTGCTGTCCAGCACGCGGGAGAGGTTGGATCGCTGCTGCTCAATCTCGCCGGCACCGGCCTGCAGCTTGCTGCCAAGAGTCCTGAGCTGTTCTACATCTGCGCCCCAAATAGCCATCAGTTTTCTCCTCGTTGTCTTGGATCCGATCCAGATCGGCATCCCCAGTGGCCTCCGGCTGATCCGGAAGATCCATTACCTAGAACCTATCCCGGCCCAAAAATACTGTCGATGGGCACCGCTGCCCATGCACCACTCCCCACGCCGCGGAACCTGGTCAGTGTGAGGCGAGGCGGTTCCGGCTCCACCACGCGAAGGCCAGGCCGGCCACGCCCACCAGCAGCACGCCTCCCATGATCGCCAGCAGTCCGAGCCCGCCGAAGAGGCCTGAGTCGTCGTTCCGGGTAACGGCGGCGGCCTGGGTGGGCTTGGCCGACTTGGTGATGGGCTTGTTCCAGTTCGATTCCGTGGAGGCAGTCGCGGACGACGACGACGGCGGGCTGGGGATGGTGGTGGTGGGCGCGGCCGACGTCGATTCCTCAGTCGGCGAAACGCTTGGTACCGGGGCGAGGGTGGGAACCGGTTCCGGGGCGGGCACCACGGGCGCGGGCGGCGGGGCCGGAGGCTCAATCACCGGGGCCGACGGTGAGGGCGTCTCCGTTGGTTTGACCGGACGGGACGGCGTCGGGTCATCGTCCGGGCCGCACAGCACCACACAGGGCATTTTGCTACTTTGACCGTCGTCGGCCTGCGCCGGAGCCGCCGCCGAAAAGCCAACCAGGAGCGCCAGCACCGCAACGGCCGCAGCAGCGGACACGTCGCGGAGCACGGATGAAGATCGGATCATGGTTACCTTTTCGACAGCACGCGGCACCCCCTTGCCACAGCGAACAGTGTTTCCGGTAGTCTCCTACAACGCGCCACGGGCCCGCAAATCCCTTGGATCTACGGGCCCGTGGGAAGCAACGGCTCAGCCCCTGTTTTCCGGTGGCAAGGCAATCTGCAGTTTGCGTGCCTTGCCGCGGCCCACAATGTAGCCTCGGCCCGGTATGAACTCAGGACTGACGCGCCCCAGCGACGTGTTGAGCAGGCTGTCCCCTTCGATGTCGCCCGGGTTGATGAGCAGGCCCCGGCGTCCGGATTTGAAGGGCTGGGCGAGAGACCAGGCCGAGGACCAGGTTGACGTTTCCGATTCGCCGACGACCCACTGGTCGGCCTTGATGGACGCCGTCACGAGCTGCGAAACGCCAGATTCCGCAACGGTATCCGTGAACTCGGTCAGGCCTTCGATGAAGATCGCCAGTTTCCCGGGGTTCCCGGAGGAGTGCTCCGTGAGGTCCTCGATGATCTCGGCCAGGTCATCTGCACCCACCACCGAGCGGTTCCAGAGCGGCAGCGAAGCCACTGCAGAGCGCCGCGAGCCGATGTACACCAGCTCCGTGTCCGGATTGGATCGGCGCAAGGCGTAGGCCAGGGTCACCAACGCCACTGTCCTGCCCGCCCCCGGCGGACCGGCCAGCAGCAGCGGGCCCTGGGCCATGATCTCGGCCGGCTGCAGGGTCTCGTCGTCGACGCCGATGACGGGAAGGTCCGGGCTGCCCGCAGGCAGCACGTCCAGGTCCACCTGTTCGGGAAGCCGCTGGATTTTCGGAGCCGATTCCAGCCCCTGGCGCAGCATCGCCTGGCTGAGCTTGTGGACCTCGCGGGCCTGCAGCGCCAGGTTGGAGTTGCCGCCCAGGACGGCCAGCTGGACCTCGTAGCCGCCCAGCATGCCGCGCCCCGGCGGTGAGGAGCTGGTGAGGACATCCTTGGCGACGTCCATGGACATGTAGTCGTCCTCGGACGTCAGCCGCAGCACCAGCCGGCGCTGGATGGAAGCCAGCAACGTCGCGGGTACGGCATTGGGCCGGTCACCGGTAACCACCAAGTGGATCCCCAGGGGACGGCCGTCGGTGGCCAGCTGCAGGAAGATGTCCCAGAGCGCGGACAGGCGGCTGAATTCATACGTCTCGCGGAACGCCGACATGCCGTCCAGCAGCACGAAGATCCGCTTCTCGTCCGGGCGGTTGGCCAGGGTCCGGTACTCGACGATGGTGGAGGCCCTGACTTCGGCGAACCGGGCGGACCTCTCGTCGGCGATGTCCCGGAGCAGGCGGAGCAGGCGGCCGACGCGTTCAACGTCGTCACCGTTGATGATCTCGCCGACGTGCGGCAGCTCTTCGAGCATCTTCAGTCCGGAGGAGCCGCAATCTATCCCGTAGATGTGCACCGGTCCGCCCCGGGGCGTGACGGCGGCGGCAATCGCAATGCCGCGCAGGGCAGCGGACTTGCCGGAGCCGCCCGTGCCGTAAATGGCCATGTTGCCGTCCTGGTCCGGCTCGTAGAACACCGTGGGCTGTTCCTGGCGGGCAGGATCATCCGCCACGCCCAGCAGCAGCCGTTCGTCCGTCCGGGGGTTCGGGAGCTTGGAGAAGTCGTACGTCTTGGCCAGCTCGTCCAGCCACGGTTTGCGCGGCGGCCGGATGGCCAGCGACTCCGCTGCCCTGACGATGTTGGTGGTCATCCTGGCGATGTCGTTGGGTCCGGCGGGGGCTTCCTTGACGGGTTTTTCCGGGGCCGGCGCCTCCCAGCTGGGTCCTGACCCGAAGGCCATTTCCACGATGTCGATCTGTGGACGCTGGGGCTTCTCCGTGGTCCAGCCGCCGGCATAGCCGGTCTGGAACCCCTGGATGCGGCCGGGCCCGGTCTTGGCGGCGCCGCGGCCCGGGATGGACGGGTCGAAGTATGCCGCATCAGGCACGCCGAGAATGTCGGTGGCGTCATCCTCGTCCGCCATGCGCAGGGCAACCCGGAGGTTGGTGTTGGCGCGCAGGCTGTCCTTGATGACACCGGCTGGCCGCTGCGTGGCAAGGATCAGGTGCAGGCCCAGGGAACGGCCACGGGCCGCAACATCAACTACGCCGTCCACAAATTCGGGGACTTCGGTGGCCAGCGCCGCGAATTCGTCCACAACGATGATGAGGTACGGCGGTGCTTCCGGGTCGGCTTCGCGCTGGAGCCCGAGCAGGTCTTTGGCTTTCTTGCGGTTCAGCAGGTGCTCGCGGTAGTGCAGCTCTGCACGGAGGGAGGTCAGGGCGCGGCGGACCAGGTGCTGGGACAGGTCGGTGACCAGGCCCACGGTGTGGGGCAGGCTGAGGCAATCGGCGAACGCCGCCCCGCCCTTGTAGTCCACAAACAGGAAGCTCACGCGGTCCGGGCTGTACGCGGCAGCCATGCCCATGACCCAGGACTGCAGGAACTCTGATTTGCCGGCGCCGGTGGTGCCGCCGACCAGGGCGTGCGGGCCCTCGTTCTTCAGGTCCAGGTAGAGCGGCTCGATGCCCTTGGAACCCACCAGCGCCCGGAGGGTGCCGTTGTCCTTCCGGTTGGGAACCGCGGAGGCATGGACTGAATTGTTCTCGACCCACCGCTCCGCCACGGCCTGCGGGTTGTCCAGGAAGTCCTTGCCGATCAGGGTGGCGTAGGAGACCGCACGGGGCAGGTCGGAGTCGTCGCTGACCGGCTTGCCAACGTCCACCACGGGCGCCAGCATCCGGGCCAGCTGGGCGGCCAGTTCGGCGTCGAGGCTTTCGCAGCTCACGGGGTAGGTGTGCCGTCCCAGCCGCACCTGCCCGGTGGTGGTGCCGTTTTCGCCGTCCACCACCATAAAGTCCCGGCAGGCGGCAGGCAGTGCCTGGATGTCGGTGGCCACCCACATCACGTGGACGCCGGAATCCGGCCCTCGCTCGGCAAGGCGGGTCAGCCTGCCCCGGTCCACCGGAGCGTCGTCCTCGACGATGACCAGGACCGCCGGCAGCACCGGCGACGGGATCTCGTCCTTGGCCGGGTCCACGGATCCCCGGTGTTCGGGAGTGGAGCGCTTGGCCATGGCTTCCCGTGCGTCGAGCAGGTCCTCGAGCCTGGCCACCAGGGAGGAGCCGCTGGCTGAACCGGCGGCGAGGTGGTCGCCGTTGAGGGGACTGTGGCCGGAGCCCACGTGGGGCAGCCACTGCAGCCAGTCCCAGCGCTGCCGGGACTGCGCCGACGTAATGGCTGTCACCACGGCCTCCGCGGGCGAATGCAGCCCCACAAACTGCAGGACCATGCCGCGGGCAACGTCGTCCACCAGGCCCCGGGCCCCGGCCACGCCGAAGGACCCGGCGGTGCGCAGCTGGGAGACCACCGGGACACCCTCGATGTCCCTGAACTGCTTCAGGCAGTCCTGGATCTCGCGCATGAATTCAGCTTCGGTGTCGTTGCTGTTGGGTTCCTCGAACAGGATGCGTGACGTTCCGGTGCCGAGCCCGAACCGCAGGCCCAGGAAACCGGTGTGCTCAGGGCGGTGGGTCCACAGCAGCGGACCGAGTTTGTAGATGGAATCCACGGTATCACTGACCGACGGCGCTTCCTGCAGGCGGACCGCGCGTTCCACGTGCTGCAGTTCGGTGATGTCCTGCCGGAACGCGGCCATGGACTCCCGGAACTGTTTGAGCTGTTCCTTCTGCTGGCGCCTGGTCTGCATCTTGTGGTCCACATAGTGACCCACAATGAACAGCGGCATCATCATCATGAACACCACCGACAGGATGTTCCGCGTGACCGCGAACATAATTCCGCCCATCAGCAGCGGCGCCATCAGCATGATGTACGGGAACGGCTGGTGGTCCGGACGCTTGGGTCCGGCCGGTGGCACGCGCTTGGGCGCCTCAAAGCGGGGAACCACCCGCGGGGAGCGGTTGAAATCGACAAGGGGCGACGTCGGTGCTGCCGCCTGGTTGCGGCCCAGCGGCACCACGGTGACGGTGGTCTCCCCCAGTGTCACCGTGTCGGAGGAGTTCAGGGTGGCACGGGTGACCGGCAGGCCGTCCATCAGGAGGCCGTTGGCGGAGTTCGTGTCCACGATCTCCACGCTCTCGCCCACGGTGATGCGGGCGTGGCGCTTGGAAGTCAGGGGGTCCGTGAGCCGGATGTCAACGTCCCGGTCGCGGCCGATGTAGCTGGTGCCGGAAGGCAGCGAAAATTCCTGGCCGACGTCGGGCCCGGAAAGGATCCGCAGGGTGGCTGCGGCGGGTCCGCGGTTGGCGCCGGGGGCGTCGAAAAGTTCGCTGACTTCGGTCAGTGACACCACGGAACCGGGGCGCAGGCCCGATTCCAGGAGGTTGTCCGCGCGGGTCAGGACGCTGCCGCGCATGCCGCCGCCCACAAATGCCTCGTCGATGCGGAGCGATAGGTTTTCCGGTGCCGGCGATCCCTTGCGGTCGGGGTCCGCGACCCAAAGCTGGGTGGCGATATCCGCCACAGTGGCCAGGCCGTCGACGGTCACGGCCAGGTCCTTGGTTTCCGCCGGGTCCCGGCGGAGTGTCAGCCGGATCCTCATCCTTCGTCCACACCCCTCATCTTTTCCAGTAAGTGCAAATCGTCGGGCGTGACCAGGTGGGACGTGACGGCGTGTTCGACGAGCCTCGCCCGCCGGTTCGTGGCCAGTTTCCCGCCGCCGCCGCGGAGGCCCACCACGCCCACACGGTCAAGTTTGTCGCAGACGTTATCCAGCTTCCGGTTAAACCGGGTGAGTGCCCAGCCCAGGGTCTTGGCCGCTGCAGCGGAGGACGGGATGGCGCTGAACCCGGTCCCTTCGCGCCGGAGCATGGGTTCGGCCAGAGCCACGATGAGTGCCCGCTGGGAGTCGGTGAAGACCACGGGCCCGATGGTGGTGTCGCCGTTGCTGTCGTCCTCGCGTGATTCCTGGCGGAAGGACGGCGTCTTAAGGTGCACGGCGAACTCATACGTGGTGGGCCCGGCGGTGAAAATGACGTTCGTGTGGCTGAACACCAGCGGGATACGCGCTCCCGGCGACAGCCAGGCCTGCATCCCGCCGGAACCGTCGGCGACGGTGGCGGACAGCATCCCGCCCACATTGCTTAGCCACCAGATCCCGTCGTAGCGGGCCACCTGCAGGAACTGACGGTGAAGGTATGGGTTGTCGTCCACTTCCAGGTCGCCTTCGCGGCCGATGTTGAAGATTTCCTCATCGGACGGTTCGTACCACTCACCACAGAAATCTATTGCTAGATCCCCCATTTTCCGTGCCTCCTCGTCGGGCGGTGCCCGCGTTCACTAACGATTCCGGTCTGCTCTGCCGTCACTTGCGGATGCAGGCGATCGAGTCTTCTTCCAACGGTGAGAACGCGCCGTCGCTCCTGACGATCATCACCTGGATACAGGTGGGTTCCGTCGGATTCAACGCCACCTGGGCGGTTGGCTCGGCAGTGGACTGGTACTCGCCGTTGCTGCCCAACGCGTAGACCCGCCACTTATAGGCGTCACCCGATTTTGGCTGCGGATTGGTCCACGTGAAGGTCGCCTTACCGGAGGCATCCACTCTCCCCGCCAGATCCGCGACGTCGGGAACTGTCCCGTTGTCCAGGGCATCCACCGGGGGTTTGCTGACTTGGCCGGTCTCTTCGACCTTTGGCGCCGGAGCCGAGGACGCCAGCACGATTCCGACAATGATGGCGAGGACCAGCAGCGTTCCGCCCGCGGCGGCGAGCCACACGTTGCGCTTGCCGTGATCGGGCGCCACTTCAGGGGCGGTTTCCGTGACCGGGGCGGGACGGCTGATCGTCGCGTCGATCTCGGGCTCGGCCCCCGCCGCCTGGTTGCCCTGCGCGCCGGGGCGGCCGGCCTGCTGGCCGGACTGTGCAGGAAGGAGCCCTGGGCGCTGGACAGTTGCGTCCGGCGCTGACCCGTACTCCGCCGCCGGTGCACTGCCGCGGAGCATCGTGGCATGGGCCCACTCCCCCGTGGGGCTGTTGCCGTCCTGGCTGCCGCCGACGCGCTGGCCGGCCTGCTGGCCGGCAAAGAGGTTGCCCGGAACCTGGGGCCGGGGCCCTTCCGAGGCCGCAGTGGCCGGGGGAAATCCGACGGCCGGAATGCCCGACGGCGGCGCACCGGTTCCGGGCCGTTGCGGCCGGGTGCGCGCCGGGAAAGTAGGGGCGCTGCCGGTCCGCTCCGGATCGATGGCCGCGATACTCCGGACGCGGGTTTCCTCGAAGCCGTCATCGGGGTGGTTTTCTTCCAGTTGCTGCTCTTCGAGTACCTCGAAGGGCGTGACCGAAAGGTTCAGTTCGGCCTGGATCCGCTGCAGGGCGAGGGCAAACGCGTGGGCTGAGGAGTACCGGGACGCCGCGGACTTGGCCATTGCCGTGGAGAGTGCCCGCTCCAGTGACTCCGGAACGTCGGCCCTGCCCAAGCGCGGCAGCGCCGCGCTTGTTATCCGCGAGATCAGTTCGCGCTGGGAGTTATCAGTACCTGGCATCACAAACGGCGACCTGCCGGCCAGCAGGGTGTACAGCGTGGCGCCCAGTGCCCAGACATCCACCATCACGCCGTCCACGGGGCCGTCCGCGAACTGTTCCGGCGGGGACCACGGAATGGACATCCCGGCGTCGTCGTCGGCGTCGCCGCCCAAGGTGCCCGAGATCCCGAAGTCCGTCAGTGCCGGCCGGTTGTAGTCGGTCACGAGGATGTTTGCGGGCTTGATGTCCCGGTGGGCGATGCCGGCCCGGTGTGCGGTCTCGACGGCGGAGGCCACCTGGATGCCGACGGCCAGGACCTCATCAACGCTGAAGCGCTGACGGCGGTACCGGACGTCCAGGCTGGGCCTGGAGCAGTACTCCATGGCCAAGTAGGAGTGGCCGGCCTCGGTCACCTCGGCCTCGAAGATGGTCACGATGTAAGGGTGGGAGGAGAGCTGGGCCATCAGGTTGGCCTCGGACTCGAACCTGCGCCGGGCACCCTCGGTCTTCAGGTCCGACAGCAGGACCTTGACCGCCACTTTCCGGCGCGGCCGGTCCTGTTCGTAGAGGTAGACGTCGGAGAACCCGCCGGAGCCGAGCAGGCTGATGTACGTAAACCCCGGGATGGGGGGCGGCGGCGCAACAGGCCGTTTGGAACTCAAAGAATCTCCTCAAAACGCAATGAGATGTCGTCACCCAATTCGGCGATGTCGCCGTCGAGCAGGATGGCCATCTCATTCTGGGCCAGGCGGCGGGGCGGCTGGCCCTCGCGGACCAGGACCGTGCCGTTGGTGGCCTTCAGATCGCAGAGCATCACGTGCCAGCCTTCCAAACGCACTTCCACGTGGGAGCGCGAGATGTCGCCGCTGGGGCTGGCCACCTGGACCAACCTCGGCATAACTCCACCGTGAACCCGGGAAACAGACGGCTGCCGCCCAATGACCAGCGACTGGTCCAGGTCAACCAGTGCACCCGTCGAGACCCGCATCCGGCCCAGCCGTGGCCGGGCCACCTGGACAGCATCGGCGGGCAGCGGCGAGCCGCAGGCAGCGCACTGTGCGTGGGTGGGCGGGTTGGCGTGTCCCTGGTCGCAGACCCGGGCCAGCACCAGTGGGCCGGCTGCGGAATCCGGCTCGGGAGCGGGGGCCGGATGCGCGGCCATTCCGGCGAGGTCGCTCTTCATGATCGTGTGTCCGTCATGGTCCCCATCCACGGCGTCCGGGTCTGCTGCATTTGCTTCTGCCGGCACGTCCGCCGGGGGCGGATTCGAAGGGGGCAGATTCGACGGCGGCAGATTCAACTCCGGCAGCCCGGACGACGGCGCCGCCTGGGCCGCAGGTGTGCTCCCGCCGGTCCGCCACGGGACCGAGTCGATGAGTCCGCCGATGGTCCGGGCGGCCGCCGCGGCTGCAGGCGTTGGGGCGGGTGCACCTGCCAATTCGGGGGCAGGTGAAGCCGGGGCCAGGCCGGCCGCTGCGTCCGGCTTCCCGTCAGCGTCCGCATCTGCCGCACCGACCGGCGCCTGAGCAGCGTCGATTGGTGCCGCAGGGGCGCCGTGATCTTCCTCGGGTTCGTCCCGGACCGCCGCGTCCTCGATGCGGCGGACCACAGTCCGTTCCCAGAGGTGGTCATAGCTGCCGGTCATTTCGTGGGCCGGGACCTGGTCAGGATGGGCGGTGGGCTCCGGATCCGGCTCGGGTTCAAGGTCTGTGTGGGGCTCCGGCGCTTCGGCGGCAAAGCTGGAGTCATCGTCCATAACCCCCATCACCGTTTCGTCCGAGACCTCCCGGTCCGGTTCCGGTTCGGGTTCAGGTTCAGATTCAGGCGCGGGTTCCGGTTTAGGTTCAGCTTCCGGCGCGGGTTCGGGTTCTGCTTCAGTTTCAAGGGCCGGTTCAGGGTCGGCTGCCAGGACGGCACCGACAGGCTTAGGTTCGGCGTCCGCCACGAGGACGACGGCGGCGGCAGGGGTGGGTGCCTCATCCTCAACGGGCAGGCCGGACGAGGCCATAACCTCGTCCACCGGACTGGCGGTGAGCGACACTGTCAGCGACTCCAGCAGGACCACGCCTTCGCTGAGCGGCAACACTTCTCCGTGCTGGCCGTTCCCGGCTACGGTGAGGCGGTACCACTCGGGGGTGTCAAGGCGTCGCTCCGTCCAGGTGGTGACGTCCCGCCCGTTCAGGTCCAGGGGGCCGCCGGGCAGCTGCACGGTCAGGTCCAGGTCGCCGCGGAGGAAGACCCGGAGCGCGTCACCGGAATCGACTATCCCGAACGACGGTATCTGAGCCAGCGAAACGCCGAAACTGCTGGTGACGGCGTGGAGTACTTCGTGGACTTCCGGGGCATGCTCCAGCAGTTCCCACAGGGACTTGACCAGGGCGGGCGGGGTTCCGGGCCCAAGGAGGACTACAGTGTTGGCCCGGACAACACCGAGCCAGGTGCCCGCGGCGTACGTTGCGATGGCCATGTCAGCGTTCCCCGCTTCGATCGTCCTGGCCGGCCGGCCGGCTGGCGTCAACAATCTGTCCCCTGGGCAGTGTCACTTCCTCCGCCGCGTCAGCGGCGGGGCGGGGCGCAGTGACGGCGATGCCGCCGTCGTTCATTACGTTCCTGGCGTCCACCACAATGACGGTGACGTTGTCCCGTCCACCGTTGCGGAGCGCAGCCTGGATCAGGGCATCCACGGCGTCCTGCGGGTGTCCGACGGTGCTGAGGATCCGGGAGATGTGCTCGTCCGTAAGTTCGCCATTGAGTCCGTCGGAACAGACCATGATCCGGTCGCCCTCTTCAACGGGCAGGAGCCAGTAATCAGCTTCGATCTCGTCCCCGGTCCCCAGCGCCCTCGTCACGACGTGGCGGCGGGGATGGACGGCGGCTTGCTCCGGAGTGATTTCACCGGCGTCCACGAGTTCCTGGACCTCCGAATGGTCCACGCTGACCTGCTCAAAGCGCCCTTGGCTCAGCCGGTACGTGCGAGAATCCCCGATGTTCATGACCAGCCAGTACGGCATGCCCATCTGTTCCACCACAACGGCACCGGTGAGTGTGGTCCCGGCGCGGGCGCCGGTCACCTCCCGGATGGAACTGTCGGCGCGGAGCAGGTATTGCTGGAGCACTGCCGCCGTGACACTCCGCTCCCCGGTGGCGAGCTGTGGCATGGCAGCGAGGGCGCGCACGCACATGCCGCTGGCTATCTCGCCGGCTTCGTGTCCGCCCATGCCGTCTGCCACGGCGAAGACGGGGTCGGAGGCGATGAAGGAATCCTCGTTCAATTCGCGGCGCAGCCCACGGTCCGTGCCGTAGCCGTAACTCAGGCTGAGGCCGGTTCCGTGGTCTGCGTCAGCTGAGTCGCTGGCGGGCTGGGAGTTCATGCCTGTCCTAGGTGGAAGGAGCGGTCACCAAAGTGGACAGTGGATCCCGGGCTGACAAAAGCGGGCACGCCCGGCTGCAGCGGCGTGCGCAGGCCGTCCGGCGTGGTGACGGCGCTGCCGTTGGTGGAGTTCCGGTCAGTCACCCAAATACCGGCACCGTCGGTCAGCACGTGGAGGTGCGTCTTGGAGATCGAGCGGCCGGGATCAGTGATCGCCAGAAGCTGGGCCTGCTGCTCCCCCGCCTGGCCCAGGGGGTTCCGGCCCACCAGGACGTTGCGGTCGAGCTGGAAGTCCCGGCCGTCGTCGAGCTTAATCCGCAGCACTGCGACGGGCGCCGCATACGCTGCGCCGCCGCGCATCTGCGTACGGTCGAGGTCGTCATCGGGATGGGACTGGGTGCCCGGCGCGGGAACCGCCGGGGCTGCGGCCTGCGCCTGCGGCGCCTGAAAAGGAGCGGACGACGGCGGCACGTACGGCTGGGGTGCAAACGACGTAGGTGCGGATGCCGGCGGCGCGTCCGGCTGCGGAGCGTCTGGCTGCGCGGGCTGTTGTACCGGCGGCTGCCACTGCTGCGCCGGTGGCTGGGCCACGGGCGCCTGGGCGTTCCCAACCTGCGGCGGCTTCGCGGCCCCCGCCACTGGCGAGGCGACCTGCTGGACAGGCGGGAGGTCCAGGGGCGCGAAACTGTACGGCCCCTGGATGCCGCCGGAGGTGATGGGGTTGCGGCCGTCCTTAACGTCGAACACCAGTGTTTTCGCCGCGGTGTCATGCCAGCCGCGGAGCCTTCCATTGCGGTCCCAGGTGTTGGAAACCACCACCAGCACAGCCCACACGGTGCCGATCAACAGCAGCGGGCCGAGGATGAAGACGGCCACATCAAACCATTTGAAGATGACGACGGCCACGGCGGCCAGGAGCGCCAGGATGATGCCCGCGCCCGTGATGAGGCCGCGCAGGAACACTCCTCCGCCGCCGGGGGCGTAACCATCCTTGTCAGCGCTGCGGATGCCCATGACATGGTTGCCGAGGGTCTTCCCGGAGCGGCCTTCCATGCCCGACAGCACCACCAGATACACCAGCGTCAGCCCCAGGCCGATGCTGCCGAACAGGACCAGCGAACCGGTGTCATAGATGATGAAGCCGCCGCTTTGCGTGCGGGTGATGCCCGCGAACCCGATGGCAAAAGTCACCACCAGGACCGCGACGGGGGCCAGCCAGTCGAGCACTGCTGCGCCGAGCCGTTTTCCCGCCGTGGCCGGAACAAGCTCAAGATTGGCTGCCATTCCCGTTCCTCCCCCTGGAGCCGTTTGTACTACCGGGATAGTACCGGGATTCTGGCTGGCGTGCGCCGCCGCACGGTCCATCACAGCCCGCTGCGCGTGGTCCACGTTGCGTCCGCTGCGTGCTGCCCTGTTGGGCAGCGGAGCACCGCATGCCGTACAGAACGTGGCGCCGCCCCGGATCAGTTGCTGGCACCGCTGGCAGCGCTCGGCCTCGTTCATCATGATTCAGTGGGATTCTTCCTGCCAGGGTTCCGCAGAACGGTGGACTCATCAGGCTCCGACGCCGCCGTCCCGGTTCCGCTTTCCTGAGTTGCCGGGTTCGGGGTTCCGGCAGCGTCCGGGCCGGTCTCCACCCTACCGGGGGCCGACCGCCATCCGGCGGAACCCTGGCCCGACGGACGCACCAGCGGACCCAGCCCGAGCCTGGCGCCACGCAGCTTAAGGGCGTTCCGGCCATCGGCCAGCAGCGACCGGGGCGAGAAGCGGGCCTGCTGGCGCCGCCAGAACCCTACAGTTCCGGTCATCTCCTTCAGCGAGCCGTCCACGATGGTCCAGTACTCCCGGACCTCCTCCTCGCTGGGCTGGCCGGCACCGAAGATGGAGGCATCCGCCCGGTGCGCGAGCATGGTGGTGGTCTGACCGGTTGCGGGGAACGAGTCAGCGAGCACCACTGCGCTTTCGCGACGGGTGGCGCGCGTGTCAATGCCGGCACCCATGTCCGTAGCGAGGCTCACCACTTCGTTCCAGCCGCCTCCCACACGCTGTGCGGGGTGCCCCTCCGTGAGGCGGGCCTTCCGGCGCCGTGATTTCAGGAGCGCGATCAGCAGCAGCGGCAGCGCCAGGATGGACAGCGGGATCAGGGCAATGCCAAGGGCACCGAGGAGGGCACCCCAGAAGAGCCACGGATTATTTTTCTTGTCGTCGGCGTCCAGGGCGTCCGGGGAGGAATCCGGCGGAAGATCGGCCGGTTCCTGCGGCGGGGGCGGCGGCTGCAGCACCTGTGGCTTGGGTTTGGACTTGTTCTCAGGGTCCGGCGGGATGGGGACGTTGTCCTTGGGCGGCGTAGGGTCGAAGCTGACCCAGCCCACCCTGTCGAACGCCACCTCAACCCAGGCGTGGACGTTTTTGCCCAAGATCTTTACCTCGCCTGCGCCGTTCTCCGGGCTAGTCGGATCGGGGTAGAAGCCCATGACCACGCGTGACGGGATCCCCAGGTGGCGGAGCATCAGCGACATGGACACGGCATACTGCTCGTCATCGCCGAGCATCTGCTTGGCGGTCAGGAGGTTCCTGATCCGCGACGAGCTGTGGCCGGACACGCTGGGCAACTGACCGTCGGCGACCAGGCCGTTGCTGAAGGCACCCGTCTTTTGGAAATGTGCCTCAACCTGGCGGACCCGGTCAATCGCGGTGGGTGCATCGGCTGAGAGGTCGTTGGCCTGTGACCCCACCACCGGCGGGACCTCGACAGCGTCCGGCAGCGTAACTTTCGCGAAGTCGTACTGGGTCAGCTGGCCGTGTTCTAGCTTCACGGGATCGGACACCTGGACACTGTAGGAATCGCCCTTGGAAAGGCCCTGTGTGGTCACTGCGGTATCGGTGCCCGCGTTGAAGTACAGGCCCGACGCCGCCGCGGAGGCACTCTGGTCAAAGCTCAGGCCGGTGGTCTTCCGGCCGCCCGGGACAAAGTAGCCCTGGTAGTCCTCGATGGTGATGTCGATGGAGTAGTCATTTGAGGGGACGATGCCCGAGGTGTCGGCCAGGGTGTTGATGGATTCGGTGTCCCCCACCTTGCTGAAGCTGCCGGAGCCGTTGGGGTCCATGTTGTAGTTGGTGCCGTTGAAAGCATCCAGGGCCCCCAGCCGGACACGGCCGTCCCGGGGCAGTCCTTTGACCACAAACAGGGTGTCGTCCTTCTTGTCCTTGACGAACGTCCGGAAGCTTGCCAGGGGCGTGATGTAGTCCTTGGGATCGAACGGCGGAACCACTACGTTGCGCAGGACCTTGCGGTCACCGCCGGCGGTTACCAGGGGCGCCGCCACCGCGGTGATGGCGACGCTGGCGGCGATCACGGCGGCGGCGGTGCCCAGCCGGCGGAGCTTGGCCCGCTGGGCTGTGGCGGCATCGGTCTGAGGACGGTTGACTGACACTTTGCGGGTGTCGCTGCGCCGCAGCGCGTCGCGGCGGAAGGTGGCCCAGGTGATCGCTATGACGGTGAGCCCGATGCCGCGCTCCACCGTGAGGAAGGCTGCATTGGTGCTGAAGGCGATGCCCGTGACGAACAGCACCAGCACCGGAAGCAGCGGCCAGTAAGGGGTTTTCAGCCGCCAGGTGAGGATACCGCCAACCAATGCGGTGAGCAGCGAACTCAGGAAGGGGACGATCAGGACGCCGCCTGCAGACCCCACCGGAACGCCCACCGTCAGCATGTCCTTCCAGGCGAACACCACGCCCAGGAGCAGGGTCCGCAAGGAGTCAAGGCTGGGCGCAAAACCGGCAATCGCCGCGTCCGGGACTGCGAGGAGCGTGCCGAGCACCAGGTAGGCCCCCAGCGCGAGGGCTGTGGTGATCAGCAGACCCAGCCGAAGGTGCGCGTTGGCGGCGGCGATGCCGAGGCCCAGAAGGATACCGCCGAAGCCCGAGACCAGGTAGTACGGGTCGCCGCCGAAGCTGAGGCTGAAGCCGAGCAGGCCCAACCCCAGCAGGACGGTGAGTGCGCCGGCGTCGAGCACAAAATGCCAGACGGGCTGGCCGTCGGCGAACGAGGATTCATGCTGCCGCTGCTGCGGGCGGGGCCGGAGGCCCGGTGCGGAGCTCATGCGGCCGCCTTTCTGAGGACGATGGCGAGGTCAGCGAGGTCGCCGAGGGTCAGCACGGTCAGGTCCGCGATGTTGGCGCGGCCCGGTGCGGCACCGATCTGGAGGCGCACTGCCAGGCTCCTGACGCCCAGCGGCACGGAGGCCGCGGCCGAACGGAGCTGGGCGGGTGTCACGTTGCTGCCCACCACAAAAAAGACAACTGACGCGTTGGGAACCGTGTCGGCCAGGGTGCGGGCGAGGTCGACGGCGGTCCGGCGCATGGGTGCCCCGGCGATCCGGGTCATGTCGTCCAGCATGTTCCGCCCGGTTTCGCAGCGCAGCGGGCCCTTTTGGGTCAGGACGTCCAGTTCGCGCTGCTCGCGGATGGCTTGCCGCCCGATCGAGGCAGCCGCTGAAATGGCCATTTCGAATTCCTGCTCTGACGCGTACTCGTCCGTGTTGATGGACAGCGAGATGGCCAGGTGGGCGCGCCGGGTCTCCTCGAACTGGCGCACCATCAGCTTGTTGGTCCGCGCGGTGGTCTTCCAGTGGATGTGCCGCCTGTCATCGCCCGGTACGTAGTCGCGCAAGGCATGGAAGGACACGTCCGCGCTGGAAAGGTCAGTGGTGGGCATGCCCTCGAGGTCGCGGATGAATCCGGCGGCGGAACCGGCCAGGGCCACCGTCTTCGGGTGCACAAAGAGGTCCTCCGGTTCCGTCCACAGCACCTGGCGGCGGAGGAGGTGAAGGGGGTCGGCCCGGACGGAGCGGACAGGGCCCACCACGATGACGGCGCGGCGGGCGGTGGGAATGGTGAAAAGGTCCTCGTGCACCTGTGCAGGCTTCATCCTCGGCAGGTGGAACACGGCGGTGGCGTTTCCCACCGGCAGCTCCAGGGCAGCCGGCAGCAAGGGCCGGGCCGACGTGTTGGAGACGGCGATGCTTCCTACCGCGCTGTCCCCCACCGCAACCCGGGTCCGGGCAAGGTCCAGGACCACGCCGTAGGAGGACCGGCCCAGGATGAACCCGATGGCGATCAGGAAAAGGACAAAGGCTGCGATGGCAGCGGCTTTGGCCTCTTGCCAGCCGAAGGCCTGGCCGGCGGTCCACAGCAGGATGGAGGCGGCCAGGACAGACCAGCCAAGGACGCTGACCACCGACAGGACAGGCCACACGTAGCGCAGCCACAGGCCACGAACCTTCTCCCACGCGGGTGTGAGGGCGAGGGCGGCCGTGCTCGTGGCCTCGGCCCACACTGACGAAGGATGCAGCCTGGTGGGTCTGCCGTTCCGGTGGAAAGGTTGCCGGAGACGTTCAGCAAGCCGGGTCAACGGAGTGCTGGTGGACATAAATGTGCCTTTGTTCGCGCTGGTCAGTGGTGGTCTGGAACTCCGTCGGAGCGTCAGACGGCGGCGCGCTGCTGCGGTGCCGCGATGTCGGACAGGACCCGGGCCAGGACAGCCTCGGGGGTGGCGCCGGAGAACTCAGCCTCCGGGTCCATCACAAACCGGTGCGTCCACACAACGGCGGCCAGTTCCTTGATGTCGTCCGGCAAGACGAAGTTCCGTCCTTGCCCCGCGGCCCAGACCTTGGCGGCGCGGACCATGGCGATGGCGCCACGCACGGAGACGCCCAGCCTGGTTTCAGGCGCACTGCGGGTCTCTTCGCAGAGCCGGGAGATGTATTCGAGGACCGCCGTGTCCACGTGCACGGTGGCAGCGAGGTCGGCCATGTCCGCCACGGCCTGGGTGGTGATTACTGCGGAGATCTCTTTCGAGCGGTCCTTCAGGTTCGAGCCGCCGAGCAGCTGGACCGTGGACGCGTGGTCCGGATAGCCGATGGAGGTCTTGATCAGGAAGCGGTCCAGCTGCGCCTCCGGCAGGCGGTACGTACCGGCCTGCTCGATCGGGTTCTGCGTGGCCATCACCATAAACGGCCGGCCGGCCTCGTACGTGACGCCGTCCACGGTGACCCGGGATTCCTCCATGACCTCCAGAAGTGCCGACTGGGTCTTCGGCGATGCACGGTTGATCTCATCGGCCAGGACGATGTTGTTGAAGATCGGGCCCTTGTGGAATTCGAACTTCTGCGTTTTCTGGTCGTAGATGGTCACGCCCGTGACGTCCGAGGGCAGGAGGTCGGGGGTGAACTGGATGCGGTTATTTGAGCCCTGGACCGTGGCGGCCATGGCCCGGGCCAGCATGGTTTTACCGGTGCCGGGAGCGTCCTCGAACAGCACGTGCCCCTCCGCCAGCATCGCGGTGAAGGTCAGCCGGATGACGTGGTCCTTGCCCAGGACGGCTTGTCCCACGTTTGCAACGAGCTTGTCGAAAGTGCCTGCAAACCATTCGGCCTGCTCGGTGGTCATGGTCATGAAGTTAAGTCCTTTTCTGTTCTTGGTGGAAAATCATCGCGGCCCCGGTTCCGGTCCCGCAGTGTCCGTCGGTCAGCCCGGTGGCCAGTATCAGCAGCCTCCGGGCCGCGGTCCGTAGATATCCACGGTGGTGGATTTCACGAACCAGCCGGGGTGGCTGCCTTCGGTTACCCGGAACCAGGGCGTTCCGTTGCCGTAGATGTCCTTGGTGCAATTGATAGTGAGCCGGCCCTCGGTACTTTTCACCCAACCCGCGCCACATGATGGACCGCTCGGATTGTACGTATCCGTTTGGCCGGGTTTACCGGGGCACGTACTGTTGTGCGCCTGGATCTGGGATGCCGGCGGCGGGGGTGTGGGGTCGGCGCCGGACGTGGAGGTGGCAGGTCCGCCAACGGCACCAGCCACTACAGTCACGGCACGGACCCGCAGGTTGTGGCCATTGCTCCAGCCTCCAGCGCCGGCATCGAAGCTGTTGGCCTGGCCCACGTTCTGCCAGCCACCACCGTTCATGCTCACTTCATAGCGGTTGAGCGGACGGCCGTTGGTGTTGGGGTTGTTCCAGGTCCAGTGCACCTGGCCATCACCCTTGGCTGAGGTCCGGCCGTCCACGTTGGGCGCGTTCGGCGGACCGTAGGGGTTTCCGGAGCCAATGTTCTTGGCATCCCCGGAGACGTTGTTCTTGGTGGACGTCGCGATGATGGTGACCGTGATGTCCCGGCCGTTGGTCAGGCCACCGATGGTTCCGCCGCCGGCCGGAATGCCTCCCGACTTGCCGTCCGCGTTGTACGTGTACTGGATTTCGGTGACCGTCGAGCCATTCCGCTGGGCCTGGGTCAACGGCGTAAACGTCACGCGGAGCTGACCGCTGGTGCCGGTGTCTGCCACAGTTCCGCTGCTCACCTGGCCTGGCTTGCCGGCAGCCCGGATCTGGGCTGACGGGCTGCTGGTGCCGCTGGTGCCTGCCTTGTTGGTGGCGGAGACGGTGAAGGTGTAGTTGCTCTCGGAGTTGTCCACGGTGACGTTCTGCGTGGTGCCGGAAGCTACCGGCTGCGTGGCCACCACGGCCCCGCCCCGCAGGGTGTTGAGGGTGTAGGAGGAGATCGCATCGCCGTTGTTGTTCGGCGCGGTCCAGCTGACACGCAGCTGGCTTTGGGTCCCCACCGAACCGGCATCTGCAGCGGCGGGCGCAGCAGGGGTGGCAGGTACACCGGCAGGCACTTCCGCCGAAGAATACGGGCTCCACTCGGACGGATCCTTGGCATCATTTCGGGCCAGGACCCGCACCTTGTAGGACACGCCGTTCTGGAGGCCCTTCCAGACGTAGCTGACGGCGGTGAGGTTCTGGATCTGGGCGTTCTGTCCCGGCGGGGCCGGTGAGATCTCAAGATCGTAGGTTTTGACGGGTGAGCCCTTGCTGGCCGGTGCCACCCAGTTCACGGCAAGCTGTTTGTCGCCGAATTTCAAGGTGGGCGCCAGCGGCGTATCCGGTTTGACGTCCGGGCGGACCTCGGCGGAGGCCGGGGAACGGTCAGATTCGCCGAATTCGTTCGTGGCGGTCACTTCGAAGTGGTACTTCGTATTGTTGACCAGCCCGGTCAGCGTGCAGGTGTTCGCGGGGCAGTCCTGCCTGAAGCCGGATTCGCCGTAGACCGAGTACTTGGTGATGGGCGCGCCACGGTCTGCCGGGGCAGACCAGGTGAGCAGCGCGGTCTTGTCTCCGACACTCTGCGCCTGCGGAGTTGTCGGCGCGAGGGGCTTGTCCTTGACGGTAAGCCTGATGCGGGCCGTCGCATTGCGGGAATCGTCCCCGGTCTTGTCTGCCACCGTGTAGGCAACCACCATGGTGCCGGTGAAACCGGCCGACGGCGTCACCGTCACCGAATCCCCGGACACCGTTGCGCCGCCCTGGCCCGTCTCGGTTGACGCGGAAATAATTTTCAGGGCGGTCTCGGGGAAGGGGTTCGAGTCGTTGGCCAGGACCTTCACGGTGACCGGTTTCCCCGCCGCCGAGTTCGGTTCGAGGTCGTCGTTCGCCACCGGTTTGGGCCGGTTGGAGGCCGTGACGGCCATCTGGTAGGTGGCCGTGGCCTCAAGTCCGCGCGAATCCTTAGCCTTGATCTGGACCGCACCGGAAGTGCCGGTGGCAGTGGAGCCGTCCACGGATGTCTTAAGGACCTTGCCGTCTATCCGGGCATTGAAGCCGGCCGGGCTACCGCCCACCAGTTCGTATTTCATGTTGTCCAGATCGTCCCTGTCGGGGTCCGAGGTCAGCCGGCTCAGGTCCAGGTCTGCAGACTCGCCCTTGGGTACCTCAACGTTCGCGCCCAGCAGGGTGGGAGGGTTGTTCCGGTTAGGGTCCGGCAGAACTTTCGTGCGGATGCTCAGGGTGGATTTCAGCCCTGCAGGATCGTCGACGGCGGTGCCGTCGGTAACCTCGAAGCTCAGGGAGCCAGGGCCCACATAGTCAACGCCAGCCGTGTACTTCAGCGCCGTTCCGTCACCGGAAACCGGGTTGCTGCCATCTGAACCGATGAGCTTGATCCGGTCCTTCTGGGTCAAACGGGGTGAGCGGGCTTCCCGGACTTTAACCCACTCCTTGAGGTCAACGTTGACGGATTGTCCGGCGATGACCTCAATGACCTCGTCTTTGGCCAGGGTGGGAACCTGCTGTCCCAGACCCGGCGCCCAGATGATGGCTGTAGACTTCTGGCCGTCCACGTCTTCGACGGTGTATGGGATCAGCTGCGGCTGTTCGGTCAGGTCTACAAGGATGGTACCGTCAGGCCCCGGGCGGGCAGTGAGGGCCTCGGTGCTCAGCTTAAGGTTCTCGCCGACGCCGTCGGGGTCTTCATCGTTCTTCAGAACCGGTACGTCCACCGCAGTCTTGCCCATCGCCTGGGCTGAGGTCACCCGGTCATCGCGGGCAATGGGTGCCTTCAGTGGAACCTCGTTATCCACTACCACGCGGATCGTGGCTTGGGCGATCGCGTCGCGGTCGTCGGCGATCGAGTACCGGACGTTGACCGTCCCGGCAGCGCCGGGAGCGGTCAGGATAATGCGGCCGCTGGTCCTGCTGACGGTGGCCTGGAGGGCGTCATCTGCCTCGATACCGTCCGTGAGGATGCGGATGATGTCGCCGTCGGGATCAGTGTCGTTCCCGGTGGCGTCGACGGCGATCTGCCGTCCCGGCCGGACCTTGACCTCATCATCAACGGGGGTGGGGTTCTGATTGGTCTCACCCCGCGGGGCGATGCCCACCGTCACGGTTCCGGTATTAACCGCGCCCTGTCGATCCACCACCTTGTAGCGGAATGTATCGGTTCCGGCGCCGTTACCGGCAGCGGTGAAGTCGATGAAGTTGCTGCCCACCGTGGCGGTTCCCATCGACGGGCTGCTGTCGATACCGGTCAGCTGCACGGAGTCGCCGTCGGGATCGATGCCGTCCAGCGGGACCGGGATACGAACGGAGCCCGCGGCCACCACCCGCGCCGTAAGGTTCGGGGGCTGCGGCCGGGAGTTCTCGGCGCCTTCCAGGGGAAGGATGTGGATGGTGACGGCGGCTGCGCTCTTCTGGCCCTGGGGGTCCACCGCGTTGTAGATGGCGCGAACGGTCTTTGGCTGGGGCCCGGCGATGAAGCGCAGGGTGTTTTCGGAGACGAAGCTCTTGCCGTCCAGTTCATCCACTCCCTGCGGCAGGACCGGGTCCACCGTCAATTGCTGCCCTTGTGGGTGGGTGTCGTTGTCCAGCACGGGGATGGTGACGACGTCGTTGACCCGGACGTTCACTTCGTCCGGCTTGGGCTGGGGTGCTTCGACGACGGCGGGGGCCGGGACGGGGACCACTGAGACGCTGCCGGTGGCTGACTTCTTGCCGTTGGACATGGTGTATTCAAAAAGGAACGGGTCCTTGGTGCCGAGCACATCAGTGATGCGCAGGACGCTGTGGTCGATCACGCTGACTGAGGCCGTGGTGTTGTCCGGGAGTTTCACGGACTGAAGCACCAGCACGCCGCCCGACGGATCCGAGTCGTTGGCCAGCGGATCCAACAGAACGCTGCCGCCGGTGGGCATCAGTGCCACATCGTGCACGGCCACGGGATCACCGGCGTCCTTGCCGGATTCCACGTCAACGCGGATCAGGCCCTGGCTGCTCTGCGGGCCGTTGCTGGCAATGTAGGTCAGGTAGACGGGACCGGGTGTGGTGCTGCGGAACGTGAAGGTTCCGCCGTCGGTGACGGGGCCCAATTCGGCGGGACCGTTGGCCTCCACCTGCGCCAGGCGGAGGGCACCGCCGTTGGGATCGACGTCGTTCTTCAGGGGCGCGATGACGAGGTCCTGGCCCACCACGGCAGTGACGTGGTCGGCGTTGACTACCGGGGCCAGGGCACCCGGCGGCTGGACGTTCACCACGACTTTTCCGGTGACGGTCGCCCGGCCGTCCCAGATGGTGATTTCCACGTTTTTCTTGCCGGCGGTGGCTCCGGAGTCCTGGAACGTCAGCAGTCCGTCACGGCGGACTTTGACCTGGTCCTGGTCATTGTCTGCCTTGGCGTCCAGCAGGACGAGGTCGTCTCCGTCGGGATCCACCCAGTCGGTGAGGATGTTCTGGCTGACCGTTTTGCCCTGCTCCACCAGCATGGTGGTGGAATCTCCGCCGCGTTTGAAGACAGGGGCCCTATTTTCTTCAGGCCTGACGACATTGAGGGTGACCTGCCCGCCTGCTGAAAGTCCCCGGCCGTCGGCGGCGTTGTAGCTGAACGTCTCGGTCCCGGGCCGTGCGTCCGCGGGCACGGACATCTGGAACGCGGTGCCGCCGTAGATGCTCTCCAGAGTGCCGGATTTAGGCCCTGAACCACCAACGGCGGCGGTCAGGACGTCGCCGTCGGGATCTGAATCGTTGTCCAGGACGCTGAGGATGGTGGTCCGTCCCGGGCGAACGCCCAGGGTTTCCGGTTTGGTTTCCGGCGGCCGGTTCGGTTTGGTGCGGTCCGGCAGGACATTGACTGTGTTGTTGTCCGCCGATTCCTGGTCCTGCTCATCGGATTCGTTTTTGGGCGGAACCACGTCGTCCCAGTTGTTCACCAGCTGCATGTTCTGGTTCACCAGCCACACATTCCCGGAATTCACATCGTTCAGGACCACCAGGTCCCGGTTCACCCGGAAAACATACGACGGCGACGCACTCGCCTTAGGCACGTCAACGTTCTTATCATCAGCATCATTGACACAATCCCGGACGTACTTATTCGCCCCGGACCACGCCGCATGCACACACCCGGCCAACTGCACCGGCGCCGCCGGAACACCCTCACCATCAAAGGCCACCGTCTTCGCCGTCGAACCATCCAACGGCTGCTTCAACAACGCCTTCTGCGTCGACACCGCCACAAAATCACTCGCCGGACCACCCTGCTGCAGCTTCGCATCCCGCGCGTTCTCCAACTGCAACCGCTTACCACCGGGCAGGAAAAGCTTCCCCGCAGCAGCATCCAACACCACCGGCTTATCCCCCATTACCGTGATCTGCAGGTCCCCGGCACCCTTCAACTCACCCCAGGTGCTCGAATCGCTGGACACAACTGCCCCGTCCGCGTTCACCGCCGTGACAGTCACCGCGCCGGATTTGGGGTCCGCACTGTAGATCCGGTCATCGGTACCCACCGCGGAGACCAGGCCTTCGGACCCCACCATCACGGGCTCAGATGCTTCCTGGTCGAAACCATTAACGGTGGAGGGCGACACGGCCCAGACCTTGCCGGATGCTGCGTCCGTCACTGAGATGACGCTGGCGCCGAAGCTCACCTCCGCTGAGCCCGGAAGCTGTTTGTCGCCGCCCAGGCGCATGTTCGCGGGTGAAACCTGGTTCAATGTTGAACCCGTCTCATCATCCACAAACACATCCCCGGCGTTCTGGAGAATATCGAAAGTGGTACTCGCCGGCGTGACCGCACCATCCAAAACCCGCGACGGATAATTCAGCCGACCCACCGCATTCTTGGACTTCGACACCACCCACACACCGCCGTCGTTCAACTCCACCTCAGTGGTCTTAAACCCCGGATAGATGATCGCACCGGCGACCAACACGGCGCCGGCCGCGGCAAAGGCCGACCCGGTAACGATCTTGTTGTGGCGCTTCTTGAGACCGAACTTCCCCAGCAGTGATGTCACAGCGTTACTTGTCCCTCAATTGTGTGGCTGCCCCCGTGGCGACCCCTCCAAAGACCCGATACCGGGCTCTCTGTTCCCCGCGCCAGCCTACCCAACCCGAGCCAGCACCGCGATGGGGAGCGCTCCCCTGCGGCCTGACCTGCACTTTCTTCTGTCATCCAGCTCAGCACGGCGGCACTCCCGAGTTCCCAGGCTCCCCAAGGGTGGTGGATCCTGCCACCACGTAGCGGCCCACGTTGCTGGCGGAGCCTGCCTCGATCCGGTACCAGGTCCGGATAGGGCTGGGGGTCCAGTGGTCGCTCTGGACGATGTAGCAGCGCACGATCAGGTTGTGGTTGTCGGCAACGTAGAGCCATGGCTGGCGGTGCGCATTGACGCCGTCGCAGTCGTAGTAGGGCGCTGGCCGGTAGTTCGCCCCGCCCAGGGTGTAAGTACAGGACCGGACAAAGTTCGGGTCTGCCGAACTGAGCCGGGTGGTCCACTCGCCGCGCTTACCGGAGGTGGCGCTAGCGCTGACCTGCGCGCTCCCGGTGCCTAGAGAGTTGAAGGTCTGCACCGTGATGGTGCGTGACTGTTCCCACCCGCCGGTGTTGATGGTGCGGCTTCCGGACGGCGCAACACTTTCCCACCCACCACCGCTAATGAGGATGCGGGTTTCCGCGACGTCGTTAGTGGACGTGGACGGTGAGGACCAGTTGAGGGTCACAGTCTGGTCGTTGAGGGCACCGTTCCGGCCGCTGGCCGACGGCGTGCCAGGCGAGCCATAGGGGGTCGCGGTTGCCCGGGCACTGGCATCGGAGCTGGGGGCGACGCTGGAGTTGGCCACGACCGTGATGCTGACGGCGGAGCCGTTGGCAAAGCCGCCCACCGTCTGGCCCGGGACAACCGGTCCGGTGGTCCCGTTGCTGGCGTTATAGCTGTAGCTGACTTCTTCCCTGGCAGAGCCATTGCGTTCGGCCGCTGTGAGCTCCCGAAAGTCGATCGTCAACTGCCGTCCTGCTCCGCCTGTGCTGGCAGGTGTGGCGCTGACGCCCGAGACGGTGGCGAGTTTTCCGGTGGCGCGGCGAGGGGCCGAGGGTTGGCTGACGGCGCCCTTGCCGGCCTTGTTTTCAGCTTGGACAGTGAAGCTGTATCCCGTTTCGGAGTTGTCGGCCGTGAACGTCGCAGCCCGGAGAGTACCTGCAACGGCCTGTGTCTGGGGCGCCCGTCCACCGCCGGTCATCGTGACGTAGTACTTGCTAATGGGATCGCCGTTGGTGTTCGGCTCGGTCCAATTCACGCGGAGCTGGTTCTGGGTGCCCACCGAGGATGCCACAGCCGAAGTGGGGGCTGCGGGGGCTGCAGGAACACCTGCAGGGTTGTCTTCCGCTGAGTATGTTCCCCAATCGGAGGGACCCAATTCATTGACAGCCTGAGCACGGACCTTGTACTTCACGCCGTTGGTCAGTCCGGGCCAGGTGTAGTTCAGCCCCGCTACCTCGTTCTTCATGGCGATGCCGTTCGCGGGCGGAGGGGAGATTTCAAGGTTGTAGTGCTTGACGGCCGAGCCCTCGGATTTGGCGGCCTGCCAATTGATCACCATGTTCTTGTCGCCGGCCTTAACATTGGGAGCCTCCGGTGGGGATGGCTTCTCGTCGGGCCGGATTTCGTTGGACTGCGGGGAAGCCTGGGAGTCACCCACCTCGTTCGTCGCAGTGACCGTAAAAACGTACTTCACATCGTTGGTCAGCCCGGTCAGTGTGCACGTGGTGGTGGCACATTTTTGCTCGAAGCCGGTGTTGGACCGGACGGTGTAGCCGGTGATGGCCGCGCCGTTGTCCGACTGTGGTGCCCATTTGAGCACAGCAGTCCGGCTCCTGACGTCCGTCGCGGACGGGGCTGACGGCGCGTCCGGTGCGTCGCGGACTGTCAGCCGGATCCGGCCAGCGGTCTGCCGGGACACGTCGCCGGTTTTATCCACCACGGTGTAGCGGACAACCATCACACCCTTGGAACCCGCGGCTGGGGTGACGGTGACCGAATCGCCGGCGAACGTCGGCGAACCGGCAGCCGATCCCGTTTCCACAGTGGCCGCCACGATTTTGAGCGCGGTATCGCTGAAAGGATTGACGTCGTTGCCCAGTACGTTGACGGTCTCCGTCTGTCCTGCGTTGGCCTTTTCAACGATGTCGTCATTGGCCACGGGCATTGGCCGGTTGGAAGCGACGTGGCGTGCGGCGATTGTGGCTTTGACGGCGGGTGATCGTCCGTCGGTCACGCGCACTGGGATGTTCCCCGTAAACCCTGCCGGTACCGTGTTTTCGGCACTGACCTTCAGAGTGGTTCCTTCGAGGCTTGCGGAGAACCCGGAGGGAAGTCCGCCGTCGAGCTCAAACTTGAGGTTTCCCTGGTCCTTTTCATCCACGTCCGCAGCGAGGGGCCGCAAATCCAGGGCTGCAGTTTCTGCCTTCGGAACGTCCAGGGATGCACCGCTCAAGGTGGGCGGGTGGTTTGCGTTGGGATCGGGCAAAACCCGGGTCATGATCACCAGTGTGGATTTCAGGCCCTCCGGGTCATCAGGCCCGTTGCCGTCAGTGACTTCAAAGGTCAGCGAACCGGGGCCAACGTAGTCGGCCTTGGCCGCATACCGTAGCGCTGTCCCGTCACGGCCGATCACGCCTTCCGGAGATGCGCCCTGGACTTTGACGGAGTCCGCCACGGTGATGCGGGGACTTTTGCCGTCGCGGACGCGGACGTACTCGTTGAGGTCCAGGGTAATTTCCGTGCCCGCCATGATGTCCACGGTGTCTGTTCTGGCCAGCGTTGGGTACGGCGCACCCTGGCCTGGAATCCACATGACCGCACTGGAGGCCAGTCCGTCCGCGTCAGTGACGGTGTAGGGAATGATCTGATCACCGGGAGCGAGAGTCACCACAACGTTTCCCGAGCCGCCGTCGCGGGCATTGGGGTTGCCGTCGGGCAGGGTAATACGCAGCTCTTCGGCCACGCCGTCGGGATCAGAGTCGTTTTTCAGGACGGGAACGTCTACCGCTGACTTGCCCAGCGTTTCAGCCAGGGTGACCGTGTCGTCCTTGGCAATGGGGCGCTGAAGTTGGGCATCGGGGCTGACCCGGATGCGGATGACCGCACTCCCCTGGGCCTCCTTGTCGTCCCGGATTTGGTAACGGATGCTCTCGTTGCCCGTCACCGCAGGGGCTCGGAAACGGACCTTGGAAGACTCTGTGGCTTCAACCTGAAGCTCCGGTTTTGCTTCAAACGCATCCGACAGCAACGCAATGGGGTCACCGTCCGGATCGGAATCATTGGATAGCGCCTCCACCGCCACGTTCCGGCCGGGCCTGATGTCCACGGCGTCGTCAACGGCGATGGGCTTCTGGTTATTGGGTTCAGGCGGTGCGATGCCGACAATAACGGTCCCGGTGTTTTCCGCCCCGATCCGGTCACGGACGCGGTAAGTGAAGGTGTCAGTTCCCGCTCCGTCGCCGGCAGCGGTGAACTCCAGGTAGCCGTCTTTGACCACTGCCGTTCCCATGCCGGGCGCTTTGTCGATGCCAAGGAGCTGGACGGAATCGCCGTTGGCATCGATACCGTCCATTGGCACCGGAATCTTCACCACCATGCCGGCCACAACCCGGGCCGTCAGGTTCCGCGGCTCCGGCCGGGAGTTGCGTTCATCATCGCGGGCCTGGATGCGGATAGTGACCTGTTGTGAGTCCACCTGGCCGGACTCGTTCTGGACTTTATAGATGGCGTAGACGGTTTTTGGCTCCGCACCCGCCACGAACCGCAGGTAGTCCCCGGAAACGAACATCCTGCCGTCCGCGGTGTCCGGCTGCTGCGCGAGGTCGTGGACGAGCGTGAGCTTGCGGCCGCTAGGGTCCGTGTCATTGGCGAGCACCGGGATGCTGACCACGTCGTTTGTCCGAACGGTGGCTTCGTCCGGTTTGGCCTGGGGCGCCTGGAGCTTCGTGGGCGCCGGGACCACCAGGACGGAGATCTCCCCGGTGGCGGAGGAACGCCCGTTGGAGACGGCGTACTTGATGCTCAACTGGCCTTCGGCACGGACATCCGTGATCCTGACCACGGAGTGGTCCAGTACGGCCACACTCACCGGAAGGTCTGCATCCGCGGTCACGGACTGCACCACCAGGACTCCGCCGGAAGGATCCGAATCGTTGCCCAGCACGTCCACCAGGACATTGCCGCCGGTGGGGAGAAGTGCAATGTCACGGACTGCCACGGGCGCGCCCTCATTGTTGCCGGCGACGACGTCCACGCGAACCAGTTGTTGGGCGCTGGCGGGCCCGTTCGTCACAAGGTAGGAGACGTAGTGGGCACCGAGGGAGCTGGAATTGAAGGTAAAGGTCTGCTGGTCAGGATTCAGGGTCGCCGACGACTGGGCATCCGGCGTCGCCTGGGCCAGCCTCAGCACTCCGCCTTGCGGGTCCGAATCGTTCTTCAGCGGCGTGATCACGGTGTCCGCACCGGCGACGGCAATGACGTGATCCGCGTTGGCGATCGGCGGCAGCGCGCCCGCGGCACGGACATCAACGGTGATCTTGCCTTCGGTGGCGGCCTGCCCGTCCGAGACTGTTACTGTCAGGACTTTGCGTCCCGGCGCGGTGCCTGAGTCCTGGAACGTCAGTTGGCCGTCCGGGCGGATCCTGACCTGGTCCTGCGGGTCCTGGCTCGTGGCGGATACGGCGAAGAGGTCGTCGCCGTCGGGGTCAATCCAGTCGGTGAGGATGTTCTGGGTGATGCTCTTCCCGGCCTGCAGCACCAGTGTGGTGTTGCGGTTCGGCTTCTGCCGCGGAGCAGAGTTCTCCCCCGGCGGCACGATGTTCAGGGCAACGTCCGCGGTCCCTGACAGGCCGCGGCCATCGTCCACCGTGTATTTGAAGGTCTCAGTACCGGTTTTGTCAGCCGGCACCGCGATCTGGAAGCCGGTGGCACCGTAGATCGGCGACAGGGACCCGGACTTCAGGTCCGCGTCTGCACGAACCGTCAGGATGTCGCCGTCGGGATCGGTGTCGTTGTCCAGGACCGGGAGGATTGTGGTCTTTCCGGCGCGGACGCCGAACGCATCGGGGTTGGCCACCGGTGCGCTGTTGGGCTTGGTGCGGTCCGGCAACACTGTCTGCTGGACTTCGTCGGCGGAGTCCTTGTCCGCATCGTCGGAGGTTTCCTTCGGCGGGATGACGTCGTCCCAGTTGTTCACCAGCTGCATGTTCTGGTTCACCAGCCACACATTCCCGGAGTTCACATCGTTCAGGACCACCAGGTCCCGGTTCACCCGGAAAACATACGACGGCGACGCACTCGCCTTAGGCACGTCAACGTTCTTATCATCAGCATCATTGACACAATCCCGGACGTACTTATTCGCCCCGGACCACGCCGCATGCACACACCCGGCCAACTGCACCGGAGCCGCCGGAACACCCTCACCATCAAAGGCCACCGCCTTCGCCGTCGAACCATCCAACGGCTGCTTCAACAACGCCTTCTGCGTCGACACCGCCACAAAATCACTCGCCGGACCACCCTGCTGCAGCTTCGCATCCCGCGCATTCTCCAACTGCAACCGCTTACCACCGGGCAGGAACAGCTTCCCCGCAGCAGCATCCAACACCACCGGCTTATCCCCCACCACCGTGATCTGCAGGTCCCCAGCACCCTTCAACTCACCCCACGTACTCGAGTCAGTGGACACTACTGCGCCGTCCGCGTTCACCGACGTGACAGTCACCACGCCGGATTTGGGGTCCGCACTGTAGATCCGGTCATCGGCACCAACCGCGGAGACCGTGCCCTGCGAAGCAGCCAGCACGGGCTCGGTGGACTCCTCGTCGAAACCGTTCACTGTGGAGGGTGAAAGCGCCCAAACTTTGCCCTTCGCCGCGTCCGTAACGGAAATGACTGCCGCGCCGAAGCTCACCTCCGCCGACCCCGGCAACTGTTTGTCGCCGCCCAGGCGCATGTTCGCAGGAGAAACCTGGTTCAACGTCGAACCCGTCTCATCATCCACAAACACATCCCCGGCGTTCTGGAGAATATCGAAAGTGGTACTCGCCGGCGTGACCGCACCATCCAAAACCCGCGACGGATAATTCAGCCGACCCACCGCATTCTTGGACTTCGACACCACCCACACACCGCCGTCGTTCAACTCCACCTCAGTGGTCTTGAACCCCGGATAAATGATCGCACCGGTCACCAGGAGGACGGCGGCAGCAGCAAGCGCCGTGACCGCAACGGCGCGGGAACGCAGAATGCCGCGGCGGGTGGTCCAGCCACCGCCGTCTCCTGCGGGCAGGTTTGTGGCGCGCGGATTTGTGGCGCGCGCCGTTCGGCGAAGCTTCATGGCCGGTTTCTCCCCCAAGTAATACTCCGGCCGGGCCGATATACGGTCCGCTGCAGCCGGGCACAACCGACTATAGCGGCATTCACCATCAAGTGGATAAATACGTGGCGACCGTAACGCCCTAGTCGAGGACCAGGCCTTTTCCTTGTCCGCGGGCCAGGCGTACCGGGTGGATTTCGCCGAACCCCCGGACATTCTCCGCGGGCTGCGGAACGAGAACGAATCGCTTGTCCTGGTCCAGTGCGGAAGCAGTCATTGAGTCGATCAGGACCGTTCCCGGATCCGCCAGCGTGGTGAGCCTGGCGGCGAGGTTGACGGTGGGGCCGTAGATGTCCCCCAGCCGGGACAGGATCCTGCCCCAGACCATCGCTACCCGCGCTTCCGGCAGGATCTCGTCTTCGGTGAACGCCTGCGCCAGGGCCAGCGAGATCTCGGCTCCGGCAGCCGGCGTTTCCGCGATATACAGGACTTCGTCGCCTACTGTTTTGACCAGCCGCCCTCCCCCGACGGAAATGATCTCTGCGCATTTGTTCTCAAAGCGCTGGACCAGCCGGGCGAGGGTCTTTTCATTCATCCGGCGGGAGAGGCTCGTATAGGAAACCAGGTCGGCAAAGCCGACGGCGCGGGCCAGCGGCAGGGGGGCATCGTCTTCATCGCCGTCGCGGCCTTCTTCGCTGGCCTGCAGGCCGGCCTCCGCACGCACGGCAAGGCGTTGAACGCCGGCATTGAGTTGCCGCCGCCACGAATAGACGAGCATCTCCTCCAGCGCGTCCAGCAAGGACGGCAGTTCCTTCACGAGGCGCTTGCGGGCCACAGCGTCAGTGACGCCCTGTTCGTGGACCATGTCCTCCACCAGGGCCTCGATCTGCCAGACCACCATGCGGTCTGTCATCTGTCCGATGGACCGGGTCACGGAGATGGCGGCTTCTTCGGTGAGCACCCCGGTGCGGACCAGGTCAACCACGGTGGACAGCGCGGCCTGATCCCTTTCGGTGAAGGCGACGTCCTCGTCACCGAAGTTGGGGAAACCGAGGGCACGCCACAGCTTCCGGGCCGAAAGGAGGGACAGCCCTGCCCCGGCGGCCACCTCACGGCGGCGCAGCTTCCGCTCGCCGCCCAACAGGCGGGTTTCGAGGGCCTTGGCAGCTACCCGCTCGGGAGACAGTGTGCCTGTTGCCGGGTGGGCCGTTTCGGGCACGGCGGGAACCGGCAGGTCCATTTCTTCCCGCTGGTCCTCATCGTTCATCGTCTCCACCTTCTCTCAACTCCCACGGCAACGCTTCGTCTGTGTAATCCGGTATCTCATCATTCTCCGGGCCCCCGCCGGCAGGCAGTTCATCGATTGCATCAAGCACGAAGTCCCGGAACCGTACGGCTTCCGGGACGTCCTGGATGCCCATCACGCCTTGGTACCCGGTTTCCAAGGATATATTCCCGGAGCGCAATATGCGCTGCAGCACCGACTGGTGGACCGTCACGTTGCGGATCGCGGCGAGATTGACCTGCTCATCCCGGCGCCGCACCATGCCGTAGCGGGCGATAATCCGCCTGCTCGTGAGGATGTACCGGGTTGCCTGCCACCGCAACAGCCGAGGCAGGCAATACGCCAACCATATCCACGCAGCGGCCAGGACGCATGCCAGGACGATCCACGGCGTCCAGTCAGCGGAAGCCAAAGGCAGCAACCGGGTAGCCTCGCCCCGCACGGTCCAGGCACTGACAAAGGCTGCAGCGGCGGGCGCCGCAATAAAAGCTGCGGCCGGGCCGGCCAGCTTCCTCGGCTGCGGGCGGGTAATCGTAACGACCTGCTCGCCCGGCACGAGGCCTTTACGCATAGCCGCTTTCAGCGCCCTGGCCGGGCGGGGTCCACGGGCGCAGGTGGACCACATCGCCGGCGGTGACCACATGCTCCCGGCGGTCCTTGTCCACCACCAGGAGTGAGCCGTACTCGTCCAGCCTGGATGCGTGCCCAATGATCTCGTGGTCACCGGGCAGCTGGGCGCGCACTTGTTTCCCCAGCGTCACCATGGCGGACTCCACCCGCTTGTGGAGCGACGCACCACCGGCCAGCCCGGTGGTGGGGTCGCCGTCGGCATTGCAGAAGCTACGGTAGAGCACCGTGAAGTGGGCAAGGTAGCTCTTAAGCAGCAGGGTCCGATCCACCGTCAGCGGCTCTTCCAGCGCAACGGAAGTCGCTGTGGGCACCGGGAGTTCTGATGCGGTCAACGTCACGTTCAGGCCGGTCCCCAAAATGACCGGCGGAACGGAACCGTCCTGCATAGGCCCCAGCTGGGCCAGGATCCCGGCGATCTTGCGGCCACGGACCAGCACGTCATTGGGCCACTTGAGCTCGGCCGGGATGCCCGCGGCCTCAAGCAGTGCGTCCCGCAGCGCGAGTGCGCCCAGCAGTGACAGCCACGAATACGTTTGGGTGGGCAGGGGCCTGCCCTCTGCGTTGGCGGGCCGCAGGACCAGCGACACCGACACCGAGCTCATCGGTGGCGCTTCCCAACGCCGGTCCAGGCGTCCCCGGGCGGCGGTCTGGTACTCGGCCGTCAGCACTGACAGGTCCGGCCACTCTTTGGGCTCAACGGTCACCGAGCGCAGGAGGTCGGCGTTGGTGGAGCCGGTGGAGTCCACCACCACCACCTTGGCGATGCCCGTGGCGGCAAGGAAATCCTGGTCCGCCAAAGCTCCGCGATTCAAAGGATTTCCTGGGGTGTGTGAGTCATCCATGGTTGAATCCTATCGACCCGGGCGCCGCCGCTGGCTGTTCCCGAAGCCACATGACTGGAACCGCGGCTCAGAGGAAGATGTCCGGAACCAGCCGATCCTCCGCCGCCCCGAGGCTGTACGGACGGAAGTCGGTGACACCCGCCGCGCGTAGCACCTCTTCGTCCGTGTAGAAGTTGCCGCTGGGCGCCCCCGCGCTGTCCCCGCTGCTTCCGGCCGGGTGCGCGCCGGCGAGGTTGCTGCCGGTCAGGACGGCATGGGCTGCGTCGGCCATGATCTGCGGTCCGCGGGCAGCCTGGACAATTTCCTGGCCGCCGGGCATATTCCGGATGGCCGCGGTATCGATAAGGGTGCACGGCCAGAGTGAGTTGACGTGGATGCCGTCGGCCTTGAGTTCTTCGGCAAGGCCAAGCGTAGTGAGGCTCATCCCGTATTTGGCCATGGTGTACGCCAGGTGCCTGCCCGCCCAGTGGGGGTCAAGGTTCAGTGGCGGCGACAGCGTCAGGATGTGGGCGTGGGCCGATTTGCGCAGGGCGGGCAGTGACAGCTTGGACAGCAGGAATGTCCCGCGGACGTTGATGTCCTGCATCAGGTCGTAGCGTTTCATGTCCACATCGTCTGTGGTGGACAGATCGATGGCGGACGCGTTGTTGAGCACGATGTCGATTCCGCCGAAGCGTTCGACGGCGGCCGCCACGGCTCCTGCGACGTCGTCGTCATTGCGCACATCACCCACGATTGCCAGGGCATGGCCCCCGGCGGCCTCCACCAGCTCGGCGGCGCTGAAGACAGTACCTGCCAGCTTGGCGTGCGGCTGGCCGGTCTTGGCCATCAGGACAATATTGGCACCGTCCTGTGCCGCCCGGGTGGCAATGGCCAGCCCGATGCCGCGGCTGCCGCCGGACATCAGAATGGTGCGGCCCCGAAGGGACCCGGTGGCCTGGTAGGGGGTTGCGGCGGCGGCCCGGTACGGAGTCGCGGGATCGTTGCTGGAAGTCATGGGACCACTGTAGCCGAGCTATGTTACTGGCGGGTAACATAGCTCAGCTCGCTGGAAAGTGCGGAAAATTGTAGGTTTTCTACAGTCGTCCCACGCAGATGCGTCATTAGACTAGCCAGCAGGGTTCGTCCTTTGTGTGGAATCTACTTAAATCCCGCACCTGACCTACCAGGCACCACCGCACGCAGCACCACATTGTTACAGCACCAATCTGCTACAGAGCCGGAGACAATTGATGAGCCACGATCTGACAACGACAGCGGGAAAGATCGCCGATTTCCGCGACCGCCAGGCCCGTGCAGAACAACCCTCCGGCCCCGAAGCCATCGAAAAGCAGCACGCCCGCGGCAAGAACACCGCCCGCGAGCGCGTGGACCTCTTGCTGGACGAGGGCTCGTTTGTGGAGCTTGACGCTCTGGCCGTGCACCGCTCCACCGCTTTCGGGATGGAAAAGAAGAAGCCGCTGGGCGACGGTCTGGTCTCCGGCTACGGCACAGTGGACGGGCGTCCCGTCGCCGTCTACAGCCAGGATTTTTCGGTGTACGGCGGATCGCTGAGCCAGGTCAACGGCGAGAAGATCGTCAAGGTCCAGGAATTCGCGCTGCGCAACGGCTGCCCGGTCGTGGGCATCCTCGATGGCGGCGGTGCCCGCATCCAGGAGGGCGTGGCCTCCCTGGCCATGTTTGCCGACATCTTCCGCAATAACGTCCACGCGTCCGGTGTGGTGCCGCAGATTTCGCTCATCATGGGACCGTCCGCCGGCGGCGCGGCGTACTCCCCCGCCCTCACGGACTACGTGGTGATGGTGGACAAGACCTCGCACATGTTCATCACGGGACCCGACGTCATCAAGACCGTTACGGGCGAAGACGTGGACATGGAAACCCTGGGCGGCGCCCGCCAGCACAATGCCAACACGGGCACGTCCACGTACCTGGCCTCCGACGAAGCCGATGCCATCGAGTTCGTCCGCGAACTGCTGGATTTCCTGCCGTCCAACAACCTCGCCGAGGCCCCGGTGCTGGAGCACCAGCAGGAGCTCGAGATCAACGACGACGACCTCGCGCTGGACACGCTCGTCCCGGACTCGGCCAACCAGCCGTACGACATGCGTACGGTCATCGAGCAGATCGTTGACGACGCGCATTTCCTGGAGATGCAGTCCCTCTATGCACCCAACGTCATCATCGGCTACGGCCGGGTCGAGGGACACACCGTGGGGATCGTGGCCAACCAGCCGCTGCAGTTCGCCGGGACGCTGGACATCGCAGCTTCGGAGAAGGCCGCCCGCTTCGTTCGGAACTGCGATGCCTTCAACGTCCCCATCATCACCCTGGTGGATGTCCCCGGCTTCCTGCCGGGCAAGGACCAGGAGTTCCAGGGCATCATCCGCCGCGGCGCCAAGCTGCTGTACGCCTACGCCGAAGCCACCGTCCCCAAGCTGACGGTCATCACCCGCAAGGCCTACGGTGGCGCGTACATCGT
Source organism: Pseudarthrobacter xylosi (assembly GCF_055412765.1). Lineage (NCBI taxonomy): Bacteria > Bacillati > Actinomycetota > Actinomycetes > Micrococcales > Micrococcaceae > Pseudarthrobacter > Pseudarthrobacter xylosi. The sequence continues at coordinate 519,737 of NZ_JBVAYT010000002.1, read as the reverse complement.
GATGGGTTCCAAGAAGCTCGGCGCGGACCTGAACCTGGCGTGGCCCACGGCGCAGATCGGCGTGATGGGCGCCCAAGGCGCCGTTAATATCCTGTACCGCCGCGACCTGGCCGCAGTTGCCGAGGCCGGCGGGGACGTTGAGGCACGGCGCACCGAGGTCATTCGGCAGTACGAAGACGAGCTGCTGAACCCCTACCAGGCCGCCCAGCTTGGGTACGTGGACGCGGTCATCGCACCGTCGGACACCCGGGGCCAGATCATCAAGGGCCTTCGCGCCCTCCGCGACAAGCGGGCGAGCCTGCCCACCAAGAAGCACGGGAACATCCCGCTGTGATGGCGCCGGATCCGGCGGTCGAAGCCGCGTTGGTTGAGCCGGGGAGCGAAACCCTTGTGCCCGCACTCCCGGTACTCTCTGTGGTCAAAGGGCAACCGTCGGCCGAGGAGCTCGCGGCGCTGACCGCCGTCGTGCTTTCCCTGGGCAGCGCGGACTCCGTGGCCGCCGGAAAGCCCACTGGCCGCGACTGGATACGCCGCCAGCAGCTGCGGCTCGCCCCGACGCCCGGTCCCGGCGCGTGGAGGCGGAGCCGGGGTTAGGCTCGTGGGGTGACTATCGAAGCCGCTCCTGCCGCCCGTCCGCACTCCGCCATCGATGCCGTGTCGGATGACTACACCGACACACTCATCCGACTTGACCCGTCGCTTGCCACCACGTTGGGGCTGCCGGGGCACGAGAGCGAGTACCCGGATTACTCCCCCGCCGGCATCGCCGCCTTCGCAGCAGCGGCCCGGAACGCCCTTGCTGCCCTGGAGGGCCTGGCGCCGCAGGACGGCGTGGATGCGGTCACCCTGGACGCCATGCGGGAACGGCTGGGCCTCCAGCTGGAAATTCACGAATCAGGCTGGGACGCGGCGTCGCTGAACAACATCGCCTCGCCCGCACAGGACATCAGGGCCATTTTCGACCTGATGCCCACCGAAACCGATGAGCATTGGGAGCACATCGCCGGCCGTGCCCTGAACGTCCCCGGCGCTCTCCGCGGCTACATCGAGTCCCTACGCCACGCCCGGGACGCCAGCAAAGTGGCGGCCGAACGCCAGGTCTCCATCGTCATCGAGCAGACCACCAAATACGCCGCCGACGACGGTTTCTTCGCCAAGCTCGCCGCCGGAGCCCGGAAGGCCGGTAGTCCCCTGCCGGCTGAAACGCAGGGAAGGCTCGACGCCGGTGCTGCAGCCGCCCGGGGTGCCTACCGGGAGTTCGCGGAGTTCCTCCGCACGGAACTGCTGCCTTCCGCCCCGCAGCAGGACGCCGTCGGCCGGGAACGCTACGCACTGGCTTCGCGCTCCTTTCTGGGCGCCGCCGTCGACCTCGAGGAGACCTACGCCTGGGGCGTCCAGGAACTGGACCGGCTCATCGCCGAGCAGGAAAAGGTCGCGTCCGCGATCAAGCCAGGGGCCAGCATCGCGGAGGCCAAGGAGGTCCTCAACAATGACCCGGCCCGCCAGCTCAAGGGCACGGAGGCCCTCAAGGCGTGGATGCAGGAACTTTCGGACAAGGCGGTTGCCGAGCTTGCCGGGGTGCACTTCGAGATCCCGGACGTGATGAAGAAGCTCGAATGCCTCATTGCCCCGACCGACGAGGGCGGCATTTACTACACCGGCCCCTCTGATGACTTCTCGCGCCCGGGCCGGATGTGGTGGTCGGTTCCGGCCGGCGAAGACACTTTCACCACGTGGGCCGAAACCACCACGGTGTTCCATGAAGGCGTTCCCGGGCACCACTTGCAGGTGGCCACCGCCACGTACCGGCGGGAACTGCTGAACAAGTGGCGGCGCAACATCTGTTGGACGTCCGGCCACGGCGAAGGCTGGGCCCTCTACGCCGAAAAGCTTATGCAGGAACTCGGCTACTTGGCCGATCCCGGCGACCACATGGGCATGCTGGACATGCAGCGGATGCGGGCAGCCCGCGTGGTATTCGACATCGGTGTCCACCTGGAACTTGAAATCCCCGAACGCTGGGGCACCGGAACATGGACCCCGGACGCGGGCTACGAATTCCTCAAGGAGAACCTGCCCATCAGCGAAGGCCAGCTCAAATTCGAGTTCACCCGCTACCTCGGCTGGCCCGGCCAGGCCCCGTCCTACAAAGTGGGCCAGCGTCTCTGGGAACAGATCCGCGCCGACCTCGAAACCCGGCCCGGCTTCGATTTGAAGGCCTTCCACACCAAGGCACTCAATGTCGGCTCCGTAGGCCTCGACACCCTCCGCCGGGCACTGCTCAGCTAACCAGGCCTGGGGCCCGGGGTGAGGTTTGGCACAGTGCCGGTGGGAATAACTTCACAATTGCCTTGTCTGACGGCGGATTTGCGCGGATTTACGGTCTTTGACCGTACGGGGATCGCGTAACATTTCTCAACATCCGTTCGCCGTGATACAAAACCCCGGCCTAGCGTGTTCTGGTGAGCACTCAAACCCGCACCCCCGAATCCGCAGGAAAGACCGGCTTCCAGCTGCCCAAGTGGGCTGGCTCGTTCGGTTTCCAGATCATCGCCGCCCTCATTGTTGGGCTGGGCCTCGGCCTGCTGGCCAAATACACGGGCAGCACCAAGGAGGCCCCCAACGGCCTTGGCGCCACGCTGCAGACCATTGGCTCCAGCTACGTTTCGCTGCTGCAGACCGCGGTGGTTCCGCTGATCTTCACCGCCGTGGTGAGCTCCATCTCGAACCTGCGCCAGGTCTCCAACGCCGCCAAGCTGGCCTGGAACACCCTGCTCTGGTTCGCCATCACCTCCCTGATCGCCGTGGTGATCGGCATCGGCCTCGGCGTGCTCCTGCAGCCCGGCGCCAACACCGGCATTACCCAGGAAGCCAAGTACGCCGGCAAGTCCGGTGACTGGTGGTCGTTCCTAATCGGACTGTTCCCCAAGAACTTCCTTGGCCTGGGTGCCAGCTCCACCGTGACCGAAAGCGCCACCGCGGCTACCACCGTCAGCACCTCTGTGAGCTTCAACGTGCTCCAGATCCTGGTGATTGCCATCGCCGTCGGCGTCGCCGCGCTCAAGGTGGGCAAGGCTGCTGAGCCGTTCCTGAACCTCAACGCCTCGGCGCTTGCCGTCATCCAGAAGGTCCTCTGGTGGATCATCCGCATCGCCCCGCTCGGCACCGTGGGCCTGATCGGCAACGCCGCAGCCGTCTACGGCTGGGACACCATCGGCGCGCTCGGCAAGTTCACCTTCGCCATTTACGTGGGCCTGGCCCTGGTGCTGTTTGTGGTTTACCCGACCCTGATCCGCTCGCACGGCCTGTCCGTGAAGCAGTATTTCTCCGGCGTCTGGCCGGCCGTGCAGTTGGCATTTGTGTCCCGCTCCTCGATCGGAACCCTGCCGCTGACCCAGCGCGTCACGGAGCGCAGCCTGGGTGTTCCCCGCGCCTACGCATCCTTCGCTGTACCGCTGGGCGCCACCACCAAGATGGACGGCTGCGCCGCGATCTACCCCGCGATCTCCGCCATCTTTGTGGCCCAGTTCTTCGGCGTCCAGCTGGACGCCAGCCACTACGTGCTCATCGCCCTCGTCTCGGTCCTCGGATCCGCCGCAACGGCCGGCACCACCGGCGCCGTGGTGATGCTCACCCTGACGCTCTCCACGCTGGGACTGCCCCTGGCCGGCGTCGGACTCCTGCTTGCGATTGACCCGATCCTGGACATGGGCCGCACCGCGGTAAACGTCGCGGGCCAGGCCCTCGTGCCCACCATCGTGGCCAAGCGCCAGGGCATCCTCGACGAGACGCTCTACAACGCACCCCGCAACGGAACTCCGTTCGTGGACGACGACGCCGACTCCGCCGCTGCGGATCCCTCCGCCATCGCCGGAGCTACTGACGCACCGGAAGCCGGACGCACACTGGCCGATGCGAAGGCCTGACGCACAGGCCTGACGCCGGCGCGCGAACAGCAGACAGGGAAGTCCCCGGGAAGTGCTCCCGGGGACTTCCCCTGTTCTGTGCCGCATGGCGCTCAGCCCAGCCTTTCGTTAGCGGCCGCCACCTCCAATGACTCCGTTCTGGACAGCTTTGGTCACGGCGTCCGCCTCGGCCTGGGTCAGCTTGCCGTCAGTGACGGCCGCATCCAGGCGCGTCTTCAGAGCCGCGGCGCGATCCGCCTGTTCAGCCGTGCGCAGCTCTTCGAGCGCCGCCGTGACCTTGGCCTCGTCAATGCCCAACGTCGCCGCGAGGGACTTCGCGAGTTCAGCCTGCTTCACGGCCGGGTCCGGCCGGGTTCCTTCAGTTTTTGTTCCGTCGGCCGGCGGAGCGGCGGGCTTGTTGGCGTCGCGGTAGGCCTTCAGGGCCTCCGTCACCTTGGCCTCATCCACACCCAGCTTGGTGGCGAGTGCCGCGGCGTCCGTACCACCGAAACCTCCGTAGCCGCCGTCGCCGTGACCGCCTCGCATGCCCTTGCCGTCGGCGGGCGCGGTGCTGGTGCTGCCGTCCGCGGAGGCGCTCGAGCTGGCGCTGGGTGTGGGCGTCGTGGTTGCCGACGCCATCCCGGCGACGCCGATCCCGGCGCCAAGTGCCAGCGCAGTGGCCGTGAGGCCAACCGCAATTCTCTTTGTGCGTACCATTCTTGTCTCCTGGATCTGCCGCCCGGTGACGGCTGGTCAAGATGTCCCAGACGGGACTCTTTCAGTCTCCGGCGGCAGCCTCAGGCTCAGCTGTCGGGAACCTTTCATCTTCCTGTGAATCAACTTGCGCGGCGTGCAAACTTGCACGTAGTGTAATTTTATGCCGGAACTTCTCTCGCGCCGTGAGCTGAACAAAGCCGCCACGCGCCAGGCCATCACCGATGCCGCGTTGACCCTGCTGCGCGCCCAAGGACCCGGGAATTTCACCGTGGAAGACATTGCCGAATCAGCCGGGATCTCGCGCCGCACCTTCTTCAACTACTTCAGCAGCACCGAGGCCGCACTGGCCTCCATGACCCACGGGTTTCTGGACAACGCCCTTCAGCAGTTCCGGCAGCGGCCAGCCGACGAGCCCATCCTCGAGTCCGCGCGCGCAGCCCTGATGCAGCTGGCCGACCCCATGACGGTGGCTCCGCTGGCCGAACTCTTCACCCTCACCCAGGACAACGCCGTCCTGTCCCGGTCCGAACTTGAGGCGTGGGACCACTGCACCGAAGAGATCATCAGCGCGGCCCGGGAACGCTTCGCCGGAACCCCCGGCGCCGCCGTCGACGAACTGTACCTGCGCGCCCTCGCCGGCTCCGTCATCTCCTGCGGGAAGGCGGCCATGGACGTGTGGTTCGCCCAATGCGGCGCCGATCTCTCCCCCGCATCGCTCGCCGTCCTGCGGCAACTGCTCATTGACGCCATGGGCCACCTCGGCTCCGGCTTCGGCAGCCCACTTCCAGCAGCCGGCCCCACCCCTACTCCACTAGCTGCCACCACCCACCCCCTCAAAGAACGGCTCTGACATGGCCCTGCTGCTCTACCGCCTCGGCAAGTTCTCCTACCGCCACCGCTGGCTGGTCGTTTCCCTCTGGCTCGCGGTACTGGTGGCTGTCGGCGGCTCCGCAGCAGCCTTCCACGGCACACTGTCCAACAACTTCCAGATCCCGGGCACCGAGACCCAGCGCATCGCGGACAAGCTGAAGCAGGAACTGCCGGCAGCGTCGGGCGGCTCTGCGACCATCGTCTTTGAAGCCCCGGACGGCGGCTTTACGGACGGGAGCCGCGCCGCCGTCACAGCCGCGCTGACCAAGCTTGGTGACCTGCCGGACGTCAAGGCCACGGTGGATCCGTTCGCCACACAAGCCCAGCTGGACCAAGCCGGGCAGGCCATCGCCGACGGCGAGCAGCAGCTTGCCGGTGGCCAGGCCCGCCTAGATGCCTCACGCGCCGAGCTCGACGCCGGCGCGGCGCAGTTGGCAGCCGCGGAGCAGCAGATGGCCGCCGGCGGCGCAACCCCAGCCATGATCGATGCCCGGCTCGGAGCCGAGAAGGCCGCCCTGGCCCAGGGCCAGGCGCAGTTCGACGCCGGCACCCACGACCTGCAGGCGGCCAAGGCCAAGCTGGACCTGGGCAAGCGGCAGGCCGAAGCTTCCGCCGGAATCCGCTTCGTCTCGACGGACGGACAGGCAGCGGTGGCACAGGTGCAGTTCAACACCTCCATCAATGCCCTGACCCCCGCAGTGCGCCAGCAGGTGCAGGACGTCGCGCATGAGACATCGTCCGCGGGTGTGACGGCACTGGCCAGCAAGGAAATCACCGAAGACATTTCAGAACTCTTCGGCACGGCCGAAATCATCGGCATCGGGGTAGCGGCCCTGGTCCTGATCCTGATGCTCGGCACGCTCATCGCCGCGGGCCTGCCGCTGCTGATGGCCGTGATCGGCGTTGGCGTCGGCGTGGGCATCACGTTCGCCCTGTCCGGCGCCTTCGAGATGAGCTCCATCTCCCCCATGCTCGCGCTGATGTTGGGCCTCGCCGTGGGCATCGACTACTCGCTCTTCATCGTCAACCGGCACCGGACCCAGCTGCTTGCCGGCATGGACCCCGAGGAATCCGTGGCCCGCGCCACCGGAACCTCGGGCAACGCGGTGCTTTTTGCGGGTCTGACGGTCATCATCGCCCTCGCCGCCCTGGTGGTGCCCGGGCTGCCGTTCCTGAGCGTGATGGGCCTGGCCGCGGCCGGCACAGTCGCGGTGGCCGTCATGGTGGCGCTCACCCTGACACCCGCCATGCTGTCCCTGATCGGCCGGCGCATCATTTCCCGGCGGGCCTGGGCCAAAGCCGATGCCCACAACGCCGAGGCCGGCCACGAGGTTGCCGACCAGGCCAAGGACGAGGAAAAGAGCACCCGTGGCTGGGGCGGCCTGGTCACCAGGCACCCCGTCGTGGCACTCGTCGCCGGTGTGCTCCTGTTGGGGACGCTGGCCCTGCCTGCCGCTCAGCTTCAGCTCGCGCTGCCCGACGGCGGCTCCGAACCTGTGGACTCCGAGGCCTACCAGGCCTATGACGTCACCGCGCGCAGCTTCGGCGAAGGCGTCACCGGACCCATTGTGGTGGTGGGCGAATTCCCGGCCGGGCTGGACGAAACCCAGGCCCAGGAACTGCAGTATGACGTCGCGGACCTCATCCGTGGCGTGGACAACGTGGTGGCAACAGTGCCGGTAGCACTGAGTGCAGATCGCCGCACGGCCGTCTTCCAGGTCATCCCGGAGGAGGGGCCCGCCAAGGCCGGCACGGTGCAAGTGGTCAGCGAACTCCGCGAACGCGGCATGCAGATCCAGGCCGAAACGGGGGTGACCATCGGCCTGACCGGGCAGACCGCCGGCAACATCGACGTCTCTTCAAAGCTTGGTGACGCCCTGCCGCCATATCTGGCGATCGTCGTCGGGCTTTCCCTCATCCTGCTGCTGCTGGTGTTCCGCTCCATTGTGGTTCCGCTCCTGGCAACCGGCGGTTTCCTGCTGTCACTGGCCGCCGCGTTCGGCCTGGTGGTGGCCGTTTACCAGTGGGGCTGGCTAGGCGGGGTGTTCGACGTCGCCAACCCCGGCGCGGTGCTGAGCTTCCTGCCGATCATCCTGATCGGTGTGCTGTTCGGCCTGGCCATGGACTACCAGGTATTCATCGCCTCCGGCATGCGCGAGTCCTACATGCACGGTGCTCCCGCCAAAAAGGCCGTACGCATCGGCTTCAGCCACGCCGGTGCCGTGGTGACCGCCGCCGCGATCATCATGGTCAGCGTATTCGCCGGCTTCATCTTCAGCCACCTGACCATGGTCCGGCCGCTGGGCTTCGCCATGGCGTTCGGTGTGCTGCTGGACGCCTTCGTGGTCCGCATGACCATCGTCCCGGCCGTGATGTACCTCCTCGGCGAAAAGACCTGGTGGCTGCCGACGTGGCTGGACCGGATCCTGCCGGATGTGGATGTGGAGGGCGCCCGGCTGGAACGCCACGAAAACAAGCCGCAGAACCTGACCGAGCCCGTCCATTAGGCTGAAACGGTGACCCGCCTCATCCTCGCCTCCCAGTCCCCCGCCCGCACCAAGCTCCTGACCGACGCCGGCATCCGGCACTCCGTGCTGGTCTCCGACGTGGACGAGGACGAGGTCCAGGCACGCTACGGCGTCACGGATCCGCACGATACCGCGCTGCTGCTGGCACGCGCCAAAGCCGAGGCGGTGGCCGCGTTGCCGGAAGCCGAGGGCGCGCTGGTCATCGGCTGCGACTCCGTCTTCGAGTTCGACGGCGAGGCGCACGGCAAGCCGTACACGGCCGCCGTCGCCCGCGAACGGATGCTCCGAATGAGCGGCAACAGCGGGGTCCTGCACACCGGGCACTGGCTGGTGGACTGCCGCGCGACGGCAGCCGATGACGAACCGGCCGCCGCGGAAGGGACCGAGGCAGCGCCCGACGCCGGCATCACGGCCCTGGGATCCGGCGCCACGCTCGGGGCGGTCGCCTCAGCCGAGGTCCACTTCACGGACATGGATCCCGAAGAGATCGACGCGTACATCGCCACCGGCGAACCGCTGCACTGCGCCGGCTCCTTCACCATTGACGGCCTGGGCGGCGCGTTCATCCTGAAGGTGGACGGGGACCCGCACGCCGTTGTGGGCCTGTCAGTCTCCACGCTGCGCAGTCTCCTCGGGCACGCAAACGTACGCATCACGGAGCGGTGGTCCGCCGAATAATTCCGGCGATTTTCCGGCCAGTTGTAGGTTCCCTACAAAGCCGTGCCCGTTTACACGCGGAAACCGCAAGTAATATCGGCGGAACCCACAAAATCGCGCTAGGCTCCCTGAAGGAAAGAAGGAGACGCCTTGTCAGCAAATTTGGAGCAGTCCGCTAGTCCCGTGCAGTCGAACCTCACCAAGGTGCTGATCGCAAACCGGGGCGAAATCGCCGTGCGCATCATCCGCGCGGCACGCGACGAAGGCATTGCCTCCGTGGCCGTCTACGCCGATCCGGACCGCGACGCGCTCCATGTCAGGCTTGCCGACGAGGCCTACTCCCTGGGTGGCAACACCGCCGCGGAGTCCTACCTGGTGATGGATAAGATCATCGACGTCGCCCGCCAGTCCGGCGCCGACGGCATCCATCCCGGTTACGGCTTCCTCGCCGAAAACGCCGAGTTCGCTGCCAAGGTCATTGACGCCGGGATCACCTGGATCGGCCCTTCCCCTGCCGCCATTTCCGCGTTGGGCGACAAAGTCCAGGCCCGGCACATCGCCGAGAAGGTCGGCGCGCCCCAGGTCCCCGGCACCGCCGATCCTGTGCAGTCTGCCGAGGAAATCCTCGAGTTCGTGGACAAGTTCGGCTTGCCGGTGGCCATCAAGGCAGCCTTCGGCGGCGGCGGACGCGGCATCAAAGTGGCCCGCACCCGCGAAGAAATCCCGGAGCTCTTCGAGTCAGCCGTCCGTGAGGCCATCGCAGCCTTCGGCCGCGGCGAATGCTTCATTGAGCGCTTCCTGGACGCCCCGCGCCACGTCGAGACGCAGTGCCTCGCGGACGCCCACGGCAACGTCGTGGTCATCTCCACGCGTGACTGCTCGCTGCAGCGCCGCAACCAAAAGCTCGTTGAAGAAGCACCGGCACCGTTCCTCACCGAGGAGCAGAACCGCCGCCTGTACGAATCCTCCAAGGCGATCCTGAAGGAAGCCGGTTACCTCGGCGCCGGAACCTGCGAGTTCCTGGTGGGCCAGGACGGCACCATCTCCTTCCTCGAGGTCAACACCCGCCTGCAGGTGGAGCACTGTGTCTCCGAGGAAGTCACGGGCATCGACCTGGTCCGCGAACAGTTCAGGCTGGCTCGCGGCGAGGAGCTCGGCTACGGCGATCCTGAGGTCCGCGGCCACTCGTTCGAATTCCGCATCACCGGCGAGGACCCGGGCCGCAACTTCATGCCCGCCCCCGGGACTATCACCACCCTGAAGAACCCCACCGGCCCTGGCATCCGGATCGATTCCGGCGTGGAGGAGGGCGATGTCATCAGCGGCAACTTCGACTCGATGCTCTCCAAGCTGATCGTCACCGGCGCCACCCGAGCCCAGGCCCTGCAGCGTTCCCGGCGCGCCCTGGAGGAAATGGTGGTGGGAGGCATCCCCACCGTTATCCCCTTCGACCTCGCCGTTGTATCGGACCCCGCCTTTGCGCCCGAGGAAGGGCCGTTCAGCATCCACACCCGCTGGATTGAAACCGAATTCGTCAACAACATCCCTGCCTGGACGCCGGACGGAACCGCTGACGCCGGCGGCGACGCCGGTGAACGCCAGCGTGTGGTGGTTGAAGTAGGCGGCAAGCGCCTCGAGGTTGTCCTGCCTGCCTCCCTGGGTTCGATCGGGGCGGGTTCCGCCGCCGGGTCCGGAGCTAAGTCGGGCAAGTCCAAGAAGCGCGTCCGTTCAGGCGGTGCGGCCGCGGCCGCCGCCGGGGACGCGCTGACCTCCCCGATGCAGGGCACCATCGTCAAGGTTGCCGTGGCCAACGGCGACGTTGTGGCCGAGGGCGACCTTGTGGTTGTGCTCGAAGCGATGAAGATGGAACAGCCCCTGACCGCTCACCGTTCCGGAACCATCACCGGACTCAGCGCAGCGGCCGGTGAGACGGTTTCGGCCGGCGCCGTTATCGCCACGATCGAAGACTAGACCCTGCCGGAGGCACCCCATGCTTGCACCCAGTTTTGAAGAAGAAGTAGACCGCTACCACCTGGCGGTTCCGGAAATCACCCGCGGGAATCCCGGTGCCGTCAAGGACCTGTATTCCAGGCTCGACGACGTCACGCTGGCCAACCCGTTCGGCGGCATCGCACGCGGTTGGGCCCAGGTGGAGGCCCGGCTGGACCAGGCGTCCCGCCAGTTCCACGACGGCGAGATGCTCGGGTTCGACACCATCACGTCCTACACCGCACGTGACACGGCCTTCCTGGTGGAAACGGAACACTTCCGGGCCCGCCTGGAGAGCGCCGCGGCGCCGGAGGAATTCGCGCTTCGCGTGACCAGCATCTTCCGGCGCGAAGAAGGCTACTGGAAGCTGGTCCACCGCCACGCGGATCCGGCCGCACAGCCGCAGTCCCGGCGATCGCTCGCGCAGCCGGCCGGCCACTGACATCAGTGCCGGTGCCGTTTTCCGTCATGATTTGCACGCCGGCGTCGGACAGCGCTCTGGCGCTGGCTGCACTCTGGCGCTGGGCTGAAGCCAACGGCACACTTAGCGTGTGAAGCCTTTCCTGCTCCTGGCCTCCCGGGCCGAAGATGCCGCCGCTGACGACGAGTACGCCGCGTACCTGAGGTATGGCGGCCTGGCACCGGAACAGCTCCGGCGCGTCCGGCTTGAGGCCGCTCCCCTGCCGCACCTGGACCTGGCCGACTACTCGGGCGTGATCGTGGGCGGCAGTCCCTTCACGTCCAGCGACCCGGCAGAGAAGAAGAGCGACACCCAGCACCGGGTGGAGCGTGAGCTTGCCGGGCTGCTGGACCGGATCGTCGCTGAAGACTTCCCGTTCCTTGGCGCCTGTTACGGGGTTGGGACGCTGGGAAGGCACCAGGGCGCCCTCATCGACAGGACCTTCGGCGAACAGTTGGGCGGGGTGGAAATCGAGCTTACGCAGGAAGGGCTCGCGGATCCGCTCCTGCGCGGGATGCCGCGCCGCTTCACCGCCTTCACCGGACACAAGGAGGCCTGCACTAAATTGCCGTCCCACGCCGTGCTGCTGGCATCCTCCCGGGCTTGCCCCGTCCACATGTTCCGGATCAAGCAGAACATGTACGCCACGCAGTTCCACCCGGAGCTGGACGCGGAGGGCCTGGTCACCAGGATCGACATCTACCGGCACGCCGGCTACTTCCCGCCGGAGTCCGCCGAGGAACTCATGGCGGACGCGCGGCGGTTCACAGCCACGGAGCCCATGAAGATCCTGGCGAATTTCGTGGAGCGCTACGCCAGCTGAGCCTGCGCACGGGTGGCGGGCGCCGCCGTCGTACGTTCCACTGTGTCCTGCGCAGGTGCGCCTCCCCCGGACACAGCAATGCCCGGCGCGCTCCCCGGAATTTCGGGGAACACGCCGGGCAGTTCTGTCAGCAACCGGGCTGGAACGCCCGACGGCGGAGCGTCAGGCTACGTTGTTCTCGTAGTCCAGGTCGCGGGTTTCCTTGCTCACGAACAGCGCGATCAGCGTCAGCACCGACATCGCGGTCAGGTAGACACCCACCAGGACCGGGCTGCCGTCAGCCAGCTCCCACAGCGCCACGGCAATGAACGGGGCCACCGCAGCACCCAGGATGCTGGACACGTTGTAACTGACGGCGGAGCCCGTGTAGCGCACATTGGTGGGGAACAGTTCCGGCAGCAGCGCACCCATAGGACCGAAGGTGAGTCCCATCAGCGAGAAGCCGATGATCAGCAGCGCCATGGTGCCCACGAAGCCGCCGCTGAACAGCGGAACGAACAGCAGGCCAAAGACGAAGATGCCGCCGGTAACAGCCAGCAGCATCTTGCGGCGGCCGTACTTCTCCGCCAGCGGTCCGGAAACCAGGGTGAAGATGCCGAAGAAGACGACGCCGGCAATGAGCATCCAGAGGAAGTCGTTGCGGGTGAAGCCCAGGCCGGGAACAAACGCGGCGGCGGCTGCCTCGGACATCGGCTTGCCGGCCTTCTCGGCGGCAGCCTTGGCTGCATCCAGGCTGGAGGCGCGGGTGCCGTAAGTCAGCGTGAACGTGGTCATCAGGTAGAAGAGCACGTACGTGGCGAGCATGATGAACGTGCCGAGGATGAGCGGACGCCAGCTGGTGTTGAAGACCCGGGCCAGCGGCAGCTTGGCCACCTCATTGGATTCGAGCACCTTGGTGAAGGCCGGGGTTTCGATCAGCTTGAGTCGGACATAGAGGCCGATGATCACCATAACGGCGCTGAGCAGGAACGGCACGCGCCAGCCCCAGGCCAGGAAGTCCGCCGGCGTCAGCGCGTAGCTGGCCACCAGGAAGATCACGTTGGCGATAATGAAGCCGATGGGCGCACCCAGCTGCGGGAACGTGCCGTAGATGGCGCGCTTGTTGGCCGGGGCGTTTTCGGTGGCCAGCAGGGCCGCGCCGCTCCATTCGCCGCCAAGGGCAAGGCCCTGGGCGAAGCGCATGACCACCAGCAGTGCCGGGGCCCAGAACTGCCAGCCCGGGACAAGCGCCGTGGGCAGGCAGCCGATCAGGAAGGTGGCAATGCCCATAGTCAGCAGCGAGGCCACCAAGGTGCCCTTGCGGCCGAACTTATCGCCGAAGTGGCCAAAGACGATGGATCCCAGCGGGCGGGCCACAAAGGCCACCCCGAAGACAGCGAAGGAGCTGAGCAGCTGGGTGGTCTCGTTCTGGTTGGGGAAGAACAGGGACGGGAAGACCAGCACAGCGGCGGTCGCATAGACGTAGAAATCGTAGAACTCAACGGTGGTGCCGATCAGGCTGGCCACAATCACGCGGCCGCGTGAGTTCACCGCCTTGGGGGATTCTGACTCCGCGGTGGTTTGACTGGATGACATATGAACACTTTCCTGAGGACCGGCCGGGCCCGGTAAGGTCCGGCATGCAGTAGTTAGAGTTCAATATTAGTTCCGGCCGTCCAGTCAATGGACAAAAGGTCCACCATGCGGACCTGTGGGATATGTCCCATCCTTCGGTACGTTAACTCTCCTCACGCCGCCGGCGGGCTGCCGATAGGCAAATGTCACAGCGCGTTAACAAACCGCGACCGTCCACGAAACGCACCTTCTCTACCTTGGAAGAACAACATCCCCCATGAGGAGGTCCACCGTGACTGTTGACCGCAGCGCAAATGCCGGCCCCGGCAATTCCGTAGATATTGACACCGACCCGCTGCACGGAGGCATGTCCTCATCCGCCAGCGCTCAGCCCTCCACCGGGACAACCGACGCCCCGGCCCTTGAATTCCGTCCCGGCCGCTGGATCGCCAACTGGAACGCCGAGAACAAAGAGCAGTGGGAGTCTGGCGGCCGGGCCATCGCCCGCCGCAACCTGAACTGGTCCATCTTCGCCGAGTTCCTCGGTTTCGTGGTCTGGCAGCTCTGGTCCATCGTGGTGGTCCAGCTCCCCGCTGCAGGCTTCACGTTCAGCACCTCGGAAATCTTCTGGCTGATCTCGATGCCCAGCCTGGTAGGCGCCACGCTCCGCATCCCCTACACCTTTATGGTTCCCCGCTTCGGCGGCCGGAACTGGACCATCGTGTCCGCGCTGCTGCTCCTGATCCCCTCCGTCGGTTTGGGACTCTGCGTCTCCAACCCGGAAACCCCGTTCGGTGTCATGCTCTTCGTGGCAGCACTCGCAGGCTTCGGCGGCGGCAACTTCGCCAGCTCCATGGCCAACATCACGTTCTTCTACCCGGCCCGGGAAAAGGGCTGGGCCCTTGGCCTGAACGCTGCCGGCGGCAATATGGGTGCCGCCGTCGCACAGCTCGCCGTCCCGATTGTGATCACCCTGCTTGCCGTCGGCAGCGTCAACCTGCCCATGGCCGGCTGGATGTGGATCCCCTTCATCCTGATCGCCGCGTTCGGTGCCTGGAAGTACATGGACAACCTCACCAGCGCCAAGGGTGATGTGGCCGGTTCGGTCGCAGCACTGAAAGAACCGCACCTGTGGATCATGGCACTGCTGTACATCGGTACCTTCGGTTCGTTCATCGGTTTCGCCGGCGTGTTCCCCAAGCTCATCAAGGACTACTTCCCGGCGTTCTCCTCCATCGGAGTCGGCACCGTGGCACTCTCGCTGGCCTTCCTCGGCCCGCTGGTCGGCTCGCTGGCCCGCCCCTACGGCGGACGCATGGCGGACCGCATGGGCGGCGCCCGGATGACTGTCGCAGCGTTTGCCGCCATGGCCGTTATCACCCTGACCATGATCTGGACCCTGCCGCTGAAGAACTTCTGGCTCTTCCTGGTCCTGTTCCTGATGCTCTTCACCGCCAGCGGCTTCGGCAACGGGGCAACCTACCGGATGATCCCCATCATCTTCGCCACGTCCAGCCGGGCAGCAATGTCCGGTGCCAGCACGGTCCAAACCCAGCGGCTCGCGTCCTCGGCCCTCGGCCTCATCTCGGCCATCGGCGCCTACGGCGGCTTCGTTATCCCGCAGGTGCTGAACGCCTCCAACACCGCCAGCGGCTCCTACACCCCGGCCTTCTACGGTTTCGTCGGAGCCTACGTCGTCATGCTGGCGGTCTGCTGGTTCTTCTACATCCGCAACGCCAACCGAAACGCGATGGGACACGTCTAACATGACCAAAAGCGCCGACACGCACTGCCCTTACTGCGCCCTGCAGTGCGCCATGACGCTCACGTCACCAGCGGAACTGACCCCGGCTTCCGAGCCGGGGTCAGTCCCCGTGCCGGCTGAATCCGCAGCGCTGGCCGCTGCGGATGCCACCCTGAAAGCCCCCCTCCTCGAAGTCAGCGGACGCGATTTCCCCACCAACCGGGGCGGCCTCTGCCGCAAAGGCTGGACGTCAGCCACGCTCCTTAACCACCCCGGACGGGTCACCGAACCGCTCCTCAAGGGCTCCGACGGCGTCCACCGCCCCATCGGCTGGGACCAGGCCCTGGCGCTGGTCACCACCGCCGTGAAGGACACCCAGGCACGCTACGGCAAGGACGCCGTCGGGGTTTTCGGCGGCGGCGGCCTCACCAACGAGAAGGCCTACATGCTGGGCAAGTTCGCCCGCCTGGCACTGGGCACCTCACGCATCGACTACAACGGCCGCTTCTGCATGTCCTCCGCCGCGGCCGCCGGGATGCGCGCGTTCGGCCTGGACCGCGGCCTCCCGTTCCCGCTTACGGACCTGGACACGGCCAGCACCATCCTGATGCTCGGCTCCAACGTGGCCGAAACCATGCCGCCGTTCGTGCAGCACCTCCAGGGCGCGCGCGACGCCGGCGGGCTGATCGTGGTGGATCCCCGCCGTTCAGCCACGGCAAAGTTCACGGCCGACGGCGGCGGCCTTCACCTCCAGCCCCTTCCGGGCACGGACCTCACCCTCCTGCTGGGGCTCTCGCACGTGATCATTCACGAAGGCTTGGCAGACGAAGACTTCATCGCAACACGCACCACCGGCTATGACGCCGTGGTCCGCAGCGTCAACTCTTTCTGGCCCGAGCGCGTCCAGTCCCTCACCGGCGTCCCGGCGGAGCTCATCCGGGAAACCGCCCGCAGGCTCGCCGACGGCGCAGGCAAGGGCGGCAGTTACATCCTCACCGGCCGCGGCGTGGAACAGCACGTGGACGGCACAGACACCGCCACCGCTGCGATCAACCTTTCCCTGCTGTTGGGCCTTCCCGGCTCACGCCGCAGCGGCTACGGCACCCTCACCGGCCAGGGCAACGGCCAGGGCGGCCGCGAGCACGGCCAGAAGGCCGACCAGCTCCCCGGCTACCGCAAGATCACCGACCCCGCCGCCCGCGCCCACATGGCCGGCGTCTGGGGCGTCCCGGAGGAAACCATTCCCGGGCCCGGACTGCCCGCCGTCCAGTTGCTGAAGTCGCTGGGACAGCCCGACGGCGTCCGGTGCCTTTTTGTGCACGCCTCCAATATCGCCGTGGCCTCCCCGGACGCGAACGCCGTCATCGCCGGGCTCCGCAGCCTGGACTTCCTGGTGGTCTGCGACTTCTTTATGTCCGAGACCGCCGCCGAGGCCGATCTCATCCTCCCGGTCCTGCAGTGGGCCGAGGAGGAAGGCACGCTCACCAACCTGGAGGGACGCGTCCTCCGCCGCCGCCGGGCCCTGCAGCCGCCCGCCGGCGCACGGAGCGAACTGTGGATCATGGCCCGGCTCGCCGAAGCGCTTGAAGCCCCGTCCACATACAGCGAGGATCCGGAAACGGTCTTTGAGGAACTGCGCCTGGCTTCGGCCGGCGGGCACGCCGACTACTCCGGCATTGACTACGCCATGCTGGACCGCGGCGAAGCCGCCTACTGGCCCTACCCCGCGGGGAGCACCGGCACGCCCCGGCTCTTCCTGGATGCGTTCGCCCACGCCGGCGGCAAGGCGGTCATGACCCCGGTGACGCCCCGCCGTCGTCGTACGCCCGAGGCCAATCCGGACCCGGCGGCAAAAACCATGACCCTCATCACCGGCCGCCTGCTGGAGCACTATCAGTCCGGGGCGCAGACCCGGCGGGTATCCGAGCTGTTGGCCACCCAGCCCGAGGCGAAAATGCAGATCCACCCCGCTGCTGCGGCCGCCATGGGCATCACCGAGGGTGCGTTTGTCTCGGTGGCCAATGAACGCGGCGAGGTTTTCTGCCGGGCGGAACTCAGCACCGAGATCCGTCCCGAAACCGTCTTCCTGCCGTTCCATTTTCCGGAACTCGAAAGCGCCAACCGCCTCACCGAGGCGGCAACGGATCCCATTTCCGGGATGCCCGAATTCAAGTTCAACAAGGTGTGGGTCCGGGCGGTCGCAACCGGACTTCAGAACAGTGTTCTTCAGACATCGGAGGCCTCATGAGTGAGCAGATTGTCGTTGTTGGTTTCGGTCCCGTGGCTGCCCGCCTGATCGATGAGCTGCTGCCCGCAGTCCGCGACGGGCACGTCAGCCTGACTGTGGTGGGCGAGGAGGCCGAGGCCGCGTACAACCGTGTGCTGGTGGCGGATCTGGGGGTCGGCCGCACCACTGCCGAGGCGCTGGCGCTGTCCGACGCGGCAGCCCTGGCCGCCGACGGCGTGGACGTCCGGCTTGGCGTCCGGGTCCGCCGCGTGGACCGCGCCCGCCAGCAGGTGCTCCTCACGGACGGCACGTCCGCCCACTATGAGCGGCTGGTCTTCGCCACCGGTTCCCGGCCGGTCATCCCCAACCTGACCGGCATCAACCCGGACCCCGCCTCCCCCGTCCTCCCGGCAGGTGTGACCGCGCTCCGCGACCTTCGCGACGCTGCGGTCCTGCGCGCAGCGGTCGACGGCGGCAAACGCGTGGTGGTGCTGGGCGGCGGTGTGCTGGGCCTTGAAACTGCCCTCGCAGCGGCCGAGGAAGGCGCCACCGTCACGGTGGTGCACAACGGGCCGCACCCGCTGGGCCGCAACATCGACCGCGGCGGCGGAGCGGTCCTCGCGGCCAGCCTGCGCCGGTGCGGCGTCCGGATGGCCGGCAACGCACGGTCCACCGGCGTGGAACACAACGCGCCCGACGGCGGGTTCTCGGCGCTGCTGCTCAATGACGGTTCGGCGATCGACGGCGATCTCCTGGTCCTCTCCTGCGGTGTCCGTCCCCGGACCGAGCTCGCCGAAGGCTGCGGCCTGTCCACGGGCACCGGCATCCTGGTGGACCACCGGCTGCGGGCCCACCACGAGCCGCACATCTTCGCGATCGGCGACTGCGCCGAGGTCCGCTGCCCGGACCCCGCCTGCGGTGAGTGCCGCACGGCAAAGGGCCCGTCCGGCCTGGTGGGTCCCGGCTGGCGGCAGGCCGAATGGCTGGCCGAATACCTGACCCTGCTGGCCTCCGGCACACAGGAGGACGCCGACGCGCTGCAGGAACTGCCCCAGGAACAGGCCGGCGTCATTGTGCTCAAGGCCCGCGGCATGAACATGGCTGTGGCCGGTGACAACGGCGCCGAGCCGTGGGATGAGGAGGCGCTCACCGCGGGTGCCGTGAACGGCCGGCCGCGGCTGCAGATCGCCCAGTGGGCCGATCCGGAACACGGCCGCTACGTCAAGATGACCACCCGCGGCGGAGTGCTGGAAGGCCTGGTGTCCGTGGGCATGCCGCGGACCGCCGCCGAGCTCGTAGGCCTGTTTGAGCGCGGCGCGGAACTCCCGGCCGACAGGTCCCTGCTGCTGCGCCTGGACGGTCCGGACCAGCTGGCCGCTCCCGGTCCCGCCGATCCTGCGGGAACGGTATGCCGCTGCGCCGGAGTCAGCGGCACCAAGATCCAGGGTGCCGTGGAGGACGGCTGCTCCACGGTGGCCGAGGTGTCCAAGGCAACCCGCGCCGGCACCGGCTGCGGCGGCTGCCACGAGGACATCAAGGGGCTCATCGAAAAACACTTCCAGGCGGCTCCCGCCGCCTGAAAATGCCGTTGGTTGAGCCCGGGCCCACGGCCGCAGGGTCCCCTGGCCGAGCTTGCGAGGTTAGGGAGCGGTTGGGGACGAAACCGGAAACCCGGAGTTGTGCTCGTAACGCGAATCGGGCCGGAGGCTTGCGGCAGGTAGCATCGGGGCCATGAATGCCGACGAAGAAGACGACATCACCGAAGACCTTCTGGCCGACGCCGGGAAACTGACGGGACTGAGCCTGGAACTGCTGGGCCTTGACCCGCACCCGGAGGACATGACTCCGGAACAGCGGCTGCAGTTCGAGCCCGAAGACCTGGAAGAAATGGCCGCAGTCTCGCCGGAAGACCGGAAAACAGCTGTGAGCCAGACACTCCTGCTGGCAGGACTCCTGTGGAACTCGTCGGGCGTTCTCGTAGACCAGCTCTTCCGCGATCTGGGGACCCTGACCGCCCTGGATGTGGTTACTCCGTCGGACGTCGCCGGTACCTCTGTGCTGTCCTCGCTGCCGCCTCAGTTCGCCGCCAGTTACGACGCGACGTTCACCCGGAAGTTCCTCGTGGTCGCTTCCGACGTGACGGCATCGCTGGTCCGCGGCTGGACAGCCCCCGGATGCCTCGCGGCCGAACTCGCCGTCCGCTGCCTGCTCGATCAGGCGGAAATCACCGAGGACATCTATGAACTCGATCTCCCCGAAGACTGGCGGGCACAGGTCGAGGACATCCTGTTGGAAGAAGCCGAGAGTCCAGCTCTCTACTCCGACAGCCCCGACCTTCCGGAAATCGGCGCCAACAAGCTGAGTATCGAGGGCTGGTTCACCCCGTTTACGGCCGGGAGCACGGTCCCGCCCTACGCCCTCGCTTAGGCGTTGAGCCCGCGAATCCGGGCGGTCCTTAGGCCGGGGCCTTGGGGATCATGATCCACAGCGCGATGTAGACCAGCTCGCCGATCCCCACCAGGCCAAAGATCACAAAGCCAAGCCTGACCAGGAACTTCGGGAGCCCGAACCGGGCTGACAGCGCGGCACAAACGCCGCCGATGATTTTTCCGCTGCGTGGCCGCTCAAGTGCTGTAGTCATGCGGCCACGCTACCCGAGATTGCCGGTAGTTGGGCATGATCCCCCGGGATTCGCTCCCCAACCACCGGGCAACCTACATGTGGACGTGCAGGCGCCGCGCGGCTTCCGAGATGGACCCGCTCAGCGACGGGTACACCGTAAAGGTGTTGGCTACGTCGTCGACGTGGAGCTTCTGGGTGACCGCAAGGGAGATGGCGAAAATCAGCTCGGAAGCGTTCGGCCCCACCACAACACCGCCAATCACGGTGCCGGAGCCCTTACGGGCGAAGATCTTGACGAAGCCGTCCTTGTGATTGCGCATTTTGGCGCGGGCATTGCTCTTGAGCGAGAGCTTGACGATGTCGCCCTGGTATTTGCCGGACTGGATCTCGGCTTCGGAGACGCCCACGTTCGCGATCTCGGGTGAGGTGAAGATGTTGGACGCCACCTGGTGAAGCTTGAGCGGCATAACGCTGTCGCCCAGGAAATGGGCGATCGCGATCCGGCCCTGCATTGCGGCAACCGAGGCCAACGCCAGTACACCGGTGCAGTCGCCGGCGGCGTAGATGTTCGGCGCCGTGGTGCGGGAGACGCCGTCGACCTTTATATGGCCGCTCTCGGTGAGGGCCACGCCGGCCTCTTCAAGGCCGATGCCGGCGGTGTTCGGGATGGACCCCACGCAGACCAGGCAGTGGCTGCCGGTGACTTTCGATCCGTCACCAAGGGTGACCACCACGCCGTCGTCGGTCCGCTCGACGGTCTCAGCGCGGGCGCGGGACAGGACCCGCACACCACGGCGCTCGAAGACTTCCTCCAGCACCTCCGCGGCGTCAGTGTCCGAGCCGGGCAGCACCCGGTCCCGGCTGGAAATCAGGGTGACTTTGGAGCCCAGGCCGTTGTAGGCGGAGGCGAACTCGGCACCGGTCACGCCGGAGCCCACCACAATCAGTTCCTCGGGAAGCTCGTCAAGGTTGTAGATCTGCGCCCAGTTCAGGATGCGTTCGCCGTCCGGCCGCGCCGTGGGCAGCTCGCGGGGGTGCGCGCCGACGGCCAGCAGAATGGTGTCCGCTTCCACGATTTCGGTGCCGTCAGCGGTCAGCACTTCGATGGTGTGGTTGTCCAGGAGCCGGCCGGAACCCAGCAGGATGCGGACGTTCTGGTGCTCCAGCCCCGTGGAGATGTCGGTTGACTGTTGGCGGGCCAGGCCCAGCAGGCGGTCGTTGATGTGTTTGAGATCGGCGCGCATCGCCGGCACAAAGTCGCCGCCGTCGACGTCGAACTTCACTCCCAGCTCGCCCGCCTCACCGACGCGGGTCATCAGATCCGCCGTCGCGATCAGGGTCTTGGAAGGCACGACGTCGGTCAGCACGGCCGAGCCGCCCATACCCGCGCGTTCGATGATGGTGACCTGCGCTCCCAGCGAGGCAGCGACCATAGCGGCTTCGTATCCGCCGGGGCCACCTCCGAGGATTGCGATCCGGGGTGAGCTGAAATCAGGGTGCGTAGTCACAATCAACTATTCTCCCGCATCTGCACAGGGACCACCAATAAAAGAGTGGCCCGTCACGATGCGGGCCGCGGCCCGGAGTGACTCCGTTGCCACTGTGCACAGCAGCAACGGCACGATAACTTGTACCAGTGAGTAATACAGATTTCCAGAACATGGACCCCTTCGCCGCCGCGCGCTCCGCCGCTGACTACATCGCCCAGGAGACCGGGGTGGACAGCCACGATGTCGCCCTCGTCCTGGGCTCAGGCTGGGCCGAAGCCGCCGACCTCATCGGCGAGACCACCGCCACCCTGACCGCTGATACCGTCCCGGGCTTCCATGCCCCGGCCGTGGAAGGTCACGTGGGCACCATCCGCTCCGTCCTGACCAAAGAGGGCAAACGTGCGCTGGTCCTGGGTGCGCGGACGCACTACTACGAGGGCAAAGGCGTCCGCGCCGTGGTCCACGGCATCCGCACAGCCGCGGCCGCCGGCTGCAAGACCCTGGTCCTCACCAACGGCTGCGGAGGACTGAACGAAAACTGGACGCCGGGCACCCCGGTGCTCATCAAAGATCACATCAACCTCACCGCCGCGTCCCCGCTGGAAGGCGCAACGTTCGTTGACCTGACAGATCTTTACAGCTCGCGCATCCGTGCCCTCGCCCGTGAAGTGGACGCCTCGCTGGAGGAAGGCGTCTATGCCCAGTTCAGCGGGCCGCATTACGAAACGCCGGCGGAGGTCCAGTACGCCAAACGGATCGGCGCGGACCTGGTGGGCATGTCCACCGCATTGGAAGCGATCGCCGGCCGCCACGCAGGCATGGAAGTGTTCGGAATTTCGTTGGTCACCAACCTCGCGGCCGGCATCAGTGCCATGCCGCTCAGCCACCAGGAAGTCATCGAGTCAGGCCAGGCAGCCGGACCGCGGATCTCCAAACTGCTGGCGGGCATCATCGCCAAGCTTTAGGTCAACGCGGGGTCACTTAGCGCCCGTCCGAGGCCTTCCAGCGGGCGCTAAGTGACCCCGCGTTGCCGATGGATTGGTCAGGATTTGGTGCCCACGAGCTGCAGGACGGTGGCCTCCCTGGCCTCGGGAAACCGCTGCTCGATGGACTGGGCGATCCCGGCAATGCTCTGCCGGGACAGCTCAGTCCGCCAGGTGACTTCGGCGTGGCGCATGGTCTGCGAGATAAGGCACGTGCGGGCGTAGTCGGCATCCATGCTCCCGCCCGGGGCGTCCTTGGCGATGCCTTCGCACCGGAAGGCATGGTCATTCCCTTCGATGGCGAGGACCACGTCGAGGACGGAAATCCGGTCAGGACGCCTGGCCAGCGAGAAGCCGCCCCGCGGACCGGACACCGATGTCAGGATCCCGGCCCGCACCAGCGCTTGGAGCTGTTTGTTCAGGTATGCGGCGGGAAGCTTGTAGAACTCAGCCAGCCGTGCACTGCTGACGGCCTCGCCCGGCGCGGTCCAGGACATGTTGACGCAGCTATGCAGCCCCCACTCGACCCCCTGCCCCAGTTTCATATTCGCGACATTACTTGTCCAGAAAATTTCCTGCAAGGATTTCGCTGTTTTCCCCTGTCACAGGCGAGTGTTCAGGCACAGTTCCTGAAGCAATGACGATAGCGTTGACCGCATGACGTCCCCCGATGCCGCTTCCTTGTTCAGCCAAGCCCGCGAATGGGCGGCCAAAGATCCGGATCCCGCCACAGCCGCAGACCTCACAGATCTGCTGCGACTCGCGGAGGAGGGCTCCCCCGCAGCGTCACAGGAGCTGGCCGACAGCTTCAGCGGCACCCTGCAGTTCGGCACCGCAGGCCTCCGCGCCGCCCTGGGCGCCGGGCCGAACCGGATGAACCGTGTGGTGGTGCGTCGCGCCGCCGCCGGTTTCGCCGACTTCCTGGTTGCGGCGGTGGGTGCGGCCTCACCCGGCACCCGGCCACGCGCCGTCGTCGGCTATGACGCCCGCTATAACTCCGACATCTTCGCCGAGGAAACAGCGGCCATCTTCACGGCCGCCGGGATTGAAACCTTCCTGATGCCGTCCGCGCTGCCCACCCCGCTGCTCGCTTTCGCCGTGCGTGCCCTCGATTGCGACGGCGGCGTGATGGTGACTGCCAGCCACAATCCGCCGCAGGACAACGGCTACAAGGTGTACCTGGGCCGTCATGCTGTGGAGGACAGCGGCCGCGGAGCGCAGATCGTGGCGCCCTACGACGCCCGGATCGCCGCGCGGATCGATGCCGTGGGCGCACTGGAATCCATCACCCTTGCCGCGGACGGCTGGACGGTCCTGGGCCCGTCGGTGGCGGCGGATTATGAACGCGCGACGGCGGCACTCGCCGATGCGGCCCGCTTCCCGTCCCGTGACCTGCGGATTGTCCTGACGCCCATGCATGGCGTCGGCGGCGAAACTGCCGTGGCCGTCCTGACTGCTGCCGGCTTTGCCGATGTCACCCTGGTGGCCGAACAGGCTGAGCCCGATCCCGACTTTCCCACGGTGAACTTTCCCAATCCGGAAGAACCCGGTGCGCTGGACCTGGCCCTGGAGACTGCCGTTCGCGTCGACGCCGATATTGTCCTGGCCAACGACCCGGATGCGGACCGCGCTGCCGTGGCGGCGAAGGATCCTGACACCGGCGCGTGGCGCATGCTCCGGGGCGACGAGGTAGGTGCGCTGCTGGGAGCACACATTGTGACCCGGCGGGCGGCCGGCACTGACGGCGCATCGGGCAGTGCTGACGAAACCGCCAGTGGTGCGGGTGCCGGCGTCTTCGCCAATTCGATTGTCTCCTCGCGGCTGCTCTCCCGCATCGCCGCCGCGGCCGGATACGAGCATGAGGAAACGCTCACCGGGTTCAAATGGATTTCCCGGGTGCCGGGGCTGGTCTACGGTTACGAGGAAGCCCTGGGGTATTGCGTTGCACCGGGTCTGGTCCGGGACAAGGACGGAATCTCTGCCGCGGTCCTCATTGCGGAAATGGCTGCCGCCGCCAAGGCGGACGGAAAAACCATCTTCGACACCCTGGACGAGCTCTACCTTCAGCACGGGCTCCACGCCAGCGACCAGCTGAGCATCCGGGTGGCGGATCTGGGCCTGCTGGATGCCATGATGAACCGGCTCCGGGTGAGCCCGCCCGATTCGTTCGGGTCCTCAGCCGTTGAAACACTTGTGGACCTGGCCGAAGGGAGCGAGCACCTGCCGCCCACCGACGGCCTGCTGTATCTGACCCGGGACGAAACCCGGGTCATCATCCGGCCCAGCGGCACCGAGCCCAAGCTCAAGTGCTACCTGGAGGTCATCCTCCCGGTTGAGTCGGCGGCCGAACTGCCGGAAGCCCGGCAGGCAGCCCGGACCGCCCTCGACAATGTGCTCAGCGACGTCCGCGAGGCCCTCGGGCTCTAGCGGGACACTAAACCTCGACTTCGACGAAACCGTCGGAAATGCGGGTGCTGAACGTTTCCAGGCGCACCGCGGCGGTTCCGAAACATTCACCGGTTTCCAGGTCGTAGACCTCTTTGTGCAGCGGCGAAGCGATGGTGGGGCGCGTGCCGCGTGAACCCAGAATGCCGCGTGCCATCACGTGGGCGCCGGTGGCCGGATCTTCGTGGGCCACTGCAAAAACCTCGCTGGGCCCGGTCCGGAAGAGTGCCACCTGGCGGCCCGAAATGAGTGCTGCTTCGCCCCAGGCAAGCTCAAGCTCGTCCACGGCGCAGACCCGGTGCCAGGTAGCGGTGTCGGCGGCGAGCGCCCCAAGTTCCAGTGTTGCCGTCATGTCCGGCTCCTCTCCCCGTGTTTGATTGGCCACCTCTATGGCCGTACTAAACAACTTAGGGAACGGGTGTTTCAAAGGCGTGCAGTGAATGTGTCCGGCGCGTAAAAGAGACCTCACCCGATCGGAAACGCGTTCGTGATGCAGAAGTTAAGCCTACGAAACAAAAGGGAAACTGAAGCGAAACTGCGGCTACCTAGTCTGAATGGACACACCTCGTCAGAGAAAGCCGCAGAACACCGTCTGCGGCGCATGCGAAAGGCCCACAGTGACCGAACAGACTTCACGCCAGACGGCACCGCGCCGGATCGTCGTCGCCGGTGGCGGCCCTGCTGCCCACCGCTTCGCCGATGCCATGCACACCCGGGGCCTTGAGGGCTGGGACGTCACGGTCCTCACGGAAGAAGCCCACCTCCCCTACGACCGGGTGGCGCTCTCCAAGGCACTGACGGATAGCAGTGTGGACCTCACCTTGGGTTCTGCCTCAATGTGGGATCACGCTTCCCTGTCATTGAAGACCGGCGAGCGCGTGGTCAAGATCAATGCCCAGGCGAAGACGGTTGAGACCGCCGCCGGCAGCACCTTTGAATACGACGACCTGGTGGTCGCCACGGGATCGAATGCCGCACGCCTGCCCATCCCCGGTGCCGAGCACACGCACGTCTACCGCACGCTCGAAGACGTCTGGGCCATCAACGAGGCCATTACCGGGCTCACGGAGAAGCTGGGCCGCAAGGTCAACGCCGTCACTATCGGTGGAGGCCTCCTCGGACTCGAATCGGCCGCCGGCACGGAGCAACTGGGCGCCAACCCGATCGTCATCGACGGATCGCAGTGGTTGATGGCCACACAGCTGGACGAAGGCGCTGGCCAGGCAATGGGCCGGCTCATCAAGGCCAAAGGCTTCGCGGTCCACGGTGGCGTGTTCCCTTCGGAAGTATTGTCCGACGACGACGGCCAGGTCACCGGTGTCCTCATGGCAGACGGCCGCATCATCGACGCCGACCTCGTGATCGTCGCCATCGGCGTCCGGCCGCGCGATGAACTCTTCCGCGCAGCTGAAGGGGAAGAGCAGGTGTTCAGCCTGGGCCAGCGCGGCGGCGTGGTCATCAACGACTTCTGCGCCACCGAGGTGGAAGGCATCTGGGCCATCGGTGAGGTCGCCAACTACGGTGGCATGTGCCTGGGCCTCGTTGCGCCGGCCAACACCATGGCGGAGATCGTGGCAGACCGTCTCCACGGCGGCCAGGCCACGTTCCCCGGCTTCGACACTGCCACCAAGCTCAAGCTCTCCGGCGTGGACGTTGCCAGCTTCGGAGACGGGTTCGCCAAGACCGAGCACTCGCTCGAGATCGTCTATGCCGACCCCGCCCGCGGCGTCTACCAGAAGATCGTCACCACCGATGATGCCAAGACCCTGCTCGGCGGCATCTTCGTGGGCGACGCATCCCCCTACATGAGCCTGCGCCCGCTCCTCGGCCGCGAACTCAGCGCCGAGCCCGGCGCTTACTTGAGCGCGGCAGGCGGCGGCGACGCTCCGGATTCTGAACTGCCGGACGACGCCATCCTGTGTTCCTGCAACAACGTGTCTGCTGGCACCATCCGCGACACCGTCAACGGCTGCGGCGCCTGCGACGGCAACGCCCCCGTCCAGGAGCTCGGCGAGCTCAAGGGCTGCACCCGCGCAGGCACCAGCTGCGGTTCCTGTGTGCCGATGCTCAAGAAGCTGCTGGAGACTGAACTCACCAAGTCCGGCGTCGAAGTCTCCAAGGCACTCTGCGAACACATCGAACTGTCCCGCCAGGAACTCTTCGACGCCATCCGCGTCCTGGAACTGACCTCCTTCGAAGAGATCATGGCCAAATACGGCACGGGCGCCGGGTGCGACATCTGCAAGCCCACCATTGCCAACATCCTGGCCAGCCAGAACAGCGCCTACGTCCTGGACGCCGGCCGCGGCACCCTGCAGGACACCAACGACCGTGCCCTCGCCAACATGCAAAAGGACGGCACCTACTCGGTGGTCCCCCGCATCGCCGGCGGCGAAATCACCCCCAAGAAGCTCGGCGTCATCGCCGCCGTGGCCGAGAAGTACAACCTGTACACCAAGATCACCGGCGGCCAGCGGATCGACATGTTCGGTGCCCGGCTGGAAGAGTTGCCGGAAATCTGGAAGGAACTGGTGGACGCCGGCTTCGAATCCGGCCAGGCGTACGGCAAGAGCCTGCGCACCGTGAAGTCCTGCGTCGGCTCCACCTGGTGCCGCTTCGGGGTCCAGGATTCGGTGGCCATGGCCATCCAGCTTGAGCTCCGGTACCGCGGCCTCCGCAGCCCGCACAAGCTCAAGATGGGCGTCTCCGGCTGCGCCCGCGAATGCGCCGAGGCCCGCGGCAAGGACGTCGGCGTGATCGCCACGGCAGACGGCTGGAACCTATACGTCGGCGGCAACGGCGGCGCCACCCCGGCCCACGCCCAGCTGCTGGCCAAGGACCTCGACGACGAAACCCTGATCAAGTACATCGACCGCTACTTTATGTACTACATCCGCACCGCCGACCGCCTGCAGCGCACCGCGCGCTGGCAGGAAGAGCTCGACGGCGGCATCAAGCACGTCGAGGACGTGGTGGTCAAGGACACCCTGGGCATCGCCGAGGAGCTCGAAGCCGCCATGGCTAAGCACGTTGACACCTACGTGGACGAATGGGCGGACACCCTCACGGACCCCGAGCGCCTGCGCAGGTTCCGTTCCTTCGTCAACGCCCCTGACCAGAAGGATGACTCCATCACCTTCGTCTCCGACGAGCGTGGCCAGATGCGCCCTGCCACTCCGGAGGAAAAGGCCCGCGCCAGCGAACAGCCGGTCCTGATCGGAGCCTCCATCCCCATGCGGCCCCGCGCCGAGAACGAGGTATAGCCATGCAGCTCAGCATCGATCTCACTGGCCGCGAAGTCCTGATCACCGGCTCCGACCACGCGGCCCGCCAGGCGGTCCGCCGCTACGAGGCCGCGGGCGCCGTCGTCTACCGCCTCAGCACCCCTGCGGGAGCAGCGCATGACGGCCCGCTCCCCGAGCGTCCCTTCCTGGTCGCAGCGGTCGACGACGGTCAGACCGGCTGGGAGTCCCTGCTCGAGCGCTGCGACGCCACCGGCATCCCGGTGGCGGCCGAGCCGGCCGCCGGACCGGTGGGCCATGTCACCCTGGTGGGCGGCGGGCCGGGCACCACGGAACTGCTGACGGTCGCCGCCGTGAAAGCCCTTCGCGATGCTGACGTGGTGTTCTTCGACCGGCTGGCTCCCTGCCAGGACCTGCCGGACCTGACCTCCGCCGAGCTGGTGGATGTGGGCAAGAAGCCCGGCCACCACAAGGTGGGCCAGGCCGACATCGAGAAGCTGATGGTCGAAAGCGCCCTCGCCGGCAACAACGTGGTCCGTCTCAAGGGCGGTGACCCCTACGTCTTTGGCCGCGGCGGCGAGGAAGTGGCCTCCTGCGTGGCGGCGGGCGTGCCCGTCCGTGTCATCTCCGGTGTCACCAGCGCGATCTCCGTGCCGGCGGCCGCCGGCATCCCCGTCACCCACCGCGAGGTCAGCCACATGTTCACCGTGGTCTCCGGCCACGCGCCGCTGACCGAAAAGGAACACACCCACCTGGCCGGACTGGGCGGCACCATTGTGGTCCTGATGGGCATCGGCACCCTGCACCAGCTCGCCGCCGGACTCCGTAAAGCCGGCATGCGCCCCGACATGCCCATGGCCGTCGTCGAACGCGGTTACCGCCCCGGCCAGCGCACCACCATCGCGGACCTGGGCACCATCACCTCCGCCGCTGCCGGGTGCAGCAATCCCGCTGTGCTGGTCATTGGCGAGGTGGTTCGCGTGGCAGAAGCCAACCGCGGCCATGCTGAGGCCGCCGCAGACCTCGACCGCCTGGCGGCCTCGCTGCTCGGTTCATGAAAGGATTGACCCCCATGAACGCACTGGCACCAGCTGAACCTGCCCAGCTTGAAGAGACGCCCGGGCCGGAGGCAGCTGACTCCCCGCTGGAGGGCTTCCGCATCGGAGTCACCTCGCACAGGCGCTCCCGGGACCTTATCGAGGCCCTGGAACGGCGCGGCGCGGAAGTTCTGCACGCGCCAGCACTCAAGATCGCCCCGGTGCAGGAAGACATCCGCCTGATCGAGGACACGAAGGCCATCATCGACGCGCGCCCGGACTTGTGCATCGCCACCACGGCGTACGGCATGCGACGCTGGTGCGAAGCTGCCGATTCCTTTGGGATCGGTGAGCAGCTGCTGGAAACCCTCGGCGCATGCCGGATGTTCGTTCGCGGCCCCAAAGCCCGTGGCGCCGTCCGCGCGGCCGGACTGGCCGACGTCGGAATCAGCAGCGACGAAACCACCGCAACGCTGGTGGATATGCTGCTCGCCGAAGGCGTGCGCGGCAAGACCGTAGCCGTGCAGCTGCACGGCTACACGGATGTCCGGCAGCTGGAACGGCTCCGCATGTCCGGCGCCACCGTCCTGACGGTCACCCCTTACCGCTGGGTAAAGCCCGACGGCGAAGACCGGCTTCCGCGCCTCATTGAGGCTGTGTGCAGTGGCAACCTGGACGTCCTCACCTTCACCAGCGCCCCCGCGGTCGATGCTGTGTGGAGCACCGCCCACGAAATGGGCGTCTACAAACAGCTCATCGAAAGCCTGAAAACCAACGTCACCACGGCAGTGGTGGGGCCAGTCACGGCCCAGCCCCTGCTCGATGCCGGTATCTCACCGCTTATTCCGGAGCGGTTCCGGATGGGTGCCCTCATCCGGCTGGTGTGCGAGCACCTCGCCCTGAACCACGTGCGGCGGCTGGACACCGCATCCGGCAACCTTGAGCTGCGGGGACGCAGCCTGCGGGTAGACGGAGCGCAGGTCGAGTTGGCGCCTGCACCGCTGCTGCTGCTGCGTGCCCTGTTGGGAGCAGGTGGCGCGGTACTCTCCCGGGAATCGCTGTCGGAGCTGCTCGAGCTCAAGGGCTCGGTCCACGCCCTGGACATGACGGTCAGCCGCCTGCGGTCATCGCTGCCGGACGGCCGCCTGGTGGAGACTGTGGTTAAGCGGGGTTACCGGATCCGCGTCTAGTGACGCGGGCTCCGGCCGCCTTTGTGTCATTGCGGAGCGCAGTGAGAAGTGCGTCACAGGTTTTGTTACCGGCCGGTGAACGTTGGCGAACAAAGGGCTTTTTCCCAGCAACAGCGGGGAAACACGCCTGAAAAGCCCGCCGCCTACGCTGGGATTCATCACGAATTCCCGGCCGCTCCTGCGGCCGCCAGCGAAAGGGCCAGCACATGTCCGCTCCGGCACCGTCCACCTCAGTTTCCCAGGCTCCGCGCATCGTCATTGCCGGAGCAGGGCCCGCCGCACAGGCGCTGGTCCGCCAGCTGGACGGTGCACGCTTCCGCGGCACGGTCACCGTCCTCAGCAACCGGGACGACGCTCCCGCTGAACTCCTTGACCTCGCAGAGCTGCCCCAGGTATCAGTCCGCTTCGGCCAGCCAGCCAGCTTCATCGACACGGAGAACCGTTCCGTCACCACCGCCGACGGTATGGAACTGAGCTACGACGAACTGGTCATCGCCACCGGGTCAGCGCCCGTCGCGTCCCCCGTAGCGGGCGCCGGCCGCTGCCTGAGCTACTCCACAATCGACGACGCCGCCAGGATCGGCGACGCCGTGAAGGAAGTAACGCGGGAACTGGGCAGGCGGCCACTGGGGATCCTCGTGGGAACCGGCGCGGCAGCGGGCCAGGCCGAAGCGGTGCTGCGTGCCCGCGGCGTCCGGCCCATCCGCACAACTGTCCGGCCGGCCGCCGTGGTGCACTCCATCGCCGGCTCGGGCCTGACCGCCTCCGGGGTTGTCTTCGAAGACGGCAGCAGCATGAACGGGGACCTCGTTGTCCTGGCCGAAGAGCGGGTTTCCCGCGATGGACTCGCCGCCAGCGCCGGACTCGCCACCGCCCCCAACGGCGGAATCGCCATCAACAAGGACTTCAAGACGTCGGTCGCCGGCGTCTGGGCCATCGGCGACGCCGCCGCGTTCGACGGCGTGCGGCTGGGACTCTTGGTCGCAGCGGCCTCTGCCGCTGGCGCCTGCGCCGCGCAGCTGATGACCGCTACATCAGCTGCGGAAGGTGTGGCTGCGGAACAACGCGTTGCCGTGGCTGCCTGACCTCCTGCTCACAGCAACGCGGGGTCACATCCGGCCCAATATGGCAGGTTTTTTGGGCCGGATGTGACCCCGCGTTGGCCTGGTCTGCTGGCCCATGGAGGATGCGGCTGTGACAGGATGGTCACCTGAACAGCCACGCACCACGTGGCTCCGGCGGCCCACAAGGCCACATGGAAAGGACCATCATGAGCAACGCAGCCACTCCTGTCGACCAGACTGGAGCCGGTACGGTCTCAGCGTCAGGCAACATCGCCTCCTACATCGACCACACACTCCTCAAGCCCGAGGCCAGCGAAGCGGAAATCCTCAAAGTGTGTGCCGAGGCCGCTGAGTACCACTTCAAGTCAGTCTGCGTGAACCCCCTCTGGGTCAAGACAGTCAAGACCGCGCTCAAGGGGTCCGGTGTTCTGACGTGCTCGGTGATCGGCTTTCCCATGGGTGCCACGCCCAGCGACGTGAAGGCCTTTGAAGCCCGCGGCGCAGTCCTGGACGGTGCGGACGAAATCGACATGGTCATCAACATCGCGGCAGCCCGTGCCGGTGACAAGGGCGCGCTGGTGGACGACATCTCCACCGTCGCGGAGGCGGTCCACGCGAGCGGGGCCATCCTGAAGGTCATCATCGAAACCGGGTTGCTCAGCGACGACCAGAAGGTCCTCGCCTGCCAGGCGTCCGTTGAAGCGGGGGCAGACTTCGTCAAGACGTCAACGGGGTTCAATGGCGGGGGTGCCACGGCCGAGGACATCGCCCTGATGCGCCGCACTGTAGGCCCAGATCTCGGCGTCAAGGCGTCCGGCGGCGTACGTTCCCTAGCCGACGCGCAGGCTATGATTGCTGCAGGTGCAACACGTATTGGTGCCAGTTCCGGCATTGCCATCGTCAAGGGTGAACAGGGTTCAGCCAGCTACTGACGCCGGCCCGGAACCGCCACAGTTTGAGCCCCGCGGGGCCGAGGAGGAAACAATGTCCAGCAAGACCACCGAGTCCGGCAACGCCACGGTACAGACCCCCCAGAACGAGAACAGCCTCCTGGGCAGCATCCTTCTGTTTGTCCCCATGATGGCGCTGTTCCTAGGCTCCATCTACTCCCTGTCCTTCCTCACGCTCGGCAACCCGTGGCCCATGGCCGTCTGCCTGGGCCTGTTTTTCTTGGCGTTCTGGATCCCGCAGACCATCACCGGCCGCTCCGATTCAGCCGGCGGCAAGTAAGAACCCTCAGTAACTTAAGAGGCTGCGGCCCCGGATATTCCGGGGCCGCAGCCTTTTAAGCCATGGACTGCACCAGCCGTGTCAGCCCACGCCAAGCAATCGGCCGACCGTGGTCTTTCCGATCGCAATCGCGGCGGGGAAATGTGCCTTCGCCAACGACCACGCCGCTACGCACATGCCCACCATCGCGTAGGCGCTGACCGGGATCAGGACCAGCCACTCGCGCTTGGAACCGGCGCGGCCCAGCAGCGGCAGGGAAAAAGCGCCGTTGGCTTTCCAGATGTCGTTGAGCCCTGGCAGCTTCCGGAGGAACTTCGGTGGCTTGATGACGATCGGCCAGAGCAGCGGCACACCTCCGGTGGTGATCATGTCCCCCACGATGTGGACCACTACCCCGGTCAGCATCGAGACGGGCAGCCAGGTCCACTGTTCCGGCGCGAACCAGGTCACCAGTCCGGCCATGGCCAGGGCAAAGATCCAGTTGCTGATAAATCCGGATTTGGGAAACAGCTTCAGCGCCTTGGCCGCAATGTTGATCATGAACATACACAGCAACCCGGCGCCCACCGACAGCAGGCCCCAGTCCGTCTGCAGCTGGAACTGCCCGGCCATCATGGCCAGCAGCACAAAGCACACCGCCCCGAGCACCGAGTGGGTGCCTTGCCGGTGCCCGCCGCTGGCGTTTTCAATACCCACGGCAATCAGGTTGGAGAGCGGCGGCAGTGAGTTTGCCACCGTGCTGTGGCGGTGGTCCCAATCGCAGACAAGCGCCGTCCCAGCCGTCGCCATCCCGCCGATGAGGATCCCGGTGGCGTCCAGCGGATACCAGCCCAGCGTGTACGGTCCCGTTGAAGCAATAGCTACCCACGCCGCGGCTCCCGACGCGGCGTGATGTCCTCCCATCAAGCTCTAACCTCTTACTGCCGGAGCGGCGAGAGGCGCGTCAGAGAAAATGTTGCGGATGACCCCGTTGGCCCATTCAAGGATTTCGGCATCCTGCAGGTCGCGGCCGCCGATCCTCGCTGTCTTGGGCTTCGGAATCAGCACCGCGTCCAGGGCAGGCTTGGACTGGGAACCCGGGTACATCCGGGTTAGCCGCATCAGTTTCGATTCCGGCAGCTGCGCCGGCGAGAACTTGATGAAGTTCCCTTGCAGCGCGACGTCGGACAGGCCGGCTTCGCGGGCGCCCACCCGGAAGCGGGCCACGGCGATGAGGTTCTGTACCGGCAGCGGCGGTTCGCCGTAGCGGTCCACAAGCTCGGCCAGGACCTCGTCGATGGCCTCATAGGTCACCGCGGAGGCCAGCTTCCGGTAGGCCTCCAGGCGAAGCCGCTCCCCGGGCACAAAATCGTGCGGGAGGTGGGCGTTGACCGGCAGCTCGATCTTCATTTCGGCGGCCTTTTCCTCGGCGTCGCCGCGGAAGTCGGCCACTGCCTCACCCACCAGGCGGATATAGAGATCGAAGCCAACACCCTGGATGTGGCCAGACTGCTCGCCGCCCAGCAGGTTGCCGGCACCGCGGATTTCAAGGTCCTTCATGGCCAGCTGCATGCCGGCGCCGAGCTCGTTGTGGGTGGCGACGGCTTTGAGCCGTTCCAGGGCCACCTCGCCCAGGGGCTTCTCGGACGGGTACAGGAAGTAGGCATAGGCGCGTTCACGGCCGCGGCCCACCCGGCCGCGGAGCTGGTGCAGTTGGGAGAGGCCGTATTTGTCCGCCCCGTCCACGATCAGCGTGTTGGCGTTGGAGATGTCCAGGCCGGTTTCGATGATGGTGGTGCACACCAGGACGTCGAAGCGCTTCTCCCAGAAGTCCACAATGATCTGCTCCAGCCGGCTCTCTGACATCTGCCCGTGTGCCACCTCCACGCGCGCTTCCGGAACCAGTTCACGGATCTTCGCGGCCGTCCGTTCGATGGTGGACACCCTGTTGTGGACAAAGAACACCTGGCCTTCGCGCATCAGCTCACGCCGGATCGCCGCCGAGGACTGCTTGTCCGTGTACGGGCCCACATAGGTCAGCACGGGGTGGCGTTCCTCCGGCGGCGTGGCCAGCGTGGAGGTTTCGCGGATGCCCGTCAGGGACATCTCCAGAGTCCGCGGAATCGGGGTGGCGCTCATGGCCAGCACGTCCACGTTCGTCCGCATCTTCTTCAGGGCTTCCTTGTGCTCCACGCCGAAGCGCTGTTCCTCGTCCACAATCACGAGGCCCAGGTCCTTGAACGCGAAGTCCTTGGACAGCAGCCGGTGGGTGCCTATGACCACGTCAACGGAGCCGCTCTTGACGCCCTCCACGGTTTCCTTGGTTTCCTTGGTCCCCTGGAACCGGGACAGGGCCTTGACGCGCAAGGGGAAGCCGGAGAAGCGCTCGGTGAACGTTTCGTAGTGCTGCTGGGCCAGCAGGGTGGTGGGCACCAGGACCGCCACCTGCTTCCCGTCCTGGACCGCCTTGAACGCGGCCCGGACGGCGATCTCGGTTTTGCCGTAGCCCACGTCGCCGGACACCAGGCGGTCCATGGGGATTTCCCGCTCCATGTCCGCCTTGACTTCGTTGATGGTGGTCAGCTGGTCCGGCGTCTCCACGTACGGGAAGGCCTCCTCCAGCTCACGCTGCCACGGGGTGTCCGGCCCGAAGGCATGTCCCTTTGAGGCCATCCGCGCGGAGTACAGCCGGATGAGTTCGCCGGCGATCTCCTTGACGGCCTTGCGCGCCTTGGATTTGGTGCTGGCCCAGTCGGAGCCGCCCATCTTGCTGAGCACCGGGGTGTCTCCGCCGACGTAGCGGGTCACCTGGTCCAGCTGGTCCGTGGGGACAAACAGGCGGTCCCCGGGGGCGCCTCGCTTGGACGGGGCGTATTCCAGGACCAGGTATTCGCGGACGCCGACTGAATCCTTCGAGCCGCCGACTGCGATCTTACGCTGGATGAGTTCGATGAAGCGGCCAATGCCGTGCTGTTCGTGCACCACGGAATCGCCGTTGACCAGCTGCAGCGGGTCCACGGCGTTCCGCCGCTTGGACGGCATGCGCCGCATGTCCTTGGTGGAGCCCGCGGACGTCCGTCCCAGCAGGTCCGCTTCGGTGAGCAGCCCCAGCTTGAGGCTGTCCAGGACAAAACCGCGTCCGACGGCGGCAGTAGTCACCTCGATGATGCCCGCCTGCGGCTCCTTCTCAAGGGTGTCCACCCTGGCACAGGGGATGTCGGCGTCGTGGAACAGTTCCGCCAGGCGCTGCGCCGGTCCGGGTCCCTCCGTGGCCACCACGATCCGCCACTGGTCCCGGACGTGGGAGCCGATGAAGTCCATCATCTCGGCCACATCGCCCTGGTACCCGCGCGGTTCCCGGGCGCGGAGGTTGAGGACGTCGATCTCCGGCAGCAGCTCCTCGTCCGTGGCCAGTGACGAGATGGACCACCAGGACACCTCGTGCTCCAGCGAGAAACTCCGGGTTTCGGCCAGGGAACGGAAACTGGCGGAGTGCAAGGCTTCTGACGCCTGCGAGCTGAGGTCCAGTGGGGCCGTGCCCCCATCGGATGCCGTGGACCAGGCAGCTTCCAGGAACTCCTCGTTGGTGGCCGCAAGATCATGTGCGCGCCGGCGGACCTTTTCCGGTTCTATGATCACCGAGATGGACCCGGCGGGCAGCTGCTCCACGAACGGGACCATGGCATCCACCAGCACCGGGGCCAGGGACTCCATCCCTTCCACGGCGATGCCGCCGGCGATTTTCTCCAGCATGTCCGCGGCCGCGGGAAGCTGCGCCTTCAGCGTGGCCGCGCGCGACATCACTGAAGGCGTGATCAGGATTTCGCGGCAGGGCGGGGCATGGAGTTCTGTGGGGTGATGCAATCCGGGCGCCGACAGCGAGCGCTGGTCGGCCACCGCGAACCAGCGCATCTGGTCCACCTCGTCGCCGAAGAACTCCACCCGGATGGGATGGTCCTCGGTGGGCGGGAAAACGTCGATGATGCCGCCGCGGACGGCAAACTCGCCACGGTGGGTGACCATGTCCACGCGTGCGTAGGCCGCGTCCGCGAGGCTCCGCACCACATTGGAGAACGGCATGTCCTGTCCCACCCTCAGCGTGACCGGAACCAGCTCACCCAGCCCGGCGACGATCGGCTGGACCACCGCCCGCACCGGCGCCACCACCACACGCAGCCGGCCCGCCGTCGAACTTTCCGGGTGCGCCAGGCGGCGCAGGACGGACAGCCGGCGGCCCACCGTGTCCGAGCGGGGTGAGAGCCGTTCATGCGGCAGTGTTTCCCAGCTGGGGAACTCGGCCACCGAATCGGCCGGCAGGTAGGCGCGCAGGGCGGCCGTCAGGTCCTCTGCCTCGCGTCCTGTCGCGGTGACTGCCAGCACCACTGGGGGGAGCCCGCCGTCGGGAGTTCCTTCTTCGGCAGCGGCGGCCAGGCCGTCTGCCATTTCCGCCAGCAGGACGGCGCGGAGTCCTGCCGGCGCGCTGATCTGGTAATCCTGTCCCCGGACGTCAAACCCCCTGGCCGCCTCCGCCTGCACCCTGGCGAACGTCTGGTCTGCTGCCAATACACGGCGCAGTCCGGCAAGCGAGGGACCGGCGTGGGGCGGGCCAGGATGGGACGGGCCAGTGGGGCTCATGGCGGAAACTCCTGTGGGTTCAAGGGATCGCAGGCAACACGAAAGCCCGAAATTCTCTTCGAATCCCGGGTCTTCCCAGCCTACCCCCGCGGCACGGCAGATTAGGCTTTCAGGACCAGGGCCGTCCGAACACCCCGCCGCTCCGAATCTCAGTATGACAAGAAGGAGTCAACATGACCGGCACACCCGAGACATCCCAGCCCGGCGCAGCCAAAACTGTCCTGGTGACCGGCGCCACCGGCTACATCGGTGGCCGCCTGGTCCCCCGACTGCTGGAGGCCGGCCACACCGTAAAGGTCATGGTCAGGACACTGGCCAAGATCGCCGGCGTGCCGTGGCTGGGCAAAGTTGAGGTGATCCAGGGCAGTCTCGACGACGGGGCTTCCCTGCGCCAGGCCCTCGGCGGCGTCGACGTGCTGTACTACCTCGTCCACTCCATGGCCGCCGGCGCCGGGTTCGAATCCAAGGAAAAGGCCATGGCGGAAACGGCCGCGAGGGCTGCTGCCGCCACCGGCGTGAGCCGGATCGTCTACCTGGGCGGCCTGCACCCTGCCAACGTGGAACTGTCCACCCACATGCGCTCCCGGGAAGCCGTGGGGAAGGTGTTCCTTGACAGCGGGGTGGACGCAGTGGTGTTCCAGGCCGGGGTGGTGATCGGTTCCGGGTCGGCGTCCTTCGAAATGATCCGCCACCTGTCCGAGACGCTCCCGCTGATGCCGGCACCGAGCTGGGTGCGGAACAAGATCGAAGCGATCGCCGTCCGGGACGTGCTGCACTACCTTGTGGGCGCTGCCTCCATGGACGGGCCGGTCAACCGCACGTTCGATATCGGCTGCCGGCAGATCCTGAGCTACGCGGGCATGATGAAGGAATACGCCGCCGAGGCCGGGCTGCCGTATCGGGTGGTCCTGGCGCTGCCCATTCCTGCCCCGAAGCTTGCTGGCATGTGGGTGGCCCTGACCACGCCTATCCCGCTGTCCATGTCGCTGCCCCTGGTCGAGTCGCTGCAGCACGATGCCGTGTCCCGCGAGCACGATATTGATGCCCATATCCCCGTACCGGCCGGCGGCCTGACTCCGTACCGGCGGGCGGTTGCCCTCGCCCTGGGCAAGGAGCGCGACGGCCAGGTGGAAACCACGTGGTCAAATGCCGGGGCGGACGCCGATCCGCTGCCCAGCGATCCGGACTGGGCAGGCCACACGGTCTACGTGGATGAGCGGACGTTCCACGGGGATGTTGACCCTGCCCATGTGTGGACCATCATCGAAGGGATCGGCGGCCGGAACGGCTGGTATTCCCTGCCGCTGGCCTGGCGCGTGCGTGGCTGGCTGGACAAGCTCACCGGCGGCGCGGGCCTGCTGCGGGGACGCCGGCATCCCGGCACCCTGGCCTCTGGTGAAGTGGTGGACTGGTGGCGTGTGGAGCGGATAGAGCGCGGAAAACTGTTGCGCCTCCGCGCGGAGATGCGTGCCCCCGGACGAGCCTGGCTTGAGCTGTCCGTGGAACCTGACGGGACGGGCAGCCGCTACCGGCAGCGGGCCATTTTCTTCCCCAAGGGCCTCAGCGGAAAGCTCTACTGGCTGGCCGTACTGCCGTTCCACAGCCTCATTTTTCCGGCAATGGCACGGAACATCACCACGGCGGCGCAGAAGATCGCCAGCGCCGACAGCGCGGGGGCCGGTTCCAACAACCAGCAAGGCTCCCCGTAGGATGTGGGGAGCAAAAGCGTTCTGACCTACACATCACTGGAGGACCCATGGCACTGAGTGCAACCACCACCCTTCCGCACGCCGTCGGCAGCGTCGCTGCTGTCTTTATCAACGAGGACTTCCAGCGGCACACCAGCCAATTCGTTGGCGGCACCCTGGAGTCCTTCGAAGTGGCCGGAGACGTTGACGGAGCATTCAGCACCACCTCGGTCCGCACCCTGCCCACCACGCGACTCCCGGAGATCGCCCGTAAGTTCGTGGGCGAAAAGCTGACCGTGACGCAGGTTGAGAACTGGGAGGCCCCCGCGGCCGACGGTTCCCGACAGAGCAACATCACGCTGAAGATCGCCGGTGCCCCGCTTGATGTGACCGCTGTCCAGCGGCTCGTCGCCGAGGGCAGCAGCACACGCATTGAACTCGAAGGCAACGTCACGTCCTCTGTTCCCTTCCTGGGCGGCAAGATCGCCGAGGCGGCCGAGCCCATGGTGTCAAAAGCCCTGAACATCCAGTCCCAGCAGGCCCAGGCCTGGCTCGAAAGCCACTAGGCCGTGCAGCTCCCCTTGATTGCGGGCTGCCTGCTGATCGTTGCCGGCGTCTGGTCCCTTGTGGTCTGGCCGCAGTTCCTGCGCCGCGTGATGAAGGACCCCAGGGCGCGGGACGCCGCCGGCAAGGCCACAAAGTTCCTCACCGTCCACGTGGTGCTGGTCAGCATCTCGATGGTGTTGGGAGCTGCCACCGCGGTGATCGGGGTTATGGGCCTGCTCGGGTAGGCTGGTAACAGGTGCGCCGGGAAGTCTGGTCGGCAATATTTTTGTCGACCCCTTAATTCCAGGAGCCAGTCATGGCCAAGCACCCTTCCCGCCCCGCCTTCGCCGCTAAGGTCCTCAGCCGCTCAAGCTACCCTGAATTCCTACGGATCTCCGCGATCCTCAGGCTGGAAACCGCCGGCGGCGCCCTCCTGTTGTTGGCGACTGCTGCGGCACTCCTCTGGGCCAACTCGCCGGCGGCTGAGGGCTACTTCGCACTGCGGGACCTGAAAATCGGATACGAACCCTGGCACCTCCGGCTCTCCCTGGGGCATTGGGCCTCCGACGGTCTCCTGGCCATCTTTTTCTTCCTGGCCGGCCTGGAACTCAAGCGGGAGTTTGTCTCAGGCGAACTCCGCAAGGTGTCCAAGGCGGTGGTTCCCGTGGCCGCGGCCGTCGGAGGGGTTGCAGTTCCGGCTCTGATCTACACGCTGGTGAACCTGGGCCAGGGCGCCGAGGGCCTTCGTGGCTGGGCAATTCCGACAGCCACCGACATCGCCTTTGCCCTGGCCGTCCTGGCCGTCATTAATACGCACCTGCCTGCCGCCCTCCGGACCTTCCTGCTGACCTTGGCCGTGGTGGATGACCTGCTGGCCATCGGCATCATCGCTTTCTTCTACTCGTCCGGGCTGCAGCCGCTCTTCCTGTTGGCGGCACTGGTTCCGCTGGGGCTGTTTACCCTGCTGGCCCAGCGGAGGGTCCGTAGCTGGTACCTGTTGGTGCCGCTGGCCGCCGCCACTTGGGCACTCGTGCACGCCTCCGGCATCCACGCCACCGTCGCAGGTGTGCTGCTCGCCTTTGCCGTGCCGGTCCTGGCGTCACGGAAACGCGGTGAGTCGGGTTCCGGCATGGCTGAGTCCTTTGAACACCGGCTCCGCCCGCTTTCGGCAGGTTTCGCCGTCCCGGTCTTCGCCTTCTTTTCCGCCGGAGTAGCCGTGG
The DNA here is from genome assembly GCF_055412765.1 of Pseudarthrobacter xylosi. Lineage (NCBI taxonomy): Bacteria > Bacillati > Actinomycetota > Actinomycetes > Micrococcales > Micrococcaceae > Pseudarthrobacter > Pseudarthrobacter xylosi. The sequence goes on along the minus strand of NZ_JBVAYT010000002.1, from coordinate 478,892 downwards.
GCGGCCTCGACGGCTTCCGGTCGGCTCTGGCGGATCCGGTGGCACTGGGAATTGTGGCTGCCCTGGTAGCCGGCAAGACGATTGGTGTGTTCGGCACTACCTACCTCATCACAAAGACCACCAGGGCAAAGCTCGACGACGGCCTCGCCTGGATCGATGTTGCAGGCCTTGCAATGTTGGCCGGAGTGGGCTTCACGGTGTCGCTGCTGATCGCCGAGTTGAGCTTCGGTGCAGGCTCGGCGCACGATGACCACGCGAAGGTGGCCATCCTCACCGGATCACTGGCGGCAGCCCTCCTGGCCACCGTGGTGCTCCGGCTGCGGAACCGGCATTACCGCGCAACGGAAGAGGCGGAACGACGTGATGCTGACGGCGACGGCGTCCCGGACGTTTTCGAGCAGCGGGGCTGACGGCCGCTGCCCGGCCTCGCACGGGATCCGAGCCGGCTTCGGACCGTGCCGGCCTAGGTTGCCTGGTTCAAAGCGTCCTCGGCAGCCACCCAGGAAATCATGGCGCACTTAACGCGCGCGGCGTAGCGGGCCACACCTTCGAAAGCCGCGGCGTCGCCGAGGATCTCGGGATCGGCTTGGATCTTCCCGCGTGAGCGGAGCAGTTCGCGGAAGTTGCCGATGACGGCGCGGAGTTCGTCCACGGTCATTCCCTCCGCGAGCTCGCTGAGGACCGACGCCGACGCCATCGAGATGGAACAGCCTTCGCCGTCCCAGGAAATCTGTGCCACCTTGCCGTTTTCCACGGCCACCCGCAGCGTGACTTCGTCGCCGCAGACCGGGTTGAGCTGGTGGGACTGGCCCGTGGACGCCCCCGCGGGCGCTGCGACTCCCGCCAGTCCACTGCCGTGGCGGACCTTGGAATGGTCAAGGATGATCTGCTGATACAGCTGGTCAAGGCTCATGGAGGTCTACCTTTGGTGATCGCGCTAGACGCGGAAGTAGGAGCGGACGCCGGCGACGGCTTCCAGGAAGGCGTCGACGTCGTCCGTGGTGTTGTACAGGTAGGCGCTTGCCCTGGTGGTGGCAGTCAGGCCCAGGCGCCGGTGCAGCGGCTGAGCGCAATGGTGACCCACCCGGACGGCGATGCCCCGGGAATCCAGGAACTGCCCGACGTCGTGCGCGTGCACCCCGTCGACGTGGAACGCGGCAAGGCCGATCCGTTCCTGTCCTGCGGCGGGCCCCAGGACCCGGATGCCGGGAATGGACTCCAGCCCTGCCACCATCCGCTGGCCGAGCTCCGATTCCCAGCGGTGCACGCGGTCCAGGCCGGTTTCCGTGAGGTAGTTGGCCGCGGCGGCCAGGGCAACGGCCTGCGAGATGCGCTGGGTACCGGCCTCGAAGCGCTGCGGCGCGGGCAGGTACTCGGCCCGTTCCATGGTCACGGTGGTGATCATGGAACCTCCGGTGAGGAACGGCGGCAGGACGTCCAGGAGGTCCTGCTTGCCGTAAAGGACACCGATTCCGGTAGGCGCCAGCATCTTGTGGCCGGAGAAGACGGCGAAGTCGACGTCAAGCTCCTTGACGTTCAACGGCATGTGCGGTGCGGACTGGCAGGCGTCCAGGACCACCAGGGCCCCTGCCTGCCGCCCCAGCGCGACCAGTTCCTGGACGGGATTAATGGTGCCCAACACGTTGGAGGCGTGGGTGAAGGCCAGGACCTTGGTTTTGCTTCCCAGGATTTCGGCCGCAACGTCCATCCGCAGGGTACCGGAGTCGTCGATGGGGATGTAGCGCAGTGTGGCGCCGGTGCGGAACGCCAGTTCCTGCCAGGGGATCAGGTTGGCGTGGTGCTCCATTTCGGTGACCACGATCTGGTCACCCGGGCCCACTGCGAGGTCTTTCAGCCGGGCGTCACCGCGCCCGTGCGCGGCCCAGAGCGCGGCGTTGGACAGTGCGTAGCTGACCAGGTTCAGGCCTTCGGTGGCGTTGGAGGTCCACACCGTTTCGGTGTAGTCGGCACCGATGTAGTCCGCGATGGTCTGGCGGGCATCTTCGAAGACTTCTGTTGCTTCCACGGCGAGGTAGTGGGCACCGCGGTGTACCGCAGCGTTGCGCTGTTCGTAAAACTCCTGCTCAGCTTCGATGACGCTCAGCGGGTTTTGCGAGGTGGCGCCCGAATCGAGGTACACCAGGGGCTGGCCGTTGACCAGCTGGCCAAGTACGGGGAAGTCGTTTCGAATCCTGAGGACTTCGGCGTTATCCATGGCCGGCACTGCGCGTTCCAGCGTGGCAGGCGTTGATACTAGGGCCAAAGCTAACTCCTTGAGATGCCAATGGATTGACACTCAATTGTCCCACAACACCACTGTGGCGGCGGCCCGATGGGCTACCGCCACAGCAGCTCCGGGCTTCAGCCCGCGGAAGTGAGGGCCGGCGACGGCTGGGGGGAGAGTCTCGGTCTCAGAAGACTCTGACGTCGCCGACCCCGTTTCGATCCGGCCGCGAGGGCCGGAAGCTTGCGTCAAAAAGAGGCCTAAATGCCTGGCCGGTCCGCGGTTCGGTGATTCCGGGTTTTCCTGCCGTACTAAGTCAACCGCATACGCAAGCCCCGCACACGAGTAGGCAGTACTCTACTTTTTTGCGCCTGGGCTACGGGTTACGCCCCGCGGCTACGCGTATCTGGAAGTCTGTACGCAGGGGCCCGGACGGACGGCGTCGGTGCGCAACGTTCCAAATGCACGACGTCCGCACGCAGGCCTAGTGCGGAAGGGCTGTAGCCAGTTCGTCGCGGCTCCGCACGCCGAGCTTGACGTACGTGCGGTAAAGGTGGCCCTCCACAGTGCGCACGGACACCATGAGCTTTTGTGCGATCTCCCTGTCGGTGAGGCCTTGCACAGCAAGCTCTACGATGTCCTGTTCCCTGCGTGTGAGGTGCACGCTGGGGGCTGCCGCGATGAAGTGGCCTTCCCGGAACCGTTCCCCCAGTTCGTGGTCGCACTTCTCCCGCAGGGCCACTGCCTGCCGGGCCCGCCGGCGCTCCCCAGAGCTCTCAAGGACGGTGCTCGACCGGGCATAGGCTTCCCGCGCAAGGTTGACGAATCCCGAGCCTTCGAGCATTGCCGCCGTGTCCATGATGGAATCCGCGTCAGCGGACTCCCAGTGCTCCGCCAGGGTCAGCATGGCAGCGGCCCACCGGCCTTCAACGTTCCCCGCCAGGGTGTGGACCAAAGGGATCACGGAATGATCGCCGAGGTCCCAACAGAGAGCCAGGAGCTCCAGAAGTGTCCCGGCTCGGCTGGTCACCCCGGGCGTGGTGGACAGTGTGTGGAGGGACGCCAGGCCTTTCCCGTCATGCGCCACATACTCTGATGCTGCAGCGGCGTAGGCCGTCGCAAGGAGTCCGAAGCCGGTGGAGCCCAACGGTGAATCCTTGTAATCCAGCTCAAGCCGGCCGGCCTGGGCGGAGTCACCGAGCCTCGCCGCCACATAGAAGGCCAGCCCGGAACCAAACCGGAACAGCTGCAACGGGTCGTTGAGCCGCAAGGTCTCCACAGCTGGCAACAACGTTTGGTAGGCGCGTTCCATCCGCCCCTGCCGCAGCAACGAGTAGCCACGGAGTACCTCGAGGCTGCCGCTGAAATACGCGACACCCCGCGGCTGTCCGGCGGCGTAGTTCGCCAACTCCCGTTCCGCCGAGTCCCACTCCCCCATGGCCAGGTAATCCGCCACCAGGCGGCCGAGGACAAATTCATTGAAGAAAAACACGCCACCCTGCAGGGCCGGAAGTTCCGAGGCCGCCAGCAATGCCGCTTCCAGCCCCTGGACGGCACGTCCGGCCGAGGCGTGGGCATGGGCCAGCAGCGCGAGTCCCACAGCACGCAGGGCGTCCTCCGTGGCATCACCGGCGCGGCTGCTACGAAGTTCCTGGACCTCGGCCTCCAAAGCCTGGAGGTTGCCGGCTTCGCCGAGTTCCAACAGGCGAAGCAAGCACTCCTGCCAGAGCTTGGCAGGAGCACCTGGTACCTGTTGTGAATCCGGCGGGACGGCCAAGGGGCCGGCCGTCATGGCGCCGGCGCTCATAAGCGCTTCGCGGGAATCGGCCGCGAATACTGTCAGCGGCGTCCCCAGAGCCTGGTGAGCCATCGCCCTGAGCATCAGGACCGGTACAGCCCAGGGCCCCTTCCCCAGCTGCAGCCAGCACCCGTCCAAGAGCCTGGCCGCACCACCGAAGTCGCCCTCATTGAATAGGGCCCTTGCCTGGACAGCCTGTGCCTGCGGCACGAGGTCCGGATCTGCGACCTTTGCCGCCATCATCCGGGTGCTCCAATTTCGGGAGTGGACCAAGGCGGTGCCAGCGGCCTCGAGCAGCTCGGGATCGGATACTTTCAATCCACATTCGAGGGCCCATTCCACGGCCCTCATCCTGCCCTCAGACCCATCGGGTGCGGTTCCCAGCTGATCCCTGATCTTTTCAAGCAGCTGCAGGCTCCGCGACACCGAGATGCTGGTTCGGAGCGCCTCTCCGAAGACGGAGTTCCAGATCCGGAGTTCGGCCGGACTGCCGGAATCTTCGACGATCATCTGCTGGTCCAGAAGCGTCCGTACCAACTCGGCGCCAAAGGTATCCTCGATCACCTTCCGGCTCACCGGCCCGGCGAGGGCAACAAGTTTCAAGACTTCCTGCTCTTCCGGGCCGCGGCGGATCATATCCTTCACCACTACCTCGGTGAGCCTGGGGCCGTCGGCAGGCAAGGGGCCCAGCAGCATCCAGATCCCGTTCCGCTTCGCGAGTTGGCCCCGTTCTGCGGCATCGTGCAGCAAGGCATCAAGAATCCGCGGATTTCCGCCGGATGCACTCCAGATAGTGTCAATGGTTCCAGCGGGGACTGTTCCATCTAGTGCATGGGAGAGGACTTCCTCGATCTGCTCCCGGTTCATGGGACGCAGATCCACACGGTCAGCCAGGCCGTCGTACCAGAGCTGCGCGAGCGGCTGCGGCAGCCCGGGCCGCGGCCTGCCGGCAGCAAGCACCGTTGCCCAGCCGGCCGAGATCATGTCGGCCACAATGCTGGCCGTTGCCTCGTCCAAGTGATGGGCGTCATCCATCATCAGAAGCAACGGGGTCTCTTTGCCGCCTTTCAGCGTCTCGAAGTACCTCCACACCGACCGCAGCACAGCCACCGGAGACACCGAGTCCTCGGCTGTGAGCTCCGCGGTATAGGGTGCCAGAACTCCAAAGGGAACGCCGGACAGCGACGAGCTTCCATGGATCTGAACAATAATCATCTCCTGGGCAAGCCGCTCGGTGACGGCCTCGGTCAGCGTTGACTTCCCGATGCCCGGGCCAGCCATGAGGAACACTGCCTGGCTCGTGCGGCTGCGGATGATGTTGCAGATCCGGTCCAGCGGTTCACGCCGGCCCGTGAGCAGTCGGTACGGCGGTCCAGGTTTGGCTGCGTGGCCGTTATACGAGTCCAGTCAGATCACCCCTGGATGTCACTCCGAGCTTGGTAAAGACCTGGTAAAGGTGTCCTTCCACAGTGCGCACGGACACTCCCATCTCTACGGCAATATCACGGTTGGACGCGCCCCGGCCTGCCAGCCGCGCGATCTGCCTCTCCCGGGCGGTCAGGAGCGGGCTGCCGCTGCTCGGTACGATCGGCAGGCTTGCAACGGTGGCCGCGAGGATGTCGAGCCGGGCCTGTGCAGTCCTGGCGGAGATCGAGTCACCGGCCTGCCGGGCGTAGTCAACGGCCAGCGCCATGCAACGGGCCTCAACGGCATCCAGTTCAAGGGTGGCCGCCAGTTCCCCGCCAGCAAGCAAGGTTTTGGCATCGCGGGTCCGGCTGCCCACGGCGATCAGCCGAGAAATTTCCGCCAAGGGGCCCTGGCGATGCCCGGCCACTTGTTCCATCAGCCGGAAGTCAGCTTCGGTGCCGTTGACTGTGGCTCCGAGCAGGCTGATGCCGGCAAGGGTGAACGTGCCTGTTGAGATGTCGCGGCGGGCGGACTGCTTAAGTCGGGCGGCTGCGTCGCTGTCCCCCAGCCAGCGGGCGGCCATATGAGCACAGAATTCAGTGCGGCTCCGGGTGGCATGGTCAGCGGCACCTGCTGTCCGCTGCAGCCTGTCAAGATACTTCCGGGACTGCCCGGCATTGCCGATCTGCGCATATGCCAAGGCGATGGCAGCGTAGGCTGCGCGGAGCATGCTCTGGACGGGCCGCAACTCCAGCTGCGCGGCGGCCGAGAGCAACGAATCGAGGGCCACGGCGCCGCGGCCCGAGTACACGTAGGCGATACCGGCTGCGAGCTCCGCGGCGGCGCTCCGGTAAGGGAGCCGGTGGAATTCGCGCGCGGACGGCGGATCCAGCAGGTCGATGCACCGGCGCCACTGCCCTGCCATCAGGAGCACGTTGTACGCCCTGCCGGCGAAGTTCTCACGCAGCCCCACGATCTCGGCGGCGTCCGAGATCTGCCCGCCCAGCTGCCTCATCAGGCTCAGTGCGTCCATTTCCCGCCCCGTCATGGACAGTGCGCTCATAAGGATTACCGCTGAGTTCATCCTGAACCAGGTGTCCGGATTCTGCCCGGGGTCCGCCGCGGCTTCCAGCGCCGGCAGGGCGGCGGCATAGTCCCCCACGAAGGCCTGGAACTCGAATTCGCTCAGGCTGATCCGGTTGGCCGCAGCAGCCAGCGGCTCCGGCCAGCCCTTGGCGATTCCCGGTTCCACGCCCAGCCGCTCCCGTGCCGCCTGCAGTAGTGCCGGCACCCGGGCGGTGTGTTCGGGGAGCCAAACCATAACCCGTGATTTGGCCGCGACCACCCGGGCGAACTCCTCAACGTCCAGGTTGTCCAGCTGGGGCTGGGAAATATCGTCCAGTGCCGCCATGGCCTGCACCGGGAGGTCCAAGAGCAGGTACGCTGCCGCCTTCTGCCGCTGGGCTGGCACCCACTGAGGGTCATTCCGCTTAAGTGCGTCGGCGTACTTGAGGGCAAAATGAGGGTCAAAGAGCTGCACTGCGGCTGCGGCAGCGGCCAGCGCCATGACCGGACTCAACTCAGCCTCGCATTCCTGGGTCCAGGCGGCGAACGCCATCAACTCCTCCACCGTCATCACGGCAGGGTCAGGCTCGTTGCCGCCCAGGAGGAGGCTCCGCAACTCCCGTCGCCGAGTGATGCTCAGCCAGGACCGGACCACGTCGCCGAGGTATTTTTCGCGCAGCGAAACCCATCGGTGGTCCGAAGAATCGATCTCCAGCAGGCCAGAATCCTCCATGTCCGCCACCACACTGGCACCGTAGACAGTGGTCAGCCTGGACAGTTCCACGCTGCGGGCGCAGGAGAGCATCTCAATGACATGCCGTTCCTCCGGAGACTTCCGCGTCCACTGGGATCGGACGATGTCGTCAAGGCTGGCCGCGCCGTCGAGCACCACCTTGTCCCGAAGCGTCCAGACGGAGTCCGAAAGAACCAGGTTCCCCGAATGCTGCTGCTCTGTGACAAGCGCTTTCAGGAGCAGCGGGTTTCCGCCGACCATGGTGTGGAAGGTGCTGACCAGGGAGGCCGACACCCGGTGTCCCAGCAGGGAGAGCAGCACCTGGCGGGTCTGCAGTTCATTGAGGTTGTCCAGCCTGACCTCGGTGAGCCGGCGGTCGCTGAGGAGCCAGTGGAAGTCGGCCGGAAGGTCGCTGATCGAGGGTGCCACGGCCACCATGCGGGCTGTACCTGTCAGAAGGATGTTAAGCAGGACGCCTGCGCTCATGTCATCAATGCCGCCGGCGGTGTCCAGGGTGATGACACACTGGCGCCCCGCGGCATCACTTTTGATGAGGGATGTAATGCCGCGGAGGATTGCTGTGGGCGAACCCATGTACGCCTGGGGAAGGCGGGCCAGCAGGAAGGCCAGGCAACCGTAGGGCGTTGTTCCGGACGACGGTCCGCTGCGCAGCTGCATAGTCCAGATATCCGGGCCCAGCTCGGACACGGCTGTCCGGGCCAACGAGGACTTGCCGACGCCGCGTCCGCCGGTGATGACGACCCCCAGGGAGTCGAGGCTGGTCAGGGCCGTACGAACCGCTTCGAGGTTGGCGCTCCGCGCAGGCACGGACCATCGCTGCGGCTCTGATACGCCAACAGTGTCGGTGCGCAGCTCAACGTCGTTGAGCGGTGACCCACGTCCCCAGCTGAGTGGCTCGATTGACATGAACTTGTCCCCTACATCCCACTAAAGCGGGATAAGCCCCATCGCTCCCCCGCTTAGGAAGAAGACTACCCCTTGGCACACGCAGGTAAACAGGGACAGGCGGTTTTAAGTTTTATTGCTGAACGTCTGACCTGGCCGGATGGAACTTCTGCTGGGCCGCGGTCAGGCCCTCCCTGACCAGTAATTCCACAGCATCGGCCGCCTCATCGAGCAGGAACGGAAGGTCCTTGCGCTCTGCAGTGCCAAAATCGCGCAGGACATAGTCTGCAGTGTCCATCCGTCCTGGCGGACGGCCCACACCCACCCGTACCCGCAAGTAGTCCTTGGTAGCCAATGCCTTGGACATGTCCCGGAGTCCGTTGTGGCCGCCCTCGCCGCCACCGCATTTCAGCTTGATGGTGTTGAACGGGATATCAATCTCATCGTGCACCGCAACAACATGGTCAGGAGCAATGCCGTAAAAGTTCGCCAAGCCTGCCACCGGGCCGCCGGAAACGTTCATATAGCTCATCGGCTTGGACAGCACCACCCTGGGGCCGCCAATCCCCAGCCGCCCCTCGAGCACCTGGGCGCGCGCCTTGTGTGTTTTGAACTTGCCGCCCATCCGGGCCGCGAGTTCGTCCAGGACCATCTGGCCGACGTTGTGCCGGTTGCCCTTATATTCAGCCCCGGGGTTTCCGAGGCCAACGATCAGCCAGGTGTCAGTCATTATTCAATCCTAAGGTGGTCCGGACATGGCTGTGGCCGGACCCTGACAGGGTCCGGCCACAAATCAAACTGTGCCGTTATTACTCGGCTGAGACTGCGGCTGCGGAATCAGCCTGTGCCTCTTCGTCAGAGACCTCAGTGGCCTCGGAGATGTGGACAACCAGTGCGTCGGCGTCGGCCAGCAGGACCGAACCCTTCGGCAGGACCAGGTCGGAAGCGTGGATGTGCTGTCCGGCGGAGCGGCCTTCGATGTCGACCTCGATGGCGGTGGGCAGGTGGGTTGCCTCGGCCTCAAGGGAGATGACGGTGAGTTCCTGGTTGAAGACGCTGCCCGGAGCCAGTTCGCCAACGATGTGGACCGGGATGTCCACGGTGACCTTCTCGCCCTTGATGACGGTCAGCAGGTCGATGTGCTCGATGATCTGCTTGATGGGGTCGCGCTGGACGTCCTTGACCAGGGCCAGGTGCTCTTCGCCGTTGACGTCCAGGGACAGCAGGGCGTTGGCTTTACGGACTGCCAGTGTGGTGGCCTTGGCCGGAAGCGTGATGTGGAGCGGCTCTGCACCGTGGCCGTAGATGACGGCCGGGATCAGGTTGGCCATGCGGGCGCGGCGGGCGAAGCCCTTGCCGAATTCGGTGCGGATTTCTGCTGCGAGCTTCTGCTCAGACATGTGTATCTCCTCGAAAGACTAAATGGTGTTCAGCAAGGGCGGAGGTCCGTTACGACCTTCAACGCCGGGCGGCCGTGAGGCGGCCCTTCCAGAAGGGAGATTCAGACCCAGTCGATAACGGAGACCTGCAGTCCGGTTTTCCGGTTGCTCTCCCTCGCCAAGGTGTCGTCAAACAGCTTAGCAGCGCCGGGCCCAATTATTGAAAAGAGCGGTGGTTGAGCCTGTCTGGTTTCGACGGGCTCAACCACCAAGAGCGTCAAAAATCAGGCGTTGCCGTCGAACAAGCTGGTGACCGAACCGTCGTCGAACACTTCGCGGATGGCGCGGGCAATCAGCGGCGCGATGGACAGCACCGTCAGCTGCGGGAACTGCTGGTTCGCTGTGAGGGGCAACGTGTTGGTGACCACCACTTCTCGGGCGCCGGACTCTGACAGCCGCTGTGCCGCGGGCTCGGAGAACACAGCGTGCGTCGCGGCGATGATGACGTCCTTCGCCCCGGCGTTCTTCAGGACCTGGACCGCTCCGGAAATGGTGCCGCCGGTGTCGATCATGTCATCGATGAGGACGCAGGTCCGGCCCTCGATCTGGCCCACGACAGTCTTGGAGACGGCCTGGTTGGGAACGGTGAGGTCACGGCTCTTGTGCACAAATGCCAGCGGCGCTCCGCCCAGGCGTTCGGCCCACTGCTCCGCGACGCGCACCCGGCCGGTGTCCGGGGACACCACGGTGACGTTGTCCGCGGCGACGCGGGTGCGGATGTAGTCCGCCAGGAGGGGGATGGCCATAAGGTGGTCCACGGGCCCGTCGAAGAAGCCCTGGATCTGCGAGGTGTGCAGGTCAACGCTCATGATGCGGTCAGCACCGGCGGTCTTGTATAGGTCCGCTACCAGGCGGGCGGAAATGGGTTCGCGGCCGCGGCCCTTCTTGTCCTGCCGCGCGTACGGGTAGAACGGGGACACCACCGTGATCCGCTTGGCGGAGGCCCGCTTCAGCGAATCGATCATGATCAGCTGTTCCATGAGGTGGTTGTTCAACGGCGCCGGGTGGGCCTGGATGACGAACGCGTCCGTTCCCCGGACACTTTCGCCGGCGCGGACGTAAATCTCCCCGTTGGCGAAGTCATAGGCATCAACCGGCAGCAGCTCGGTACCCAGCTCCTTGGCGATTTCCCGCGCCAGTTCGGGGTGCGCCCGCCCAGCGGCAAGCACCAGCTTCTTCTCGCCGCGTGCCGTAATTTCGCTCATTATCGCTGGTCCTCTTCTGTCGATGCTGGGGTATGTGAGGAATCTGAGGCGGCCGCCTGCGCCAGTTCAGCCGAGCGTGAGCCGGGGCGGTTGGCCACAACCCATCCCTCGGAGTTGCGCTGTGCTGCAACGGACAGGACGAGTGCCCCTGCCGGGACGTCCTTGCGGATCACCGCGCCGGCGCCGCTGTAGGCACCGTCCCCCACGGTGACCGGTGCAACAAAGACCGTGTTGGAACCTGTGCGGACGCCCGAGCCGATCACCGTGCGGTGCTTCTTCTCGCCGTCGTAATTGGCCGTGATGTTGCCGCAGCCAATGTTGGTGTCCTCGCCAATTTCGGCATCGCCGGCGTAGCCAAGGTGGGAAAGTTTGGAGCCTCGGCCAATCGTGACGTTCTTGGTTTCGTAGAACGCACCGATCTTGCCGGTGTCACCGAGCACGGTGCCGGGACGCAGGTACGTGAAGGGGCCGACGGCGGCGTCCGCACCGATCACGGCACCGGAACCGTGTGTGCGGGTCACTTTGGCACCCTCGCCGATGCGGACATCGGTGAGGGTGGAGTCGGGGCCGACGACGGCGTCCCTCGCCACGGTGGTGGCTCCGTGCAGCTGCGTGTTCGGCAGGATACGGACGTCCTCGTCCAGTATCACGGTGGAATCGATCCAGGTGGTGGCAGGGTCAACTACGGTGACCCCGGCGCGCATCCAGGCTTCAACGGTGCGGCGGTTCAGTTCCGCGCCAAGGGCGGAGAGCTGCACCCGGTCATTGGCGCCCTCCACCTGCCAGCGGTCCTCGGTGACGACGGCCGCAACGCGGCCGCCCGACTGCCGCGCGAGGCCCAGTACATCGGTGAGGTACTTCTCGCCCTGCGAATTGTCAGTGGTGATGTGGACAAGCGCGTCACGGAGGACATCGGCGTCGAAGGCGTAGATCCCGGAATTCACCTCGCGGATCAGGCGTTCGGTTTCCGTTGCATCCTTGTGTTCGCGGATGCCCGTCACGGACCTGTCATCACCGCGGAGAATGCGCCCGTAGCCTGTGGCGTCATCCAGCAGGGCGGTGAGCACCGTGACGGCATTGGCCTCCCGCTCATGCGTGGCCACCAGGTCCGCCAACAGGCTGCCGGTGAGGAGCGGAACATCGCCGTAAGTGACCACCACGGTGCCTGCGAGCTTTTCCTGGGCATCCAGCGCTTGCACGGCCACCTCGACGGCGCGGCCGGTGCCGGGAACGTCGTCCTGGTCCACAATCAGGGCTTCGGCGTCCAGCTCGTTCAGGTGGCGGGCAACCAGGTCCCGCTCGTGGCGGACCACCAGGGCCAGCCGTCCGGGATTAATGCTGCGGGCCGCCAGGAGGGCGTGGCCCACCATGGACCGGCCGCCGATCTCGTGCAGGATCTTCGGGGTACGGGATTTCATCCGGGTACCGGCGCCTGCTGCCAGAACAATGACGGCGGCTGGGCCGGTAGTCTCGGGGATCACGTACGGGTTCTCCTTGCTTGGTTGCGCGTTGCGCTGGGCGCGGTGCCTGCCCGGCCAAATCGCTGGCGGGGCACCGTGTTCATCCTACTGGACGGTCTTCGCACAGCAGTTCCGCCCATAGGATTCGAACCTATACTCCACGGCTCCAAAGGCCGGGGTGCTGCCATTACACCAGGGCGGACCATGCCAGAGGCGCAAAGGCCAAGGCACAAGTATTTATTTTGCCATGCCTTCAGGGCAGCCCGCGACATTGGCAGGAATCACGGCCGCCGGGCCTCTGTCCCGCCACCGGTTCCAACCGTTTCAGCGGCGCTAGGGCATGATGGAAAATGTGAGCAATAACCCTCCCCGGACCCGGATGACCGGCGTGCAGCGGCGCAGCCAGCTCGTCGACGTCGGCCGCGGCCTTTTTGCCGCGCGCGGGCTCGACGGGACCACCATTGAGGAAATTGCGGCCTGCGCCGGTGTGTCCAAGCCCGTGATCTACGAACATTTCGGGTCCAAAGAGGGCCTCTACACGCAGGTGGTGGACTTCGAGTTCCACATCCTGCTGGACTCGATCACCGCTGCCCTCACCGAAGAAGGAAAACCACGGGTCCTGGTGGAACGCGCCGCCCTGGCCCTCCTCACCTACATCGAGGACCGGGCGGAGGGTTTCCGGATCCTGATGCGCGACGCACCGCCGTCGCAGCCCGAAGGCGCCTTCTCCACCCTGCTGTCCCAGGTCACCGCACGCGTGGAACACATCCTGTCCGACGAATTCCACCGCCGCGGCTTCAGCGCCCAGGACGGCGCCATGTACGCCCAGATGCTCGTGGGCATGGTGGCCATGACCGGCCAATGGTGGCAGGACAGCCGCCAGCCCGACAAACACACCGTGGCCGCGCACCTGGTCAACCTCGCCTGGAACGGCCTCACCGGCCTCCAAAAAGACCCGGAGCTGAAGTCCGAGGTCTGAGCCTGGTTGCGGTCCTTGTGGTTACCTTCGCGGCGCAGGAGCCCTTCGCCGTCGCTTAGCGCGTAGGTCCCTTCCCAACACTCGCAAGCTCGCGTCGGGGCCCTCGGGACGACGCTTACAGCGCAAAGGTGACGCTACGGTCGCTGGGCGACCTACACGCCACGATGCGCCGCAATGCGCGACTACGCGAAGGCCCCCCGCACCGCTATTGCCGCCACCTCTGTTCGAGCGTCCTCGGCCGCGCCGCCATAGCCGACACCTCTGTTCGGGCGCCTCCACAAGTTACCCTGCCGAACGTTCCGCTAGTTGCCTGCTGTTCCACGGCGGGAGGTGAGGTACGTTGCCGGAGGTGGTCTATCGGGAGGTGACGTACCTCGCCGGAGGCGGTCCTTCCGAAAGGAGCGCATCGCAGGGCATCGGGGCGCGGAGGTCGCCAAGCGACCGGAGCGGCCCATTTGCCCTGTGTCTAAGCGACGCGGAAGGGCCGGTTCCGGCGCCCAAGCCGCGCAAACAACGAAGGGCCGGCTCCGGCACCCAAGCCGGAGCCGACCCCTACTCGACAGGTTACTCGCCGAGGACTTCCAGGGCTTCCATCCATTCGAGTTCCAGGGCTTCGCGGTCGGTGGCGAGGTCCTTGAGTTTTTTGTTCTGGTCCGCGAGGGCGTCGAAGTCGGATTCTGCGGTGCTCTTGACCATCTGGTCGTGAACCTTTTTTTCCTGCTGCTCCAGTTTGCCCAGCTGGCGCTCGATCCGGTTCTTGGCCTTGCGGGCGTCGCGCTTTTCGGCTTCCGAGGAGCCGGAGGTTGCAGGGGCGGAGCTGCCGCTCGGGCCGGTGACGGGGTTGCCGCCGCCGGTGATGGTGGAGCCGGCAAGTGCGCCTTCGCGGAGTTCGAGGTACTGGTCCACGCCGCGGGGCAGGGCGCGGATCTTGCCGTCGCCCAGCAGTGCCATCTGGTGGTCCGTCACGCGCTCCAGCAGGTAACGGTCGTGGCTGACCACCACAAGCGTGCCGGGCCAGCCGTCAAGGACGTCTTCGACGGCGGCAAGGGTGTCGGTGTCGAGGTCGTTGGTGGGCTCATCGAGCATCAGCACGTTCGGCTCCCCCACCAGCAGGCGCAGCAGCTGGAGGCGCCGGCGCTCACCACCGGAGAGGTCCCTGACCGGGGTCCACTGCTTTTCGTTGGTGAAGCCGAGCTGCTCTACCAGCTGGCCCGCCGTGAATTCCTTGCCGCCCACGTTGAAGGACCGCTTTTCGCGCTCGATGACTTCGATCACGCGCAGGTCCGAGACGTCGTCGAGTTCTTTGACTTCCTGGGTCAGCACGGCGGTGACCACGGTCTTGCCGCGTTTGACCTTGCCGGATGACGGCTCAATCTCGCCGTTGAGGAGTTTCAGCAGGGTGGTCTTGCCGGCGCCGTTGACGCCCACGAGGCCCAGCCGCTCACCGGGTGCAAGCCGCAGGGTGATGTTGTCGAAGAGTTTCTGTCCGGGGTCGCCGCCGAGGAAGTCCAGTGAGAGGTTCTCGAGGTCCAGGACGTCCTTGCCGAGCCGGGCGGTGGCCATCTTGCTCAGGGCTGTGGAGTCGCGCGGCTCGGGGACGTCGGCGATGAGGGCGTTGGCGGCCTCGATGCGGAACTTCGGCTTGGCCGTGCGGGCCGGAGCGCCGCGGCGCAGCCAGGCGAGCTCCTTCTTCACGAGCATCTGGCGCTTGCCTTCCATAACATTCGCCGCACGGTCACGCTCGGCACGGGCCAGGACGTAGGCCGCGTAGCCGCCGTCGAACGGGTCCATGATGCCGTCGTGGATTTCCCAGGTCTTGGTGCAGACTTCGTCCAGGAACCAGCGGTCGTGGGTGACCACCAGGAAGGCGCCCTGGTTGGCCCGCCAGCGGGTCTTCAGGTGCCTGGACAGCCACGCGACACCTTCGACGTCGAGGTGGTTGGTCGGTTCGTCGAGCATGATGACGTCGTGGTCCTCGATCAGCAGCTTGGCCAGCGCCACCCGCCGCTTCTGCCCGCCAGAGAGGGCGTGGACGTTGGCATGCCAGTCGACGTCGGACACAAGCCCGCCCATGACTTCGCGGATCTGGGGATTGCGGGCCCATTCGTAGTCGGCCTGGTCACCGACGATCGCAGCGCCGACCGTGAGGTCGCCGTCGAGCACGTCGCTCTGGTCCAGGTATCCGATGTTGACTTCGCTGCGCTTGGTCACCCGGCCGGAATCCGGGGTTGAGCGCATCGCCAGCAGGCGCATCAGAGTGGACTTGCCGTCGCCATTCCGGCCCACCATGCCGATCCTGTCACCTTCCTCGAGTCCGAGGGTGATGCCGTCCAGGACGGTGCGCGTTGCGTACGAAACCGAAAGGTTTTCGCCGCCAAGAAGGTGTGCCAAGAGGACTGCTTTCTGCTGCTCTGTAAGGAAGGGGGCTCTTAAAGGAGGGTATCGGAGATGATGCGGGCGCCGTGCACTGGCCCGTGGACAGCCAGCGCTGTCAACCCGTAGTGCCGCAGGTCCTCCGCCAGGTTTTCGGCGGCAGCGGGATTGTGGGTCAACAGCGCCACGGTGGGTCCGGAACCGGACACGATTCCGGCCAGGGCGCCGAGCGCTTCACCTCGTCCCAGCGTATCGCGGAGCGCCGGGGAAAGTTCAATAGAGGCCCGCTGCAGGTCGTTCACCAGGACCCGGCCCAGGGCATCCGCGTCCCCGCTCCGCAGCGCCTGCAGGATCTTGGGATCCACGGCCGTAGGCTCGGCGACGTCCAGTCCTTCGGCCTCGCGGAGCCGGTCCAGGGTGCGGAAGACTTCGGGGGTGGGCAGTCCATAGTCCGCGGCCACGAGGACCCAGTCGGTTTGGGCTTTGGCCAGGGCCGGCGAAAGGTCGTCGCCAACGCCGAGCCCGACGGCGGTTCCGCCGAGGAGGGAGAACGGGACGTCGGCACCCAGTTCAGCGGCCAGGTGAGCCAACTCGTCCCGCGACAGCCCGCTGTTCCACAGCGCATCGCAGGCCAGCAGGGTGGCCGCGGCATCGGCCGAGCCGCCGCCCATGCCCCCAGCCACGGGGACCCGCTTGGTGATTTCAAGGTGCACCCCGGTGGAATGCTCGGAGACATCGGCCATGATCGCTGCGGCCTTGTAGGCGAGGTTCCTCTCGTCCAGCGGAATATCCACGTCGTCCAGGTCCAGGGTGCTGTCAGGGCTGATGCTGACAGTGATTCCCGGCGTTTCGGTGCTGGTGGCAGCCACCTCCTCATAGAGGGAAACGGCTAGGTAAACGCTGGCAACTGAATGGTAGCCGTCCGCGCGCAACGGTCCCACATCCAGGGAAACGTTGACTTTGCCGGGTGCCTTCACGCGGACCGTCCGTGCGGGAAACTTCCCGGCGGCTGCCTTCACGACCCGGCCTCGCGGGCTTCGGCAATCCGGGCGAAGGCGTGGATGTCAAGGACTTCACCCCGGGCTGACGGAGCGACTCCGGCGGCGATGAGGCAGCGCTCGGCCTCGGGTGCGCCGCCGGCCCAGCCGGCCAGGGCGGCGCGCAGCGTTTTCCGGCGCTGGGCGAAGGCGGCGTCGATCACAGCGAACACCTGTTCACGGGTGGCGGTAGTTTCAGGCGGTTCCCGCCTGGTGAAGGACACGAGTCCGGACTGGATCTTCGGCGCAGGCCAGAAGACGTTCATGCCGATCACGCCTGCCTTGCGCATGCTGCTGTACCAGGCCGCTTTGACGGAGGGCACCCCGTAGGTCTTTGATCCGGGCCCCGCAGCCAGGCGGTCGGCAACCTCGTCCTGGACCATAACCAGACCGTGCTGCAGGCTGGGGAAGTGCTGAAGCAGGTGCAGGACCACCGGCACGGCAACGTTGTAGGGCAGGTTTGCCACAATGGCGGTGGGCTCAACCGGGAGGGACGTCACCTTCATGGCGTCCGCCTGGACCAGATGGAATGAGTCCGCCGCTTCAGGGCGCCAGGCCTTGACGGTTTCGGGCAGCTTCGCAGCCAAGACGGGGTCGATTTCAACGGCGACCACCGTCTGCGCGGCGTCCAGAAGGCCCAGAGTGAGGGACCCAAGTCCGGGCCCGACTTCCAGCACGGTCTCGGTTGGCCCGATGTTGGCAACCGAGACGATCCGGCGGATGGTGTTGCCGTCGATGACGAAGTTCTGGCCCAGGGTCTTGGTGGGCCGGATTCCGATTTCTTCTGCCAGCCGGCGTATGTCGGAGGCACCGAAGAGGGGTGCGGGCGCGGCGGCAGTCGGTTCAGTCACCTAGGTATCCTATCCCGCTCGCCGCGGCGGGCCATCCGCTTCCCGGGCGGATCATGCGTGTTACGCGGCGCGTATTTCCGCTTAACGGCAGCGGCCGGCCCCGGGAAAATCCGGGACCGGCCGCTGCCTCACTGCTCATCTGGCGGTCGTGGTCAGCTGCCGCCAGCGCAGATGCGAACTGGCGCCTAGCTTGTAGCGGCCCAGCCACAGCCCCAGGGCTGGAGGCCTCGCTGTGCGTACACGCGGTTGGCGATGTCGATCTGCTGCGCCTTGGTGGCGAGGCTGGCGTTGGGGGCGTAAGCGCCGCCGCCGGAGCCGATCCAGGTCTGGATGTTGAACTGGAGGCCGCCATAGTAGCCGTTGCCCGAGTTGATGGACCAGTTTCCGGTGGACTCACACTGGGCGATCTTGTCCCACATGGCCTCGTTCATCATGGCCGGGGCTGCGGCGCCGGTGTTCACAGCGGCCGCGGCCGCGGCCGCTGGCTTTGCCTTGGTGCCTACCGTGACCTTTTCCGTCACGGGCTGCACGGAGACTGTTTCAGAGACCAGGGTCCGCGAGGCTTCACGGCCGTCAACCATCACCAGTTTGAAGCTCTTGTCCACCTTGCCGGCCACGCCGGCCTGGGTGACCTCTTTCTCGCCCTTGAAGAGCTCGGCGCTCTCGGTGGTCAGGCTGTCGAAAGCAACATCTTCAGTGGTGGCTGCGGTCTGGCTGGTATCCACCCGGGAGACCTTGACCACCATGTTGTTGACCACGTGCGCGTTGCCCGGCTGGGAGGTGCGATCGTCGACGCCGAGGGTGATGCCAGCGTCCTCCAGGACCTGGGCTACGGTTCCAGCGGTGGTGGTGGCCGTGGCGGCCTTGCCGTCGGCAACAATGCTGACGGTCTTGGGCGTGGAGATGGAAACAAAGGATCCGGCCACCGCGAGCTGGGCGTCCTTCGGGACGGAAACGGAGGAGGAGCTGGCTACCCCGAGTTCGGTAACGAGGCCGGCAACATCCGGCGCCGTGGTGTTGATGGTCTTTTCGGAACCGTCCAGGCTGACCTTTACGGCCTTGGCCATGTTGACGTTGATCACGGTGCCGTTCTCCACTTTGGCGTCCGCCGAGGGCGAGACGCGGTCAGCCGACTTCAGTTCTACGTTGGCGCTTTTCACTACCTGGCCCACGGTGCCGCCGAAGGACTGGAGTGAAGTCACTTTTCCGTCGACGTTGAGGGTAACGGTTTTGTTATTTCCGACGAAGGCCACGAGGCCCAACACCAGCGCACACAGCACCACCAGTTGGGTGCCCACCTTGATAAAACTGAACTTGCCGTCCGTTGTGAAGAGCTTGACCACGATTGCCCGTAACTTTAGATCGATCCGGGCACGGGGAAAAACGCAGTGAAATAGCCGGCGCGTGACCCTGGGGACAAGCTCCGGGCACCGTTGCGCCGCCACACTCCGCGCGGCAGGCAGGCGGCATCAAAGCCCTGCTTGGTCCTGCTGCGAATGAAGTGAAATTATCCGAAGGCCTTCCCCGACCCCGGCTAATAGTTCTCCACTGTAACCGTAGCGTTATAAAGCGGCCAAGAATTTTACATACGTGGTATGCGTAGCAAGCATTCCGACGAGACCCAAATCACTCCCACGATCCGTACGCCCGCACGGTATTTTCGCTGATCCGGGTGCAGAGTTCGGCGAGGTCAGTTCCTGTCAATTCGGCCATGGCACGGACGGTGTACGGCACCATATAGCTGGCGTTGGGACGGCCACGATGCGGGTGCGGTGTCAGGAACGGAGCATCCGTTTCCACCAGCACGAGGTCCGGGTCTGCCACCGCCAGCGCGGCGCGGAGGTTGGCCGCATTCTTGAACGTCAACGTGCCGGCGAAGGACATGTTCCAGCCCGCCGCGTTGCAGATCCTGGCGAGCGCCTCATCACCTGAGAAGCAATGAAACACCACCCGCTCCGGAGCCCCCTCCTCGCGCAGGACCTGCACCACGTCGTCGTGCGCGTCGCGGTCGTGGATCTGCAGCGTCAGGTCCAGGCGCTTGGCGATATCGATATGCCGCCGGAACGAATAGCGTTGGTGGGCCAGCCCTTCCCCTTCTGTGCGGAAGAAATCAAGGCCGGTCTCGCCGATGGCCCTGATCCGGGGATGGGCGGCCAGTTGCTCGATCTCCGTCAGCGCATCCTCCAGCTCGCCGCGCCTGGCATAGTCCGGGGCGTCGTTGGGGTGCAGGGCCACGGCTCCCAGCAACCTGCTGTCCAGGTCAACGGCCCGGACCGTGAACCGGGAAGACTCCAGGTCGCAGCCCACCTGGACGGCCCCCTGCACTCCGACGGCCTGGGCCGCATCCATCGCCGCGGCGATGCCCACGGGGCTCTCGCCGTCGGGGAAATCCAGGTGCGTGTGGTTGTCCATCACGGGGACCGGCAGCGGCTCCGGCACCGGCGGATAGTCCGGCCGCGCCTGCCGCCCGGAGCCGGCTGGGGTGCCGGCTGCAGCCTCAGCGTGGTCGGCATCTGCAGGGTCCGCCCCGACTGCGCGGT
Source organism: Pseudarthrobacter xylosi (assembly GCF_055412765.1). NCBI lineage: Bacteria > Bacillati > Actinomycetota > Actinomycetes > Micrococcales > Micrococcaceae > Pseudarthrobacter > Pseudarthrobacter xylosi. Next base: position 458,875 of record NZ_JBVAYT010000002.1, on the reverse strand, counting down.
AGGCGGCGGGAATCAGCGAATTGCACATCCCTCCAGCCTAGCGGCGGCCGATCCTGTGCAGAATTCCCGGAACTCTCTGTCAGCCAGGGCAGTTGTGTTAGTAGGCTGGTATGAACAGATGCGAACGCCCACCGCCGGGCGAAGGCAGGCCTGCTGTCCCGTTCCGGGTGATCCCCGGGCTGAAAGGTTGCAGATGGACTCCCACCGCCGCACCGCCGTCAACGAGGTAACCCCTGCCAGCCGGAACCTTACCGCTGTGACGGGGCCGGTGGGCCACCTCAACGGCCACAAGGCAGCTGCCATGGACGCCGAAGCGTTCCACGCGGCCAGCCAGCGGATCCTGGCCTCGATCAACACTGTCATCGACGGAAAGTCGGATGCGGCCAGGCTCGCACTTACGGTGTTGCTGGCCCAGGGCCATCTGCTCCTGGAGGACGTGCCAGGTGTGGGCAAGACCCTCCTGGCCAAAACCCTCGCCCGGACCATCGACTGCACGGTCAGCCGCATCCAATTCACTCCCGACCTGCTGCCCTCGGACGTAACGGGCGTGTCCATCTACAACCAGGCATCGCGGCTGTTCGAGTTCCGCCCGGGTGCCGTGTTCGCCAACATCGTCATTGGCGATGAAATCAACCGCGCTTCAGCCAAGACCCAATCCGCCCTCCTGGAGTGCATGGAGGAACACCAGGTGACCGTGGACGGGGACTCATACAAACTCGACGAACCGTTCATGGTGGTGGCCACCCAGAATCCGATCGAGATGGAAGGCACCTATCCGCTCCCGGAAGCACAGCGCGACCGTTTTATGGCGCGGATTTCCATGGGCTATCCGGACAAGGACTCCGAGATCGAGATGCTGGAGACCCATCAGGCAACGTCCCCGTTGGCCAAGGTCTCCCCCGTGGTCACCGCGGCGGACGTCGCAGCGATGATCGCCACCGTCCAGCAGGTTTACGTATCCCAGGCCATCAAGGAATATACCGTCTCAGTAGGCCGCGCAACTCGCGAAAGCCCCCTGCTGCGGCTGGGCGCCAGTCCACGCTCCATGCTCCAGCTGCTCCGTGCTGCGAAGGCCACGGCGGCCCTGGACGGCCGCGATTTTGCGCTCCCCGACGACGTCGTCAGCGTGGCGGAATCCGTGCTGGCCCATCGGATCATCCTGGACCGCAAGGCGGCCGGTGCCGGCGAGACCCCACACAGCGTCATCCGGGGCATCCTCTCCCGGCTCCCGGTGAACCAGGACCCGAACAGCCCGGCCCGGGCATCGGCCCCGCCGGCCGGATTGCGCCGGAACCACTAGGCAGGGCTGTCACATGGCGCTGCGTGACCGACTGCCCCGGCATCTGTTCAGCCAGCGCGGCTGGGGGCTCCTGGCCGCAGGCGCCGTCTGCCTGTTGTCTGCGCAGATCATGGGGCGGCGGGATCTGCTGAGTTTGAGTGTCCTGCTCATCGTCCTTCCCCTGGTTTCGCTCGCCGGAATCAGGCTCCTCAAGCCCCGGTTCCAGGTTTACCGCGAGTTCAACCCGTCCCCGGTTGAGACTTCCGCTGCCACCACGGTTCGGCTCGCCGTGGCACGGACGGGTTCCGGTGGCGGCCGGGCCATCATGGAGGAACGGCTGCCGCCACGGTTCGGCGAATCCCCGGCCTTCCACTTTCCCGCCCGCTCCGCCAAGGGCGGGACCAGCAGGTACGAATACCATTTACGTTCCACCAAACGCGGCCAGTACCTGATCGGCCCGGTAACAGCTGAGTTCACTGATCCGTTCGGGTTGTCCCTGCACCGGCGGTCAATTGACGACGGCGACACCCTCACCGTAACTCCGGCCGCCGTCGAGCTTCCCGTGACGGGCCTCGCGGGAGCTCGCGGGAACGACGGCATCACAGCTACGCGTACCCGCGCCAACCCCAGCGACGATGACGTCATGACCCGCGAGTACCGCCCCGGCGATCCCATGCGCAGGGTGCATTGGGCGGCCACCGCCCACCACGGCGCCCTGATGGTACGCCAGGAGGAATCTGTCACGACGCCGGAGGCCACCCTCATCCTGGACCAACGGTTCGCGGCGTTTTCCGGGGGACACGGTTCCGGTTTCGTGGGCAGTGCGGCCGTGGACGGACACGAGATGATCACCAGCGGCACGTTCGAGTGGGCCGTGGTGGCCGCGATCTCCATCTGCACGCACCTGTCGGAGCGGAACTACGCCCTCCGCCTCCTGGACCCCCGCGGCGAACCCGCATTCCTCCGTTCCCCGTCCGCACCGGAACCGGACGCGGAAGAGTTCAGCGGAGTCTCCGGGCTCCAGTCGATCGCGGAAAGCCTCGCTGCCATCCACCTGTCCGGTCCGCACCACGTTGCCCGGGACCACGGTGGCCAGGATGCCGGACCGGCCGATTTCGACGATCACCTGATGGACAAACTCTCCGCCCACCGGATGCGGGGGCCCCTTATTGCCGTGCTCGGCAGGATCTCGCCGAGCGAGGCCAGAGCCCTCGCTCCGGCGGCAGGTTACGGCGCGAATGCCTTCGCCATCATCGTTTCCGACAGGCCGGCGGATGCCGAGGACTCTTTGGAGGCCCTCCGCCGGGGCGGCTGGAGGGCAGTGGCCGTGCCAGCCTCTGTTTCAGTCCCGGATGCCTGGACCCATTTCGACCAGGGTGGTGCGGCGCCTGCCACTGCTGCGGCAGACGTGCGCCGAGGTGCGGGGGTGGGGCGGTGACGCTGGCACCGGAACGCAACGCTTCCCGCGAGAAGGCAGCCACTGGTACCCCGGGACAGGTCCCGGTACGGATGCGGGTCGGGGTGTACCCCTGGGCCATGGCCGGTGCCGTAGCCCTGTCGGTGGCGGGCGCCGCGATTTCCCTCAACGGCGTCCTGCGCGGTTGGGCCTGGTACTTGCCCATCCTGACCACGGTGGTGATGGTCTGCCTGTCCATTGCCACGCTCCGCGCGCTGCGGGCCCAGCCTCTTGTGGTGGCTGTGGGCGGCTTTGCGTCCCTGATCGCGGTTCTCACACTGACGTTCTTCCGGAGCACAGGCATTGCCGGATTCATCCCGTCCGGGGCAACCCTGGGTGAAGTGGACAGGTTGGTCCTCCGGGCTAGCGAGACGGTCCTGGCGGAAAGTGCCCCGGTGGCTCCGAACGCAGGAATCGTGATGGTGAGCTGCGCAGCCCTGGGCCTGACCGTCATCCTCATCGATGCGCTGGCAGTGCCGCTTGGCATGCCGGCAACAACCGGTCTGGGCCTGCTGGCGATCCTGGTGGTCCCCGCCACCGTGAAGCCCCAGAGTGTGGGGATTTGGGGTTTCATTGCCACGGTGGCCGGGTATCTGCTGATCCTCGCGTGCAGCCAGTGGTTTGCACCGGATTCCCGCACATCAGCCGACAGCGGCCGGAATCCCGGCCAGCTGCGGCGGGCCGCGCTGACGGGAACCGTGGCGCTGGTGGCAACACTGGCGGTGCCGGCGGCAATTCCCGGTTTCGACCACGGCACGTTTCCGCAGGGCTCCCGGCTGAACCCTTGGGGCTCCGGTACCGGCCTGAATCCCATGATTACCTTGGGAAACAGCCTGCGGGCGCCAGCCGGAAGCGGACGGATCACCTATGCCACCAATGCGGCCGGGTCGCTGTATCTGCGGTCCGTGACTGTTGACAATTTCGACGGCGAATCTTGGGGACCTGATGACCGGGACGCCGAGCGCCGCCCCTTGGCAGGGCAGCTTGAGACGGGCTACGAGATCGTCGCCGAGGAGCAGCTCCGCCAGGTGACTGCCGTGGATACGGGGACGTTCACCAGCGCGTACCTGCCGTTGCCGTATGCGCCCGAGTCAATCCGCGGGCTCAACGGTTCCTGGACGTGGGACCCGGCCACGCTGGCCGTCAAGGGATCCAACACTAACTCGCGGGCACAGCAATACGTTGTGGTGTCCTCCGCCCCTAAACTCACGGCCACCCTGCTTCAACAGTCTTCGCAGGCCGTGCGGGGAATCCGTGATGATTTCACCAGGGTTCCCGGCAACGTCCCGGACATAGTCCGAAGCACCGCTGACACGGTAACGGCTTCCAGTGACACGCCCTTTGCCAAGGCCATGGCCATCCAGAAGTACCTTCGGTCTGGGGAGTTCACCTATTCCCTCCAGTCACCTGTCCAGGGCGGCTACGACGGTAACGGACTCTCGGTGCTGGCCGATTTCCTCACCCAGAAGAGCGGATACTGCATCCACTACTCGTCCGCGATGGCCGTAATGGCCCGCTTGGAGGGAATCCCCAGCCGCATCGCGGTGGGCTATGCGCCGGGCCGCACCACCGGTTCCACGGTTTCCGTGGCCGGGCAAGGTGCACTGCCGGAGTATGAGGTGGACGCCCGGGATGCCCATGCCTGGCCCGAACTCTACTTCCAAGGACTGGGGTGGGTGCCGTTCGAACCCACGCCGTCACGTGGTGTAATACCCGCGTACGCCACGGAAACCAGCACCTCAGGTAGCCCCGGATCGCTTGAAAACAACGACGACCTCCTTCCGGGCACAACAGCCCCGGCCCCCACACCAAGTGCCACGGCCGCGCCCCTCCCCGGTGCAGGTGGCGGCGAAGGGGACGTGGGGCAGGTGCTTCTGCCGTGGCTGCTCGGGACAGGGGCCGCGCTTGGCCTTGTCCTCCTGGCGGCATCGCCACGGCTGGTGAGGATGGGGCGGCGTGCCCGGAGGCTCCGCACAGAGGACCGGTCCCGGGAGGACGCGGTTCCGCTGGCGTGGGCTGAAATCCGCGACCTCGGAACCGACTACGGCCTGCCACCGGAATCCAGTGAAACAGCACGGACATACTCCGCACGGCTCCGCCATTCATTCCTGCTCGGCGAGAGTGGCGGCATGGACGACGCCGGGCACCAGGCCATCCGCAGCCTCACCTCCGACTTCGAACGCCGGCACTACGGGCCGCCTGTCCAGGACACAGCAAGCCGCGGCAGGACTGGGGCGATTGCCCCGCGTGTCGCGGCGGTACAGCAGTCCTTGCGTGCCAACGCCTCACTCCCCCGACGCCTCCGGGCCGACTGGCTCCCGCCGTCGGTTCTGGGCCGGTGGGCATGGCTCCTGACTGCCCCGTTTAGGGGGCTCAACAAGCTGGCACGCCGAACGGCAAAAGCCGCCGCACGCTCCGGGTCGAGGGCGCGCGACGGCTTGTTCCGGCCACGGGGTAGCCAATAGCGGCTCGCTGCAGTGGCTACAGGCAGGCGCTGCAGGAACCGGCTGACCGGAGGATGATCCTGTCAGCCGGAGGACTGTCCGTTCAGCCGGCGTAGGGGTCCGCGATGCCGATGTACTGGGTGTAGAGGTATTCCTCGATGCCCTCAAGGCCGCCTTCACGTCCCAGGCCGGACTGCTTGACGCCGCCGAACGGCGCGGCGGCGTTGGAGATGACGCCAGCGTTCAGCCCAAGCATGCCGGTCTCGAGGCGTTCGCCCATCCGGATGCCGCGGTTCAGGTCCCTGGTGAAGACGTAGGCCACGAGCCCGTATTCGGTGTTGTTGGCCAGACGGATCGCTTCGTCCTCGGTGCCGAAGGTGATGATCGGGGCGACGGGGCCGAAGATTTCCTCGGACAGGATCCGGGTGCCTTCGGTGACGCCGGTGAGGATGGTGGGCGGGTAGAAGTAGCCTGGACCCTCGGCCGGGGCGCCGCCCAGGACAGCCTTGGCACCGGAGGCCACGGCGTCGGTGACGAGCTCGTGGACCTTGTCCCGGCTCTTCGCGTCGATCAGGGGGCCCACCTTGGACTCCGGCTCGGTGCCGCGCGCCGTGGTCATGTCCGTCATTTTCGCGGCGAACTTTTGGGCGAATTCGTCGGCTACGGATTCGTGGACGATGAACCGGTTGGCTGCGGTGCAGGCTTCGCCCATGTTCCGCAGCTTGGCCAGCATGGCCCCGGCGACGGCGGCATCAATGTCGGCGTCCTCGAAGACCAGGAACGGGGCGTTGCCGCCGAGTTCCATGGAAGTCCGCAGGACGGTTTCGGAGGCGTCGGCGAGCAGGCGGCGGCCCACTTCGGTGGAGCCGGTGAAGGAGAGTTTGCGCAGGCGCTGGTCTTTGATCAGCGGACCCGTGGTGGCTCCCGCTGTGGACGTGGGAATGACGTTCAGGACTCCGGCGGGCAGGCCGGCTTCCTGCATGACCGCGGCGAACAGCTGCGAGGTCAGCGGCGTGAGGTTGGCGGACTTGAGCACCATGGTGCAGCCGGCCGCGACAGCAGGGGCGATCTTGCGGGTGGCCATGGCCAGCGGGAAATTCCACGGCGTGATGAGCAGGCACGGTCCCACCGGCTTCTTGGTCACCAGGAGGCGGGACTTACCGTCCGGTGAGACCGAGTAGCGGCCGAACGCACGGACGGCCTCCTCGGAGAACCAGCGCAGGAACTCCGCGCCGTAGGTGACTTCGCCCCGGGCTTCGGCCAGAGGTTTGCCCATTTCCATGGTCATCAGCAGTGCGAAGTCCTCGGCACGGGCCGTGACCATCTCAAAGGCACGGCGCAGGATTTCACCGCGCTCCCGGGCGGGGACCTTCGCCCAGGACTCCTGGGCCGCGGCGGCCGCGTCCAAAGCAGCCCTGCCGTCCTCCGGGCCCGCGTCGGCAATGCTCAGCAGCACTTTGCCCGTGGCGGGGTCCTCGACGTCGAACGTCTTGCCTGAAGCCGCCGGGCGCCATTCGCCGTTGATCAGCAATCCGGTGGGAACAGAGGCCAGCAGCGCGCTTTCGCGCTCCGCGGTAACAGCTGGCAGTGCGGTGACAGTCACGTTGACTCCCTCGTCAGTAAGGTTTGGTTCAGCCACGTCACAGGCCTCGTGGCCTGCCTTCCCGGCTGATTAACTGTCAGACTACTGCCGTGGCCGCCAGAGGGTCTACGCCTGGACGCACTACAGCTACCGGACAACGTTGTGCAGCTGCACAGCAGAGATTTACGCTCGCTCAGCGTGCCGCGAGGACCGCGGAGTACAGCTCCCGCTTGCTGACGCGGACGTCCTCAGCGACGGCGGCCACGGCTTCCTTCAGCCGGATTCCCTGGGCCACCAGCTCGTTGACGGCCGCTACGTGGTCTTCGGGAGTGCCCGGCGCCTGCTCGGGGGCGCCGCCGAGCACCACGGCAATCTCGCCGCGGACCTCGTTGCCTTCGGCCCACAGCAGCAGTTCCCCGACCGTCCCGCGGATGACTTCTTCGTAGGTCTTGGTCAGTTCGCGGCACACAGCGATCCGCCGCTCGGCACCGAAACGCTCGCGCAGCGCCCGCAGCATCGATTCCAGTCGGTGCGGCGCCTCAAAAAACACCATGGTCCGGCGTTCGGCCGACAGGTCCGCCAACCGTGACGCCCGTTCGCCGGCTTTCCGGGGCAGGAATCCCTCAAAACAGAAACGGTCGGTGGGCAGGCCGGACAGTGCCAGTGCGGTCAGTACGGCGGACGGGCCCGGGACGGCGGTCACGGTGAGTCCTGCTGCCACAGCCCCTTCCACCAGCCTGAACCCCGGGTCCGAGACCGAAGGCATTCCGGCGTCTGTGACCATAACCAGGGTTTTGCCGGACCGGACGTGCTCCAGCAGCTCCGCGGTCTTGGTCGCCTCGTTGTGCTCGTGGTAGCTGATGACCCGCCCGGCGACAGTGACTCCAAGGTTCTGGACAAGGCGGTGCAGGCGCCGGGTGTCTTCGGCGGCCACGATGTCTGCGGTCCCCAGGAGTTCGATCAGGCGGGCCGATGCGTCGCCGGCATTCCCGATGGGCGTTGCGGCCAACACAATCCGGCCTGGCCCCGCGGCAACCGTTGCCGCTGCGTCCACTGTCACCGGCGACTTTGTCACTGGCCCCTCGTCGGCGGCAACGGAAGGTTCTGCAGGGCGGGAATCGGCGAAGGTGCTGGGGTTAGGGTCCACTCCCCCAGCGTACTGCTGGCAGGAGGCCCAAGCTGCAAAAGGTAGCATGGGGCTCGTGACGCAGACCTCCATGCGGCCTGCGGAGGCCGGCCAACCCAACCCGCCGGCACGAGGCCCCTGGATCGCCCGTCCGGCCGTGGCCTTCTCTGCTGCAGTCCTCCGCGAGCGCCTGATCGGAAGCACCCGCAGCTGGCGGGATTACCCGCCGTCGCTCCGTCTATGGTTCTGGCTGGTACCTGCCCTGACCACGGCGATCGGCGGCGTCCTGCGGTTTGTCCGGCTGGACACGCCGCACAGCCTGGTCTTCGATGAAACGTATTACGTTAAGGACGCTTACTCCTACGTGGTCAGCGGCTACGAACGGGGCTGGCCGGACAAGGCCAACGATTCCTTCAACGCAGGCAACCCGGCCATCCTCCTGGACACACCCGAATACGTAGTCCATCCGCCCGTGGGCAAGTGGATGATCGCGGGTGGCATGTGGCTGTTCGGCGCCGATAATCCATTCGGCTGGCGGTTCGCGGCCGCACTGACCGGGACCCTGTCCATCCTGCTGCTCACGCTCATTGCGTTGAAACTGTTCCGCTCACTGCCGCTGGCTGCCGCCGCGGGCCTGCTGCTCGCCGTCGACGGCCACCATCTGGTGATGTCACGGACATCACTCCTGGACATCTTCCTGATGTTCTGGATCCTGGCGGCCTTCGGGGCATTGCTGCTGGACCGCGATGACGGTCGACGGCGGCTGGCAGCACGGCTGGGACGGCTCGCAGTCGCGTCCCGGAACGGCATGCCCTCAACCAGCCAGCTACTGGCGGGACCGTGGCTGGGTATCCGCTGGTGGCGCCTCGCCGCGGGCGTATGTATGGGCCTCGCTGTGGGCACCAAATGGTCGGGCCTGTTTTTCCTCGTCGGCTTCGGCGTGCTGACGGTCCTCTGGGACCTCAATGCACGGCGTGTCGCGGGAATCCGCGGTTGGGTCAGCGCCGGAATCATCAAGGATGGACTGCTCGCCTTTGCCAGCATGGTTCCGGTTGCAGTGGTGGTCTACACCGCCACCTGGACGGGTTGGTTCCGTTCCGAGGGCGCCTACTTCCGGCGGTGGGCCCAGGCCAACCCATCAGCGGAATGGGGCTGGCTGCCTGACTCCCTGCGTTCCCTGGCGCATTACCACCTGGAGGCCTACAAGTTCCATCAGGGACTGGGCTCCGAACACCCCTACGAGGCAAGTGCCTGGAGCTGGCTGGTCATGGGCCGGCCGACGTCGTTCTTTTACCAGAAACCGGAGCAGGGCGTTCCTGGCTGCGACGTGCCCAACTGCGCCTCAGCCATTCTCTCGGTGGGGAACCCGATGATCTGGTGGGCAGCGGCCATCTCGCTGGTGGTTCTGCTGTTCTGGTGGGCCGGGCGCCGTGACTGGCGTGCTGGGGCGATCCTTGCGGGTGTGGGCGCCGGCTATCTGCCGTGGTTCCTGTACCCGGAGCGGACCATGTTTTTCTTCTACGCAGTCTCCTTTGAGCCTTTCCTGGTGCTCGCGCTGGTGTATTGCCTGGGCCTTGTCCTGGGCCGGGACACCGACCCGCTCTGGCGCCGGCGCTCCGGTGTCTACCTGGTGGCACTCTTCGTCGCCGGGGCAGTCCTGTTGTCCGCTTTTTTCTACCCGGTGTGGACGGCGGAGATAATCCCCTACCAGGAATGGCGCTTCCGGATGTGGATGCCATCCTGGATCTAGGGCAGGATTGCATCAGACCCTGACCAGCCGCGAACTGCGTTGAGGCAGCGGAACGGAGAGGCCACCCGTGCGAGAAGCAAGCACAAAACTCCTGGTGGAGCTTGAGCCCGGCAGCAATGTCACCGATCTCCTGCGCCGTCGGGAGGCCGCCAACCCGGCTCACGCCCTCTACGCGCGCAAAGGTCCCAACGGCTGGACCGACGTTCCGGCTCGAAAGTTCCTGCACGATGTATGCGCCCTGGCCAAAGGACTGATCGCCGGCGGCCTTGAGCCGGGCGACACCGTGGCCGTGATGTCCGCCACCCGCTATGAGTGGGCGCTGGTGGACTTCGCCATCTGGTTTGCCGGCGGCGTGAGCGTTCCCATCGAGGAGACTTCGACGCCCGGCCAGGTGGAGTGGATCCTGCACCACTCCGGCGCGCGGCGGGTGTTCGCCCAGGACCGCGGCAAGGTGGCAATGGTTGCAGCCATACTGGAGACGTCCGCCCTGCTCCGGGACCGGCTGGTCGCCGTGGTGCGGATGGATAACGACGGCGAGGCCCCGGACCTCGCCAGCCTCTCGGCTGCCGGAATGGGCGTCACAGATGCCGAGCTGGAACGCCACCGCTCCGCCGCGGGTCTGGACGACGTCGCATCCTTGGTCTATACCTCCGGAACCACCGGACGTCCCCAAGGCTGCGAGATCACGCACGGCAACTTCGCGCTCGTGGCCGTCAACGTCGTCGCCTTTCTCCCGGAGATCCTCAGGGGGCAGAATGCGCGCACGCTGATGTTCCTGCCGCTGGCCCAGGTGTCCGCACGCGCCGCCCAGGTGGCGTGCCTCCATGCCGGCGCCACCCTTGGCCATGTCACCCGGCCTGCTGATCTGCCGGTGGATCTGGGCACGTTCAAACCCACGTTCCTCGTGGCGGCGCCCCGGATCTTCGGGAAGGTCCGGGCGGACGCCGCGCACCAGGCTGCCGGGTCAGTAAGAGCCAGGGTCTTCACGGCAGCGTCGGCCGCTGCCGTCCGCTTCTCCACAGCACGGGACCATGCTGCCCGCGGCCGGGGCAGCGGACCGGGACTGGCGCTGCGGGCGCAGCATGCCGTCTTTGACCGGCTGGTGTACCCGAAGCTCCGCCAGCTTCTGGGGGGCCGGGTCCGCTACGCGGTATCGGGGCAGGGCACCCTGGCGCCTGAGGACGCGCACTTCTTCCGCGGCGCCGGGATCCGGGTTCTTGAGTGCTACGGGCTGAGCGAAACAACGGCACCGTGCACATCCAACACGCCGGCCCGGACCAGGGTGGGCAGCGTGGGCATTCCCCTGCCGGGCACCACTATCCGCGTGGCCGAGGACGGCGAAGTGCTGGTCAAGGGGATCGGCGTGTTCAAGGGTTACCATTCCAACGAGGCCGCCACCGCCCGGGCCTTCGTGGACGGTTTCTTCAGGACCGGAGACCTCGGGGAGCTGGACCCTGAGGGCTTCCTGACCATCACGGGCCGCAAGAAGCAGACCGCTAAAGCCAAGGACTGAACAGCCGCTTAGGGCTGCACTTCAGTGGCGTCCTGGTCATCCTTGGCCAGCCCGCGACGGCGGCGCGTGGGCCAGGTGAGGATGAGCGTCACGAGTGCTGCCAAGACGACCAGCGCGGCGATGACAATGCCGGCATCGATCCAGAACTGGCCCGGGAACAGCCTGATCAGGGTGTCTTCCAGAGCGAACGTCCAGGAACCGCTGGCGAAGAAAATCCGGTGGAACTCGGTGAAGAACTGCTGCCAGCCCAGAACGGCCAGAGCGCCAAGGCCCAGGATGATCGCCAGCGCAACAATGGATCCTGCGAACAGCCCGCGGCGCACTCCGCCGATGCTCCGGCGGCGCAGGTACGCGATGGCCACGAGGCTGAGGACAATCAGGAGGGCTCCCCCGCCAAAGGCCGAGAGGATGACAATCTTCACGTCGGCCATGTGGCTGACTTCGCCGTCCTTGAAAAGGTCCCCGCCGCTGCGGTTGACGAGGTCGCCCAGGTACCGCGGCCCCGCCCAGTTGCTGAGGTAGTCAACCGCGTAGGAGCCGTACGTCATCCGGTCGTCGGTGCTGAAGCCGTACCCGTCGCCGGGGAACCCCGGCCGGTTGTACTCGGCCCACAGGAACAGCGGGCTGGTAACCGCGCGGACGGCCAGCACCAACAGGATCACCGGGTAGAAAAGGGCCAGCAGGACTTGCCAGATGCGCGGAGCCACGGGCTTGGCGTTGGCTGCGCTTTCGCGCTCCGCGTTGCGGCGTTCCACTTCCTCCTGCGGCGGACGGACCTGCAGGGCTGACGTGGGGAGCGGCTCACTGAAGTGCGCACCGTTTCGGGTGGCGCCCTGCGCGGACGGTTCTTTGCGGAGTGACTCTTCTACGGAAGGTACGACGGCGGGGGGTTCGACGGCGGCCTCGGCGGCTTTGCGGTCGGCGCGGCTTTCGGGCTGGGTGACACCGCCCTGGACGGAACCGGAGCCACCGGCCGGGGACGCGTCGGGAGTGCTGGAGCCGGAATCATTCAGCCAGGCAAAAGCCGGTTCGTCCGTGTCCGATGAAGTATCCAGGTCCGGATCCGGCTGCGGCTCCGTGCGTTTGGCAGGGGTCGGCGAATTGTCGTTCACAGCAGCGTCACTTCCGTTGGGGTCCGCGCTGCCGGCTCTGATCCGGGCAGCGCCGTGTATCTGATATTGAGCCTACCGCCCGCTCCTCCGAGAGGGCGAAGAGCCACCCCGGCGCCAGCCGATTCATGCGGCGATTTCGCTGTATCCGGCGTCGCCGGCCACCAAATCGCCGCGTTCACCAGCGTCATAGGCCCGCCGTCCCCACACCAGGACGTAGCCCCAGTAGGCGGCCAGGACTGCCAGGCCGATGCCGATCTTGGCCCATACGGGAAGCGGGCTGGGCGTGACAAAGCCCTCCACCAATCCGGAGACGAACAGAACCAGCACCAGCCCCAATGCCACGGTGATCAGCGACCTGCCTTCGTCCGCCACGGCCCGTCCCCGCGTCCGTGGTCCCGGGGATACCATGGCCCAAAAGATCCGCAAGCCCGCAGCACAGGCAATAAAAACAGCTGTGAGTTCCATCAGGCCATGCGGCAGGATGTAGCTGTAAAACACATCCTGTTGGCCCACCGCGGCGAAGACTCCTGCGGCAATCCCGACGCCCTGGGCGTTCGTGAACAGGATCATGGGCACCCAGATGCCGGTCACGCCCAAGGCCACCGCCTGGGCGCTGATCCAGGCATTGTTGGTCCAGACAGCCCCCGCAAACGAGGCCGCAGGATTCTCCGAATAGTAGTCAATGAAGTCTTCCTCGACGTACTGCCGGACCGCAGCCTCCGAGGCAACGGACCGCAAGGCATCCGGGGACGTCCCGATCCAGAGCGCGTAAGCGCCTGCCACCAGCACAAATGCGGCGCCGCAGGCCACCGTCAGCCACCGCAGGCGATACAGGGCGGCGGGCAGGGCGGCCACGAAGAAACGGGCCAGGTCCGCCATTACGTTGGACCGTGCGCCCGTGAAACGGGTCCGGGCCTGGGCCAGGGTGGCGGACAAGGAGGCGGACAGGCCGCTCTCCGGGGCAATGGACCGGATGAATGAAAGGTGCGCCGACGTCGACTGGTAGAGCCGCAGCAGCTCGTCGGCTTCGCCGCCGCTGAGGCGCCGCTTATGGGCGAGCTGGTGCAGCCTTGACCACTTGTCCCCGTTGGCGGCGGAGAAGGCATCCATATCCACGGCAACAGCCTAGCCGCCATAGACTGTGAGCGTCCGCAGGATGGCTGGCAAGGGATTGGGGTATCCGTTTGAGTTCGATAATCACCGGCGAGGCCGTGGTCCTGGAACTGCGCCCCGCATCCTTCGCCGCCCGTGCCCTTGGCCTGCTGCTGGATGTCCTCCTCAACATCATCCTGCTCGTCCTGATCCTGCTGGGCATCGCGGCCGCCGGCCAGGACCTTGACGAGGCAGCCCTCCGGGCGCTGACGCTGGTGAGCGTGGTCTTCTGCTTCGTTATTTTCCCCGTGGCGGTGGAGACCCTCACCCGGGGCCTTTCGCTCGGAAAATTGGCCACCGGCCTGCGGGTGGTCAGGGACGACGGCGGCGCTATCCGGTTCCGCCACGCGGTGATCCGGGGGCTGACCGGATTCCTGGAAATCTACCTGACCCTGGGAGGCCTCGCCATCGGCGTCGCGCTCTTCAACAGCCGCTCCAAGCGGCTTGGAGACATCCTCGCCGGCACGTATGCGCTGCGCCGGCGCGTGCCGGTTGAGGCGCCGGTCCGTGTCTTTGTTACCCCACACCTTCAGGCCTGGGCAACAGCTGCGGACATCGGACGGATTCCGGATGCCACCGCACGGCAGGCTGCCCAATTCATTCGGCATGCCGGGCTTATGTCACCGCTGTCCGCCGCCGGCATGGCCGCGTCGATCGCCACGGAACTTGCCGGGCATGTGGCCCCGCCCCCGCCACCGGGAACCAGCCCGGACCAGTACTTGGCGGCCGTTACGGCCGAACGCCGTCACCGCGAACTTGCGCGCCTGCAGCAGGCCCGGCGCCGGAACTCGGCCACGGCAGAGCGCTTGGAGCGCCTGCCATTTGACCCTTAGTTGTTGTACTCCGCCCAGGGGATGTTCCAGTCGCCATAGCCATCGTCGACGGCGGCGTAGTCGCCTTCGGTGTTAATGATCTGGACCACATCGCCAGTGGTCATGTGCTCAAATACCCAGGCGGCGCCGTCGGGAGCGAACCCGATGCAGCCGTGCGAGACGTTCGTGTTGCCGATGTACGGGAAGGCAGACTCGAGCGCCTGGTGGATGTAGGCGCCGCTCAGCGTGAGGCGGATGGAATACTCCACGTCCACTTCGCCGTAGTAGGCCGGATCGCCGGGCTTAAGTCCAATGCTTGCCGCCCGGAAGTGGTCATAGCGGTTCTTTTCCATCAGGACCGCGTAGCCGCGGGCTGACGGGAAGCGCTTGTCGCCCATGCTGACCGGGAGGGTTTTCACCACCTGGTCGTTGACACTGAGCGTAAAGGTGTGTGCGGCGGCGTCGGCGATGGCCACCCGCTTGTCACCGAAATTGACAGTGACTTTTTTGTTGAAGTTGGCGATCTGGCCGTTGCCGAGGTCCACGCCGAAGAGCTGCATGTCCATGGTGACGGTGGAGTTCGCGGCCCAGAAGGCCTCGGGGCGGTACCGGACCATGGTGTCGCTGAACCAGTGGAAAGCTCCGGCCTGCCCCGCGCTGGAGGTGATTTTGATGGCCTTCTCCACGGCATCCCGGTTGACCACCGGTTCGCTGAAGATGACCTGCAGTGGCTGCCCGACGCCAACTTTCATCCCGTCCAGGGGATAGATGGCGGCGTCCGCCTCGTGCGTGCTGGAAACCGTACTGAAGGAGTTTGTGGTGCTGGTTTCCCGCCCCGCACCGTCGGTGACCACGTATGTGTAGCTGTATTCGGTGTTGAATTTCAGGGGGTCGGTAGCAGTCCAGCTGCTGCCGTCCCCTGCGAAGGTGCCGTGGACTGCTTCGCCGGCGGTGGTGGTCAAGGTGACACTCTCGATCCGGCCGTTGCCCACCTTGAGCGACACCGGCGTGGCCGGGTTCACCTGCTTTGCGGCGTTGACCGGTGTGACATCGACCTTGACCGGGGCCACCACGGGCGATGCGACTCCGGGTGCGGACCGGACCGCGGAACTGGCTTCGGACTCCAGGCCACCGCGCGCGAAGCCCGGCGCGACGGCTGCGAAAACCCCGCCCGTTGCGGCAAGGACACAGACGGCTGCCACCAAGAGAATCTTCTTGGCGGTCCCCCGCCGGCGTGGCTTATCAACAGGTTCCATAGTCCGATCTTAATGCTTGGACGTAACAGCCCCGGGCGCGATCGGCACCCGGGGCGTCACACGTCAGTAACGATAGTGCTCGGGCTTGTACGGTCCGGCGATGTCCAGGTCCAGGTACTCGGCCTGTTCCTTGGAGAGTTCCGTGAGCTCCACGTCGAGGGCGTCGAGGTGCAGGCGGGCAACCTTTTCGTCCAGGATCTTGGGCAGGACATAGACCTGGTTGTTGTATTCACGTTCGCCTTCGGGCTGGTCCCGCTTGGTCCACAGCTCGATCTGGGCGATGGTCTGGTTGGCGAACGAGTTGCTCATCACGAAGGACGGGTGGCCGGTGGCGTTGCCCAGGTTCAGCAGGCGTCCCTCGGACAGGACGATGATGGAGCGCTCGTCCGCAGTCCCGCCGTCGAGCACCCATTCGTGCACCTGGGGCTTGATTTCCACCTTTTTGATGCCGGCGATCCGCGCCAGGCCGGCCATGTCAATCTCGTTGTCGAAGTGGCCGATGTTGCCCACGATGGCTTTGTCGCGCATGCCGGCCATGTGTTCGGCCAGGATGACGTCCTTGTTGCCGGTGGTGGTGATGAAGATGTGGCCTTGGCTCAACACCGACTCAAGCTTGGCCACCTGGTATCCGTCCATGGCTGCCTGGAGGGCGCAGATGGGATCGATCTCGGTGACGATGACACGCGAACCCTGGCCGCGGAATGCCTCGGCGGCCCCCTTGCCGACGTCGCCATAACCGCAGACCACGGCCACCTTGCCGCCCATCAGGACATCGGTGGCGCGGTTGATGCCGTCAGGCAGCGAGTGGCGGATGCCGTACTTGTTGTCGAACTTGCTCTTGGTGACCGAGTCGTTGACGTTGATGGCAGGGAACAGCAGCTTGCCCTGCTCGGCCAGCTGGTAGAGGCGGTGCACGCCGGTGGTGGTTTCCTCGGTGACGCCGCGCAGCCCGGCCCCGATCCGGGTCCACCGCTGAGGGTCTTCCTGCAGGGAGGCGCGAAGCACGTCCAGGAAGATCCGGCCTTCTTCGGACTCGTCCTCGCCTGTCGCCGGCACGGCGCCGGCCGCTTCGAATTCAACGCCCTTGTGGACCAGCATGGTGGCGTCGCCGCCGTCGTCGAGGATCATGTTCGGGCCAAGCTCCGGGTTGGTGTCCGCGCCGGGCCAGGCCAGGATCTGCTGGGCAGTCCACCAGTATTCCTCCAGCGTTTCGCCCTTCCAGGCGAACACCGGGACACCTTGCGGGTCCTCGACCGTTCCTGCGCCCACCACGACGGCCGCGGCGGCATCGTCCTGGGTGGAGAAGATGTTGCAGGAGGCCCAGCGGACCTCGGCACCAAGGGCCGTGAGGGTTTCGATCAGCACGGCGGTCTGCACCGTCATGTGCAGGGATCCGGCGATCCGGGCGCCCTTCAGCGGCTGGGTGGGTCCGAACTCCTTGCGGAGTGACATCAGGCCGGGCATCTCGTGCTCGGCCAGGCGGATCTGGTGGCGGCCGGCTTCGGCCAGCGAGATGTCGGCTACTTTGTAGTCAAATGTCATGGGGGTTCCTTTGCTTTGTCCGATGGCGGCGACGGCGTTGAAGCGTCTGCGCAAAATTCGCCTGCTGGTGGTGGGGCGGGTTGTCCAGGCGCTGCCTGGACAATACCTGCGGTTTTGTCCGTGGCCGGGGTTTAGTCCGCGGCCGGCCCGACAGCGGGATCGTGCTGGTCCGAGCCGGCAGCGGTTGCGGCCTGGAGAAGTTCCGGCGGCAGCAGCAGCGGGATACCGTCCTCTATCGGGTAGCGCAGCTTCACGCCCGAGTCACCGGCCGCCGTCGACACCAGCTCTTCGCCTTCCTGGACCACGGGCGAACCGGTCACGGGACAGCGAAGGACGGACAACAGTTCAGGACTGATCTTTGGCATGATGGGTGCTCCCGACAGGGCGCGCGTTCGCGCCGTTGGCTGACTGATTAGCAGGTTCAAGCCTACCGCCAGATCCGCCTCAGGAAGGTTCGCGCAGTGCGCGCAGATGCCCCCGGCGGACGCCTTCCGTGCCGGCTGGGGCCTCCAGCGCTGAATGCGAGACCCGCTGGCCCGGCGTGGTCTGCGGCTTCGGCGGTTGTGCCGCCGCTTCGCGGACGGCGTTGGCAAGGGCCAGGAGGTCGTCCGGTCCCGGCTGCTGCGGGCTGGTCGGCATGGCCAGCCGAAGCACTTCCCAGCCGCGGGGCACTGTCAGGGACCCGGCGTGCTGCTCGCACAAATCGTAACAATGCGGCTCGGCGTAGGTGGCAAGCGGACCCAGGACGGCGGTGGAATCGGCGTAGACGTACGTCAAAGTTGCCACCGCCGACTCACGGCAGGCTGACCTTGAACATTGACGGATAGCTCCCACGACATCACAGACTACTCCGTATCCTTGCCCGTTCGGAGTATTTGCCGGAACGGGCGCCGCGCCCTGGCACTCAAACCGGGGTTATGTCGCGTAATTCTGCGCCCGGGTTTACAGTCAAGGTATGCAGTCATCGAACCAAGATTCAGCTTTTTCGGTCCGTTTGGCTGACCCGGATGTCCGCGCCGCAGAAGCGGGCCCGGGTTCGCCCGGCCGCAGCTTTGCGGTGCGCCGCCGGAACCGCCACGGCCGCGGCCTGCGTGGGGAACTGATGTTGCCCACACTCCCCGGTTATCGGACGCGCTCGGACCGCTTTGATGAGATGGTGCTGGATTCCGCGCAGCGGCTCCACGACATCTGGGGCAAAACGCTCGACGGCGTCCGGTTTGCCGTTGACGAAATACCCCCGCAGTTGGAGCAGCTGGTGGCCGACGCCGCGCAGCCCCCCATGGGCGCCTACACTCCCGCCACAGCCGAAGAGGGCCCCGTGATTACCCTGTACCGCCGCGTGGTTGAGCAGGGTTGCGGCAGCCGGGAGGAACTCCAGGACCTGGTGCACGACGTTGTGGTGGAACACACCGCCGAAATGCTTGGCGTGGCGCCGGAAACGCTGGATCCGGTCTACCGCCGCCGGTACTGACCGGTCAGTACCCCAGGGACACCGGCACCTTTTCGTGCCCTGAAGCGGCTGGTGCGAAGGCTACCGTGGAAATGTCGTCCCGGCCCTCCTGCTCCAGTAGGAGCGCGCCGTAGGCGGCGTCACCCGATGCGGAGACAACGTAGGCCACCACTTCAGACTCGTCCACCTTCTCGGGGACCTTGATGGAAGTTGTGGTGCCGCCGGCGACGTCGGCAGTGGCGGCAGCGCGGATCTTGCCGTCCGCGGTGACGGCAGCGTAGGTGACCGTAGCCCGGTTCTCGAGGACGCCGAACACCAGGATCCGGTCACCGCCCTGGGGCACGGGTACCACGTGCTGGCTTCCCAGCCGGACACCGGAGGCAGCCCAGGCCACGTCCGAAGCCTTCTCGTTCGTGACGCCCCGCGTGACCCGGACCGCAGCCACAAAGGACACGTCCGAACTGGTGGACACCGTGTAGTGGCCGGCGGGGACGCCCGCCAGCGAAATCTCGGTGACGGCCCCGGCTTTTGCCGTGACCACGCCGCCGTTGGGGAGGGCTTTCTGGCCGTCCCGGCCGAAGAGCTTGACCTCCACCACGGCATCCGACGGTCCGGGCACCGTGATCGCCAGCGCAGGGCCGGCGTCGTTGTAGCCACTGTTTCCCGTGAGGGCGGAGATGGCGCCGGCATCCTGGATGTCTACCCCCGTCATGACCTGCCGTGCGGCAGGAGCGGCCCCCGGAGCAATGAAGTCGATGCCGCCGGGCGTCAGGCCCCTCAGGACACTCTGCTGGATGGCCGCGGCCACCGGACCACCTACGCTCCGGACATGAACCGTGAGGCGGGCTTCACCAGGGGCCAGGCCGGCCAGGACTATTGAGCGGGTACCGCCCGGTGCGACGAGCAGACCCCTGCTGCCCGGGGCCTGGATCTGGCCCTTGCTGCCGAAGAGCTCCAGGCTCACGGTGGCAGGTGTGCTTGAGGCGTTGCTGAGCACGAGGACGGAAGTGCGGCCCACGGTGGTGCTTGCGCCCGAGAGCCAGTGGTCGTTGGCGGGCGGCTGGCAGTTGGCGGCGGCCGAGCCCCGCAGGTCACCGTCCGTGGCAGTGAATTTCATAACACCGGCGGCGGAGGGTTTCTGGCCGGCCTGGGCGTCGGCACTCAGGAGGGTGGCGTCGTCCACGCCGTGCCCGGCGAGGACGCCTGCGGTCAGGTCCTGGGGACCTGACCCCTGGCCGGGCTGTGTGCCGTCCTTGGCGATTTCGACGGCGGGCGTCCCGTCAAGGGCGGCGAGCCGGCTGCCGGGAAGAACCCCGCCGGGGGCGCTCAGGACGGCGCCCGTGACGGTGCTCCTCGCCGTCGCGGATTCGGGGCTGAACTGGGGATCGGTGCCCGCCTCAGTCCCTTCGAGCAGGCGGGCAGGCCCGGCACATACCCCTGCACTGGCGCCGGCGGGAACAGCCGCCAGCACGGCCGGAATGCTGCGGCTGCCCGCCGGCTGCGGAGCAACCGACGCGGCAGCGAGCACCGCACCGGCCGCGGCCACAATCGCCACAGCCGAGACCAGGCCTGCCAGCATCTGCTTGCGCGGGGTCCTGCGGGCGGCGTCCTTATGCATTCTGGTGTTCCTTACGCAAAGATCCTTCGTCCCTGGACAGCCCGGTGTTGGGCCGGCGGGCGGGCATGGGAATGGCGAGCATGACAGTGAGTCCGATCACCGTGATCTGGGCGATTCCGGACCACAGGGCCCAGGGGGCGTCGTAGCGGATGGTCAGCTGTCCGGCGGAGGCCGGCAAGGTGAACGCCTGGGCCGAGCCGGACGTCGTTGCCGTGAGCTTCCGCCCGTCAAACCAGGCGCTCCATCCCGGGTCCGCCCGTTCAGCGAGCACCACCAGCCGCCCTTCAGGTCCCCCGGCGACTGCGGTGTCGACGTCGTCGTACTTGGAAGGCACCAGCGCCACGGTGGCTCCGGCCCCGTCCACAATCCTGACGCGGTGGGCGACGTCGGCGGGCTGCAGCACAGGCTGGTTCAGCGGCGTGATCCGCCAGAGCCAGCCGACATCCGTCTGGCCGACGGCAACGAGCCCTGGCACGGCGTCCATTCTGCTGGCCGTAAGCTGGGCGGCCGTATCTGCCGAGCGGAGCACCACAAACCCGGCACCCAGGCGCTCGAGCTCCGGCCGGGGATCCACACCCTGCCCGGCCACCAGGGTGGCCACGACGCTTCGGATGGACGCCGTGACGTCGTCGTCGTCCCTGACCGTCTCCTGGCCGGGTGCGCCCAGAATGTTCCGGGCTGCGGCAATCGCAGACATGCTGTCCAGCGTGGTCCCGGCGCCGCGCATCAGGGCAGCGTCATAGGCACCGTTTTCCTGGGTGCTGATGAGTAGCGTTCGTGTCTGCTCCGGTCCGGTGCCCCGGTCGATGGCGGTGGCCGGAAGAGTCCGTGCACTGCCTGCCTCCACCAGGCGCGGCGTCCCCAGCGCAGGCCCGGACGGCACCTCGGCGGGGAGGGCTGTGGCTGTGGACCGTAGCAGGTTCTGCGCCGACCACACCGCCATGCCGGCAAGCGGACCGGCCAGCAGCACCACCATGGCAAGCGCCGTGGCGGCGCGGAGCGCCACGTTACGCCGAACACTGGGCGAGGCCGCCCGGTCTGCGGCATCAAGCAACCGCTCGGCACCGATCAGGGCTGCCCCGAGCAGGGCGAACCCGGCGGCGGAGATGGCGGGACCGGTGAACGGTGTCACCAGGGTGTCGGCAGTGGCACCGGTGGCAACGTGCCCGGCCAGCCAGCCGCCGGAGAAGATCACCAGTGCGGCCACCCAGAGGACACGTGCGGTCCTGCTGCGCTTACCCGGGAGGAAAAGGGCGGCAACGGCCAGTAGCAGGACGGGAACAGCCAGGAGCAGTGCGAGCACCAGTGCCCACGGGATGGCCTGGCCGCTGAAGAACGGAAGGCCTGACAAGCCACCTTCGGCGGAGAAGAGCAGCGGCTGGCCCAGGAACTGCTGCCACAGCGGGGCTGCCTCGAACCCCAAGGGAACACCCGGGTCTGCCAGCAATGCCCGGGGCCGGTCGATGACGGACAGGCCGAAGGGTAGAAAGAGCGCGGCGCTGGGCAACAGGGCCCACCACACGGTGCGGCCACGGCGGCCAAGCATCAGGCCGCAGAGCACAATAAGCACCGTGGCGGGAATCAGCAGTGAGGGTGCGGACGCGGTCACAACGCCCAGCGCCAACCCTGCGGCGGCGGCAGCGGTCCAGGACGGCATGCCGTTGATCCCCGGCCGTGCAGGCGGTTTTTCGCTGAAACGCCGGTCATCCGGGGACGGGACAATGAAGCGTCCGTGGCCCACGGCCGAGCCAGTGGCGCGTAAGAGCGCCAGAACCAGCAGCGGAATCATGATATGCGCCACCAAGGCACCCGCGCGGCCTTGGTTCAGCGCTATCTGCAAGGCTGGAGCGGCTGCCCAGAAGAGCGCGGCAACGAGGCGGAAGCGGCGCCGGATGGTCAAGCCACCGGCTGCAAACCACGCCGTCAGGCCAGCCAGCGGAGCGGCGAGCAGCAGGAGCCACGCCATGGCCGCGTTGGCATCTCCCCCGCCGAGCAGGCCAAGGATCCACAGCACATAGCCGAAGGGGTCTCCCTTGCCCGGAAGCCCTGCTCCCAGGCTGATCCACCAGCTGGACGCGTGGTGCCAGATTTCGCCAAGGGTGGAGGACACCGGAATGAGGCCTCCGCCCGAAACTGCTTCGGCCCGGAACAGCCCGCTGAGCGCCGTGAGGGAAGCCGCGGACGCGATAAGAACAGCGGCGAGGGCGCCGGTCCCCACCCAACCCCGTTCGCTGGTGGTCAGCGCAGCGAAGTCATCTGATGAGTCCCCCGTGGGCTGGTCCGCCAGGGGGTCCTGGACCAGGCCGTCGGCCGTGGAGTTGTCGGCGCCGAGGGCCTCCATGAGGGAGCGGCGGTGGTTCCAGACCTCACGCCGCGGCGTCTGCAGCTTCTTGATGACCGACCGCCGGATCCGCCGGCTGCTGGCCGCCGTCCTGCGTGCCTTAGCGACGGCACCGGGCCGGGCCAGGGCAGCGAACGTGGCCACCAGTTGGGAGAAACCATGCCCGGGATCCTTGACTGCAACACTGAGCACGAGTTTGAAAAGGCTGCCCAGCAGCGCACCGGCTGCATGGACAGGCACCTTCCAGAGCGGGGCATGCTTGAGGCGCAGGTGGACCTGGGCCTTCCGTGCTGCGGAGGCGTTGCCCTGGGCATGGGGCCGGTGGGCTACGTGGAACATCCGCGCAGTGGGAACGACCACCACGCGGTGCCCCGCGAGGCGGTTGCGCCAGCAGAAATCGACGTCGTCGCCGGTGCCCGGGAGCGCGGGGTCGAACCCCTTCAGGAGCTCCCAAATGTCCCGGCGGACCAGCATACCGGCCGAGTTCACCGCAAAAGTGTCAGTGCGGCCGTTGTACTGGCCCTGGTCCAGTTCGTCGGCGTCGATCAGGGTAAGCCGCTCGGCCCAGCGGCTGGTGGAGAGTCCGACGTCGATCAGCCGGCGTTCGGTGTGCCAGTCCAGTTGCTTGCAGCCGGCCACGGTCACGGATGGTGCCCGTTCCACGGCACTGAGCAGTTCTGCCAGCGCTTCCGGCGCCGGGGCCGCGTCGTCGTGAAGCAGCCAGATCCACTCTGTGGCGGCGCGCTGGGACTGTCCTTCCCAGGGCGCGTGCGCGTTGAGTCCGGCGCGTAC
Source organism: Pseudarthrobacter xylosi (assembly GCF_055412765.1). Lineage (NCBI taxonomy): Bacteria > Bacillati > Actinomycetota > Actinomycetes > Micrococcales > Micrococcaceae > Pseudarthrobacter > Pseudarthrobacter xylosi. Next base: position 435,650 of record NZ_JBVAYT010000002.1, on the reverse strand, counting down.
AGCGCCTCCCATACCGCTCTTGCCATGCGGGAAGGTGCTCACATTGGTTGCGCCGAAGGCCTGTTCCAGGAGGACGGCGGAGTCGTCGCGAGATCCGGTGTCCACCCCGATATGGGAATCCGCGGGCCGGGTCTGGTCCGCGAGGGCAGCCAGGGTTCTGGGGAGATAGGCACTGCCGTTGTGGGACACCACAACGGCAGTGACGTGTACTTCCTGAAGAATTAGATTGCTCGCTTCCTTAGCCGCCGGCGCTCACGCTCGGAAAGGCCACCCCAAATGCCAAACCGTTCGTCGTTTGCCAGCGCGTATTCCAGGCACTGTGACCGGACATTGCATGCCCCGCAGACCTTCTTGGCGTCGCGCGTGGATCCGCCCTTCTCCGGGAAGAAGGCCTCCGGATCCGTCTGCGCGCACAATGCATCAGTCTGCCAGCCAAGTTCGCCTTCGTCGTCGAAGTCCTGCCGGAATGGCAGTCCGATCCACACCGGCTGGGTGATTGTCCCCTGTGCCGGGCTGCGCAGTTCCATGGGCGGATCCAGGTCGTCATCGTCCTGGTCATGTCCGCCGTCAAGGAGCGCTTCGTGCGCCGCCAGGAAGGCCGTGGCCTGATCCTGGAGGGAGTCTTTGGTGTTGCGGTTGTAGCGGTCCGCGGCGTCAGGATCGGCAGGATCCACATACCAGTCGCTCGGCACCCCACGTGCGCGGTATTTAGCCGTTGCCTGGCCGGCGACGACGGCATCTTCATGGATACGCTCTGCTTGCCCCACGGCGACCCTCCTGAAAGTTGCAGTCACTGCTTGGATCCTTGGACACTCGGTTGTGTGCCTGAATTTATGCAGCGACTTTCGATATCTAATTACACGTGTGTAACTAGTGGGGAGTCAAGCCGTGGCCGGGATAATAATCAACTTTCCGGGCCAATCGCTGGCACGCCACGCCCGGGAGTTTTCCAAAGGTTCGGCACTCCGGATGCCTGACGGCCCACTTCCGCAGCCAAAATGGTCCCATTTCCGCTGAATACCGGCCAAAAATACAGGCGCAGCCCGGATAAGACAAATAACCTGACAAACTCTTGTGAGTAACATCACAGCGCTGCTGGACCCTCCTGCGCCCTGGAGGGACTCCGCGTGGGGCACCCTCGTCAAGGCCGCCACACGGCGTCCGTGACAAGATAAAGCCATGAGCATCCCGGCGATAGATCTGATGACCACCCTGCGTTCCGGCCACGCCACCTCGCCCCGCCTGACCTGGTATGGACCGGACTCCGAACGTGTGGAACTCTCCGGCCGCGTGCTGGACAACTGGGTGGCCAAAACCAGCAATCTGCTGCAGGACGAACTCGACGCCGAGCCCGGCATGCGTCTGAACCTGGATTTGCCAGCCCACTGGAAGTCAATGATCTGGGCGCTGGCCGCCTGGCAGCTGGGCATGGAAACAGTGCTCGACGGCGGGGAGGCGGCGCTCCTCGTCACCGACCGGCCAGGAAGTGTTGAGGGAAAGTACGACGCCGTCATTGCCGTTGCGCTTCCGGCGCTGGCGATGCGGTGGCCGGGTGAGTTGCCGGCCGGAGTCCTCGACTACGCCGCCGAGGTGCGCTCCCACGGTGACGTCTTTATGGCGCACACGGACCCGTCGGCCACCGCCTGCGCCATTAGGGCACGAGCAGGCCAGCAGCACATCCATGAAAGCCTGATCACTGGTTTTGCCGCGTCCCATGAGGAAGGCGTCAGGCTTCTGGTGCCAGCCTCTGAAGGGCTGGAGCCGGCGCTGGCGGACGCGCTCGGCGCGTGGCACAGCGGAGGTTCCGTGGTGCTGGCGCACCCCGATGTGGAACTTACGGACAAGCTGCTGGCTGCGGAACGCATCCACGGCAAATAGCCGCCTGCGTCAGGGCTGCCGGCGGCCTTCCGGTGAGTCCCCGCCCGGCTGCTCCCCCAGTAGGGCGGCGGCGGCCTTCTCCTGATGGTGCCGCTCGATGAGCTCGTGGTCGTGTGAGAACTCCGGCTCCTGGTCCAGTTCTTCGTTGAAGACCCAGAACCGGTAAGCGAAGAAGCGGAAGATGGTGCCCAGAACCAGACCCACCACGCTGCCGGCAATAAAGAGCGAGGGTTTGTCGTTCAGGTCCAGGATGTACTTCGCGAACCAGACGCAGCCTGAGGCGATCAGGAGTCCCACCAGGTTCATAATGGCGAACAGCACGGCCTCGCGGGCCACATTGGCCTGCTTGCGGTGGCGGAACGTCCAGAAGCGGTTGGCAACCCACGAGAAGATGCTGGCCACGATGGTTGCCACGGCCTTGGCCCACACCTCGCTGCCATGCATCGGACCGGTGAACAGCCAGATGAAGATTGCCGAGTCAATGACGAAGGCCACACCGCCCACGGCTCCGAACTTGGCCACTTCACGCCAAAATAGCGAGGCGAGCCCCCGGATACGATCTGCAAGTGCGCTAAACATGACCCTCCATGGCCGTCCGTACAATGGGCCACACGGCCAGAGGTCTATTTTAGACCCGAAAACGGTGAACCAGCCCCCGCGGAGTGCAGAGTGGTGACGGAAATACCCGAAAAGCGGCCCCCTCGGCGTCCCAAAGCCCGGATCCGGTGAGCTTTTCTGTAGGCTGGCACATGTGACTTTTCCAGTAATCGGCGTGGTTGGCGGCGGCCAACTCGCGCGCATGATGGCCCCGGCCGCTACCGCCCTCGGCTTTGAACTCCGTGTATTGGCTGAGGCGGAGGACGTTTCAGCCGTATCTGCCGTGTCCACTTCACCGGTGGGTGACTACAAGGACCTCCAGACGCTCCTCGACTTCGCGGACGGCCTGGATGTTATGACGTTCGATCACGAACACGTCCCCACGGACCACCTCCGGGCGCTTCTGGCCGCCGGCGTGAATGTCCAGCCCGGTCCGGACGCCCTCGTCAATGCCCAGGACAAACTGGTGATGAGGGCTGCCATCGACAGCCTGGGGCTCCCAAATCCCGTTTGGGCTGCCGTGGCTGACGTAGCCGCGCTCGTGGCCTTCGGCGACGAAACCGGTTGGCCCGTTGTCCTCAAGATGCCCCGCGGCGGCTACGACGGCAAGGGCGTTCGGATCATCGACTCCGCCGAGGCCGCAGGCGAGGCTGCTCCGTGGTTCGAGGCCATGAGCCCGCTCCTCGCCGAAGCCAAGGTTGAGTTCAGCCGCGAATTGTCCGCACTGGTGGCCCGGACACCGGGCGGCGAAGCGAGGGCGTGGCCGGTGGTGCACACCATCCAGGTGGATGGCGTCTGCGACGAAGTCATTGCCCCTGCCCTGGATATCCCCCTCGAGGTGGCCGCGGCCGCGGAAGACGCGGCGTTGCGCGTCGCCTCGGAACTGGGCGTCACCGGAGTGATGGCGGCGGAACTCTTTGAAACGCCGGGTTCAGGCGTCGGCTTCCTGATCAACGAGCTCGCCATGCGGCCCCACAACACCGGCCACTGGACCCAGGACGGTTCCGTCACCAGCCAGTTTGAGCAGCATCTGCGGGCGGTCCTGGACCTGCCGCTGGGTGCCACCGACATTCTTGGTCCGGTAGTGGTCATGAAGAATTTCCTCGGTGGCGACAACCAGGACCTGTTTTCCGCCTACCCTGCCGCCCTTGCCAGCGAGCCGGCCGCCAAGGTCCACTGCTACGGCAAGTCAGTGCGTCCGGGACGCAAGATTGGCCATGTCAACCTGGTCGGGACCTCCACGGATGATGTGGACTCGGTCCGGCAACGCGCAACCCGGGTGGCGGCCATTATCCGCGACGGCCGGGTTCCCACCGAAGATTCAGTACGGATTTCCGAGGAGAACGCATGACCACCGAAACCACCACCGGCAGCGCCGGCACCGGGCCCCGTCCCATCGTTGGGCTGGTCATGGGCTCAGACTCGGATTGGCCGGTCATGGAAGCCGCCGCGGATGCACTGGCTGAGTTCGGCATCCCCTTCGAAGCCGATGTGGTCTCCGCTCACCGGATGCCCACCGAAATGATCCGGTACGGCCAGACCGCCCACGAGCGCGGGCTGCGGGTCATTATCGCCGGCGCTGGCGGAGCCGCCCACCTTCCCGGCATGCTGGCAAGCGTGACGCCCCTGCCCGTCATCGGCGTCCCGGTCCCGCTGAAGACGCTGGACGGTATGGATTCCCTGCTCTCCATCGTGCAAATGCCGGCCGGCGTCCCCGTAGCCACCGTGTCCATTGCCGGTGCCCGGAACGCAGGCCTGCTCGCGGTCCGGATCCTCGCGTCGGGAACGGATGAGCTGGCAGCCTCGCTCCGCGCCGGCCTCGTGGACTTCGCCCAGGAACTCAACGACGTCGCCACCCGCAAGGGAGCCAACCTCAGGCAGAAAGTCAGCGAAGTTTTCGCCGACGGCAATGGTGTTCTCCGGGGCAGCCGTTAAGGAACCCGACATGTCCAGAAGCGAACCGCAGCAGCCAGCAACCGGCGCAGTCATGACTGATCCCGTCCGGTATCCGTCCAGCGCCTCCGTGCCAGTCCGGACCAAACGGGGCTTTGCCCTGGTCCTGATGACTCTCCTGGTGCCCGGCAGCGCCCAAATTGTGGCCGGCGACCGCAAGCTCGGCCGCATTGCCCTGCGCGTCACCCTCAGCGCCTGGGCTTTGCTGGCGGTCACCCTGCTGATGCTGGCAGTGAACCGGTCGCTCGTGATCAACATCCTCACCAACCAGTTTGCCTCGCTGGTGATCATCCTGGTCCTGGCGGCACTAGCGCTCGGATGGGCGTTCCTGTTCATCAACACACTCCGGCTGATCCGCCCCGTCCTGCTGGCACCGGCGGCGCGTCCCGCCGTCGGAATCGCCCTGGTCCTTGCCCTGGTCCTGAGCAGCGGCACCCTTGGGTATGCCGCGTACCTGCTGAACGTGGGCCGCAACGCCATCGGCAGCATCTTCGCGGGGGGACCAACCATCGATCCTGTGGATGGCCGCTACAACTTCCTGATGATGGGCGGTGACGCGGGCGACGACCGAACAGGCAGACGCCCGGACAGCCTCTCCGTGCTCAGCGTGGACGCCAAGACCGGCCAGACTGCCATCATCTCAGTGCCGCGCAACCTGCAGAACGCCCAGTTCAGCGAAGGCTCGCCCATGCGCAAGATCTACCCGGACGGCTACGACTGCGGCGACGCGTGCCTCATCAACGCCATCAACACCGAAGTGACGAACGAGCACGCTGACCTGTACCCAGGCGTCGCGGACCCCGGCGCGCAGGCGACACTGGAGGCGGTGTCGGGAACCCTCGGCATCACCGTCCAGGCCTACGTGCTGGTGGACATGGACGGCTTCGCCAAACTGATCGACGCCATGGGTGGAATCCGGATCAAGGCCGGCGGGTGGGTGCCCATGAGCGGGGAAATGATCGACGAAGCCAACGGCATCCACGGCATGCCGCTCGGCTGGATCCCGGCCGGCGACCAGCACCTCGATGGCTATCACGCGCTCTGGTACGGACGCTCCCGCGAATTCGTCGACGACTACGCCCGGATCCAGCGGCAGCAGTGCGTCCAGCAGGCCATGCTCAAACAACTGGACCCGGCAACCCTCCTCTCGAAGTTTGAGGACATCGCCAATGCGGGAACCAAGGTTGTTGACTCAAACATCTCCTCCTCCCAGCTGGGCAGTTTCGTGGATCTCGCCATGAAGGCGAAGGGCCAGGAGGTCAAACGGCTGACCATCGGGCCGCCGGATTTTGACGCGTCCTTCTCCACCGTCCCCGACTTTGACATCATTCACAACAAGGTGGACCAGCTGCTGGCCTCAGCCTCGGGACCCAAGGCCGCCGCGCCCGTCGACGGCCTTGTGGAGCCCGCAACGGCCGGCGGACGTCTGCAGGCGTCCGCGCAGGTGCCCATGGCTGCGTTCCCGGCAGCCGGTGGAACCCCCGCGCAGACTGCCCCGCCGTCGTCGGACTTCACCCCGGTAACCACAACACCCGACGGCGAGCCGATCACCGAGGCGATGCTGAACCAGCTCAAGAGCGAAGGCAACGAACAGGCCCTGCGTGAACTGGTGGCCACCAACGGCCAGTGCGCGCCACTTTAGGCCCTGCGCCTTCACCGGAGTCCCGGCGGCAGCACCCTGACTGCAAGAACACGTAGACCTGAAGACCAAGAATGGACACCGGCTGTGTACGAAATTGAGAACGTCCTCCGCGACTACGCCTGGGGATCCACCACCGCCATCGCAGGGCTGCTAGGACGCCCGGAGTCCGGCCGGCCGGAAGCCGAACTCTGGATCGGAGCCCATCCCGGTGCCCCTTCCATGGCCCGCCGGGCGGACGGCTCCATGGCAGCGCTGGATGCCTTGATTAGCGAAGATCCAGAACATTTCCTGGGCAGCGAATCTGTGGCCGAGTTTGGCCCGCGGCTCCCGTTCCTGACCAAGATCCTTGCTGCCGCCCAGCCGTTGTCGCTCCAGGTCCATCCAAGCTTTGAACAGGCCAAAGTAGGATTCGCCCGGGAGAATGCCGAAGGCATTGCGCCCGATGCCGACCATCGCAACTACCGCGATGACAACCACAAGCCCGAAATGATCTTTGCGCTGACGCCGTTCGAAGCGTTGTGCGGGTTCCGGGCGCCGGCTGAGACCCGGAAGATCCTGCTCCACCTGGCCGCCTGCTTCGACCGCGTGGAAACCGGGATCCCGCCCCTGCTGGTGGAGCTGCTCGACGCCTTGGAAAACCCGGATGAGGATGCCGGCCTCAGGAGTGCCTTCGAACGGCTGATCATGGGCGGCGAAGACGTCTCGCACACCACAGCGTCGGTGGCGGCCGCCCTGGTCTCTGGTGCTCCGCTGGCTCCGTACCAGGCGGAATTGTCCACGGTCATCAGCCTCAACGAGAAGTACCCGGGCGATCCGGGGGTACTGATTTCGCTGCTGCTGAACAGGCTTTCGCTGGCCCCGGGTGAGGCCGTCTATCTCCCCGCGGGCAAAGTGCATGCTTACCTGCACGGCATGGGTGTCGAAGTCATGGCGTCCTCGGACAACGTGCTCCGTGGCGGGCTGACGCCGAAGTACGTGGACGTGCCCGAGCTGCTGCGGACCGTGGAATTCCAGTCGGTGGCCATCCCCAGGCTCACGCCGGAATTCTCCGGCCTTGGCCAGGAGCTCTATCAGCCGCCCTTCCGGGAGTTCCAGCTTCAGCGGATCGAGCTGGCACCCGGTGCAGAGCCGGTCCCGCTGGCACAGTCGGGAGCCGTCGTCGTAATTGTTGTTGCCGGATCGGTGTATCTCGATTCGCCCAAGGGCGACCTGCAGCTGGCGCGCGGCGGCAGCGCCTTCCTGCCCGCCGCGGAAGTACCGGTCAATGTCCACCCGGTGGCCGGGGCCAAATCTCCGGCCATTGCGTTCGCCGTGACCACGTCGCTGAAGGCCTGAGCCGTGGAATTCTTCCTGCAGACGCCCGCCTGGGCGGATTTCCAGTCGTCGCTGGGCCGCACCGTCCATCAGCAGTCCGGCCCAGGCTGGAGCTTCCTGGCGGTAGAGGAGAAGAACCCGGCTGGCAAGGTCCTGTACGCCCCCTATGGACCGGTGGCATCCACCGCGGAGGCGTTCGACGCCGCCCTGGCCGCCCTGGTGGCAACAGCCCGGTCGTGCGGGGCCGTGTTTGTCCGGGTTGAGCCGGTGTCCGCCGGACTCGAGATGCCGGCCGGCGCGGAGCTAAGCCGGCGCGGCCTGCGGCCGGCACCCGTGAACCAGCAGCCTGAACTCAGCTGGATCGTTGACCTCGAAGGCGACTTCAAGGATGTCCTGGCCGCGATGAAGCCCGTGAACCGGAACCTTTACCGGAACATCCACAAGAAGGGCGTCACCTTCCGGACGTCACAGGAGCCGGACGACATCAGGATCCTGCTGAATTTCCTGCACATGACAGCCCGGCGGAACGGATTCAAGCCGCAGAGCGACGAGTACCTGACCCAGGTGGCGGCCTCCCTGATGCCCGTGGGCGCTGCGACGCTGTTCATCGCCGAACTGCACGGCGGCCCGATCGCTGCGGCCTTTGCCTACGATTCCGCGGACACCCGGACGTATGCCCATGCAGCCCTGGATGACACGCACCGCAAGCTCAGCGCTGGCATACCGCTCCTGGTGACCCTGATGGCGGACGCCAAGGACCGGGGCCTGAAACACGTGGACCTGTGGGGCGTTGCGCCCGCGGACCAGCCCAACCACAAATGGGCGGGATTCACCGCGTTCAAGAAGTCCTTTGGCGGCCATGAGGTGGCGTACCCCGGCACCTGGGACCTCCCGGTGCAAAAGCTCCGGTACAACGCGTACCAGCTGGCCCGCAAGCTGCGCGACAAGCTCCGCGCCCTCCGCTCCCCCGCCTCAACGCCTGCGCGAACGAACACTTAAGCCCTCCCCCCTGGCGCGAACGTACACTTGGGGCCCCAAAAAGCTCCGACTTAGGGCCTCAACTGTACGTTCGCGCGGAGGTGTGACGCTGGCCTGTGGATAACAGCCTCGGCCCCTCGCGTTTCCTGCACACTGAAGCATGGCTCTCTCACCGCTCCCTGACGAGCTGCTGGCAGGTTCCTTCACCCCGGCCATCGCGGCCGGCTCTGGCGTTTCGCGCAAACGGCAGCGGCAACCCGACGTCAGCATTCCATCCCACGGCATCCGCATACCTCTGCATGGGAATTCGGCCGCGCCCGCGAACCTTCGTGCGTACACGGCGCTGGACAACTCGTCGGCCCTGACGCATCACTCAGGAGCGAGGATATGGGCACTCGGGCTTCCGCCTTGGCTTGAGGAGGACTGGCGGATCCACATCGCCCGCGGCCGGTCAGACGGAAAACCCAGGCGCAGGAACGTGGTTGGCCACCGGTTGACGTTCCAGCCGGGTGAAGTTGTGATGTACGACGGCGTCCGCGTCACCTCGCCTGCGCGGACGTGGTTGGATCTCGCGAGCCTCTTGACCGTCGATGAATTGATCGCCGCGGGAGACTCAGTTGTCGTGGCACACGGGCCTGACTTCCCCCGGCCGAAGGAGCCTCTGGCCAGCATCGGCGATCTGCGGCGGATGATTGCCTCCCATCCAGGCATGCGGGGCATGAAGACCGCACGGCTGGCCATCGACGAGATACGCGTCGGGGCCGATTCGCCGCAGGAAACAAAGATGCGTTTGGCCCTGTCCCGGACCAGCCTTGGCGAGCCGGTCCTTAACCGTGTGATTCGCAACAGCTGGGGTCAGCCAGCCGTTTGGCCCGACGCCGCCTACCCGACCCAAAGAATCTCCCTGCAATATGACGGCTTCCATCACTCCGACCCCCGGCAGGCCCGGCTTGACGCTGCCCGACGCGCAACGACCGAGCGCCTCGGCTGGAATGAAATCAGGGTCTTCAAGGACGACCTCGAGGGCGACAAGCCCTTTCTGCTGGAAAAGATCAGGGCAACACTGAGGCGGCCGGGCGTCCAGTCTGAGGGCCAGTCCGGCAGCAGGGCGTGATCCCTTGCGCGAACGTACAGTTGAGGCCCCGATTCCACTCGAATCGGGGCCTCAACTGTACGTTCGCGCGTCCCCGAGGGGGCGCCGGGGCGAACCTAGTTCTTGCGGGCGTAGCCTTCCCACTTGCTGGCCTGGTGCTCGCCGTCAACAAAGCGGATGGTGCCGGACTTGGAACGCATCACGATGGACTGGGTGAGGACCTTGTCCTTGGAGTAGCGGACGCCCTTGAGGAGGTCGCCGTCGGTGATACCGGTAGCGGCGAAGTAGCAGTTGTCGCTGGACACGAGGTCATTGGTGGACAGCACGCGGTCCAGGTCGTGGCCGGCGTCGATCGCCTTCTGCTTCTCGTCGTCGCTGGTGGGCCACAGCCGGCCCTGGATGACGCCGCCGAGCGACTTGATGGCGCAGGCTGCAACGATGCCTTCCGGCGTGCCGCCGATGCCCATGAGGGCGTCGACGCCGGTGCCGGAGCGGGCTGCGGCAATCGCGCCGGCAACGTCGCCGTCCATGATGAACTTGGTGCGCGCACCGGCTTCGCGGATCTCTTCGACCAGGGGGCGGTGGCGGTCGCGGTCAAGGATCATGACGTTGAGCTGGTTGACTTTCACGCCCTTTGCCTTGGCGATCAGGTGCAGGTTCTGCTTGACCGGCAGGCGGAGGTCCACCATGTCGGCGGCTTCCGGGCCCGTAACGAGCTTCTCCATGTAGAACACGGCGGACGGATCGAACATGGAGCCGCGCTCAGCCACGGCGAGGACTGCCAGGGCGTTGTTGATGCCAAGGGCGGTCAGGCGCGTGCCGTCGATCGGGTCAACAGCAACGTCGCACTCAGGACCGGTGCCGTCGCCAACGTGCTCGCCGTTGAACAGCATCGGGGCTTCGTCTTTTTCGCCTTCGCCGATGACCACAACGCCGTTGAAGTGGACCGAGTGAAGGAAGGAGCGCATGGCGTCAACGGCCGCGCCGTCGGCTTTGTTCTTGTCGCCGAAACCAACCCAGTGGCCGCCGGCGATGGCCGCAGCTTCGGTGACGCGGACAAGCTCAAGGGCGAGGTTGCGGTCTGGCTCGTCGATGCCCACGGCCAGGGAGGGGGAAATCGTGGAGTACTGCTGGGTCATAGGCGCTGGTGACACGTGAACCTCTTCTTCGAGTGGCGATCATTGGACCCGCGCGGCCGGATTCAGCCGGTGCGGTGATTCCTCTGGTACTGATCATAGTCGTGGCGGCGCCTAAGAAGCGTGGCATGACGCAGCCCTGCAACATGGGCCTTCCGTCTCGGGCAATCCTCCGGCTGTGAGTTGCGCCTGAACATGGGCGACTATAGAGGGGTGAGTGAAATGCAGGAAAAGACCAGTCCCGGGCCCGACCCCTCCGACTCCGGAGCTGAAGGCGACGGCGCAGGGACGGCCGAACCAGCCCCCGTCCGCCCAGTGATCCCGGCCGCAGCGGCAAAACGCGCCAATGCCTCCGTGATCGGCATGATCGTTGCCTTGGTGGTCAGCATCGCCGCCTTCCTGCCCGTGATCCTGATGAATCCCCTCCCCAAGAGCGAGGGATTCCGCCCGGACATCGATGTCAGTGCCGTGGCCCGGAACGCCACGGATGTGGCGGGATTCACACCGGTGACACCGGACACCGGCAAGTCGTTTACCTCCAACTACGCACGATGGGAGTCCGGCAGCGGCAGCGGCGTTCCCACCTGGGAAGTTGGCTACCTGACCCCGAAGGATTCCTTCATCGGCCTGGTCCAGACCAGCCAGTCCAACCCCACCTGGCTCGTCCAGCAGACCAAGAGCGCTCCCGTGACGGGAACGCGCGCGGCCGGCGGACAGGAGTGGGAGCTGCGTGACACCGGCAAAGGCGAGAAGAGCATGGTGCTGAATTACCGCGGAACCACCGTTGTCCTGACGGGAAGCGCACAGCTGGACGAATTCGCCGAACTCGCCACCGCCGTCGTGCAGTCCATGGATGCCAACCCGGCCGTCACAGTTTCACAGTCACCCAGCACAGCCCCGTAAAGTAATCCCGTGGCTACCTATCTCACCCCTGCCCTTGCCTGGCGCCGCATGCGCGAAGGCAACGAACGTTTTGTTGCCGGCGAATCGTCGCACCCGAACCAGGACGCGTCCCGCCGGTCTTCGCTGGTGGAGAACCAGCACCCGTTTGCCGTGATCTTCGGCTGCTCGGACTCCCGGCTCGCGGCGGAGATTATCTTCGACCTGGGCCTGGGGGACGCCTTTGTGGTGCGCACCGCCGGCCAAGTGATTGACGACGCCGTATTGGGCTCCCTGGAGTACAGCATCAGTGTGTTGGGGGTTCCGCTGCTCGTGGTGCTGGGGCATGACAGCTGCGGAGCCGTCAGTGCCACCAAGTCCGCAGTGGACACCGGCAACATGCCGGTGGGCTTTATTCGAGACCTGGTGGAGCGCATCACGCCCTCGGTACTGACGTCCATGCGGAACGGCGAGCACGAGGTGAACGACATGGTGGTGGAGCACGTCAAGCAGACGTCCCAGCGCCTGGTGGACAGCTCCCGTGTGATTTCCGCCGCAATCGAGAACGGCCGCGCCGCGGTGATCGGCCTCTCCTACAGCCTCGCCGAGGGCCGGGCGAACGTGGTTTCCGGGATCGGCGACGTCTAGGTCCGGCCGGATTCGATGCCCGTAGCATGCGGTTCACGGTTTTAGTCCGGGCCCCGAATCGCCCTAAGCTAGCCCCATGACTTCCACTGAAGAATTCCGCATTGAACACGACACGATGGGCGAAGTCCGCGTCCCCGTGAACGCCCTGTACCGTGCACAGACGCAGCGTGCAGTTGAAAACTTCCCCATCTCCGGCAAGACCCTGGAGCGCGCGCACATCGAGGCGCTCGCCCGGGTAAAGAAGGCGGCCGCCCAGGCCAACGCAGAACTTGGGGTGCTCGACGGCGAGCTGGCCAAGGCGATCGCTGCGGCCGCCGATGAGGTAGCTGCCGGCAAGTACGACGGCGACTTCCCCATCGACGTTTTCCAGACCGGCTCCGGCACGTCCTCGAACATGAACATGAACGAGGTCCTGGCCGAGCTCGCCACCCGCGCTCTAAAGGCCGCCGGCAGTGACAAAATTGTCCACCCGAACGACCACGTCAACGCCTCGCAGTCCTCCAACGACGTCTTCCCCACCTCGGTCCACGTTGCCGCCTCTTCGGCCCTGATCAACGACCTCATCCCGGCGCTCGGCTACCTGGCCGAGTCGCTGGAGCGCAAGGCCGTGGAGTTCAAGGACGTCGTCAAGTCCGGCCGCACGCACCTCATGGACGCCACCCCGGTGACGCTCGGCCAGGAGTTCGGCGGCTACGCAGCCCAGGTCCGTTACGGCATCGAGCGCATCAACGCAGCACTCCCCCGTGTTGCCGAAGTTCCGCTTGGCGGCACCGCGGTGGGTACGGGTATCAACACCCCGGCAGGCTTCCCGGAGCGCGTCATCGAACTGCTCGCCACGGACACCGGCCTTCCGCTGACCGAAGCCCGCGACCACTTCGAAGCCCAGGCCAACCGCGACGGCCTCATCGAAGGCTCCAGCCAGCTGCGCAACATCGCGATCTCCTTCATGAAGATCAACAATGACCTCCGCTGGATGGGCTCCGGCCCCAACACCGGCCTCGGCGAAATCGCCATCCCGGACCTCCAGCCGGGCTCCTCGATCATGCCGGGCAAGGTCAACCCCGTCATCTGCGAGGCATCCATCATGGTCTGCGCCCAGGTCATCGGCAACGACACCGCCATCGCCTGGTCCGGCACCAACGGCGCCTTCGAGCTCAACGTCGGCATCCCCGTGATGGCCGCCAACCTGCTTGAGTCCATCCGCCTGCTGGCAAACACCAGCCGGGTCATGGCGGACAAGATGATCGACGGCATCACCGCGAACGTGGAGCGCGCCCGCTTCCTGGCCGAGGCCTCCCCTTCGATCGTGACGCCGCTGAACAAGTACATCGGCTACGAAAACGCGGCGAAGATCGCCAAGAAGGCCGTGGCCGAGGGGCTCACTATCCGTGAGACCGTCGTCGCCATGGGCTTCCTGGAGCGCGGCGAGGTCACCGAAGAGCAGCTCGATACTGCCCTGGACGTTATGTCCATGACACGTCCGCCGCACAAGGCCTAATTACGTAAAGCACGACGGCGGCCGGCACCTTCCCCACGGAAGGCGCCGGCCGCCGTCGTTCGTGGGCCTGCATTCTTTTTGCACTCCTGATGATTTAGTGCAAAACTTTACTTTGTGGATAATAGTGCAAACATCGACGGCGGCCTCCGGGAACGCAAGCGCCAGCAGACGCGCCAGGCCGTCACCGCCGCCGCGCGCTCGTTGACCGCAGCCAAAGGACTCAACGGCTTCACGGTGGAAGAGGTCTGCGAAGAGGTGGGAATCTCCCGCCGCACGTTCTTCAACTACTTCCCCACCAAGGAAGACGCCATCCTCGGCCACCACGACGACGAGCACCCCGGCGAACTCATGGCCGACTTCCTGGCCGGCGGCGGAGAACCAGGAACCATTTCCGAGTCCCTGCTGGCCGACCTCATCCAGCTCACCCTGGACATCTGGGCGTCGAAAGTGGACTCGGAGTCAGAGACCGATGTCCGCCAGCTCATCGCCGCCATCAAGAAAGAGCCCCAGCTGGTGGCAAAGATCGTCGGCATCAGCGCCGAACGTGAGGCCGCGTCCCGCCAGCTCATCGCCCAACGTGAAGGCGTCCCCGCCGATCACCCTGTGGTGGTCATGGCCGTCACAGCGATCACCGCTGTAGCCCACCACGCGCACGAAACCTACTTCTCGGCCTCGAACATCCGCAGTTTCCCCGAACTACTCCTCGAAGACGCCCAGGCCCTCAAATCCCTGTTCGCGCAGAAGCTCCCCACCACCTCCGAAGGATCATCATGACCACTACCGTCGGCCCTAAGGCAGCAGCAGGCCCGCTGCTGCTGACCCAGAAACGCATCTGGATCATCTTTTCGGCGCTTATTGCCGGCATGCTGCTCTCCAGCCTCGACCAGACCATCGTCTCCACCGCCATGCCCACCATCGTGGGTAAGCTCGGCGGCGTAGAGCACCAGGCCTGGATTACCACCGCCTACCTGCTGGCCACCACCATCGTGATGCCCATCTACGGCAAGTTCGGTGACGTCCTGGGCCGCCGGAACCTGTTCCTTGTAGCCATCGCCCTGTTTACCCTTGCGTCCGTGGGCTGCGCCCTGGCCACCGATTTCTGGGGCTTCGTCATTTTCCGAGCCATTCAGGGCCTGGGCGGCGGCGGCCTGATGATCCTCTCGCAAGCCATCATCGCGGACATCGTTCCTGCGAAGGACCGTGGCAAATACATGGGTCCCCTGGGCGCCATCTTCGGCCTCTCCGCCGTGGCCGGCCCGCTGCTCGGCGGATTCTTCGTGGACCACATGACCTGGGAATGGGCTTTCTACATCAACATCCCCATCGGCATCGCCGCGTTCGTCACAGCCTGGTTCACGCTGACGCTGCCGAACAAGAAGGCCGAGAAGCGGATCGACATCCTGGGCGTGATCCTGCTGTCCGCAGCCACCACTTGCCTGATCTTCTTCACCGACTTCGGCGGCAAGAAGGATGAGGGCTGGGATTCACCGCTGACGTGGGCCTTCGGCGCCGGAATGCTCATCTCCGCCGCAGCCTTCGTGATGGTGGAACGCCGCGCGGAGGATCCCATCATCCCGCTCAGCCTCTTCAAGAACCGGATCTTCGTCAACGCCACGGCCATCGGCTTTACACTCGGCCTGGGCATGTTCGCCGCCATCGCCTTTGTCCCCACCTTCCTGCAGATGTCTTCCGGGACCTCTGCCGCTGAATCCGGGCTTCTGATGCTGCCCATGATGGTGGGCCTCATGGGCATGGCCATCTACTCGGGGATCCGGATCTCTAAAACCGGCAAGTACAAAATGTTCCCCATCCTCGGTGCCTCCCTGACCATCGCGGCGATGCTGTGGCTGACCACCCTGACCGCCGAAACGCCCATCTGGGTCATCTGCGTCCAGCTGTTCGTGTTCGGCGCAGGACTGGGATCGATCATGCAGGTCATCGTCCTGGTGGTGCAGAATTCTGTCCCCGCCGATCAGATCGGCACGGCAACCAGCACCAACAACTACTTCCGCGAAGTCGGTGCGTCCCTGGGCGTGGCAGTGTTCGGCGCGATTTTCACCAACCGGCTTTCGGAGTCGCTGACGAACGCGTTCACCGGCGCCGGAGCATCCGCGGAACAGGCGTCGCAGTCCACGAGCACCCTGGATCCGCAGGCCCTGAGCCAGTTGCCGGACCAGCTGCGCGACGCAATCGTGAACGCCTACGCGGACTCGCTGGCGCCGGTCTTCTGGTACTTGGTGCCGTTCATCGCCGTCGCGCTGATCCTGGCCATCACCTTGAAGCAGATCCCGCTCTCGGACACCGCCGGCATGGTGGCCCGGGGCGAGGCCATCGGCGGCGAGCAGGCGGAACGGCTGGAGGCAGAGCACCTTGCCCTGCTGAAGGACGGGACGCTGAAGGAGCCCGCCGTCGCCGGCGCCCCGGACAGCCTCAAGGACGACGACGGCGAGCTGGCCTCCCAGCGCCGCTGACCGACGTCGTACGGCTGTAAGCCGAAGCGGCGGACGCCGCAACCATAGCCTGCAGGGGCGCCGCGACCTTGGGGGTCGCGGCGCCCCTGTTGTATGTCACCGAAGAGCTGCTCCGGTCACGGCTCGAAGTGAGCCGCGCCCTCCGGCGACAAGGCACGGTGGATGCTGGTGAGGTGGCCCGGCATCAGCTCAGGGAGGCCGTCCAGGCTGAACCATCCGACATCCAGCGACTCGTCGTCGTTGACGCGTGCCGTTCCTGAGACATACCGGCAACGGAACACCACATCCAGGAATTCGCAAACGTCGCCGTTGGGATAGGTGAACGGTCCTACGGTGCCCACCGAGACAACCCGTTCTGCCTCCGCCACCACCGCGGTTTCCTCGAAGATTTCACGCACGAGTCCCCGGGCTGGTGGTTCGCCCGGGTCGAGCATGCCGCTGATCAGTGCCCAGTGGCCGTTGTCGGCGCGACGGGCCAGGAGAACACGGCCGGAGTCGTCAAGGACCACCCCGCGGACACCCGGGACCCACAGCGGGTCATGGCCGATTTTTTCGCGGAGCTTGAGGACGTAATCAGGAGCAGGCATTCTGCCAGCCTAGCGGCCGATTGCGGCACTGGCCGCGCGAACTGGCAGGGCACTACGGACCGCGTCAGGCAGGCAGCAGCATGGCGGCAGCGGCGCCGGCGAGCATAAACGGGCCAAACGGGATGGAGGATTTCAAAGTGCCGCGGCGGGCCGCCAGCAAGGCAATCGACCACAGGCCCCCCAGCAGGAAAGCGGCGAAGGTCCCGGCAAAAAGGTGCGCCCAGCCGAGATAGCCCAGGTACATCCCCAGGACCCCGGCCAGCTTCACGTCGCCAAAGCCCATGCCGGGCGGGTAAACCATTCGCAGGACGAAGTAGAAGGCCCAGAGAGCCGCTCCACCGGCCAGGATGCGCAGCGCCGGGATTCCCAGGAGCTCGGCAGCCCCGTCAGGGGACCCCAGGAGCGCGGCAGGACCGGCAATCACGTGCACCAAGGCCGCCGCGAGCAGCAGGACCCCGGCCACGCCGTAGGACGGGAAGACAATCCGGTTCGGCAGCAAATGATGGCGCACGTCGATCACCGTCAGCCGGACGGCCATCACAATAAAGTAGGCACATGCAGCCAGCACCAGCCAGAACGCCAGCGGGGTGGCGTCCCACAGTCCATCGAGTCGTCGGATCACCTCTCGGATGCTACTGGATTCGCGCGCCGCACCGCAGAGCCCACGCGTAAACTGTGGATATGTCGACATGGGACACTAGGCGCCGGCCGCATCCGGGGGGCAGTGCCGCCGCTGCGGACCTGAGCACCATGTTCCCGAACCTTTGCCGGTCGTCCCCCTGGAAGTGGCAGTCACTGCGCTTTGAATACTGGGATGAACCGTTTTCCGACGTCCCCGACCCGTCCGCACCGATGGTCCGCGCTTGGCTCCGCCGGCCCGGTGCGCTTCGTCTGGAAACCGCTGACCGGCTTGTCCTCCACAGCACCACCGGGATCAACGATTCCAAGGACGGGTTGTACGTCAGCGCCACCCGGAAGTCCTGGCTGTTGCCGCCCCACCTGGTTGCGCCCGTTTACGACGACGGCGGCCTGGTCAGGCGCCGTCCGGAGGCCGCATACGGCGAGCCTGGCTTCGGAAACGGCCGCTTCTCGGCCGCCCTGGATCCCGTGGAACTCGCCGGGAGCGCTCCTGTCCCGATCGAGTTTCCTGGGACGAACGCCGTGGAGGTCAATGCTGTTAGCCGCGTGGATCACGACGGCCGGCCGGCACTGGAGGCAATTGTGACGCCTTCGGCGTCCTACCGTCCTGCGGATCCTGCCGCTTCGCTCTGCCTGCCCGGCAGCAACCGCGTGCGGATCGACCTGGAGACCGGCGTCTGCGTTGCCACCCAGTCGCTTGAAGCGGCCACCCCGGATTATGGTCACTGGATCCGGATCCTCGCCGTGGACGAATACATGCTGGACGACCTGTTCGTGGCCGAGTCCATGAACCTTACGGACGTACGCCGCCATATCAGCTGGGACATCCGGACCTGATCACAGTTCCTCCTCCGGCCTTCACCGGCGGTTGACAGGCTCCGTGGCCCGCCCTGGGCTAGGCTTCCCTGATGACCGCGCTGACTTCCATCTGGCCCCTCTTCGGCCTCGAGCTGACCACACCGCGCCTCGTGCTGCGCCCCATCGCTGACGCGGACATCCCAGCCGCGGTTGCAGCCGCGGCGAGCGGGGTCCACGAACCCGGCCGGAACCCCTTCAGCACCCCTTGGACAGAGCTGCCGGCGGAAACTCTGGGGCACAACATGGCGCAGTGGTACTGGCGCTGCCGCGGCCAGGCTACGCCCGAGGACTGGACCCTGCTCCTGGGCATCTGGTACCAGGACGAATTCATCGGCTGCCAGGACATCGGAGCCAAGGACTTCGCCACCCTCAAGACCGTCAGCACCGGCTCATGGCTCAAGCAGTCCCTCCACGGCCAGGGGCTCGGCACAGAGATGCGCGCCGCCGTCGCGCTCTACGCGTTCGACTGGCTCGGCGCCGAAGTGGCCGAGTCCGAAGCCGCCGCCTGGAACGCCGCCTCCCTGGGCGTGTCCCGCTCACTCGGCTACGAACTCAACGGCGTCTACAGGCACTCCTGGGGCGGCAAGGCCGTGGAAGTCCAAAAAGTCCGCCTCACCCCCGCAACCTTCAAACGCCCCGACTGGACCCTCCAAGTCAAGGGCCACGAAGCAGCAGCCAAGTTCCTCGGCGTCGGCTGAGGGAGGCTCAGGAGCACCAAGTCGGGCCCCGGACCTTCTCGTAGGAGCGCATCGCGGCGCATCGGGTCCCGGAGGTCGCCCGCGACCGATGGGGCCCCTTTGCGCTGTGTCTAAGCGACGGAGAAGGGCCGTGGTCCGACGAACCGGACCACGGCCCTTCACACACCGAGAGGCTAGATTTCGGCGCCCTCCAGCAGTTCTGTTACCAGGGCTGCGATCGGGGAGCGTTCGGAGCGGGTCAGGGTGATGTGGCCGAAGAGCGGGTGTCCTTTCAGGGTTTCAACGACGGCGGCGATACCGTCGTGCCGGCCGACGCGTAGGTTGTCACGCTGGGCGACGTCGTGGGTAAGGACGATCTTGGAGTTCTGGCCGATGCGGCTCATCACGGTGAGAAGGACGTTCTTCTCAAGCGACTGGGCCTCGTCGACGATCACGAAGGCGTCGTGCAGGGAGCGGCCGCGGATGTGGGTCAGCGGCATGACTT
Organism: Pseudarthrobacter xylosi; assembly: GCF_055412765.1. NCBI lineage: Bacteria > Bacillati > Actinomycetota > Actinomycetes > Micrococcales > Micrococcaceae > Pseudarthrobacter > Pseudarthrobacter xylosi. The sequence continues at coordinate 416,297 of NZ_JBVAYT010000002.1, read as the reverse complement.
CCAGCATGCCACGGTCTATGACTTCTTCCACGACTTCCTGGCTGACCAGGGCGCCGAGCGTGTCAAAGACCGCCTGAGCCCAAGGGCCCATCTTTTCCGACTCCGAGCCGGGCAGGTAGCCGAGTTCCTGGCCGCCCACGGCGTAGAGCGGCCGGAAGACGATCACCTTCCGGTGTTCGCGGCGTTCCAGCACCGCTTCCAGGCCGGCGCACAGGGCCAGCGCGGATTTTCCAGTGCCGGCGCGTCCGCCGATCGAAACAATCCCGACGGCGGGATCCATCAGCATGTCGAGGGCGAGCCGCTGTTCGGCCGACCGTCCGTGGAGCCCGAATACGTCCCGGTCCCCCTTGACCAGCCGCACCTGCTTGTCGGCGCCTACCCGGCCCAGGGCTGAGCCCCGGTTGGAGAGGATCACCAGCCCGGTGTTGACCGGCATTTCCGCGGCTGCGGGGATGAAGACCGGCTCGTGGCCGTACAGGGTGGAAATTTCGTCGTCGCTGGCTTCCACCTCCGCAACACCGGTCCAACCCGAATCCTTCACGAGCTCGTTGCGGTATTCGTCGGCAGTAAGTCCCATCGCGGAGGCCTTGACCCGCATGGGGAGATCCTTCGAAACCACCGTGACGTTGCGGCCTTCATTGGCCAGGTTCTTGGCAACAGCAAGGATGCGGCTGTCGTTGTCACCACTGCGGAATCCCAAGGGAAGTACGTCAGCAGAAATGTGGTTCAGCTCCACCAGCAGGGTGCCGCCCTGATCGCCGATGGGTATGGGCCGGCTCAGGCCACCGTGTTTCACCCGGAGGTCATCGAGCAGCCGGAGCGCCTTGCGTGCAAAGTAGCCCAGCTCGGGGTCGTGCCGTTTCCCCTCAAGTTCGGTGATAACAACGATGGGAACAATGACCTCGTGCTCGGCGAAGCGCAACAGCGCCCGTGGATCCGAGAGCAGGACGGAGGTGTCAATGACGAAGCTGCTGATGGTGGCGTCCCTTCCGGAGACAGCAAAACCGGCCGCAGAGTTTTCGTCTGCTGCACCGGTGTTTGAGGTAGCTCGCGTGGTGCGAGAGGTAGCTTTCTGTCCCTGGTCAAGAACGGCCTCGGGCAGTTGCTCAGAAATAGCCACATCGACTCCAGCCCCGGGCAAGCCCGGAATTGTTATTGGTGAGGCGGCTCGGCCTGGAGGCCGGGCACGGCCTCCCATACAACCGGTGCGAAACTTCGCTCCATGTACTGGCCTCCCCGATCAGCCGGCGGTTTTGCCTGCTGATAGCTACAACGTAATTCCATAGCAACTAATTTCCGGCTTCATCTGTCGGCGATTCCTGTTGCGGCCGTGTGAATTCCGCGTGAACGGAGCTGACGGGTCAGGTGCCGAAGCGCCGCTGCCGGCCGGCATAGTCCCGCAGGGCGCGAAGGAAGTCCACTTTGCGGAAAGCGGGCCACAACGCCTCGCAGAAGTAGAACTCGCTGTAGGCACTTTGCCACATCAGGAACCCTGACAGCCGCTGCTCCCCGGACGTCCTGATGACCAGGTCCGGATCCGGCTGGCCACGCGTGTACAGGAAACGGGAAATATCGTCGACGGACAGAGTGTCAGCGAGTGCCGAAATGTCCGAGCCCTTTGCGACGGCGTCGTGAAGCAGCTCCCGCACGGCGTCGACGATCTCGCGGCGTCCGCCGTAGCCCACCGCAACGTTGACATGGATCTTTTCGCGTACCGGTGTGCGTGCTGTGAGCTTATTGAGCCGTTCCGCCAGGTAGTCGGGCAGGAGCTCGGGGGCACCCATGGCGTGGACCGAGATGTTCGCGTCCTCGTCCAGGCGGTCCAGGGTGTTGGCAATGATCCCCATCAGAAGATCCAGCTCCTCGCTGGACCGGCTCATGTTGTCCGTGGACAGCATGTACAGCGTGACCACCTTGACCCCAAGTTCCTGACACCAGCCGAGGAATTCATGGATCTTGTCCGCGCCGGCCTGGTGTCCCTGGCTGGTGGGTGCATTGAACTGCTTGGCCCAGCGGCGGTTGCCGTCCACCATCACGCCGATGTGCTTGGGAATGCGGCCGCCGGCAAGCTCGCTGAGCAGCCGCCTCTCGTAGAAGCCATAAAGGAACCCGGGCAATTCCACGGGGAGACTCACCTGACTTCCGTTGCTGTTCGACGGCATTGCACATCCTAGGCTACCGTCCGGGACCGGGGCGGGTGTGCCGGGATGTGCCCGGCTGGCCTGCAATGATCGTTACCCATGAGTAACTTAGGCAAACAGAGGATATTCTGAACCCATGAACAGCCAGACTCCTGACGGCCCCCGCGCGCCCTCCGCGGACCACGGCCACAGCCCCCTGGACGACGCAGCCGTCCGGCTGGCCGAGCTCCTGATGATCAAACCCAAGTGGCGCGGGTGGATCCATACCGTCACGGCGCCGCTGGCCCTGGCCGCAGGGATCGTCTTGGTGGTCCTCGCCCCCACTACGGACCGGAAGATCACCTCGGCCATCTACGCCGCCACTGGCGTCCTGCTATTTGGCATCAGTGCCATCTACCACCGCGGCAACTGGTCACCCGGCGTAAAGATTGTGCTCAAGCGTCTGGACCACACCAACATCATGCTGGTCATCGCCGGCAGCTACACACCCTTGGCCTGGTCGCTCCTGGAGCAACCCAAGGCGGTCCTGCTGCTCTGGGTAATCTGGTCCGGGGCCATCCTCGGCGTGCTGTTCAGGCTGCTGTGGACGGACGCCCCGCGCTGGCTGTACGTGCCGATCTACATTGCCCTTGGCTGCGGGTCACTGTTCTACCTGCCCGAATTCTTCGCGGCCAGCGTCCCAGCGGCCGTTCTGATCTGTGTGGGCGGAATCCTGTACATCACCGGCGCAGTGTTCTACGCACTCAAGAAGCCCAACTTCAGCTACGAGCACTTCGGCTTCCACGAACTCTTCCACGCACTGACAGTCCTGGCGTTCGCGGCACACTTTACGGCGATCGCCATCGCCGTCCTGAGTTGACCGGGCGGGATCCGTGGAACTGGCCCGACCGGTGAATTGGCGGGGCCCGGCGGGTGCGCGGGAGTTCGGCCCGCTTTAGTCGCGGGGCCGGGACCGATCTGCGGACTGGCCCTGCCCGTTTCCTTCGAGGCCAGCCTCGCCGACCCCAGCATCCGGCTCCCCGGCAGCAACGAGGCCGTCGTGGTCGTCGGCCGCTTCAATGTCCGCGGCCTCGGCCGCTGCCTGGCGCTGTTCTTCCGCCTGCGCGCGGTAGCGGACACGGCGGATGCGGCGGACCATGTCCACAATCAGCAGCGTGGTTGCCAGCACAAAGAAAGCCGTCATGATGAAGCCCCACAGCCCAGGGGTGATCTGGTCCTCGGAGATGCCCTCACGCAGGCCGGGCGTCGGCAGCGGTGAGGGCGTGGTGGTCAGGGCGAGGAGCAAGTGATGCACTGTTCAAACCTTCTGTGGAAACTGATGGGCAGCCGGCCGGGGATTCCGGAGGCGGGTCCGCGGGGACCGGGACCAGCCCACTGCTTTTCTACACGGCATAGAATATGCTGCCACCTCTATCTTAGCCCGGCGAAAAGGTCCTTTTCAGGCAATTCTGCGGGGACCCTGGACTCGATCAGGGAGTAGTCTTCCCACGGCCACACGCGGCGCTGCATCTCGGCGGACACGGCAAAGAAAAACCCCAGCGGATCCACCTGCGTGCGGTGCGCGCGGAGGGCGTCGTCGCGGGCCTCAAAAAAGTCCCCGCAGTCGATCTGCGTGGTGGTGGCATGGGCACCCCGCGGCGGGGTGTGGCCCTCCGCGTCCGTTTCCAGCCAGGCGGCAAGCCGCTGGGCGTACGGGGACTGCAGGCCTGCTTCCTCCAGGGCAAAATGCAATGCGCGGAACCGGTCCGGACTGAAGGCCCTGTCGTAGTAGAGCTTGCTGGGTTCCCAAGCGGCTCCGGCGTCCGGATACCTGTCCGGATCACCCGCAGCCGCAAATGCCTCCACTGCCACCCGGTGCGCCATGATGTGGTCCGGGTGCGGGTAGCCACCGTTTTCGTCGTAGCTGACGATCACCTGCGGCTTGAAATCCCGGACCAGCCGCACCAGCGGCGCCGCGGCGCGCTCCAGCGGCTGGACGGCGAAGGACCCGGCCGGCAGCGGCGGCAGCGGATCACCTTCGGGCAGCCCGGAGTCCGTGAATCCCAGCCAGCGCTGCTGGATGCCAAGCACCTTGGCCGCCTGGTCCATTTCCAGTCGGCGCGCCCCGGCCATGTCCCGTTTGGGACGCGGCTCGCCTTCCACGGCAGGGTTCTGGATGTCGCCGCGGGATCCGTCGGTGCAGGTGGCCACCATGACTTCCACTCCGGCTGCAGCGTACATGGCCATGGTCGCCGCGCCCTTGCTGGACTCGTCGTCCGGGTGCGCATGAACGGCTAGCAGCCGCAGCGTTGCCGGGGTATGGGTGGACGCTGTCATCGGGGACGGCTCCTTATTCTTCTGCGGCTGTTGTGACGGCCACTGGACTTGAAGGGACTGCATGACTGGACGGACGGGATAGCTGTGCGAGGGAGGGGTGCTGACCCGGACCGGACGGCCACGGCCTGGAACCGAACTAAACTGGACTGGTGACTACCCAGGATCAGCCCGCCGTGTCCCCGCCTGCAGACACTAGCCTAGCCAATCGTTATGGCAGTAAAAAGCAGCCCCTCACCCGTGCGGTCAAACGTGGCATCGCCATAGCGGCCCTGGCGGCCGGAGTGGGGTTTATGGCCTGGGTCTCCACGTCCTCAGCCGTTTCCGACGTGACTTTCAAGGACGTCGGTTTCAGCACCGTTGATGCCACTGCGGCAGAGGTTGATTTCCAGGTCACCAGGGACCCGGGAACGGCCGTCAAGTGCGCCGCGAAGGCCCTCGACTCCAAGTTCGCCGTGGTGGGTTGGAAAGTGGTGGACATCCCGCCCGGAGAAGCTAACGGAACGGCCGACGGCGGCAGGACAGTTTCGCAGCGCGTGACCCTGCGGACGGAGTCCTTGTCCGTTTCCGGCGTCGTGGACGACTGCTGGATTCCGGGCGCCGGGACGTAGCACCATGTGATCTGTGCCCCATCCCGGTTGGGTATGTCCAGAGTATTGACTACAATGGGTCAATACCTTTACCCCGCTGAGCTGGTTGCTGAGTTCCACAAGTGGCCACCGTTGCGGGGTCTTTTGCATGTATGACCATTAGGAGAAGTCCGTGTCTACCACCAACAGCGCGCCTGCAGCCTGGCTCACCCAGGAAGCTTTTGACCGCCTGAAGGCAGAGCTGGACCACCTTTCCGGCCCTGGCCGTGCGGAGATTGTCCAGAAGATTGAAGCTGCCCGGCAAGAGGGCGACCTGAAGGAAAACGGCGGCTACCACGCTGCCAAGGAAGAGCAGGGCAAGATCGAGGCCCGGATCCGCCAGCTGACCGCCCTTCTGCGCGATGCCCACGTAGGCGAATCGCCCGCTGACGACGGCATCGTCGAGCCCGGCATGCTCGTTGTGGCCCGGATCGCAGGCGACGAAGAGACCTTCCTGTTGGGGTCCCGCGAAATCGCCGGTGATTCTGACCTGGACGTGTTCAGCGAGAAGTCACCCCTCGGCGCCGCGATCGTCGGCCACAAAGAGGGCGCGAAGCTCAGCTACACTGCGCCGAACGGCAAGGACATCACGGTGGAAATCATCTCCGCCAAGCCTTACGCAGGCTAACGCGTCACACTTAGCGCGCTAGGCCCGGCAGGCCTGGCCAAACGCCGGCTCCCGTCAGGGGGCCGGCGTTTTTGCGTGCTTGGGGCGCAGCAACAGGGCAGCGACAACTCCTCCTGCCGCCCCGCCAAGATGCGCCTGCCAGGAGATGTAGCTTCCCATGATCGGCAACACACCCAGCAGGATGCCGCCGTAGACCATAAACAGCACCACGGCGAGCAGGATCTGCCGCCAGCTGTGGTTGAAGAAACCCCGCACCAGGAGGAAGGCGAACAACCCGAAAACCAGGCCGGAGGCGCCAACGGTGATGCCGCCGTCGCCAATCAGCCACACGGTCAGCCCGGAGCCCAGCCAGCTGGATCCCAGGGCAGTCAGGAACACCCGCACGCCGGACAGGAACACCAGGAAGCCGAAGACAACCAGGGGCAGGGCATTGGACAGCAGATGGTTCAGGTTGGCGTGGAGCAGCGGGAACGTCAGGATGTCCAGCAACCCGTCAGCTGTCCGCGGCCGGAGCCCGAAGGTCCGGTTCAAGGCGTGCAGGGTCAGCATGTTGAACAGTTCGATCACAAAGAGCAGGGCCACAAAGCCGCCGGCCACCAAGAGACCGCCCTTCGCCCGCGAGGCTGTGGTTTCCCGGTCCCGCGGCTTTCCGTCCCCCATCGCGTCAAGCATGCTGCTCCTAATGCACCACAATGGGCTGGAAGCCCTCGGCACGCAGGGCGCCGAGGACCTGCTCACAATGTTCGTGGCCCTTGGTTTCCAGGTTCACGGTGATGGAAACGTCGCCCATGCTGATAGAGCCGCCAACACGGGTGTGGTCCAGGCCCGTGACGTTCGCATCGTTTTCGGCGATGATGCGGGCGATGGTGGCCAGCGAGCCCGGCCGGTCGTCCAGCATCATCCGAACTGTCATGTAGCGCCCGGCGGCGGACAGGCCCCGCTGAATGACTTTAAGCATCAGCATCGGATCGATGTTGCCGCCGGACAGGATTACGGCCGTGGTTCCGGGGTTCTCGATTTTGCCGTCCATCAAGGCGGCAACGCCAACCGCCCCGGCGGGTTCCACCACCATCTTGGCCCGTTCCAGCAGGAAGATCAGGGCCCGCGCGAGGGAATCCTCGCTGACCGTGACAACATCATCCACGAGCTCGCGGATGATGCTGAAGGGCAGTTGTCCAGGCCGGCCCACGGCGATGCCGTCAGCCATGGTGGACACTTTCTTCAGCGGAACCAGTGCGTCGGCGGCGAGTGACGGCGGATATGCCGCAGCGTTTTCGGCCTGGACACCGATGATGCGGATTTCCCGCCCAAGTTCCCTGGCCCGGGCCTTGACGGCTACAGCGACTCCGGCCAACAGGCCGCCGCCGCCCACACCCATCAGGATGGTGTCTACGTTGGGGATCTGCTCGAGGATCTCCAGGCCGATGGTTCCCTGGCCGGACACCACATCCACGTTGTCAAAGGGGTGCACAAACACCATGCCGGATTCGTCGGCGTAGCGCTGCGCCTCGGCGAGGGCCTCATCCACGTTGTGCCCGTGGAGGATGACTTCTGCGCCGTGGCTGCGGGTGGCCGCCAGTTTCGGAAGGGCTACACCCAGCGGCATGTAGATGCGGGCTTTGATGCCCAGGCTCTTGGCAGCCACGGCCACGCCCTGGGCATGGTTGCCGGCCGACGCGGCCACAACACCGCGTTTTTTCTCCTCAGCCGAGAGCTTGGCCATCCGGACGTAGGCACCGCGGACCTTGAAGGAGCCGGCCCGCTGCAGGTTTTCGCACTTGAAGAAGACGTCGCCGCCTACCATCCCGCCCAGCGCCCGTGACGATTCCACCGGGGTCCGCATGATAATCCCCTCGAGCAGCTTCTGCGCCTCCAGGACATCGTCCAGCGTGACGGGAAGGGTTTCAAGGGTGTTCACGGACTTATTCTCCTTGGGTGGATACGGCTCCGGCGCCTTGGCTCAGGCCTGGGCGTCCAGATTGGCTGATTCTGTGCTGGCTGCGGCGTCCTTGCCGCGCTTGGGCCTGCCGCCCGGCAACCGGACATCCCTGATGGAATCATCATGGTCCGGGCCTGGCGTCACTGGCCCTCCGGGGGTTGCCAGCACCTGTTCATGTTCCCACGTTCTGGCCGCGATGTAGCGAATCGCGGAGTTTGCTACGGCGAGGATGGGAACTGAGAACAGCGCGCCGGGGATACCCGCAAGGTACGAACCCGCCGCCACCGAGAGGATCACCGCCACCGGATGCAGGGACACCGCCTTGCCCATCACGAGGGGTTGCAGGATGTGGCTCTCCAGCTGCTGGACCAGCAGGACGATACCCAGCATGATCAGGGCGTTGACCGGCCCGTTGGCCACCAGGGCCAGAAGCACGGCGATGGCACCGGTCACCAAGGCACCCACCACCGGGATAAAGGAACCGATGAACACGAGCACACTCAGCGGCAGGGCCAGCGGCACACCGATGATGGCTGCGCCGGCGCCGATCCCTACGGCGTCAACAAACGCAACAAACATCTGGATCCGTGCGTAGCTGACCATGGAAGCCCAACCCTTGCGTCCGGCACCGAAGGTTGCCGCACGCGCTTTTTTCGGGAGGAGGCGGACCAGGAAGGCCCAGATCCTGTCGCCTTCGAGCAGGAAAAAGATCAGGATGAACAGGGCCAGCACCAATCCCGCGGCGAAGTGTCCCGCGGTGCTGCCGAAGGACAATGCACCGCTGAGGATGCTACTGCTGTTGTCCTGGAGTGCGGTGGATGCTTCCTTAAGGTACTGGTCGATCTGGTCGGCCGTGAGGTGCAGGGGTCCGTCGGCCAGCCAGTCCTGGATCTGCTTCACGCCCGTCAGCGCCTGGGACCACAATTCGCCAAAGCCTGAAGCCAACTGGCGTCCCACCAAGGCCAAGGCGCCAACAATCACCCCAATGAACCCCACCACCGTGATGGCCACCGCGGCGCCGTTTGGCAGGCGCCGGCTCCGCAGCCAGCGCACCACGGGGCTCAGCAACCCAGCCAGCAGTGCGGCCACCATGACGGGGATAATCAGCAAGGTGATCCGGCTGAGCAACCAGATCAGGGCGCCGGACATCAAAAGAATGAGGCCGAGCCGCCAGGCCCACGACGCAGCGATCCGGATACCGTACGGAATGTCCTGCTCAATCTCCCGGTCTGCACGCACGCCAGCCGGGCCGACAGTTTCCACTGGCCGGACCGTATCCGGTCCAGTGCCTGTGGGTGTTGAATCGGATGGGGTGGCGTCCTCGGCTGGCGTCATAGCCTAATACTTCCTCAGCACCACCCCTTATGCGAAACGGCTACCCGGCCTCGCCCAGCAAAGCTTCGATCCCCCAGGCCATCGTGAACGCTTCCCCGGCCGGGAGCCAGCGCAGCCCGTCACCGGAGTTGAAGGCGTTGGCCGGACCGGTCATGGGTTCGATGGCCACCGCCTTGGGCCTACCGGGCAGTTCAGTTGTCACAAAGATGTGGACGTAGCCGCAGGATTCGTCCTGCCACAAGGTGACGCTGCGGCCGTCAGGTGCGCTGAGCACATGGCGGGCCGCCCCGCCGTCGAACGTCAGGTCAGTCAGGGCGACGTCGACCTCGAGGTCCCCCAGCCGTTGGCCGCTGCGGAAGTCACTGTCCCCGCTGACGGGCTCCGCGCTGCGCGGGATCAGGCGTTCGTCCGCCACCAGGCGGGTGCCGGCGACGACGGTCAGGGTCAGCTGGTCAACGTCCACGTCGCCCAGCCGCAGGTAAGGGTGGGCGCCCAGGACGAACGGCGCCGGGGCACTGGAGTCGTTGACCAGTGTCTGGCGGACTTCCAGGCCAAGGTTCTCAGCGAGAAGGTACTGGACCCGGTGCCGCACCAGGAAGGGGTAGCCATGCTGCGGGTAGACCGTCGCCTCGAGGGTCACTGAGTATCGCGATTCATCAACCAGGCTGTAGGCGGAGTTGCGGAGCAGTCCGTGGCTGGCGTTGTTCCGTGAAACCTCCGTGATGTCCAGCTGCTGCTTCTTTCCATCGAGGTACCAGACCCCGTCCTCCACCCTGTTTGCCCAGGGCGCGAGAGTGATCCCGGCGGCGCCGGGGGAAATCTCGGCGTCCCCATAGGTCTCGGTGAGCAGGACACCGGCACGGCTGTACAGCCGCAGGCCCGCCGCCAGCTCAGTCACAACGGCCAAGGCGTCACCCCTGCGGAGTTCGTACTGCCGGCCGGTGGCGTAGGTCTGGAATCCGGCGGGAATGCCCGCGTCCGGGGTTGCACTCGAAGTCATGAGCACCACGGTAACAGGGGGCACGGCCAGCCTGGCTTTTCCCGTAAATGTTATCTTTTGTGTGAAACTATTCTTTTTTGAGCGGAATATGGGATAATCGAGGCAACGGACGCCCGCCATCTGCCGGCACCAGCACGCAAAGGACCCCGCCATGACAGGTATCACCACCACCACGCTCGCCGATGGCCGGGAGCTGATCTATTTCGACGACGGCGCAACCGCCCAACCCCGCACAGCGTCCACCACCACCGATCACCGATCCCTGCCGGAGCGCGGTGAGCCCGGCGAAGTCCGGTTCGATGCCCTCACCGACGAGTGGGTGGCCGTCGCGGCCCACCGGCAGTCCCGCACGCACCTCCCACCCGCCGACCAGTGCCCCATCTGCCCCACCACGCCGAACAACCCCTCCGAGATCCCTGCGCCCGACTACGACGTTGTGGTGTTTGAAAACCGCTTCCCGTCGCTGGGTCCGGCGGTGGGATCCGTGCCGTCCGCGCCGGCCTGGGGCACCGCGGGCCCCGCCTACGGACGCTGCGAAGTAGTGGCATTCACGCCCGAGCACACGGGATCCTTCAGCGGCCTGAGTGAGTCGCGCGCCCGGACTGTTGTAGAGGCGTGGGCGCACCGCACCGAAGCCCTCAGCAAACTGCCGGGGATCAAGCAGGTGTTCCCGTTCGAAAACCGCGGGGCTGACATCGGCGTCACGCTTCACCACCCGCACGGCCAGATCTATGCGTACCCTTACGTCACACCCCGCGCTGGGGTCATCGGAGCGGCCGCACGCAAGTTCTATGATGGGTCCGACGGGCGCCAGACGCTCACTGGATCGCTGCTGCAGGCAGAACGGGAGGACGGGAGCAGAATGGTGATGGAGGGCGAAAACTTCAGCGCCTACGTGCCATTTGCTGCCCGCTGGCCGCTCGAGATCCACCTGGTGCCGCACCGGCAGGTACCCGACCTGGCCGCCTTGAGCGGGGAGGAAAGGGACGAACTGGCGCATGTCTACCTTGACCTGCTCAAACGGCTCGATGCGCTGTATCCGACGCCAACACCGTACATTTCAGCCTGGCACCAGGCCCCTATTGACGACGTCCTGCGCCCCGCCAGCTACCTGCATCTCCAGCTGACATCGCCCCGCCGGGCAGCGGACAAGCTCAAGTTCCTGGCCGGCTCCGAGGCCGCCATGGGTGCCTTCATCAACGACACCACCCCGGAAAGCGTCGCGGAGCGGCTCCGTGCCGTAGTGGTGCCGGCGTCCAGCCATTCCCCTGCCCCAACGTCCCCCGCCCCTCTGGGGGCACTGCCTGAAGGAGCACACGCGTGAGCGCCTCCCCTGACCCATTGACTGCTCCGCTGGCCAGCCCGCCGAAACCCGGCACCGCGAACCCGCGCACGGCACAGCCCGGCATGGCGGATCTGGCCGCCCGTTTCGAGCAGGCGTTCGGCAGGCTGCCCGACGGCGTCTGGCAGGCGCCGGGACGTGTTAACCTCATCGGCGAGCACACCGACTATAACGAGGGTTTTGTGCTCCCGTTCGCGATCGACAAGACCGCACGGGTGGCTGTCGGAGTCCGTCCGGACTCCACGGTCAGGCTCCTATCCACTTACGGCGACCACGGCATGGTCACCGCCGACCTCGGCTCTTTGGCCGCGGCTTCCGCCAAGGGCTGGACGAAGTATCCGCTCGGTGTCATGTGGGCACTGCAGCAGCAGGGCATCACCGTTCCCGGGGTGGATCTGCTGCTTGATTCCAACGTTCCCCTGGGTGCCGGCCTGTCGTCGTCGCACGCAATCGAGTGCGCAGTCATCTCGGCGCTCAACGACCTGACGGGCGCCGGGTTGGAGGCGGAGGAGATGGTCCTGACCACGCAGCGCGCTGAGAACGATTTTGTCGGCGCACCCACTGGCATCATGGACCAGTCAGCGTCGCTGCGGGGATCAAAGGGGCACGCCGTGTTCCTGGACTGCCGCGACCAAAGCGTTCAGCTGGTTCCCTTCGAAGCAGAACCCGCGGGACTGGTGATGCTGGTCATCGACACCAAGGTCTCCCACTCACACTCCGACGGCGGCTACGCCTCCCGCCGTGCGTCCTGCGAACTGGGCGCTGAGGTTCTGGGCGTCAAGGCACTGCGTGACGTCCGGTTGGAGGACCTGGAAGAGGCCGCCGGCCTCCTGGACGAGGTCACTTACCGGCGGGTGCGCCATATCGTGACCGAAAACGACCGCGTGCTGCAGACCGTGGAGCTGTTGGCCAGTGCGGGCCCGGGTTCCATCGGTGCCCTGCTGGACGCCAGCCACGTTTCCATGCGGGACGACTTTGAGATCTCCTGCCCGGAGCTGGATCTGGCGGTATCCACCTCCCGCGCCAACGGCGCAATCGGCGCCCGGATGACTGGCGGCGGCTTCGGCGGTGCAGCGATTGCGCTCACCCCGGTGACATCGGAGCAGCAGGTGCGCGCCGCCGTCGTGCGTGCATTCTCGGACGCGGGCTATACGGCACCTGACATTTTCACCGTGACCCCGGCGGCTGGAGCCATGCGCATTTCGTAGCGCGGATACCCGCAAAAAGAGGGCCCTACCCGATGCGAAATGCATCGGCGGGGCCCTCTTCTATTTGGTCGGAATTACGACGGCGGAGGCCGGGTTCTGCTGTCAGTCCTCGCCGCGGAGGATGGCCAGGACGCGGATGATCTCCACGTAGAGCCAGACCAGGGTGACGGTCAGGCCGAAGGCTGCGGTCCACGAGAAGCGCTGGGGTGCACCGCTCTGCACACCTGCTTCGATGCTCGTGAAGTCCATCACCAGGGAGAACGCGGCCAGACCGATAGCCAGGATGCCGATGACAACACCAATAATGCCGCTGCGCATTCCGAACATCCCGGTCTGCAGGCCCGTCATCATCATCACGAGGTTGACCACGGAGAACAGGCCGTAACCCACCATGGCGATCATAAAGAACTTCATAGCCTTGGGCGAGGCACGCACCTTGCCGCTCTTGAACAGGAGCAGAGTCACCGTGAACACAGACAGCGTACCGATGACAGCCTGCAGCCCGACGCCCGGGTACATCAGGTCGAGCACGCGGGTGAGTCCGCCGAGGAACAGGCCTTCGAGCCCGGCGTAGGCCAGGATCAGGGCGGGTGAGGGCTGCTTTTTGAACGTATTGACCATCGCCAGGACGAAGCCGCCCAGTGCGCCGACGATCATCAGGATGCTGGCGAGCCCCATGCTGACGAACATCGTCACTGCGGCACCTGCCAACAGGACGCCGAGGCAGGCAGCTGTCTTGACGATGACGTCGTCGTACGTCATCCGGCCGGTGTCCGCGGGGCCTGCAGCCGGCTGGTTGTACATCTGGCGTAGCTGCTCATCGGTCATGTTCTGCTGCTGGCCCCAACCGTTCTGGGGATCCATGACCTGGCCGGGAGCCCGCTGGCCGTAAGGCTGCTGGCCGTACTGGGCCTGTCCGTAGGGTGCCTGCGGGACACGCGGTGCCTGCGTTGCTCCACGGAAATTCTTTCCGTTGAAGATCGGGTTTCCGCCAAGTGCCATTGCTGGTGTCCTCCAAGTAAGGGTTGAGTCGTGATTTACGAACCACGCTACCAATATCTACGCGCTCACGCCCCAATAAGTTCCCCGTCCACGGCGCCGAAACGCAACCGTGATGCATCCGCAGGGACAGTCGCCCGCCTCGCGGGCCGCGCGCAAGCCACGACGTCGCCTGCGGAATACCGTTGATCAACAGAAGTTGATTCGCGAACACTTCGCCAAGGCGCCAGAGCTGTAATGCAGTTGTTATGCGATTGCTACCGGACGGCCTCCTCTCAGTCTAAAATTTGCCCCTGACGAGCTGTAACATAAACCACACGCGGTGACGGATATCACAATCAGGCCCCCAACCCGTAGAAACACCACCATCCGTCCCGTGACGTTTGCAGCGGTTGCAATGGCGCACCCCTGGCCACCCCACCCAAGTGGAGGATTTGAACTTGAGAAGTACACCCAAAGGCTTGCCGCACAGACGGCCGGGCGGATTGCTGAGAATGATAGGGGCCGTCTTTGCCTCTGTCGTGGCAATACTGCTCGTCGTCGCCCCGGCATCACAGGCCACTTCGCCGTCTCCGACACCATCCCCGTCGATTACGACCTTCCAGAACAACATCAGCGGCTTCCTAAGGGATGACGCTCGCGCCCCCATCGCCGACGTCACCATAACGGCCAGGAGCGGGGACTTCGAAGGGACCGCCAAGTCCGCGGCCAACGGGTCCTGGAGCATTGGGGTCCCGGTCCAAGGCACTTATGAGATCGAGCTGGACGAATCGACCCTGCCAGAGGGCATCAAGCTCGCGGACGGCCAGGAAAACCCCCGCAGCGTAACGTTCAGCCAGACCTCTAACCTCTCCGTGATTTTCGCCTTCGGTAAGGGGATCGTGGTCCAGCAGCAGGACTTCGGCCAGAACCTCCTCAACCGGCTCGTAGCGGGGTTGAGCTTTGGGCTCTTGCTGGCGCTGGCGTCCGTGGGGCTTTCCCTGATCTTCGGAACCACGGGGCTGACTAACTTCGCCCACGGGGAAATGGTCACCCTCGGCGCTGTGCTGGTCTTCGCCTTCAACGCTATCGGCCTTCCTTTCTGGCTGGCGCTGATCCTTTCGCTCCTCGGCGGCGGCCTCTTCGGCTACGTCCAGGACGCCGGACTCTGGAAGCCGCTTCGCCGCCGCGGAACGGGCCTGGTGCCCATGATGATCGTCAGCATCGGGCTCGCCCTCGCCGTCCGGTACGTCATCCAGTTCTACTTTGGCGGCGCCACGCAGCAGCTTCCGTTTGCCCAGAGCACCGAGATTCAACTGGGTCCGGTGTCAATCTCTCCCAATAATCTCTGGTCCCTCGTCATCAGCGCTGTCGTGATCGCCCTGATCGGAATCGTCCTCTTGAAAACCCGGCTGGGCAAAGCCACCCGCGCGGTGGCCGACAACCCCGCCTTGGCGGCTGCCTCGGGCATCGACGTCGATTCCGTCATCCGGATTGTCTGGGTTACCGGCGGCATGCTGGCCTCCCTCGGCGGAATCCTTTGGGCCTACTACCGGCCAGGCGTGACCTTCGACATGGGTTCGCAGATCCTGCTGCTCATCTTCGCCGGTGTGACCCTGGGCGGCCTCGGCACCGTCTTTGGCGCCCTCATCGGATCCATCATCGTCGGCATCTTCGTAGAGCTGACCACCGTTTTCGGCCTCGCTGCCGACCTCAAGTATGTGGGAGCACTGTTCATCATGATTGTTGTCCTCTTGTTCCGGCCCCAGGGCATCCTGGGTCGTCGCGAGCGCGTGGGTTAGGAGACAGCCATGGACTTCGGATTCATTCTCTCCAGCGCTGCCGGCGAGCTCTTCAGCCCGACCACCGCGGCCTACGCACTTGCTGCCCTCGGACTGGCCGTCCACTTCGGCTACTCAGGCCTGCTGAACTTTGGCCAGGCCGGGTTTATGGCGGTAGGCGCCTACGGTTTCGCCATCTCGACGCTCACATTCGGTGTGCCCTTCTTTGTGGGACTGCTCATCGCCGTGATCTGTTCCGCCATCTTCGCCTTGCTGCTCGGCATCCCTACCCTGCGGCTGCGAGCTGACTACCTGGCCATCGTCACTATCGCGGCCGCGGAAATCGTCCGCTACATCGTCACCACCAATCAGCTGACCGCGGTCACGGGGTCAGCAAACGGACTGGCCGCCTTCGAAGGCAGCTTCTATGCCATGAACCCGTTCCCGGCGGGCTCGTACGTTGGCATGAACAACCGGGACTTCTTCATCCGAGTTGTTGGCTGGGGCCTGGTCATCATCTGCTGCACCCTGGTGTGGCTGCTGATGAGGAGCCCCTGGGGCCGCGTACTCAAGGGCATCCGCGAGGACGAAAACGCGGTCCGGTCCTTGGGCAAGAACGTATACGCCTACAAGATGCAGGCCCTCGTCATCGGTGGCGTGCTCGGCGCCCTGGCGGGCATGATCTTTACGCTCCCCCGTGGCGCGGTCCAGCCGGCCAACTACGGCACCGAATTGACGTTCTTCCTCTACACCTGTCTGCTGCTCGGCGGCCTCGGCACGGTGTTGGGACCCGTCATCGGCGCGATGATCTTCTGGGTGGTGCTGTCCCTCACACAGGGCATCCTGTACGGCCTGATCGAATCCGGCGCAGTCACCTGGCTGAACACAGTCCAGGCCGGCCAGCTGCGTTACATCCTTGTGGGTGTCGCACTGATGCTGCTGATGATCTTCAGGCCCCAGGGCGTCTTCGGCAACAAGAAGGAGCTGGCGTTCGCATGAGCACGCAAAGCGAAGAACCCCGTCCGTCGGAGGAAATTGACTTCATGACGGACACGCGTCCGATCGCCGCCGGGGACACCGCTCCCGGCTGCAAGAAGCGCGATCCGATCGTGGTGGCGGAAAACGTCACCCGCAGCTTCGGCGGCATCAACGCCGTCGACGTCGAATACCTGGAGATCCCGAGGCACAAGATCACAGCGCTGATCGGCCCGAACGGTGCAGGTAAGACCACCCTTTTCAATCTGCTGACCGGATTCGATATGCCGAACTCCGGCAAATGGGAGTTCGAAGGCAACAGCCTTGCAGGGGTTTCACCCTACAAAGTGGCACGGATGGGGATGGTGAGGACCTTCCAGCTGACCAAGGTCATGGGAAAGCTCACCGTCATGGAGAACATGCGGCTCGGCGGTTCGGAACAGCCCGGTGAGCGCCTCTCCAAGGCGCTGTTCAAAGGCCTCTGGGGCGGACGGGAGAAGGAGATCACTGCCCAGGCGAACGTCCTGCTTGAGAAGTTCAAGCTGGACGCCAAGAAGGACGACTACGCTGCCTCGCTTTCCGGAGGCCAGCGGAAACTCCTGGAAATGGCACGTTCGCTGATGGTCAGGCCCAAGCTGGTCATGCTGGACGAGCCCATGGCAGGCGTCAACCCGGCGCTGACCCAGTCCCTCCTGGACCACATCAAGAACCTCAAGGCGGAAGGCATGACCGTGCTTTTCGTGGAGCACGACATGAACATGGTGCGCCATATTGCCGATTGGGTGGTGGTGATGGCGGAAGGACGGATCGTTGCCGAGGGCCCTCCTGGCGAGGTTATGAAGAATCCGGCAGTTATCGATGCGTATCTGGGAGCCCATCACGACGTTGACCTTGGCGACGCCGAGGGCATCAAGGAACTTGCAGCCGAGCTGGTGGCGGACGAAGAATCGATTGTCGGTACTGAGAACGCGGGCATCATCGCCATCGATGTCGTCGCAGAATCAGACGAACCCCGCCATAAGACGAAGGACAGCGAATGAGTGCCACGAGCGCGGCTCCGGCCGCAAGCACCGCAGACTCCCACGACTCCGTAGTTAAGGTGACGGACCTGGTCGCCGGGTACCTTCCGGGTGTGAACATCCTGAACGGCTGCAGCATCGAAGCCCGCAAGGGTGAACTGATCGGCATCATTGGCCCTAACGGCGCCGGCAAATCGACGCTCCTCAAGGCCATGTTCGGTCTGGTCAAAGTCCATTCGGGCACCGTTGTGGTTCGCGGCCAGGACATCACCGGGTTGAAGGCGAACAAGCTGGTGACGAAGGGGGTGGGATTCGTCCCGCAGAACAACAATGTGTTCGCCGCGTTGACCATCGAAGAGAATATGCAGATGGGCATGTTCCAGCGCCCCAAGGACTTCGCCGAGCGCTTTGATTTTGTGACCAGCCTGTTTCCCGAGCTCGGCAAGCGCCGGGCCCAGAGGGCAGGGTCGCTCTCCGGCGGCGAACGTCAGATGGTGGCCATGGGACGGGCGCTGATGATGGAACCCGCCGTCCTGCTCCTTGATGAGCCCTCCGCAGGCCTCTCCCCTGTCAAGCAAGACGAAACGTTCCTGCGGGTGCACGAGATCAACCGGGCAGGGGTTTCCGTGATCATGGTGGAACAGAATGCCCGCCGCTGCCTGCAGATCTGCGACCGCGCCTATGTGCTGGACCAAGGCAGGGACGCTTACACCGGAACCGGGCGGGAACTGATGAAGGACCCCAAGGTCATCCAGCTCTACCTCGGCACCTTGGCGGACGAGGTCTAAGCCGCCTCGTCCAGCCACCGTCCAGGAGCTGCAGAAGGGCCGTCACCGTCAGGTGGCGGCCCTTCTGCGTGGCTGGCATGGTTCCCCTGGTGTCTCCCTTCGCGCACCCAAAAAAGAACCCCCGCCCGGTGCAATCCGGGCGGGGGTTCTTTGTGCAGGAAGCGGCTTTACAGCTTGCCGAATTCTTCCTTGGACGGTGCGTACTTATTGTCGTCCTGGTACTCGTAGATGCCGATGTAGGCTTCCGTCGGGTCGCCGGCGTCGGAGAAGGTCACCGGACCTGACTGGCCGTCGTAGTCGATGTCCTTGCCGTTGCGGAGCAGAGTGACGCAGGAGGCGAAGTCGGTGCACTTTTCACCGGACTCCGAGACTGCCTTGAGCTGCTTGGCAATCTCAACGCCGCTGGTGCTCTTGGCGGCTTCGGTGGCGAGGGCAATCAGGTTCACAGCGTCGTAGGACTCACCTGCGTAGCTGTAGTCCTTCAGGGCCGGATCGACGGCAAGCAGTTTCTTCTTGAACGCATCCTTGGCGAACGTGCCCGGGATGGTTCCCTGGGCGCCCTTCAAGGTGCCGGCCTGGAAGTCCTTGCTGTAGTCGGAGGTGTTGCCGTCTACAAGGAACATCTGGGTGGGCTTGACGCCCTTGCCTGTCATCAGCGGCACGATGCTCTTGGCCTGGTCAAATGTGATCAGGGCAATTGCGTCGGGCTTGGCCGCGATGACCTTGTCCACCTGACTGCTGAACTGGGAATCGCCCTCGTTGAACAGCTCTTCCGCAACCACTTTGCCACCGGCCGCTTCGAAGGAAGACTTGACGTTCTTGGCAAGGCCGGTTCCGTAGGCGTCGTTGAGGACGATCATGCCCACCGTCTGCGCACCACAGGTGGCCATGTAGTTGCCCAGGACCTTACCCTGCAGGACATCTGAGGGTGCTGTGCGCCAGTAGAGGCCCTTATCATCCCAGGTGGTGAAGTCCGGGGAAGTGTTGGCGGGCGAGAACTGGATAACACCGGCACCGGTGATCTGGTTGATGACCGTCTTGGAGACACCGGACGATGCGGCGCCGATGATGGCGCTGACGCCCTGGCCGAGGAGGGCGCTGGTGGACTGCGTGGCGATATCTGTCTTGGTGTCGCCGGAGTCGCGGTGGATCACTTCCACAGGCTTACCCAGGACGCCCCCGGCATCATTGACTTCCTTGACGCCAAGGTTGACACCAGCGATCTCGGGCGGCCCGAGGAACGCCAGGGAGCCGGTGGTGGGGAGCAGGGAACCCAGCTTGAGCGGCGTCTCCGTGACGGTGGTTGCAGCCGGAACAGCGCCGCCGGCGCTGGCCTGTGCTGTGCTTCCGGGAGCCGCGCCGGGAGCGGGGCAGGAGATCCCAGTTGCTGACGTGGTGGTTTCTGTCGAGCTCGGGGTGGAGGTACCACCACAGGCTGTAACCAGAAAGGCGACGCCGACGCTAAGCGCTGTGAGCTTGGCAAGACGGGGTGCCGCCGGGGAAAGTGAAATCATTGACAATCTCCTGGATCGAAAGGTGCGAACGGCCTTTGACGCGGATGATCAGGTGTTCCTGATTTAACTTCAAGCTAATGCAAATCCGCGGAGGATATAAGTGACTGAGGTCACATCCTTATAACAGTCGTTGCATATGCGGAATCAACGGAGACGGTGCTCCGTCCGAGGTCATGCGGGAGCCCGCCAGGCGCCGCGGGGGAGAAATTTGTACCCCAGGTGGGACTCGAACCCACAACACGCGGATTTTAAGTCCGCTGCCTCTGCCAATTGGGCTACTGGGGCGCCCGGTCTATGCTATCCCGTCATTCGCCCGCAAGCGGCTCGGCATACCGGAACGTCCCGTGTACACCGCCGGGCCATAGTGCCAGCGGGAGGAGCTGGAAGTGGTCACCCCAGCCTTCGTCGGGCGCCAGGACGCCGAAGGACGCGGCCGGGACAAAGCCGAAGCGCGGGTAGTATTCGGGGCTGCCCAGCAAGGCAATCCCACCCTCCCCTGCTGCGTTGGCCCGGGCGATGGTGTCGTTCATGAGGGCTGTGCCGATCCCATGGCGCTGGAGCCTGGGTGTCACACCAATGGGTCCGAGCCCCAGCAAGCCGTAGTCGCCCACCCAGCCCCGTGTGCTGATCACATGGCCGACTATTTCGTCGTCGAGCACCGCCACCACGCTGAACCCGGGCAGATAGTCGTCGCATTCGAAGAGCTGGCGGAGCACTTCGACTTCCCCAGGCTCCCCATCCACCGGCAGGCCTGTGACCGGCGAGACTGCGAACGCATCGGCCGTCAACGCAAGGATCTTGTCCCTGTCCGCAGCCGTCTCGTTCCGGAGCACCAGCTCGGGCCGCGGCACGTGCCGGCTGGCCGCTGACAGCTCGGCGAGTGCTTCGACGGCGCGTGGTGCGTCCGCCACCGGCACGAGCAGGTGGTCGTGGTGGAAACCGGCCAGCACATTACAGCTGATCCTGGCGTCGGTCAGGGCTTTCCCGACGGCGGCGGTCAAGCCGACAGCTTCCAGCGCAGAGTGCACCTCCAGGGTGATCCACGCCGCCACAAAGTCGTAGTGCAGCCCCAGGCTGTCCGCCCTGTCCCGCGGCAGGACCACAGTCAGGCCCTCGGCCTCGCGCACGGCAGCTTCGATGCCCGGCTCGAGCGGCCTGCCGTGCGGCCACAGGACGTAGACGTACTCCCCCTCCCGCAGTACCGGTTTCAATGTTGCCAGCAGGGTCTGGAGGTTATTTTCGCCAGTCATGCTGACAGTCTAGAAGGGACTCACGGCGGGATACACAAAACGGCGGCCATCCCCGCATGGGGACAGCCGCCGTCGGGCGTTACAAATGCTCGGTCAGGATGCCGGTGTTACTTGGCGTCCGCCGTGACCGACTGCTTGGGGTCCACGCTGGTGGCCTCCGCAGAGCCCGGCGTTGCCGCTCCTGCGGATGCTGCCGGCGTGCTGGCCGCCGGAGCAGGCGCAGCCGCTGCAGGCTTGGGCGCCGGCGTGGCAGCGGCCACGAAGGCGCCGCGCGGGTTATCGAGATCGATCAGCTGGGTGGTGTCGCGGCCCATGAAGAACGCGAGGATCCAACCCATGATGACGCGGACCTTGCGCTCCATGGTGGGCATGGCCATGCCGTGGTAGCCGCGGTGTGCCAGCCAGGCGAGCGGGCCCTTGAGGCCGATGCGGCCCAAGAGGTTGATGTTGGCGACGCCCTTCCACTCGCCGAAGCCGGCCACAGCACCCAGGTTCTTGTGCTTGTAGTCCTTCAGCGGCTTGTCCCAGCGCGAAGCCCACAGGTTCTTGGCGAGGCGCTTGGCCTGGCGCAGTGCGTGCTGGGCGTTCGGGACGCAGGTGCCGTCCGGCAGGCCGCTGCCCGTGAGGTCCGGCACTGCGGCGATGTCGCCGGCAGCCCAGGCGTTGTCGATGATGCCTTCATCGCCGGCAATGCGCAGGTCCGGCAGGACGCGGACGCGGCCACGCGGTTCCAGCGGGAAGTCGGAGGAGCGGATCATCGGGTTGGCCTGCACACCGGCAGTCCAGACGAGTGTGTCGGCTTCGAATTCCTGGGCCAAGGACTTGTCCGGGAGGTTGATGAGCTTCAGGGAACCCTCAGCGCTGTCCAGGGATGTGTTCAGCAGGACCTCGATGCCGCGGCTGCGGAGGTGCTCCACAACCCATTCGGCCTGCGGTGCCGTGACCTCGGGCATGATGCGGCCCATGGCTTCAACCAGGACGAAACGTAGTTCTTCCTGGCGGATGCGGGGGTTGTTCTTGACCGCGGCGCGGGCCAGGTCTTCCATTTCGGTGATGCACTCGATGCCGGCGAAGCCGCCACCAACAACCACGAAAGTCAGTGCCTTGGCGCGCGCAGCCGGATCCGCGATGGTGGACGCCGCCTCGATGCGCTCGAGCACCTTGTTGCGAAGGGCCACAGCCTCTTCGATGGTCTTCAGGCCAATGCCCTTATCCGCCAGGCCCTTGATGGGGAATGTGCGGGTGATGGCGCCTGCGGCCACCACGATGTCGAAGTAGGGGATCTCGATGTGCTCTCCGCCGTCCGCCGGCGCCACCACGGCGGTGCGGTTGGCGTGGTCGATCGAGGTGACGCTGCCCTGGATGAGTTCAGTCTGCTTCAGGTGCTGGCGGTGCGAGACCACTGCGTGGCGGGCCTCGATGTTGCCGCCGGCCACTTCCGGCAGGAAGGGCTGGTAAGTCATGTAGGGCAGTGGATCCACGAGGGTGACGATGCCACCGGCATTCGCGATCTTCTTCTGCAGTTTGAGTGCTACGTACAGGCCGACGTATCCGCCGCCGACGACGAGTACCCGGGGACGGTCCTGGAGCTCTGGGGTGGTTGCCATGATTTAAGGATACAACAGTTTGTGAAAATCTTCACTAACTACGTTTTGCCGCCGGAATCCACGGTTTGGAAGGCTCCGGTATCGGGTTCTTCGCGCGCCGTTCCTGGGTTTCGGGCCGCCCGGCGCAGCTGGATGACGGCCGCTGCGATGATCGCCAGGAATAGTGCCGCTGAACCGATCACGACGGCGGCGCCAACGGCACTGTCACGCTGTGAAGGCGCCTCCGCCGCGGGCACAGTGGGCTCGGGCAGCGTGGGAACGGCACTGGCCACTTCGTCGGTGGGCACCGGCGCCGGCGCACCAAGATTGCCCCTGCGGTGTACCCGGATCCAGTCCGAGATGGAGCCGAGCGGGTTGACGGCGACTTCCGGGACGGAGTCCTTCAGGGCAGCCTCGGCGTTCAGCACGCCAAAGCCGTACAGCGGGTCTTTGCCGGCCGGACCGGCGTCCTTGGCTGTGCTGACGATTCGGTTGATGACCTGCTTGGCGCTCATCTCCGGCCATTTGGAACGGATGAGTGCGGCCACGCCGGCAACGATCGGGGCAGCTCCGGACGTTCCCGCCCATTCTGCGTAGCCTCCGCCGGGCATCCCGCCCAGCAGGTTTTCGGCCGGGGCCGCCACGCCGATGCTGATCCCCTGGGAGGACGAGTCGACGCTTGCTATGCCCTTGCGGTCCAGGCCGGCGACCGTGAGGACACCCGGGATGGTGGCGGGCGCCCCGACCTGGAGGTTGCCGCCCACGCGGTTGCCTGCCGCGGCCACGATCACCACATCTTTCTGCTCGGCATAGAGGAATGCCGCATCCCAGCTCTGGGGCCACTGCGGTGTGGCGCTGCCCAGTGAAATGTTGATGACTTTGGCCCCGTTATCCACGGCCCACCGGACAGCTTCCGGGATCTGGTCCTGATCGCTCTTGCCTGCGGGGTTGGCGGAGCCGAGCCATGTTGACACGGACAGGATCTCAGCTTCAGGAGCCACGCCAATCATGCCGTCCGGACCGCTGGCCGGTGCCTTGCCGGGACCCGGCGAAGCAGTGGCGCCGGCGGGCTGGTGTCCGCGCCCGGCCAGTATGGTCGCTACCAGGGTCCCGTGTTCCGGCTTCACCCCCAGGCTTTTCTGCCCGTTGGGCGTGCCGGCCCCGGACACGTCGAAGCCTCCGGTGACGGCGCCTTTCAGGTCAGGGTGCTGGGCATCCACGCCGCTGTCGATCACGGCGATCTTGACACCGGCGCCCTTGGAAACCTCCCAGGCCTTGGTGATTCCGGATTCGCCAAGCCAGTACTGTTTGTCGCGGTCAGCGTCGGCCGTGGCCGCAGGCGCCAGGGTGAGCCCGGCGGCCAGGCTGACGCCTGCCAGGGTCATCGCCAGGAGAGCTGACGCGGCCCGGCGGAACCGTGCGGTTGCTCTGGTCATGTGGGTTCCCATACGTGGTTGGCTGCTGGCCTGGTTAGTGGATGCTCAGGGCAATTCCGTCAAGAATATCGTGTTCGCTGGCGGTGGCAGTCACTATCCGGCCCGCGGTGATTTCATTCAGCCGTTCGAGGATGCGCCGCCACACCAGCCCCCCGGCGCCCATCACGTCGACCCGGCCGGGGTGCATATACGCCAGTTCGGCACGTTCTCCCCTGGTCATGTGGAGGAGGTCGGTGGCGGCTTCGGTGATGGTGCCAAGGGACAGTTCCGCCCCGTGGATGGCCGCCGGCGAATACGCCGGAAGCCGCAGGGCGTGGGCGGTGATGGTCGTGATCGAGCCGGCCACCCCGACGACGGCGGTGGCGCGTTCGAGTGGAACGTCCAGTCCCGCCAGCGCAATGGCGGCGTCGACGTCGGCTTCCGCGGCGGCGATCTGTTCCGCCGTGGGCGGATCGTCCTTCAGGTGCCGTTCGGTCAGCCGGACGCAGCCGACATCCACCGACTTCGCGGCGGTGACACCGCCGGCGGTACCGAGGACGAACTCGGTGCTTCCGCCGCCAAGGTCAACGACCAGCACGTGCTCGCCGTCAAGGACCGGCAGGACGCTGCTGGCCCCGGCGAAGGACAAGGCAGCTTCTTCATCGCCCGAGATGACCTCAGGCTCAACGCCCAGCAGGTCCCGGATCCCGTCGACAAAAACCTGGCGGTTGCGTGCGTCCCGGCTGGCCGACGTTGCCACAAAACGGATGGACTCGGCACCGTGTTCGCGGATCATTGCCGCGTAATCCGCGGTGGCCGCGAAGGTGCGCTCCAGCGCTTCAGGGGCGAGTTCGCCGGTGGCGTCCACGCCCTGGCCCAGCCGGACAACCCGCATTTCCCGGACAACGTCGGTGAGCTTCGGCGCCCCGTTGCTGCGGTCGATGTCGGCGATGAGCAGGCGGAGGGAGTTCGTGCCGCAGTCGATGGCGGCGACGCGGGTCATGCCCCTGCCCCGTCGGTTCCTGCGGTTTTGCGGACCGGAGCGGGCCGGCCCACGATCTCCGGCAGGCCCTGGGGTCCGTGTCGGCTGAGATCCTTCGACGGAGCCTCCCCCGCGGTGTCCCAGGCGCCGTCGCAATAGCAGCGGTCCGTGGTCCACCATTCGCTGATTCCGGCGATGGCCTCATCTCCCAGCGGATTCACGCCGGGCCCGGCCGCGAGCGAATGGCCCACCAGGACGTGGAGGCATTTGACCCGGGTGGGCATGCCGCCGGCGGAGATGCCGTCAATCTCGGGGACGGACCCGATGCCGGAACGCTCGCCGATGGCCGCGCGGGCTCCGAGATAGTCTTCGTGTGCTGCACGGTAAGCGGCCGCGAGCGGCTCGTCGGCGCTCAGGCGTTCATTCATGTCGTTCATCAGCCCGGCTGCTTCCAGCCGGGAAACCGCCGACGTGACGACTGGGTGCGTCAGATAGAACGTGGTGGGAAACGGTGTCCCGTTGCTCAGCCGCGGCGCCGTGGCGGCGACGAGGGGGTTGCCGCAGACGCAGCGCGCCGGGATTTCCACCACATCGCGCACGGGCCGTCCCAACTGCCTGCTGAGTACTTCAAGATCGTGTGCTGATGGCTGGCGGGACTTCTCCGGCGCAGTCGCCGTGTTTTTTTCCACTGGCGCGGGCCATCCTTCCTCTAGCTGTTCAGTCTGTGGCCGCACGCCTGATGGACTCCCACAGGGAATCCACCCACGGCAGATCGGCGGGGTCTTGTGCTGCTGTGGCGGTCAGGCTACTGCTAGTTCCAGCCGGCAGATCGCTGCCGAAGACCCAGTAGCCGGATTCACCCGGCATAACCATGTTAATGCGGTCGCGGGCCTGCTGTTTCACGTAGTTCGGGTCCTGCCACCGTGAGATCTGCTGCCGCAGGCCGTCCTGCTCGGCCTGGCGGGCGGCGATATCGGCGCTGAGGGCCGCGAGTTCGGCGCGTTTGTCGAAGAAAATCTTCACGGTAGGTGCCAGCATGATGGTGATGGCAATCATGACCACGGCCAGTGCCAGCATGCGCCCCGAGAACGCCTTGGCGGGGACGGGCTGGGTTTCGTCCGGCGTGGTGTCAGGCTTCGGCGTCTTGCCCGCGGCGATACCGCCGTTGCCCTTCCCCTGGCCTGTGCTGGCCGTGCGCCCGGTGTTCGTTGTGGACGCTCCGGCGTTCAACGCCGTGCCGGTTTTACCCTTAGTCCCGCCCTTTGCGCTGCCGGATGTACCGCCAAAATCGGCGCGGATGACGCCTGCTTCTTCCTTGGCTGGGTCCGTGGCGGCCTGATGCCTCGAAGCGGCCTTGGGAACTTTGGGACGGCGGGTAGCCATGACACTCCTGAAACGTGCGGCCTGCCTCTGGCCGCAACTCTGCGCTTGATGCCGGCTCAATCAATGCCGGCTAAAACAAAAACCGGTGGCTATGGTCTTTCAACCATAGCCACCGGTCAGAGGTTTATGCGGCTACTAGCCCTTGAAACGCGGGAAAGCGCTGCGGCCGGCGTAGCGGGCGGCGTCGTCGAGTTCCTCTTCGATGCGCAGCAGCTGGTTGTACTTGGCGACTCGCTCGGAGCGTGCCGGGGCACCGGTCTTGATCTGGCCGGCGTTGGTGGCCACCGAAATGTCGGCAATGGTGGTGTCCTCGGTCTCGCCGGAGCGGTGCGAGGTGATCGTGGTGTAACCGGCGCGCTGGGCCAGGCTGACGGCGTCCAGCGTTTCGGTCAATGAACCGATCTGGTTGACCTTGACCAGCAGCGAGTTGGCGGTCTTGGTGTCGATGCCGCGCTGCAGGATGGCCGGGTTGGTGACGAAGAGGTCATCGCCCACGAGCTGGACTTTGTCACCGATACTGTCGGTGAGGGTCTTCCAGCCGTCCCAGTCGTTCTCATCCAGGGGATCCTCGATGGAAACCAGCGGGTAGTCGGCCACAAGCTCTGCGTAGTAGGCGCTCATCTCGGTGGCGGACAGCGCCTTGCCTTCGAACTGGTAAGCACCGTCCTTGAAGAACTCGGAGGAAGCGACGTCCAGGGCCAGGGCGATGTCCTTGCCCGGGGTGTAGCCGGCGTTGGTGATGGCTTCCTGGATCAGGTCCAGGGCTGCACGGTTGGACGGCAGGTTCGGCGCGAAGCCACCTTCGTCACCGAGGCCGGTGGACAGGCCCTTGGCCTGAAGGACGGACTTGAGGTTGTGGTAGACCTCAACGCCCCAGCGGAGGCCCTCGGAGAAGGTCTCGGCGCCGATCGGGACAATCATGAATTCCTGGATGTCCACGTCGGAGTCGGCGTGCGAGCCACCGTTGAGGATGTTCATCAGCGGAACTGGCAGCACGTGCGCGTTGGGGCCGCCCAGGTACTTGTACAGGGGCAGGTCTGCGGAGGCGGCAGCTGCATTGGCAACGGCCAGCGAAACGCCCAGGATGGCGTTGGCGCCGAGCTTGGCCTTGTTGGGCGTGCCGTCCAGGTCAATCATGGCCTGGTCGATGCTGCGCTGGTCGGTGGCGTCGAAGCCGGTCAGTGCCGGAGCGATCTGGTCGATGACAGCGTCAACGGCCTTCTGGACACCCTTGCCCAGGTAACGTCCCTTATCTCCGTCACGGAGCTCAACAGCCTCGTGCTCACCGGTGGAGGCACCGGAGGGTACTGCCGCGCGGCCGATCTGGCCATCTGAGAGCAGTACTTCAACTTCTACGGTCGGGTTTCCGCGGGAATCGAGGATTTCGCGGGCGTGGATGGCATCGATAAGCGCCATGGATGTGCTCCTTATGGGCGATTTTGGGGGAACGAACAGCTGGAAAAAGCGTTAAATCTGGGACGTCCTCGTCAGGACCAAGCCTAGTCGAGAGTGGTACAGGTTACGGAACCCTATCCATCACCCGGACGTCATGATGGTGCCACGAACTGCCGCCGGATGGCGCCCCGGAGGGCACGTTCGGCGTCGAATCCACTGGCACGAGCAGAGCCGACGACGGCGAGCAGCAGGTCGCCGAGCTCCTCCTCTGTCGTTGCGGTCTCCACTTCCGGGGTTTCGGCAAGCTCAACAGCGGATCCGGCCCGCGAGGCCCGGTCAAGGAACTTCTGCGCCTTCGCCAGTGCCGGCAGGGCGTCCGGGATCCCTTCAAAGGGCCCCGTCCGCTCCGGGCGTTCCGCAGTCTTCACGGCGTCCCACTTACGGACAATCTCCGCCACCGAGGCAGGGAAACTGTCCTGCAGCGTGCCGTCGGGCCGGAAGACATGCGGATTGCGGCGGACCATTTTGGCACTCAGCCCGCGCGCGACGTCGTCGAACGTGAACGCACCGCGCTCCTCGGCGAGCCGGGCGTGCAGCACCACCTGAAGCAGCACATCTCCCAGTTCGCCGCGGAGCTCGGCGTCATCCGCGCCGGTCTCGACAGTTTCGGCAAACTCGAAGGCCTCCTCCAGGAGGTATTCCACCAACGAGGCATGGGTGAGGGCGGCCATCCACGGGCAGTGCTCGCGCAGCTGGGCCAGGACGGCGACCAGCCGATCGATGGGAGCCGGCTCAGCCAAGGTTGTCGTAGGCGTCGTTGATGTACTCCACCAACGCTTCCTTCTCTTCAAGCGGCAGGAAGGATGCCTCGGCAGCGTTGAGCGTGAGCTCCAGCAGGTCGTCGAGGTCGTAGTCGAAGGTTTCCACGAGGAGCTCGAACTCGTCCGTCAGGGTGACGCCGCTCATCAGCCGGTTGTCGGTGTTGATGGTGACGTTGAAGCCCAGCTGGTACAGCATGTCCAGCGGGTGGCTCTCGATGCCCTCGCCGAAACCGGCGATCGCCCCGGTCTGGAGGTTCGATGACGGGCAGATCTCCAGGGCGATGCCGCGGTCGCGGATCCAGCTGGAAAGGTCGCCCAGGGTGACCAGCCCGATGCTGTCCTCGTCGCTCACGGCGGCGTCGTCTTCGTCGTCGTCGAACTCCACCATGATGTCCTCAGCGATGCGGACGCCGTGGCCCAGTCGAAGTGCCCGGCCGTCAACGAGGGCGGACTGGATGCTTTCGAGTCCGGCGGCCTCGCCGGCGTGCACCGTCGCGGGGAAGTTGTGCTCGGCGAGGTAGGTGAAGGCGTCCTTGAACCGGGACGGGAGGAAGCCGTCTTCAGCTCCGGCGATGTCGAACCCCACAGCGCCTTGGTTGCGGTGGCGGACAGCCAGTTCGGCGATTTCCTGGCCACGGTCTGCGTGGCGCATGGCGGTGATCAGCTGGCCCACCTGGATTTCGCGGCCGCTTTCGGTCACGGCGTCCACGCCGGCTTCGAGGCCTTCCTGGACTGCTTCAACAACCTCGTCCAGGGACATGCCCTTCTGGAGGTGCTGCTCCGGTGCCCAGCGAACTTCGCCGTACACCACGCCGTCGTCCGCCAGGTCCTCCACGAATTCCCTGGCGACGCGGATGAGGCCTTCCTTGGTCTGCATCACGGCGACTGTGTGGTCGAACGTCTCCAGGTAGCGGACCAGCGAGCCTGAATCGGCGGACTCGCGGAACCACTCTCCCAGGGCTACAGGATCGGTGGAGGGCAACGTGTGGCCAACGGCCTCGGCCAGTTCGATGATGGTGGCTGGACGGAGACCACCGTCCAGGTGGTCGTGAAGCGAAACCTTCGGCAGGCTCTTCAGGTCGAAATCGATGGCAGGGGCAGCGTCAACAATAGGCTCAGTCACCTTCCAACCTTAGGGTCGGCAGGTGACTTATGCCAGCCGCTACGTTCCGAGCTGCTCCGCCTCAGCCGGGGCAGACGCCAGCAGCGGGGAAGCCGCGGTGTGCGCGGGCAGGGAACCTTCCGGGCCACCGTCGAGCCATTCATCCACAGTGTCCGCGTCGTTGCGGGCCAGGTGGTTGTGCCACCAGCGAAGCAGGTGGTCTATCAGGATGCCCAGCACGATGGCGAACACCACGGCAATGCCGGCGCTGAGCAGCGGGTTGTTGTGGAGCCAAGGGAAAGAACTGGCCAGGATCCCGATGCCGATGGAGTACCCCACCCAGGTGATGCAGGCGAAGGCGTCCAGCAGGAAGAAGCGGCGGTGCGCAAAGCCGGTGCTGCCGGCTACATAGTTGACCGCCACCCGGCCCCAAGGGATGTAACGCGCAGTGAAAATCAGGACGGCGCCGCGTTTTTCGAGTTCGTACCGTGCCCAGCCGAAGGCCTTCTGCACTTTGGGCCGGCGCATCCACTTCCAGCGGTCCAGGCCGATCCTGCGGCCGAGCATAAAAGCCATGTTGTCACCGGCGATGGCGCCGACCAGTGCAGTCGCGCCCAGAATCCAAAGATTCGGTTCACCGCTGTGCCGGGAAAACGCGGCCAGCGCCACAATCAGTGTCTCGCTGGGGACCACCATGGCAAAGCCGTCAACAAAGAAGAACACAAGAAGGACCGGGTAGATCCACCATTGGCCCGCTGCATGGAGCACGGCCTCATTAATAAACTCCACGCGGGTCTTGCTCCTAGACGAAATGATGCAGCCGGAAGTGACGTAAGTCGCTCTTCAGTGTCCCATGCCCGGGACCCCGCCCGCTACGCAACAGACGGCGCAAACCCTAGGCCTCCGGATCTTTCAGCCGCTCCACCACAGGAACCTTTCCCCGGATGCGGTTAATGACCAGGTCCACCAGGATTCCAAGGCCCACGGCGCAGACAATGGCGATGGCCGCCCCGAGCAGGTGGTTGTTTTCGAACCACTGGCCGAAGAACAGCCCGATACCCACAGAGTAGGAGGCCCACAGAGTGGCAGAGAGCACCGTCAGGCCAACGAAACGCACGTGCGAATAGTGGGTCACGCCCGCGGTGAGATTCACGGCAACCCTGCCGATAGGAATGAACCGCGCCACCAGGATGAGCGACGCCGGCCGCTTCCTCAGTTCGTCTCCTGCCCAGCGGAACGCGGCTTGCATACGCGGTCCGCGCATCCAGTGCCAGCGGCGGGTACCCACCCGGCGCCCGATGAGGTAGGCGATATTGTCGCCTGCGAAGGCCCCAACGCCCGCGACGGCCATCAGCAGCCACGGATTGGGGACGTCCGCGGTGGCGGCCACTGCGGCCAGGCCCACCACCACGGACTCGCTGGGGATCGGCGGGAAAAACCCGTCAATCAGGCAGCAGGCCAGCACAAGGAGGAGCACCCACGGCTGCCCGGCGGCAGCGAGGATGAATTCGTTGATGGCCTGCATTGTCCCTATGCTATTCGGTCGATGATGAGCTGCTGGGCCGGGCGCGACCCTTCCGGGGCAACCGTGACGGCGTGTGCAAGGGCTTCCTTGGCGCGCGCGAACTTTTCCGGCGTGTCCGTGAGCAGCGTCATCAGCGGTTCACCGGCACGGACCATGGCACCGGGCTTTGCGTGCATGCGGATCCCGGCACCGGCCTGGACGGCGTCTTCCTTGCGGGCACGGCCTGCCCCGAGGCGCCACGCCGCGACGCCCACCGCCAAGGCATCGAGCTCTACCAGGACACCGTCGGCCGGGGCGTAAATGACCTCGGATTCCCTGGCGACCGGCAGCTTGGCGCGCGGATCTCCGCCCTGCGCTTCGATCATCCGGTTCCAGACGTCCATGGCCCGGCCGTCCTTCAACGCGGCGCGCACATCTGCGTCGTGGACGCCCGCGCAGGCCAGCATCTCTTCAGCCAGCCGGACGGTGAGTTCGACGACGTCCTCCGGGCCGCCGCCGGCCAGGACCGCCACGGATTCTTCTACTTCGATCGCGTTGCCCGCAGTAAGGCCGAGCGGCGTGCTCATGTTGGTCAGCAGCGCCACAGTGTTGACGCCTGCGTCCTTGCCGAGGGCCACCATGGTTTCGGCCAGTTCGCGTGCCTGTGCCTCGTCCTTCATAAAGGCGCCGCTGCCCACCTTGACGTCCAGGACCAGGGACCCCGTGCCTTCGGCGATCTTCTTGCTCATGATCGAGGACGCGATCAGCGGAATTGCTTCCACCGTTCCGGTGACGTCACGCAGTGCGTAGAGCTTCTTGTCCGCTGGCGCCAGCCCCGCCCCGGCAGCGCAGATCACGGCGCCGACGTCCTGAAGCTGCGCCATCATTTCGTCGTTGCTCAGGGCCGCCCGCCAGCCCGGGATCGATTCCAGCTTGTCCAGGGTGCCGCCGGTGTGGCCAAGTCCCCGGCCGGACAACTGGGGCACGGCAACACCGAACACTGCTACCAGGGGTGCCAGTGGCAGTGTGATCTTGTCCCCTACTCCCCCGGTGGAATGCTTGTCACTGGTAGCCTTCACGCCGCCGTCGGGCCGCCGGAGGCCGCCGAAGTCCATCCGTTCACCCGAGGCGATCATCGCGGCCGTCCAGCGCGAGATTTCGGCGCGGTCCATGCCGTTGAGCAGGATGGCCATGTTCAACGCGGCCATCTGTTCGTCCGCGATGACCCCGCGGGTGTAGGCATCAATGGTCCAGTCGATCTGCTCCGGGCTCAGGACGCCCCGGTCCCGCTTGGTGCGGATAATGTCGACGGCGTCGAATGCCTCAGTTGCCTGTGTCACCGTGGATCCTCCAGGTTTTGGGGACCGAATGCGTCGGGCAGCACCTGGTCCATGGTTTTGATTCCTTGGGTAGTCATGAGTTCCATGCCGGGCGCGCGGAATTCATAGAGCAGCTGCCGGCAGCGGCCACATGGCATCAGCACGTTGCCTGCGGAGTCCACGCAGTAGAAGGCCCGCAGCAACCCGCCACCGGTCATCTGCAGGTTTCCCACCAGGGCGCATTCAGCACACAGAGTGAGCCCGTAGCTG
Organism: Pseudarthrobacter xylosi; assembly: GCF_055412765.1. Lineage (NCBI taxonomy): Bacteria > Bacillati > Actinomycetota > Actinomycetes > Micrococcales > Micrococcaceae > Pseudarthrobacter > Pseudarthrobacter xylosi. The sequence goes on along the minus strand of NZ_JBVAYT010000002.1, from coordinate 383,680 downwards.
GCGTTTTCCACGTTGCAGCCGCTGACCAGCCGCCCGTCCTCGGTGAGGGCCGCGGCCCCCACCGGGAACTTTGAATATGGGGCATAGGCGTTTTTCATGGCGTCGACGGCCGCAACCTCCAGTGCCCGCCAATCGACGCTGAGCGAAGCCCGTTCCTGTTCCATGGCCGTCACCCCTTGACGTACGGGATGCCGCTGGCCGCCGGTGGCCTGGACCGGCCCACCAGCCCGGCCACGGCCAGCACGGTCACCAGGTAGGGCAGCATGGCCATGAACTGGCTGGGCACCGGGGTCCCGATGATGGTCACGATGCTCTGCAGGTTGTCTGCGAAGCCGAACAGCAAGGCGGCAAAGAACGCTCCGATGGGGTTCCAGCGTCCGAAGATCAGCGCCGCGAGCGCGATGAAGCCCCGTCCGCCGGAGATCTCCTTGGTGAAACTGTCGATGGCCACGAGCGTGAAGAACGAGCCGCCGATGCCGGCGATGGCGCCACCCAATGTGACGTTCCAGAAGCGGGTGGCGTTGACCTTGATGCCCATCGTGTCGGCGGCCTGCGGGTGTTCACCCACCGCGCGGACCCTAAGGCCCCACTTGGTCTTGAACAGGCCAACCCACACAACGATGACGGCGACGTACATCAGGTAGCCCACCACTGACTGCTTGAACAGGATGGGGCCCAGGATCGGGATTCCGGAGAGGACGGGAATCTCGACGATGTCCAGGCCCGGCGGTGAGTTGAACTTTGCTTTGTCCGCCTGCATAACGGTGCTGAACAGGAAGCCGGTGACACCCGAAACCAAGACGTTGAGGACCACTCCGACGATGATCTGGTTGACCAGGTACTTGATGCTGAACGCTGCCAGCACCATGGACACCGCCGCGCCGGCCACAGCAGCCGCGAGCAGCCCCACAAAGGGGTTCTGGGTAACGCTGGCCACTATGGCCGCCGTAAAGGCGCCGCCCAGGAGCTGGCCCTCGATGGCGATATTGACCACCCCGACGCGCTCACACAGGACACCGGACAGTGAGCCGAACACCAGCGGGACAGCCAGGGTGACCGATCCGGCTATGAGTCCGGCCAGCGAAATGCTGGGCGTCCGGGCGCCGCCTACCACCCAGAGGAGGAAGGCTGCCACAAACAGCACCGTAAAGGTGATGGTCAGCCATGCCGGGACGGGCCGGTCCTTAATCTTCAGGTAAACGGCATAGGCCGCCAGCCCGAGCATCAGGACCGAAAGGGCGATGCCGCCAGCCATTGCGGGAATTTCCAGCGCAGGAAGCTGGAAGAAATCCTCGCTGGTGGAAATCCCGAACCTTGCGGTCTGCCCTGATCCCATCAGGCCAAAGAAAATGAATGCGACGATTCCCAGCGCCGAGAGCAGGACCGGTGTTTTCCAGAACACCGGTTTGCCGGATGTTGCCTGGGCTTCCTCGGCCTGGGGCGCTGCTCCGGGCGTGCCGCGTCCCGGCAGGGGCGATGTTGCTGTTGCGCTCATGCTGCGCCTCCGGTGGTTGCTGCCTGCTGGGTTTTTCCGGCCTTGGCCGGCTTCTTGCGGCGGGGGTTGAGCCCGAAGACTGCCCGGACCAGCGGCGGTGCCGCGATAAAGAGGACAATCAGCGACTGGACCACCAGGACAATGTCGATGGGAGTTCCGGTCTGGATCTGCATCTGCACGGCACCGGCGCGGAAGGCGCCGAACAGCAGGCCGGCAGCGAAGGTGCCCCACGGCGACGAACGTCCCAGCAGGGCCACCGTAATGGCGTCAAAACCGTAGGTTGCCGCGACGCCGTCCGTCAGAACTTTCTCTGTGCCCGCCACCTGGGCCACGCCGGACATGCCCGCGAGTGCGCCGGCTATTGCCATGACCAGGATGGTGGACCGCGAGACGTTGATTCCGGCGGTCAGCGCGGCCTTGGGATTGGCACCAACGGCCCGGAATTCAAACCCGACGGTGGACCGGTTCAGCAGCCACCACACCAGGATGGTGGCCGCGATGGCCAGGACGAAACCTAAGTGCAGGCGGTACTGGGAGCCGAAAATCTGCGGGTAGATCGCGGTGGGATCCAGGATGGGCGAGATCGGGTTGGACTCCCCCGGGCGCTGGAATGCCGGCGTGTTCAGCAGGTACCGCAGGAAGTAGAGCGCGATGTAGTTGAACATGATGGTCAGGATGACTTCGTGGGCACCTGTCCGGGCCTTAAGAAGGCCAACGAGGCCGCCCCACACGGCACCGCCCACGATGCCCGCAACCAGCACCAGCAACAGGTGCAGGCCCAGGGGAAGGTGCAAGGCAAAACCAACCCAGGCCGCCAGGATGCCGGCCATGATGATCTGACCTTGGGCGCCGATGTTGAACAGTCCTGCCCGGAATGCGAGCGCAACGCCCAGGCCAGCCGTGATGAGTGGGGTGGCGATGGTGAGGGTGTCCATCAGCGGCGCGAATCGGACGGCCAGGCTGGCACCTCGCGGGTTGAAGACGGACCCCTGGAACAACGCCACGTAGGACCGGGTGGCTGCGTCCCAGACCGCAGAAAGGAAATCGGTGGGCCGGGCGAAAAGGTACCCCGCGGTGGCGCTGACGCGTTCGTCCGTGGCGGCAATCAACAGTCCGCCGATGACGAGGGCCAGGAGCACCGCCAGGACTGAGACCATGCCGCTGCCGGTGAAGATCTTCCGGACCAGCGTGTCCGGTCCCCCGGGCAGCTGCCCGCTTTGGGCGCTGGCGGGAACGGCTGAAGGGCTGATGGCGCCGCCGGCCGTGTCCACAGCCACCCCTGCGGCTGTTTCGTCAGCGGCCGGGGTGGGCTGGTGCGGCTTCGCATGCTGGTCCGCATGCTTAGGGTGACGCTCTTCAGGCATGATCGCCTCCTTCGGCGCTGGAGGTTCCGCGGCTTTCTGCGGCGGCGGAGCCGGTCCTGTCAACGGACGGTGTGACAGCGCCGGTCGTGTTTGAGCTCGTCTGTTCAGCGCTGGTCCTGTCCACGCTGGCAGCCTCTTCCGGTGAGATGCCGGCCATCATGAGGCCCAGGACGTCGCGCCCGGTTCCTGCGGGAACGATGCCCACGAGTTTGCCCTTGTAGAGCACAGCGATACGGTCAGCCAGTTCCATGACCTCATCCAGTTCCGTGGAGATGATCATGACAGGCGTGCCCTGGTCGCGTTCCGCCACGATCCGTTTGTGCAGGAACTCGATGGACCCTACGTCCACACCCCGGGTAGGCTGCGACGCGATGAAGAGGCGCAGCGGCCGGGACAGCTCCCGTGCCATAACCACTTTCTGCTGGTTTCCGCCGGACAGCGTGCCGGCGGCCAGGAGGCCCGACGTCGTCCGCACGTCGAACTCATCGATCCGCGATTTCGCGTTCTCCAGGACCTTCGCCGGACTCATGCTGATGCCCTTGGCAAACGGCGGCTGATCGTAACGGTCAAGGACCAGGTTTTCGGCAATCGAGAACGTGCCGATGAGGCCATCAACGGACCGGTCTTCCGGGACGAAGCCGACGCCGGCGTTCAGTACGTCCTTCACGCTACGGCCAACGAGTTCTACGTTGTCCAGCAGAATGGAGCCCTGCACGCGCTCCTGCAGGCCAAGGATGGCTTCGGTCATCTCAGTCTGGCCGTTGCCCTGGACGCCCGCGACGGCCAGGATCTCTCCGCGCGCAATGTCGAAGCTGATGCCGTCCACAGTGTGCTGCCCGTTCGGAGCTATGACTGTGAGGTCCTTGACCTGGAAGGTCTTCTCTTTGGGGTTGGCGGGGGCTTTGTCGAGCGTGAGGCTGACAGCACGTCCCACCATCATGGACGCCAGCGCTGTGGTGGAGTCGCCGGGATCGGCCGAACCCACCACCTTGCCGCGCCGGATCACGGTGATGGTGTCCGAGACAGCTTTCACTTCGCGCAGCTTGTGCGAAATGAAGACAATTGAGGTCCCGTGGGACTTGAGCTGGCGCATGATGTCCAGCAGTTCGTCCGTTTCCTGAGGCGTCAGTACGGCCGTGGGCTCATCCAGGATCAGTACCCTGGCGTCGCGGACCAGTGCCTTGATGATTTCCACCCGCTGCTGGACACCCACGGGGAGGTCTTCCACCAACGCGTCCGGATCGACGTCGAACCCATAACGGTCCGAGATCTGCTTGATCTTTCGGCGGGTGTCTTCCAGGTCGAGGAAGCCGCCGGCCTTGGTGGTCTCGGCCCCAAGGGCCACGTTCTCCGCGACGGTGAAGACAGGAACCAGCATGAAGTGCTGGTGCACCATGCCGATCCCGGCCGCCATTGCGTCGCCGGGTCCGCGGAAGGAAACGGGTTTGTCATCGATGAGGATCTCGCCCTCAGAGGGCTCGTAGAGCCCGTACAGCACATTCATCAGGGTGGACTTGCCGGCCCCGTTCTCACCCAGCAGACAATGGATCTGTCCGGGTTCAACCACCACGTCAATGTGGTCGTTGGCGAGCAGGGAGCCGAAGCGTTTGGTGATCCCTCTGAGTTCAAGTTTCAAAACTCTGACCAATCTCGAAGCGTCCGTACATGAACCGGACGGGATATGAGGCTGCAGCACCAGCCTAGTGCCTGCAGCCCCGGGTGGGCGGTAGCGCGGGGGCATGCAAGGCAACGCAAAGCGCCACCGCCCGGGCAGTCGATGACCTTCCGGGGGCGGCGCTTGGCGAGGATGACTATACCTTGGGGCTTGCCCCTGACTCGACCTTCAGCTTGCCGTCTACGATGTCCTTCTTGAGCTGGTCCAGCTCGGACTTGAGATCCGCAGAGACCTGGGAATCGAAGCTGTGGAACGGTGCCAGCTGGACGCCGTCGTTCGACAACGTGCCAACGTAGGGCGTGTTGGTGAACTTGCCGTCCTTGTCTTCCTTCACCACGGTTTCCACGGCCTCGCCCATGAGCTTCATGACCGAGGACAGCATGATGTCCTTGTATTCCGGTGCAGTGAGGAAGCCGTCGGAGTCGACCCAGATCATCTTGACGTCCTTGCCGGCCGCCTTCGCTTCGTTCAGGGCCGCGCCGGCGCCCTTGCCCACCGGACCGGCGACGGGCATCACAATGTCCGCGCCCTGGTCCAGGAAGTTCTGCGTGAGCTGCTTGCCGACGTCCTGCTTTTCGAAGTCGCCGGTAAACGAGCCGTCCTGTGTGGCCTTGTCCCAGCCGAGGACCTTGACGCTTGTGCCCTTCTTCTCGTTGTAGTACTTCACACCGTCGGCATAGCCGTCCATGAAGATGGTGACCGTGGGGATCTTGATGCCGCCAAAGGTGGCCACGGTTCCGGTCTTGGTGGTGCCTGCAGCGAGGTAACCGGCCAGGAACGCAGCCTGGGCGGTGTCGTAGATGATGGGCTTGACGTTACTGATGGGCGTTTCGTAGCCGAAGTCGATGATAGCGAAGTGGCGGTCCGGGTTGTCCGTAGCCTGCTTCTTGGTGGCGTCACCCAGCAGGAAGCCGACGGTCAGGGTGAGGTCGCAGTTGGCGGCCACCATAGCCCGGAGGTTTGGCTCGAAGTCGTTGTTGGTCTTGGACTCCACCTGGTTGACCTTGATGCCCAGGTCGGTCTCAGCCTTCTTCAGCCCCTCGTAGGAGGACTGGTTGAACGACTGGTCATCGAATCCACCGGAGTCAGAGACGATGCAGCCGGTGTAGTCACTGGCCGTCGCGCTCGGGCCGCCCGCTTCGGGAGGAGCGCCGCAGCCGGTCAGCAGGAGTGCTGTGGCACCCACTGAGGCCATGCCTGCCATTGAACCGCGCTTGAATTTAGCGCGCAGTGTGTTCTTCAATTTTCCTCCAGGGAGAGAGTGGCGCTACGACTCGAATTCAATGAGTGTCCGTTTCTACACTGAAATTCTGTTTTCACTGAGGGCTTCGCAGCACTGCGCCGAAGCGCACTGATACAAGCCACATTAGTGGGCTGCAACACATCCGCTACCACATTGGGGCCGGATCCCGAAGATTGTTGAGAATTTGTTACCAACCAGTAGCTGCCGGCCTGGCCGCACCCCTCCCCTTAAGCGCGAACGGACACTTGGGGCCCGCCGGGAGGGCCTCAAATGTCCGTTCGCGCTGGTGGGAGCTTAGAGGCGCACCAGCATCTTGCCGGTGTTGGCGCCGTCGAGCAGGTCCATGAAGGCCTGGGGTGCATTCTCCAGTCCATCCACCACGGTCTCGTCATACTGGAGGCTTCCGTCAGCGAGCCAGCCTGCAGCCTTTTCGGCGAATTCACCCATGAGGTGCCAGTAGCTGCCCACCAGGAACCCGCGCAGGGTGAGCTGCTTGCCAATGACCAGCATGAGGTTCCGTGGGGCCGGCGTGGGCTCGGTGGAGTTGTACTGGGCGATGGCGCCGCACATTGCCACGCGGCCACCCACGTTGAGGACAGCCAGTGCAGCTTCCAGGTGCTCGCCGCCCACATTGTCGAAGTAGACATCAATGCCGGCTGGCCCTGCGGCGTTGGCAAGCTGCTCCCGTACTGGCCCGTCGTTGTAGTTAAAGGCCGCGTCGAAGCCCAGTTCCATGAGCCGCGCAACCTTGTCCGGCGTGCCTGCGCTTCCGATCACCCGGGAGGCACCCATCGCCTTGGCGATCTGGCCCACGAGCGAGCCCACGGCTCCCGCCGCACCGGAGACAAATACGGCGTCTCCGGGCTTGAACTCGGCCACCTTCAGCAGGCCCGCGTACGCAGTGAGGCCGGTCATGCCCAGCGCTCCGAGGAACGCCGACGCCGGCGCGAGGTCCGTGCGGGCAACCGACGTCGCCGCCGCATCCAGGACAGCGTATTCGCGCCACCCCAGCTGATGGACGACGGCGTCCCCCACCGTGCGTCCGTCGGCCCTGGACGCAATAACCTCACCCACGGCCCCGCCGTCGAGCGCTGTATCCAGCGCGAAGGGCGCTGAGTAGGACTTGACATCGTTCATGCGGCCGCGCATGTAGGGGTCCACGGAGATGAAGAGATTGCGGACCAGGATCTGGCCGTCCTGAAGCTCCGGCAGTGGCGATTCGGCCAGCCGGAAGTTTTCCGGGACGGGGCGTCCTGTGGGGCGCGACGCCAGGCGGATTTCACGGGTGGACGTGGGCAGTGCGGTTATTGTGCTCATGCGGCGAACTCCAGGATCTTGATGTCCACGGTCATGTTTCCGCGGGTGGCGTTGGAATAGGGGCAGATCTGATGCGCTTTGGCCACCAGGGACTCGGCCGTGGCGAGATCCAGGGCCGGCACGGCGATCTCCAGTTCAGCGGCGAGGCCGTAGCCCACGCCGTCCGCCAGCGCGCCAAAGTGGATCTTGGCCGCCACGGCTGAGTCGGTCAGGTCGGCGCGCTCCTTGCGCCCCACGAGGCGGAGCGCCGAGTGGAAGCAGGCCGCGTAACCGGCGGCAAACAGCTGCTCCGGGTTGGTGCCCTGGCCGTCACCGCCCAGCTCCACGGGGCTGGCCAGGCTGACATCCAGCTTGCCGTCGTTGGTGCGTGCGTTGCCGTCGCGGCCTTCACCGGAAGCCAGGGCCTCGGCAGTGTAGAGAGTTTTCATAGGCGGTCCGTCCTGTTGGCTGTGGATAACGGAAATCTTGGGCGCTCAGTGCGCGCGGTGAAGGGCTTCGGTGAGCCTTTCCAGAGTGGTGCGAAGCTGTTCCAGCTCATCGGCGGACAATCCGGCGGCGTCCGCGAGGTGCCGTGGAATCGCATTGGCTTTGCTGCTGAGCGAGCGTCCGGCCGGGGTCAGGTGGACTGCAACGCGGCGCTCGTCCTCCCCGGACCGGCGGCGTTCCACGAGCCCCATGGCCTCGAGTCGCTTGAGCAACGGCGATAGTGTGCCGGAGTCAAGGCCCAGCTCCTCGCCGAGCTCCTTGACGCCCTTCGGCTCCGATTCCCAGAGGACCAGCATCACCAGATACTGCGGGTACGTCAGGCCGATATCTTCCAACACGGGGCGGTAGACCGCTGTTGCCGCGCGAGAGGCGGAGTACAGGGCAAAACACACCTGGCGGTCGAGTCGGGGGGCTTCAGTCATGATCTAAACGATAGTGCACAATTCAGTTGTGCGCAACTTACCTCGTTGGGAAAGCGCGAACGTACAGTTGCGGCCCGGCTGTTGGGGCCACAACTGTACGTTCGCGCTTTATTTGGGGGCTTAAGTGTACGTTCGCGCGGGTGGGAGGGCTTGGGCCTAGAGGTCGCGGATGGTCCGGAGGGCCGCTGCCGTGAGGACCTGGACACCCAGGCCCAGGGCACGTTCGTCCAGGATGTAGTCACCTCGGTGCAGGTCATACTCTTCGCCGCCCGGGGTTTTGGTGCCCAGGCGCATCATCGCGCCGGGACGCTCAGCCAGGAACCAGGCGAAGTCCTCGCCGCCCATGGACTGCGGCGTCAGCACAACGGCACCCTCACCAATTTCGGCGCGGGCTGCGGCCTCTATAAGCGCGGTTTCGTGCTCCGAGTTGACCACCGGCGGCACTCCCCTGGTGTGCTCCAGGCGTACTTCCACACCGTAGGGCGCGGCCACCTGATGTACCACTTCGTCCAGGAGCTCGCCGGCGGCTTTCCAGGCATCGCGGTCCAGGCAGCGCATGGTCCCGGCCATGAAGCCGGTGCCGGGAATGGCGTTTGGCGCCGATCCGGCGGAGATATGGCCCCACACCACAGAGACACCGCTGCGCACGTCAACGCGGCGGGACAGCACAGCCGGAACATTGACGGCTATCTGTGCCAGGGCGAACACGAGGTCCTCCGTCAGGTGCGGACGGGAGGTATGGCCGCCGCGGCCGCTCAGCTCGATCCTGATGGTGTCCGAGGCGGAAGTGATGGCACCGATGCGCGTACCGATGCGTCCGACGTCGATCCTTGGATCGCAGTGCAGCGCCAGGATGCGGGGCACACCGTCCAGGACACCCTGTTCGATGCAGGACAGCGCACCGCCGGGCATGGTTTCCTCGGCGGGCTGGAAGATGATCCGGACGGATCCGCCCAGCGGCGACTCCTGGTGCATGCTCTGGAGGACCAGGGCAACGCCGAGCATGGTGGCGGTGTGGACATCGTGGCCGCACGCATGAGTGACGCCATGGTTCTTGGAGGCAAACGGCAGGCCGGTTTCCTCGATGATGGGCAGGGCGTCAATGTCACCGCGGAGCGCAGTGGCGATCGGACCCTCGCCGATGTCGACGGTAAGGCCGGTGCCTTCAAGCCGACGCGGGGACAGTCCGGCGGCTTCGAGCCGCTCCACCAGCTTGTCCGTGGTGCGGAATTCCTTGAAGGAAAGCTCGGGGTGCGCATGCAAATCCCGGCGGAAGTCGATCAGCTCCGGCAGGAGGGGTTCCAACCATGGCCGCACTAATGCGGTGGGCTCGGCTTCAGTAGTGTAATTACGCACTCATTTACTCTAGCGAGCGTCCACGGAATAGCGTCATCAGGGCGGGCGCGTTACAGACTGTGCCGCGGCTGAACATTCCCGACCGGCTACAGAACGTCGGTATCGCCGCTGGCCTTGAGCGCGTCAACGGCTCCCTTGACCCGCTGCGCATGCTGTTTGGTGGTCACCAGGAGGGCATCACCGGTATCAACGATGACCACGTCCTTGATCCCGATCAGGGCGATCACGCGCTTGGTGTCCGAAACCACCACACCGCTGGCGTTTTCGGTGAAAACGCGGGCGCCTTCGCCGATAACGGTGACGTCATCGACTTCCCGCGCACTGTTGAGCCGGCCCACCGAAGCGAAGTCCCCGACGTCGTCCCATCCGAAAGTGCCCGGGACAACGGCCACATCACCGGCGGCGGCGGCAGGCTCGGCCACCGCATAGTCAATGGCGATCTTGGGCAGTGTGGGCCAAACACGGGCGGTGACGGCATCGCGTTCGGGAGTATCCCAGGCCTGGGCGATCTCCTGCAGGCCCTTGAACAGATCCGGCTGGTTGGCCTCAAGGTGCCGCAGCATCAAGGCGACAGGAGCCACGAACATTCCTGCGTTCCAGACATACTCGCCGCTGTCCACATACTGCTGGGCAACTTCCTCGTCCGGCTTCTCCACGAACTCCACCACGGCCTGTGCGCTGGGCGCACCGTCGATGTGGAGTTTCTCGCCGGCGCGGATGTAGCCGAAGCCGGTGGACGGGTGGGTCGGCTTGATGCCGATAGTCACTATCTTGCCGGCGGCGGCCGTGTGGATGGCCTCGCGAACGGCCTGCTGGAACAGGTGGTCAGGACTGATGACCTGGTCCGCGGCGAACGAACCCATGATGGTGTCCGGGTCGCGCTCATACAGGATGGCGGCTGCAAGGCCGATGGCGGCGCCGGAATCCTTCGGCTCGCTCTCCAGGACCAGGTCCGACTCCTGGACCTCGGGCAACTGCCGGCAGACGGCGGCCCGGTGCGCAGTGCCGGTCACCACCAGGACGCGCCTACCTGCGAGCGGCTCGAGGCGGTCGTAGGTGGCGCGCAACAATGTACTGCCGGACCCCGTGAGGTCGTGCAGAAATTTGGGAGCGGCTGCTCGTGACAGGGGCCAGAGGCGGGTCCCCACTCCGCCGGCCGGAATCACCGCAATAAAGCGGTTCAGGGGTGAATCCGGGCTTGTCACTTTGTCTGTACTCATCACGGCCTACTTTAGCCGACGAGCCGTGAACTGCCCTTTCAGGTCCCTCCGCCAACTCCCGCGGGCGCGCCATAGTGTGGTGTTCGTCTCATCTGCAGGCAAAATGCGGGCATTGCGGGGTCACCAAGGAGTTCCTAAATTGAATAAGCTGTGAGCGAAGCCTAGATTTAGGCCTGAGCTACGAGTTGCTCTCGCAGCAGGCGTTCCCCCCGCGTGGATCTCATGCCAGCGCCGCTGTGTTGCAGGGAGGTTTATCAGTGCCGACAAAACCAGCTGGCACCTTGTACCGCGGCCGTGAAGGCATGTGGTCCTGGGTAGGACACCGGATTACCGGTGTAGTGATCTTTTTCTTCTTGTTGGTCCATGTGCTGGACACCTCATTGGTGCGTGTGTCCCCGGAGGCCTACACGGCTGTCATCGGTGCCTACAAGAACCCCCTTATGGCCCTGGGTGAAACGGGCCTGGTTGCCGCGATTGTTTTCCACGCCTTTAACGGCCTGCGGATCATCGCCGTCGACTTCTGGAAGAAGGGCGCCAAGTACCAGCGCCAGATGCTGTGGACCGTCCTGGCCCTGTGGGTAGTTGTGATGGTCGGCTTCTCCATCCGCCACCTTTCCCTCGCACTCGGAGGTCACTAAGCCATGACTGCAACTATCGAAAGCCCACGCAGTGGGAAAAACAGTAGTGGGAAAAACAGCACCGGCAAGATTTCCCCCCAGTACCGCCGGACCGGCAGCAGCCGGGGCAACTTCGAAATGCTGGCGTGGCTGTTCATGCGCCTGTCCGGCATTGTGTTGGTGGTGCTTATCTTCGGCCACCTCTTTGTGAACCTCCTGGTGGGCGAAGGCATCCACGCCATCAACTTCGGCTTCGTCGCCGGCAAGTGGGCTGACCCGTTCTGGCAGGTCTGGGACCTCGCCATGCTGTGGCTGGCCATGCTGCACGGCACCAACGGCGTACGCACCATCATCAACGACTACGCCGAGAAGGATTCCACCCGTCTCTTGCTCAAGATCGTCCTCTACGCGGCCACCACCGTGATCATCGTCCTTGGCACCCTGGTGATCTTCACCTTCAACCCGTGCCCCGTGGTTGACGGTGTTCCGCTGCCCGGCGGCTTCTGCCCCGCGTAGCCAGTTCATCCGCTGCCCGCGGTGAGCCGCAGGCTGTATTTTGCGGTGCAGGCAACGCCCGCCCGTTGTTTTATAGCGAATTTTGAGAGAAAGAGCGCCCAAGTATGCAGGTCCATAAGTACGACGTCGTCATCGTCGGTGCCGGTGGCGCTGGCATGCGCGCCGCGATCGAGTCCGGTCAGCGCGCGCGAACAGCAGTACTGACCAAGCTCTACCCCACCCGCTCGCACACCGGTGCGGCGCAGGGTGGCATGTGTGCTGCCCTTGCCAATGTCGAAGAAGACAACTGGGAATGGCACACGTTCGACACCATCAAGGGCGGCGACTACCTGGTTGACCAGGACGCCGCCGAGGTCATGGCGAAGGAAGCCATCGACGCCGTGCTTGACCTGGAAAAGATGGGCCTGCCGTTCAACCGCACGCCCGAAGGCCGGATCGATCAGCGCCGCTTCGGTGGCCACACCCGTGACCACGGCAAGGCGCCCGTCCGCCGTGCTTGCTACGCAGCAGACCGCACCGGCCACATGATCCTGCAGACGCTGTACCAGAACTGCGTCAAGCACAACGTGGAGTTTTACAACGAGTACTACGTCCTTGACCTCCTGACGGTCGAGGAAGACGCCGTCCGCGAGGACGGCACCCCTTACAAGCAGAAGCGTGTTGCCGGCGTTGTGTCCTACGACCTCGCTTCCGGTGAGCTGCACGTGTTCCAGGCCAAGTCCGTGATCTTCGCTTCGGGCGGCGCCGGCAAGGTCTTCAAGACCACCTCCAACGCCCACACCCTGACCGGTGACGGCATGGGCATCGCATTCCGCAAGGGCATCCCGCTGGAAGACATGGAGTTCTTCCAGTTCCACCCGACAGGCCTCGCCGGCCTGGGCATCCTGCTGTCCGAGGCCGCCCGAGGCGAGGGCGCCATCCTGCGTAACTCCGAGGGTGAGCGCTTTATGGAGCGCTACGCCCCCACCATCAAGGACCTGGCACCGCGTGACATCGTGGCCCGCTCCATGGCCAACGAAGTCCGGGAAGGCCGCGGCTGCGGCCCGAACAAGGACTACGTCCTCCTGGACCTGACCCACCTGGAGCCGGCGCACATCGATGCCAAGCTCCCGGACATCACCGAGTTCGCCCGCACCTACCTGGGTGTGGAACCGTACACGGAGCCGGTTCCGGTGTTCCCCACGGCGCACTACGCCATGGGCGGCATCCCCACAAACATCACCACCGAAGTCCTGCAGGACAACGACACCGTCATCCCGGGCCTTTACGCCGCCGGTGAGGTTGCCTGCGTTTCGGTCCACGGCTCCAACCGCCTGGGCACCAACTCGCTGCTGGACATCAACGTGTTCGGCAAGCGCGCCGGCATCGCGGCCGCGGAGTACGCCAAGACTGCTGACTTCGTGGACCTTCCGGAGGACCCGGAGGCCTACACCATCGAGCTGCTGGATATTGCCCGGAACGGCAACGGCGACGAGAAGGTGGCGGTTATCCGCAAGGAACTCCAGGACACCATGGACGCCAACATGCAGGTGTTCCGTACGGCTGACACGCTGAACCAGGTCCTGAGGGACATCGAGTCCTTCGAGGCGCGGTACAAGAAGATCAGCGTCCAGGACAAGGGCAAGCGCTTCAACCTGGACCTGCTTGAGGCCGTTGAGCTGGGCTTCCTGCTGGAACTGGCCAAGGTCATGACCGTGGCGGCCCTGCACCGGGAGGAATCCCGCGGCGGACACTTCCGAGAGGACTTCCCGGAACGCGACGACGAAAAATTCATGAAGCACTCCATGGCGTACAAGGATGACCACGCCCCGGCCGACGGATCTGCAGAAGCCATTGCGGGCATCCGGCTGGGCACCAAGCCGGTTGTCTTTACCCGCTACGAGCCGATGGTGAGGAAGTACTAAGATGACTGCTGAACTTGCTGAGCCAGCCTCAAAGATCGAACTGCCCGCACACATCGGAGGCGGCGGAGAGATCCCCACGTTCGACGTCACCCTGCGCGTCCGCCGTTACAACCCTGAGGTGTCCGAGGACGCCACGTGGGACGACTTCAAGGTGACCATGTACGGCACCGACCGCGTGCTGGACGCACTGCACAAGGTCAAGTGGGAAATTGACGGCAGCGTTTCGTTCCGCCGTTCCTGCGCCCACGGTGTCTGCGGTTCCGATGCCATGCGCATCAACGGCCGCAACCGCCTTGCCTGCAAGACGCTCCTGAAGGACTTGGACACCACCAAGCCCATCACTGTTGAGCCCATCAAGGGCCTGCCGGTGGAGAAGGACCTGATTGTGGACATGGAGCCGTTCTTCCAGTCCTTCCGCGAAGTCATGCCGTTCCTGATCAACAAGGGCCACGAGCCCACCAAGGAACGCCTGCAGTCCGCCGAGGACCGTGAGCGCTTCGACGACACCACCAAGTGCATCCTCTGCGCGGCGTGCACGTCCTCCTGCCCGGTGTTCTGGACCGACGGCCAGTACTTCGGACCGGCGGCGATCGTCAACGCCCACCGCTTCATCTTCGATTCCCGTGATGACGCCGGCGACATGCGCCTGGAAATCCTGAACGACAAGGAAGGCGTGTGGCGTTGCCGCACCACGTTCAACTGCTCCGAAGCATGCCCCCGCGGCATCCAGGTGACCCAGGCAATTGCCGAAGTCAAGCAGGCAATTCTCTCCCGTAAGATCTAAGTCAGGTTCTTGCTTACGACGGCGTCACCCACCTCAGGTGGGATGGGCGCCGTCGTTGTTTAACACCTGACGCCATCAACGAAAGCAGCACGCGATGTCCCGCTCCGAAAAAGTCAGTTTCGAAGGATCCACCGGCGAGCTCCTGTCCGGCATCGTCGACGTCCCGGAGGGGCCGGTGCGGGGCTGGGGTGTGTTCTCGCACGGCTTCACCCTGGGCAAGGACAGCCCCGCGGCGTCCCGGATGTGCAAGGCGCTGGCTGACACCGGCATCGGGATGCTTCGTTTCGACAACCTGGGTCTGGGCGAGTCCGGCGGCTTTTGGTCGGAGGGTTCCTTCAGCCACAAGGTGGCTGACACCGTTGTTGCGGCCGAGTTCATGCGCAACCAGGGAAGGGCCATCTCCCTGCTGGTGGGCCATTCCTTCGGTGGCGCGGCGGTGCTTTCGGCCGCCCGCCAGATCCCGGAGCTCGACGCCGTCGCAACAGTTGGGGCACCGTTCTCCCCCAAGCACGTGGCCCACGTCTTTGACGCCGCACTGGATAAGATCCTCAGCGAGGGCAGCGCGGAAGTGGACCTCGGCGGGAAACGCGTGGAGATCCGGAAACACTTTGTGGAGGACCTGGAGAACGCGGACCTCACTGACTGCATCCGGCAGCTGCACAAGCCGCTGATGGTGCTCCACTCCCCCACGGACAACACCGTGGGCATCGAGAACGCCAGCACCATTTTCCAGACGGCGCGCCATCCGCGGAACTTCGTCTCCCTCGAGGGCAGCGACCATCTGCTGACCGGGAAAGGCCAGGCAGCCCGGGCGGCCAGGATTATTTCTGCCTGGGCAGACCAGTACCTCGACGCCGGGAAGTAGCAGCCGCACTGCCTGGGTGCCCGGCACCGGGGCGCTTCCCATCGCTGTGGCCCTCCACGGGTACCTTGCCTGGCTGGACCTGCCGGGAGCCCCACAGGGCTTTGTCGTGGCCAGCGGGCGCGTGCCGGAGGTCCACTTCGCGGATGGTGGACCAGCCGGCGGACACCAGGTAGACCTGGCTGACCAGGTTGAACCAGATCAGCAGCCCGATGATGATGGCAAACGGTGCCAGGATGGGGTTCCGTCCCGCACCGGCCAGCAGTTCGGTGCTGAACACCTGCAGGACGGTGGTGCCCACGGCGGCAAGGATGGTCCCCTCCAGGAGCGCCCGCCGCGAAAGCTTGAGGCCACCGGCCAGCCGGAACATGATGACCGCGGTGACCCAGTTGAGCGTTAGCGGCACACCGATCTTGATCAGGGTGGTCAGCGGACCGGCCACTGCCGGATCCAGCTGCAGGAAGTCCGTGACCCAGCCGGCCGCCGTGCCGAACACCAGGGACGCTCCGGCGCTGATCACCAGGGCCACTCCCAGGAGCAGGAGCGTGCCGGCGTCGCGCAGTTTGAGGACAATCGGATTGATCTTAAGGGGCGGCAGCTGCACTACACCGCGCAGGCCGTCGCGGACCCCGGCGATCCAGCCCAGTGACGTGATGACTGTAACCACGGCCGCAACCACGGCGGTCCAGCCGAGGCCGTCCGGGTTCAGGAGGTCCTTCGGATCAACGAGCCCTTCTCCCCCGCCCACCTTCAGCAGTCCGGGTGCGCTCTGGGCCACGCTGCGGATGATGGTGTCCAGCAGGGCGGGCTGGCCTCGCAGCACCAGGCCGGCAACGGAGAAACCCGTGGCCAGCAGGCCCGTGATGGAGAAGAACATGTTGAAGCCGATACCGGCGCTCATCAAGGGGCCGTGCTGGAGGTTGTAGTGCCGGAAGGCGCGCATCGGCCGGAAGGCATTAAGCCGGGCAAGCAGCCACTGGAGCATCGCGAGCAAGCCGGCCACCGGGCCGCCGTCGGACCTTCTGGCTTTGCCCCACTCCATCCGTTTCTGGATGACGGCGAGCAACAGGTGCGCCTGATCAGTGGGGAGCGGTGGCTCCGTTTGCGTCGGCGTCCGCTGCGAATGACCCGCCGTCGTCGTCAGTTTCGGTCCCAAAGTCCAACTCTTCCCGTAGCTGCCAAATGCCGTCGGCATCGTGCTCGTAGAGTCCCATGCTAACCACCGGGAAGGTCGCCCGGTAACTTTCAAGCACCGTTTCGGCTTCGTCCAGGCTTTCGGGGGCGACATCGTGGGCGATGGTGACATGCGGGTGGTACGAGAACGGCAGGTCGCGTTGCAGCGGGCCCGTCTGGAGTTTTTCGTGGAGCTCCACACAGGAGTCGAATCCGTCCTCCACGTTGATGTAGACCACCGGCGATACCGGGCGGAACGTTCCGGTGCCGGCAATCGTGACCATAAACGGGGCCTGCTGGCGCGCCACCTCGCGGACGTGCGCCTCAGTGGCCGCCCAGTCCTGGGTAGGAGTGGTGGTGACCAGCGTGATGTGCGCCGGCACCACCCCCGCCATGGGGTCCCCGAAGGAGGCCCGCCAGCGTTGAAGTTCCTTGGCGATGGCAGGGGGAAAGCCCAGAATGACGCCTACGCTCATTCCTTCGCTGACATTGCTGGCGGCCGACATCGAGCTAGCGGACTCCTGCAAGGCTGAGTGACGGCAGGAAGCCCATGCGCTCATAGACCTGGCCAAGGGTCACTGCGGCGATTTCCCTGGCCCGCTCAGCGCCCTGGGCCAGCAACCGGTCCAGCTCGGCCGGGTCAGCCATCAGTTCATTGGTGCGGTTCCGCAGCGGCGTGATGAAGTCCACCACGACCTCCGCAAGGTCCACTTTCAGGTGGCCGTACATCTTGCCCTCGTACGCCGCCTCCAGCTCAGCCACGGACTTCCCGGTGAGCGAGGAGTAGATAGTGAGGAGGTTGGAGACCCCGGGCTTGGCTTCGGCATCGAATCGGACCTCGGATCCGGTGTCGGTGACCGCGGACTTGATGCGCTTCGCCGCGAGCTTGGGGTCCTCCAGCAGCTGGATGGAACCGTTGGCCGACTCGCCCGTCTTGGACATCTTGGCGCTGGGGTTCTGCAGGTCGTAGATCTTGGCGCTGGCCTTGACGATGGTGGCCTCCGGCACCGTGAAGGTGTGGCCGAAGCGGGTGTTGAACCGCTGGGCCAGGTTCCGGGTGAGCTCCAGGTGCTGGCGCTGGTCCTCCCCCACGGGCACGAGGTCCGTCTGGTACAGCAGGATGTCGGCTGCCATAAGCGTGGGGTACGCGAACAGGCCAAGAGTCGCGGCGTCCGCACCCGACTTCTGGGTTTTGTCCTTGAACTGGGTCATCCGGGACGCCTCGCCGAAACCGGTGATGCAGTTCAGGGCCCAGGCCAACTGGGCGTGCTCAGGGACATGGGACTGCACAAAGAAGATGCTTTTGTCCGGGTCGATGCCGGCGGCAATGTACTGCGCGGCAACCACCCGGGTGCGCTTGGCGAGCTCGGCGGGATCGAAGTCCACGGTAATGGCGTGCAGGTCCGGGATGAAGAACACGGCATCAAATTCGGCCTGCATGTCCACCCAATTGCGGACAGCGCCAATGTAGTTGCCCAGGTGTAGGGAGTCGGCCGTGGGCTTGGCACCTGAGAGGATGCGTTTTTTGGTCACCGGGGAAGTCGGGCTAGTCATGGGGGAAGAACCTTCGGGGCTTAGAGCCGGTAGTCCACTACCAGCGGGGCATGGTCAGAGAAGCGGGTGTCCCACGACGGCGCCCGGTCAACCACCGCCGAAAACGCGGCGGCGGCGAGGGCCGGAGTAGCCAGGTGGTAATCAATGCGCCAACCGGTGTCGTTGTCGAACGCCTGGCCACGCTGCGACCACCAGGTGTAGGGGCCGTCGACGTCGCCGGCCAAGCCACGGTGAACATCCATCCAGCCGATGTCCTCGCCGAAGAAGCGGTCAAAATAGGCACGCTCGTCAGGCAGGAAGCCGGCCTTCTTGACGTTGCCCTTCCAATTACGGATGTCCCGCTCAGTGTGGCCCACGTTCAGGTCGCCCACCACGAGGGCGTGGTCGCTGTGCTTGGTGAGTTCCGGCAGGCGGGTGCTCATGACATCCAGGAACCGGTACTTGTCCACCTGCTTCTGCGTGCCCACTTCACCGGAATGCACGTAGGCGCTGGCAACCGTCAGCTGCGTGGGGTTCCCCGCGGCGTCGGCCACCCTGAAATCAGCCTCAACCCAGCGGCCGGCAGTGGCAAAGTAGTCATCGCCGATGCCGTTGCGGGTGTCCAGCGGCTCTTCACGGGACGCGATGGCGACGCCGGCGCGGCCTTTGGCCTCGGCTTCGGCGTGCAGGATGTGCCAGCCGTCACCGAGCAGCTGGCGCACGATAGCGTCGGGCGCACGGACTTCCTGGAGGCAGAGAATGTCCACCTCGCGGGGCTCCAGCCATGCCGCCATACCGTTCTTGTAGGCAGCCCGGAGGCCGTTGACGTTGACTGATGCGATGCGAAGGTGGTCCTTCTTCAATGCCGAGATCACCCGCACTACTCTAGTCGATGATGGTTCCACTGACCGGGTCGCCGGTGCCGCCGCCGGCTCGGATCATGTCGCGGGCGTTGGTGGCCGTGATCTCTATGGTCTCCAGCGCGCGGCGGATCGTATCCTGGTCCGCTGCCTCACCCTTGCCGCGCTCCTTCTCCACCACCTGGATCTGCACCTGGACGATCTTGAACGAGTGGTCCAATTTGAGATCGCGGACCTCGTCCGCTTCGGTGCGTTCGTACACCACCCGGGTGCCGCCGTGGTCGGCCGAGGACGACGACGGCGCACGGCCGGCCGCGCTGTTGAAGGCGTTCTGGGCTTCCGTCAGCTTGGCACCGGCTTTTTTGGCGGCCTTCTGGATGCTGAACACCACAAAGGCCGCGAGGGCCAGCCAGAAGGCGGCGATGATCGCCACAACCCAGCCCACGACGTCGTTCTGGTTGGCCGCGAAGATCACGGCAACCAGGAAGGCGATGACAAAAACCATCATTCCCGGGCCGCTGATCCGGAGCATGGAGAAGCCGCTCTTGGACCGGCCGGACGGGGATTGAGGGTTACCCAGTGATTGCATGGGTCCATTGTCTCAAACGCTGCGGCGCACCAAGGCACCTTCTTCCGCCGGCGAACACCACGCCCTGCCGTTAAAGCCCGACGGCGGCCCGCGCCTTCCATAAGAAGGTGCGGGCCGCCGTCGGATGTTACGTGTTCCGCGCCGGGACTAGGCGAGGCCCGCCTGGCGTTCGGCGGCTTCGACCACGTTGGTCATCAGCAGCGCCACCGTCATGGGACCAACGCCGCCGGGGTTCGGGGAAATCCAGCCGGCCACCTCTGCCGCGGCGGGGTCGATGTCGCCGTGGACCTTGCTCTTGCCCGTGGCAGGGTCGGTCTCACGCGTGACACCGACGTCGAGCAGTGCAGCGCCTGGCTTCACGTCCGAAGCCTTGACGATGTGCTTCACGCCGGCCGCGCCCACGATCACGTCGGCCTGCCGGAGCAGCTCCGACAGGTTGGTGGTGCCGGTGTGGGTCAGGGTCACGGTGGCGTTGATCTCGCGGCGGGTGAGCAGCAGGCCAATGGACCGGCCGATCGTGACGCCACGTCCAACCACCACCACATGTTTGCCTTTGAGGTCATAGCCGTTGCGCAGCAGCAGCTCAATGACACCCCGCGGTGTGCACGGCAGGGGCGTGTCGATGGGGCCGTTGACGTTGAGCACCAGACGGCCGAGGTTGGTCGGGTGCAGGCCGTCAGCGTCCTTGGCGGGGTCGATCCGCTCGAGGATGGCGTCCGTGTCAATGTGCTTGGGCAGCGGCAACTGCACAATGTATCCGTGGCATTCGGGATCCGCATTGAGTTCGTCAATGAGGGCCTCAACCTCGGCCTGGCTGGCGTCCCCGGGTAGCTCACGCTGGATCGAATTCATCCCGATCGCCACCGACTGCTTGTGCTTCATGGACACGTACAGCTGCGAGGCCGGGTCCGCACCCACGAGCACGGTCGCGATGCCGGGAACGATGCCGCGGGCCTTTAGGGCCGCCACTCGTTCGGTCAGTTCTGCCTTGATGGCTGCGGCGGTGGCCCTGCCGTCAAGGATCTGTGCGGTGGACTGTGTCATTCCATCTGCTCTTTCTGGTGGTGAGCGGTATTGGTGGGCTCATGCCGACGGGATCCGCTGCCGTTTGTGCGGCAGTGGATCCCGTCGGCTGTTCCGGATCAGTTTCCGAGCGGTCCTGTCAGTGCGGCGCCACAGGCGTGAGGGCCGCGGTTCACCACTGCTCGTGCTGCGGGTACAGCGGGAAATCGGCGGCGAGCTTGTCCACGCGGGCCTGAAGGGCGTCCACGTCCGTGGCGGAGCCGGCCTTGAGTGCGGTGGCGATGATCTCGGCCACCTCGGTGAACTCCTCGGCACCGAAGCCGCGGGTGGCCAGGGCCGGGGTGCCGATGCGCAGGCCGGAGGTGACCATCGGCGGGCGCGGGTCGAACGGAACCGCGTTGCGGTTCACGGTGATGCCTACTGAGTGCAGGAGGTCCTCGGCCTGCTGGCCGTCCAGCTGCGAGTTGCGCAGGTCCACCAGGACCAGGTGCACGTCCGTGCCACCGGTCAGGACGGAGACGCCGGCTTCGGCGAGGTCGGCCTGGTTGAGGCGGTCAGCAATGATCTTGGCGCCTTCGAGGACGCGCTCCTGGCGCTCCTTGAATTCCTCGGTGCCGGCGATCTTGAAGGCCACGGCCTTGGCCGCGATGACGTGCATCAGCGGGCCGCCCTGCTGGCCCGGGAACACGTTGGAGTTGATCTTCTTGGCCCACTCCTGCTTGGCCAGGATGACACCGGAGCGGGGTCCGGCGAGGGTCTTGTGCACTGTGGAGGTGACGACGTCGGAGTACGGCACCGGGCTCGGGTGCAGGCCGGCTGCCACCAATCCGGCGAAGTGGGCCATGTCGGTCCAGAGGAGCGCGCCCACTTCATCGGCGATGGAGCGGAAGGCCGCAAAGTCCAGGTGGCGCGGGTAGGCGGACCAACCGGCGATGATGACCTGGGGCTTTTCGGCGATGGCCTGCTCGCGCAGCTTATCCATGTCAACCCGGAAGTTGTCCTGTTCCACCTGGTAGGCAGCCACGTTGTAGAGCTTGCCGGAGAAGTTGAGCTTCATGCCGTGGGTCAGGTGTCCACCGTGGGCCAGTGACAGGCCCATAATTTTGTCACCGGGGGTGATCATGGCTGACAGTGCTGCGGCGTTGGCCTGTGCACCGGAGTGCGGCTGGACGTTGGCGTACTCGGCACCGAACAGTGCCTTGACGCGGTCGATGGCCAGCTGCTCGGCGATGTCCACATATTCGCAGCCGCCGTAGTAACGGCGGCCCGGGTAACCCTCGGCGTACTTGTTGGTCAGGACCGAGCCCTGGGCTTCCATCACGGCGCGCGGGGCGAAGTTTTCGGAGGCGATCATTTCCAGGGTGCCGCGCTGGCGGCCAAGTTCCTGGTTGAGGACTGCTGCGATTTCGGGGTCAAGCTCGGCCAGCGACTGGTTGCTGACGGCGGCTGTTGTGGTGGCGGTAGTAGTCACGAAAAACTCCTGGCTAGGGATACGGGCACTGCTAAGGTCAGGCTACCGGCTGGCGCACCTCACCGCCCCTTGATGACAGGGCGTGAAAATGAACCACATCCTTGAAAGGGTGCAGCTCCGGTAAGACTTGACCCTCGGCCCAGGCGTACGATCCGTGGTCTTCGTGATTGCCGCTCCCTGGTGGTTAGCCACCCAACGCCAGTTGCGACCCCACCAGACTACCAAACGCGGGCGTACCGCGCGGGTAGGCTTGTAGGCGTGACTGAAGAACAGCTGAACCGAGCCTACGTATTGACCCTGTCCTGCCCGGACCGCCCCGGAATTGTCCACGCCGTGGCCGGAGCGCTGCTGGTGGCCGGATGTAATATTTTGGACTCGCAGCAGTACGGCAGCCCCGCAACGGGCAACTTCTTTATGCGGGTGGAAGCGACGACGACGGCTTCCCGGGCCGAAGTCCAGGCGGCCCTTGAGCCGGTGCTCCACTCCTTCGGCATGCAGTGGAGCCTCAACCCTGTGGGCCAGAAAGTGCGCACGCTGCTGATGGCCAGCACGTCCGCGCACTGCCTCAACGACATACTGTTCCAGCAGCGTTCCGGCACCCTGCCCATCGAGATCCCCGCCATCGTTTCCAACCACCGCGACCTTGCCGGGCTGGCCGAGTTTTACGGCATCCCGTTTCACCACATCCCGGTCACCCCGGACACCAAGGCCCAGGCCGAGGACAAGCTGCGCGCCCTTATGGCCGAGCATGATGTCGAGCTGACCGTCCTGGCCCGGTACATGCAGATCATTTCGGATGACCTGTGCGCGGACCTTACGGGCAAGGCCATCAACATCCACCACTCGTTCCTGCCGTCCTTCAAGGGCGCCAAGCCCTACCACCAGGCCCACGCCCGCGGCGTCAAGCTGATCGGCGCGACGGCGCACTACGTCACCGCCGCCCTCGACGAAGGGCCCATCATCGAGCAGGAAGTCATCCGCGTGGACCACGCCCGCACCCCTGAGCAGTTCGTGCAGATGGGCCGGGACGTGGAGGGCCGCACTTTGACGCAGGCCGTTCAATGGCATGCCGAGCACCGGGTGCTGCTGGACGGCAACCGGACAGTGGTTTTCAACTGACAGGCGCTTACCTGAGGCGCTTACCTGGGGCGCTTCAACTACCGGACGGGGGACCAGCATGGACGCAGCATCTGAGGTTGGAATGGAGGAACCCGGCAGCGAGCAGCGCCTCGCCGAGTTCTACAACCACCGTGCCGCATCCGGCTGGGATCATCCCCTGTCTCCGCGGCGGGGGGAACAGCGCGAACGGTTCATCAGCCTGCTGAAGTCCGAAGGCCGCCACGACGTCCTGGAGGTCGGCTCCGGCACAGGCCTGGACGGGCTGAAGTTTGTCCAGGCCGGCATCCACTACACCGGCGTTGACCTCTCCGAGGGGCACGTCCGGCAGGCCCGGTCCAAAGGCCTGCCTGTCTCAGTCGCGAGCGCCCGGAGGCTGCCTTTCGCCGATGGCGCATTTCCCGCGGCCTGGTCCATGAGCACGCTGCTGCACATCCCCGCCGCTGATATCGACGGCGTCCTGCGCGAGCTGGTGCGCGTCACGGCACCCAACGCACCCATCGCCGTCGGCCTCTGGTCCGGTGACGACGAAGAAGTGCTGAACCCGGAGGACGACCTTGTACCTCGGCGGTTCTTCAGCCGGCGCAGCGACGAAACCGTGCGGCAGGTTTTCGGACGGCACGGCGTGATCGAGGATTTTGTTACCTGGCCGGAAGGCGCCGGCGAGGAATCCGGCCCGGGCGCCGGCAACTGGACGCAGCACTACCAGTTCCTGATCCTCCGCACCCCCGCCTCCCCAAGTAAGTAGCAGTAGATGCCGTTTTCGGGGCTCATAAGGACATCTACTGCTACTTACTTGGGCCAGGACCGGATGTCCTAGGCTTGGCCCATGGCTCCTCTTTACGATTTCGCCGGCGAATCACCGGCCGTTCATGCATCCACCTTCATCGCCCCGACGGCGTCGATCATCGGCAAGGCCACGCTCGCGGAGAACTCGAGCGCGTTCTACGGCGTCTCGGTTCGCGCTGACACCGCCGCGATCACGGTGGGTTCCGGCAGCAACCTGCAGGACAACGTGGTGCTGCACGCGGACCCGGGCTTCCCCTGCACCGTCGGGGCAGGGGTCAGCGTGGGGCATGCCGCCGTCGTCCACGGCTGCACCGTGGAGGACGACTGCCTGATCGGCATGGGCGCCACTGTCCTGAACGGCGCCGTGATCGGCACCGGCTCGCTCGTGGCGGCCGGCGCCGTCGTCTTGGAGGGCACGGTGGTGCCGCCCCGGTCACTCGTGGCGGGCGTCCCCGCGAAAGTGCGGCGGGAACTCACCGACGAGGAGTTCGACGGCGTGAAGCAGAACGCCGCCCGCTACGTCGAACTGGCCCGCGCGCACCGGGAACTGCACGGCTAGTCCCCACCCGCCCCCTAACCCTCAGTCCAGGCTGATGGGCCCGATGGCGTCCAGGAGGTCGCCCGGCCCTGCGTTGCCCGGCGCCGCCGAACCGCCCAGGTGGTTCACCACACCCCACACCGCATTCAGGCCCGTGGTCACGGCTCCTTCGGCCCAGCCTGCGGTGAAGGACACATCGTCACCGGCGAGGAAGATCCCGCGCTGGGATTCGGGCAGCTTGTCCTGCTTGAAGTGCGTGAACAGCCGCTGTTGGTACCGGTAGTGCCCCGGCAGGTTCGCCTTAAAGGCACCCATGAAGTTTGGATCGGCTTCCCAGGAAACGGTGATGGGCTGGCCCACGATGTGGCTGGCGATGTCCACGTTCGGGTAAATCTGCTCGAGGGAGTGCAGCATCAGCTCAACGCGTTCGTCGGCGTCCAGCGACAGCCATTTGAGCGCGTCATCGTTCCAGGTATAGGACAGCAGGATCACGGCAGGCTTGTCCGGGCCGTCATCGAGGAGGTACGTGGCCCTGTTGAGCCGGTCCGTCAAGGTCATGGACAGCACCTCGCGGCCGGTGTCCGGATCGATGTCCTTCCAGAACGGACGGTCCACCATCACAAACGTCTTGGACGACTGCATGTAGTGCGAGCGCTCAATGGCAGTCCACAGCTCGGCCGGGAACAGCGCCTCCTCGGTGTGGATGCGCGTTGACAGCAACCAGGACTGGCACGTGGTGACCACGGCAGGGTAGCTGGCCTCGCGGCCCCAGCGCTCCCTGATCCGGAGGTCGCCGTCGGCATCGCGGCTGATCTTGCCGACAGCCCCGCGGGGCGATCCGGAGTGGAGCGACGCCAGGGACGTTCCCTCCGGCCAGTGCGCCATGCCCGACGGCGCGTGCTGCCACAGTGCCTCGGGCAGCCGCTGTGCTCCCCCGCTGATGAGCCGGTGCTGGTCATCGGCGTCGGTGTAGACCACGCGAAGAATTTCCAGGATGGAGTTGGGGAAGTCGGTGTCCCAGCCGCCGGTACCGAAACCCACCTGGCCAAAGGCTTCACGGTGGGCAAAGCCGGCTTCCTTGAACGACTGGCTCCCGGCGATGAACCCATAGAAGGTCTGCTCGTCCATGAGCGGCAGCAGTTCGTTCCAGAGCTCCTTGATCCGGCCGGTGTCGCGGGCCCGGATGGCCTCCTGCATTTCGACGAACTTCGCGCCGTCGTTCACTGCCGCCTTCCAGGCATCGGCCACCTCGCGGAAGAACGGCGGCAGGTCCTGGGCGGTCTCTGCGTAGTACTTCTGGCCGGCCAGTTCGATCACGGTGCTTGACGTGACGGGTGCCAGCGGGTTGGGGAAATCCTGCGTGTCCAGCCCCAGCAGGTCCACGTAGTGGTAGAAGGCCCTGCCGGACACGGGGAACCGCATGCCGCCAAGATCGGCCACCACGCCGGGAGCGGACGGAAAACCGGCCGTCCGCAGGCGGCCGCCGATCTGGTCCGCTTCGTAGACGACAGGGCGCAGGCCCAGCTTCATCAGTTCGTACGCCGTGACGAGGCCCGAAAGCCCCGCCCCAACAACGGCCACTTCGGTGCCGTAAAGCTCCGGCGGAACCGAGCCGAGCCCTGCCGGGTGGGCCAGGTAGTGGTCGTAGCTGAACGGAAAATCGGGGTTCAGCATGGTGATGGGGCCAGCCTTGGTGCTGGCCGGGTCGGAAGCCGGGAGTTCGGTGGCGACGGTCATGAAAGCTCTGCCTTCGTTCGTTCGGTGTTGGACAGCGGTGAAGATTCTGGCCTGCTCAGCTCACGGTATTCCTCGTGGCTCAGCGCCGCCACCCTGGAGTTCCGGCGCCCGTAGCCGAAGTAGGCCGCCAGGCCCACCAGCATCCAGATTCCGAAGGTCACCCAGGTGTCGGCGCCCAGGTTGGCCATGAGGTAGGCGCACATCAGCGCGCCGAGGACCGGGGTCAGAGGGAAAAGCGGTACGCGGAACGTACGCTCCAGCTCCGGCCGGGTGCGGCGCAGGTAGATCACGGCCACGTTGACCAGGGCGAAGGCGAACAGGGTTCCGATGCTGGTGGCGTCGGCAAGGGCACCGAGCGGGACAAGCCCGGCGGTGAGGGCGACGGCGGTGCCTACCAGCAGCGTGCCGGCAGCTGGAGTGCCGGTCCGGCGGGAGACGCGGCCGAAGATCTTCGGGATGAGCCCGTCGCGGGACATGGAGAGCAGGATGCGGGTCTGGCCGTAGAGGACAGTCAGCACGATGCTGGCGATGGCGAGGACGGCGCCGACGGCGAAGACGAGGGCGATCCAGGGCTGGCCGGTGGTTTCCTCCAGGATCTTCACGAGGGCCGCTTCGGTACCGTCGAACCAGCCCCAGGGGCGGGCGCCGATGGCTGCGACGGCAACCAGGACGTAGATGGTGGTGACGATGACCATGGAGAGCAGGATGGCCCGGGGCAGGTCGCGCTTGGGGTTGCGGGCTTCTTCGCCGGCGGTGGAGGCGGCGTCGAAGCCGATGTAGGAGAAGAAGACCCGGGACGCGGCGGCGGAGACTCCGGCGGCTCCCATCGGCAGGAGCGGTTCGAAGTTGCCCGCGTTGAAGGCGGTGAAGGCAACGGCGCAGAAGAAGAGGAGGATACCCACCTTTATCACCACGATGGTCGTGTTGATCCAGGCGCTTTCTTTGGCTCCCCGGACCAGCAGGATGGTGGCCAGCACCACGATGACCATGGCCGGGATGTTGACCAGGCCGCCGTCGCCCGGGGGCTGGGACACAGCATCGGGCAGGACCTGACCGAACACGGCCAGGGCCTCGTTCACGTACTGGCCCGCGCCCACGGCAACGGCCGCTACGGAGACGGCATACTCGAGGACCAGGCACCAGCCGCAGATCCAGGCCATGCCTTCGCCCATCGTGGCGTAGGTGTAGGAATAGCTGGACCCGGAAACGGGGACCATGCCCGCCATTTCTGCATAAGAGACAGCCGAAAGCAGCGCGGCGAACCCGGCGATGGCGAACGAGATCCAGATGGCCGGGCCGGCGAGCGGAACGGATTCGCCGAGGATGACCAGGATCCCGGTCCCCAGGGTGGCGCCTACGCTGATCATGGTCAGCTGCAGGACTCCGAAGCTGCGGACCAATGTCGTCCCGCCCTGGCCGCTTTCCGCTTCGCTGACCATCTGTCCGATCGGCTTTCGGCGCAGCAGTTGCGCGCCCAGCCCGGGACGGCCGGCAGTCCGGCCCGTGGCAGGTCCGGAGAGTGTTGGCACAGTCATCGTTGACGTCCGTTCGTGAGTAGTTGTCGGTTTCCCTCATCCAGCCTAGAGGTGTGAGCCGTATCTCAGTACTGTGCAAAGTGACCTATAGTTTTCAATCATGAGACGTAATGCACCAACCGTGGCCAGCGCTGAACACATCGGTCAGGGGTTCCGCCGTGCAGCCTGATGCCGCGGAACACCTGGATGCCGTAACTCTGGGCCAGTTTCTGGCGGCACTCCCCCGGGACGTCGCCGTCCTGCATGATGCAGGCAACTTCGGCGCACCGCTGCGTTGGGTGGAGCCCAGCGAACTGGAGGATCCCACGCCCTACCTGCTGGACGGGGAGTTCGTCCTGACCGCGGGCCTGCCTTTCCTGGACGACGGCGGCACGAAGGAGAGGGCGGAAGCGTACGTCCGGCGGCTGGTCGGCGCCGGCGTCGCCGCCCTGGGGTTTGGCCTGGAGCCCTATTTCGACGCCGTCCCGGACCACGTGCTCTGGGCCTGCCGGAAACATCAGCTCACGCTGGTCCAGATTCCCCACAGTGTCCCCTTCGCCGCCATTGGCCTGGAATTCTCCCAGCTCCTGGAATCCGGCAACGCCCGCGTCTTCCGTCAGCTGGCAGACACCAACCGGCAACTGATGCGGGCGGTGCTGTCGGCCAGGCCCGAGCACGAGCTCCTGTCCGCCCTGGCGCAGCGCGTTCCGGTCTGGGCCCAGCTTTTCGGGGCGGACGGCCGGGTGCGGGCCCGGGCGGCAACCGCCGGGACCGGCGGGACCAGCGGGACCGGCGGGACCAGCGGGACCGGCGGGACCAGCGGGACCGGCGGGACCAGCCCTGCGACCGCCGTCGAACCGTCCGCCCTGCAGCCCATGCTGAAGCGGCTGCTGGCCGGCAACGGCCCGCGGGTGGAAACGGACTCATTGCCCGCGAACGGGTCAGCCCTGGTGTTCGGCCACCCGCTCCGGAGCACCAAGGACGCCACCCTCGGGGCACTCATCCTGGGCACGGACAGGGCGCTGACCCCGGCCCAGAACAGTGTGGTGTCGTCGGTAGTGGGGCTGCTGGAACTGCTGGTCCGCCAGCGCACCAGCGGCTCGCTCGCCCCCAGCCAGCTGGCAACGGCACTCCTGCTGCATCCGGAGAGCCTGGCCTCCGGCTCAACCCGGCAGCTGAATGTCCTTAGGGACCTCCTGGCCCAAAGCGTTTCCGGAACCCGATCCGGTGCCCTGCGGGTGGTTCAGGGAGTCCGCGCGGATGCTGCGCCGACCGCGTCGGCGGATGGCCCGGTCAGGGAGTTGCTGCAGTGGCGCAGGCTTTTCGACACGAAGATGGTGGAACTGACGGACTACGGGTTTGCCGCCGTCACGCGGTTCAAAGTGGACGACACGCTGTTGAATGAGGTGGAAGCACTGGGCTGGCGCCTGGTGGTGGGCGTCCCCACCGAAATGGCCGGCCTCCCGGCCGCTTACCAGCGCGCGGCGTCGCTGCGATCCCGCGTCCAGGCAAGCGGAGAAAGCGTGCGGGTGGATGAGGTCACGTGGTCGGTCGCAGGCCTGTTGGGGCGCAGCGCCGGCACCATGCTTGCCGCCCGGCTGCTGGAACCGGTCCTGGCGCAGGAGCCTGACCGCCGGAGCTCCCAGCTGCTTGTCCTGAAGTCATGGCTGGCTGAAAACGGCAACTGGGATGCCACAGCCAAATTGCTGGGCCTGCACCGGAACAGCGTGCGGCGCCAGATCAATGCACTGGCCGAGCTGCTGGCCATGGACCTTGGCTCCGCCCAGGTGCGGGCTGAACTGTGGATTGCCCTTCAGTACGTGGACGGCGTGGAGGGCGGGGTGCCTCAGATACCCCAGGACCGGTAGAGGTCGGGGCGGCGTTCACGGAGATAGGGCACCACGTCACGGGCTTTTCGGGCGGCGTCCGGTTCCACCTCGGCGTACAGGATTTGGGTTCCGGGACCCGCCGCGGCCAGCAGTGAACCGTCCGGTCCGGCGATGACGCTGCCGCCGAGGAACTCGCAGCCGTCCTCGGTTCCGGAGTGGTTGGCATAGGCGATGGTCAGCTGGCTCTCCAGCGCGCGGGCCCGGAGCAGCACCTGGGGGACGGTTTCGAAGCCGTGCGCCAGCGCGGTCGGCACCAGGAGGAGCTCTGCGCCGCCCAGCGCCGCGGCCCGGACCGTTTCGGGGAATTCCACGTCGTAGCAGATCACCATGGACGTCCGGAAACCGTTGAAGTCGACGACGGCGGGACCCGCCTCTGCGGGGCTGAACGCCGCGCGTTCGTCATCACCAAAGAGGTGCACCTTCGCGTAGTTGAGAAGCTCGGCCCCACTGGCGTCCACCAGCGTGGACGTGATGTGCCAACTGCCTCCGTCGCCAACCGACGGAAGGCTATACACCAAGGCGATCCCGTGACGACGCGCGATGCCACGCAACGTCTCCCGGATGGCGGGAAGCTTGGCAGAGTCCAGCTCCGCACGGAGCCGTAAAGGCGCGTAGCCCACGGGAAACAGCTCCGGGGTCACCAGAACCGATGCGCCCTTCCCGCGGGCCGCCCGGGCAGCCGCATCCAGGGCGGCGCAGTTTGCATCCACGTCGAGTACGCGGGCGTTCGCCTGCATCAGGGCCAGCAGCACCGTTTCCACCTCACATGATTGGGACGGCCACAGGAAGTCTGCGTCCGCTTTTCCAGCCTAACCATGGGCGCTGAAGGGTTCCGGGGCCAATTGCACCGGCCAAAGCCACAGGCGGACGGATCATCCCGTCATTTTGTCTCAATCGGCAGGCCTATTGCGTTAACTTCTTGACTACAAGAGTCAAAGTAGGGCAATCTTCTTTTCATGTCCGCCACACCGCGCCCGACGAGGAGCAAGCCAAAGAATCCTGGATCCCAGTCAGCCCTCCGGCAACTGAACCAGCAACGGATCATCGAGACCCTCATGAGCGGGCCGTCCACCCAGGCCGAGCTTGCACGCCAGACCGGTCTGTCGACTGCAACGGTGTCCAACATCGTCAAAATCATGCAGGATGCGGGCCTGGCGTCGACGGAACCGATCACCAGTTCCGGCCGCCGGGCGCTCAATGTGCGGCTCAACAGCAACGGCGCGGTGGCAGTGGGAATCGACTTCGGCCGGCGGCATCTCCGTGTGGTTCTGGCATCCCTGAGCTATCACGTGATCGCCGAGGAATCCGTCCTGCTGCCGCTTGGCCACCAGGCCGAGGAAGGCATCCGGGCAGCCGTCGGACTGCTGGAAAAACTGCTGCAGCAAAGCGGCGTGGACCGGACCCTGGTGGTGGGCGCCGGCGTCGGAATTCCCGGCCCCATCGACCGCCGCACCGGCACCGTAGCGCAGGGCGCCATCCTCCCCGAATGGGTGGGCATCAACATCCTCCAGCATCTGGAGGAAAAGCTTAATATCCCCGTGTTCGTTGACAACGACGCCAATCTTGGAGCCTGGTCCGAGGTCACGTGGGGACCGCATACCGGAGTCAGTAACCTGATGTTCCTCAAGATCGGGTCGGGCATCGGCGCCGGCCTGATCCTCAACGGCGCGCCCTACTACGGCACGGTGGGCATTACCGGAGAAATCGGCCACGCCACCATCCATGAGCACGGACTCGTGTGCCGGTGCGGCAACCGCGGCTGCCTGGAAACCATTGCCTCCACCACCACCATGATGGAGCTGCTGGGCCGAGGAGAAGACCCGCCTCTGACACCTGCCGACATCGTGCGCAAAGCCCTGGAGCGCGACTCCGCAACGCTCAGGGTGGTGGACGATGCTGGCCTGGCAGTCGGACGTGCCCTGGGCAACGTGGCAAACCTGATCAACCCTGAAGTCATCGTGGTGGGCGGTCCCCTCGCGGGCCTGGGCGACCTGCTGCTTGATCCCATTCGGCGGGGCCTTATCCGGCATGCAGTGCCGGTGATCGGCGAGACCACTACGCTGACGATGTCCTCACTCGGGGACCGCGCGGAGGCCCTGGGAGCAGCCGCCCTGGTGTTCCAGCACGCCGGGATCCGGCGCTCGTAGACCAATTCGTTATCCGGCAATTGCGTTAAAGACTTGACGACAACCGGTGTGATCAAGTTTACTTTTTCATCAGACGACCCGGCGTTTGCTGGGCGGACAACGAAGTCATGCATTGGAGGCGTAAGGGCAAATGACGTCCTACACCACGCACACTGACCCGGTCATCCTGGAGATGCGCTCCATCACCAAGGAGTTTCCCGGCGTCAAGGCCTTGTCGGAAGTGAGCCTTAGGGTCAAGGCCGGCGAGATCCACGCGATCTGCGGCGAAAACGGCGCCGGCAAGTCCACACTGATGAAGGTGCTCTCCGGCGTTTACCCGTTCGGCAGCTACGAGGGCGACATCGTGTACCAGACCGAGGTCCAGCAGTTCAAGGACATCCGGGCGAGCGAGGCGGCCGGCATCGTGATCATCCACCAGGAACTGGCCTTGATCCCGGAGCTCTCCATCATGGAGAACATCTTCCTGGGCAACGAACCGACCAAGCGGGGCGTCATCAACTGGGCGGAGGCGCGCCTCCGGTCTACCGAACTGCTGGCCCGGGTGGGACTCAGGGAAAACCCGGACACCCCCATCAAGGAGATTGGCGTCGGCAAGCAGCAGCTGGTGGAAATCGCCAAGGCGCTGAACAAGTCGGTCAAGATCCTCATCCTGGACGAGCCAACCGCAGCGCTGAACGAATCCGATTCCCAGCACCTCCTGGACCTGATGCTGGGCCTCAAGGGCAAAGGCATCACGTCGATCATCATTTCCCACAAGCTCAACGAGATCGAACAGATCGCCGATTCCATCACCATCATCCGGGACGGCAAGGCGATCGAAACCCTCGATGTCAAGGCCGACGGCGTCGACGAGGACCGCATCATCAAGGGCATGGTGGGCCGGGCCCTGGAGTCCCGTTTCCCCGACCACACCCCCAAGATCGGCGACGTGTTCTTCGAGGTGAAGGACTGGACCGTGGGACACCCCGCCATCCAGGACCGCCTGGTCTGCAAGGGTTCGAATTTCCATGTCCGCCGCGGCGAGATTGTCGGGTTCGCCGGGCTGATGGGCGCCGGACGCACCGAGCTGGCGCGGTCGGTGTTTGGCCGGTCCTACGGCCGGTTCATCAACGGGCGCATCTACAAGGACGGCAAAGAAGTCACGCTCAAGTCAGTCCGCCAGGCCATCGATGCCGGCCTGGGGTACGTCACCGAGGACCGGAAGTCGCTGGGACTGAACCTCCTCGATGACATCAAGACCACCACTGTCTCGGCCAACCTGAAGAAGATCAGCCACAACAGCGTGGTGGACACCAATGCGGAATTCACTGTGGCCGAGCAGTACCGGAAGTCGCTGCGTACCAAAACACCGTCCGTCGAGGAAGGCGTGGCCAAGCTCTCCGGCGGAAACCAGCAAAAGGTGGTCCTGGCGAAGTGGATGTTCACGGACCCGGACCTGCTGATCCTGGACGAGCCCACCCGCGGCATCGACGTCGGGGCCAAGTACGAGATCTACGGCATCATCCAGGAGCTCGCCAACCAGGGCAAGGGCGTCATCGTGATCTCTTCGGAACTGCCCGAACTGCTGGGCCTCTCGGACCGGATCTACACCATCTTCGAAGGCGCCATCACCGGTGTCCTGAACAAAGAGGAAGCGAGCCAGGAAAGCCTGATGAAACTTATGACCTCCGCCCGCAAAGCCGCCTGACCCTCTGGAATTCTCCAGATCCTTCCAGATACGAGGACTGAAACAATGAACGCGCTTAAGAAGCTTTTTGGCGGCAACACCCGCCAATTCGGGATGATCTTCGCCCTGGTCGCGCTGATCGTCTTCTTCCAGATCACCACTGAGGGCCGCACGCTCACCCCGGGCAACGTCATCAACCTCTTCAACGGAAACTCCTATATCCTGATCCTGGCCATCGGCATGGTGTTGGTCATTATCGCCGGCCACATCGACCTCTCCGTCGGTTCGGTCGCCGCATTTGTCGGTGTCACGGTCGCCCTTGCCATCCGGGACTGGGGCATCCCCTGGTACGCGGGCGTGCTTCTCGGCCTGCTGCTCGGGGCGCTGATCGGAGCCTGGCAAGGGCTATGGACGGCGTATGTGGGCATCCCCGCGTTCATCGTCACACTGGCAGGCATGCTGCTGTTCCGCGGCTTTAACCAGTTTGTGGGCAAGTCCAACACCATCCCGGTGCCCAATGACTTCCAGTTCCTCGGCTCCGGCTACCTCCCGGAGGTGGGACCGAGAACCGGCTACAACAACCTGACGCTTCTGATCGGCCTCGCTGCCGTCGCCTTCGTGATCGTCAGTGAAATCCGCAGCCGACGCACCGCGAAGGCCCTGGGCGCCGAAGTGCCGGAGACCTGGGTGGTTGTCCTCAAGCTCGTCCTGGTCTGCGCCGCGATCCTGTACGCAACGTACCTCTTCGCCACCGGCCGTCCGGGCACCTCCTTCCCCATCCCCGGCCTGATCCTCGCCGTCCTGGTCATCATCTACGGGTTTGTTTCCGCCAAGACGGTGGTGGGCCGCCACATTTACGCCGTGGGTGGCAACCGCCACGCGGCCGAACTCTCCGGCGTCCAGTCCAAGAAGGTCAACTTCCTGGTCATGATGAACATGTCCATCCTTGCCGGCCTCGCCGGCATGATCTTCGTGGGACGCTCCACGGCTTCAGGCCCGTTCGACGGCGTGGGCTGGGAACTGGACGCCATCGCGGCTGTGTTCATCGGCGGCGCCGCTGTGACTGGCGGTGTGGGCACCGTGATCGGGTCCATCATCGGAGGCCTGGTCATGGCAGTCCTGAACAACGGCCTGCAGCTCCTGGGCGTTGGTGCGGACCTCACCCAGATCATCAAGGGCCTGGTCCTGCTCATCGCCGTCGCGTTCGACGTCTACAACAAGACCCAGGGTAAGAAGTCCATCATCGGCATGATGACCAAGAACTTCAGCCGCAACTCCGGCACCGGCCCGTCGAACCCCCTCCAGCCCGACGAGACCACTTCCACCAAGGAAGCCATCTCCAGGGAAGCCTGACCGTCAACACCTTTGCAACTCACACCACATCAAAGAAAGAGAAACAACAATGCGAATGATTGGTAAAGCAGGAAAGGCTGCAGCTGTTGCTGCTATTGCGGCACTGGCGCTGACAGCCTGCGGCCGCTCCGACACCGGCACCACCGGCGGGTCCAGCGAGGGCGCCGGCGGCTTCGAACAAAGCTCGTCCATCGGCGTCGCACTTCCCCAGAAGACCAGTGAAAACTGGGTCCTGGCGGAGAAACTGTTCAACGACGGGCTCTCCAGCGCCGGCTTCAAGGCGGATGTACAGTTCGCCAACGGCGGCGTCTCAGAGCAGCAGAACCAGATCAGCGCCATGATCACCAAGGGCGCCAAGGTCATCATCGTTGGTGCCATCGACGGCGCGCAGCTGGGAACGCAGCTGAAGCAGGCCAAGGACTCCGGCGCGACGATCATCGCCTATGACCGCCTCCTGCTGAACACCGCGAACGTGGACTACTACGTGGCCTACGACAACTTCAAGGTCGGTGTCCTCCAGGGCCAGGCCCTGCTCGACGGGATGAAGGCCAAGAAGGCATCCGGACCGTACAACATCGAGTTGTTCGCCGGGTCCCCCGACGACGCCAACGCCAAGGTCTTCTTCGACGGCGCCATGAGCGTCCTGAAGCCGAAAATCGACGACGGGACACTCAAGGTTCTTTCCGGCCAGGTTTCCTTCGAACAGGCTGTTACCCAGGGCTGGAAGGCTGAGAATGCCCAGCGCCGTGCAGACACGCTGCTCACCGGCAGCTACGGCACGGCTTCCCTGGACGGCGTCCTGTCCCCGAACGACACCCTGGCCCGCGCTGTCCTGACGTCAGTCAAGGCTGCCGGCAAGCCGCTCCCGATCATCACCGGCCAGGACTCCGAAGTTGAGTCCGTGAAGTCCATCCTTGCCGGCGAGCAGTACTCCACCATCAACAAGGACACCCGCAAGCTCGTTGAGCACGCGATCGTTATGGTCAAGGACCTCCAGGCGGGCAAGAAGCCTGAAGTCAACGATGACAAGTCCTACAACAACACGGTGAAGACCGTACCCGCCTTCCTGCTGCCGCCGGTCATCGTGACCGCCGCCAACGTGAAGACGGCCTACGCGGACGATCCGGTACTGGGCCCGCTGACCAAATAACGCGGACTAAGCACGCGGTCCAAGCAACGCGGTCCACCGGTTTACAAAGAATGCCCCGGCTCCCCACAGGGAGCCGGGGCATTCCGCGTCCCAACGCTCTCTCACTTAATGCAGGCTTTTAGCCAACGCTCTCTCACGTCCCGCGGCGTTTCACAGCACAAACACAGCTTCGGCCGTCGTCCTGCACAGGCCCGGACGCGAGGGTAGGAGCAGATGCCGGCCTTCCGCCGGCCCCAGATCCTAGGAGTACAGTGAGCGTCCTTGCCCGGAGTGTTGGCAATGCCTTCAGAAACAAGGTCCGAACAGCTGCGGTGGTGGCAGTCCTGGCCGTCGCAATCGGACTTGCCCTGGCCATGCTGGTGGCCAACCAGGCCGTCGGAGCCAAAGTCCAGGAGCTGAACGCGTCCGTCGGGACCGTCCTGACCGTCAACCCGGCCGGCGGCCAAGGCTTTGAAGGCGGCGGCGAACCCCTGACTGCCGAGCAGGCCGCCACCGCTGCGGCCGTCCCCAACGTCAGTTCCGTCGTCGGAACCAGCGCACTCAGGCTGCGGAACGCTGCCGAAGCCGCCGCGCAGACGGCGGCCGGCACCCAGGCTGGCCCCGGCGGCGGCCAGGGCGGTCCCGGCGGACAGAATGCCACTACGTTAACCACCAGCCTCACGGCGGCTATCGATGCGGGCACCCTCGGTGGCCGGAACCAGGCCGCGAATGGCACCACCTCAACCACCACCGCGCAGCCCGTGCGCTCGCTTCCCATCACCGCAACCGGAATCGGCGGCGAGGTGGACAGCACCGGCAAGGCACTGACCATCACCGAAGGCACCGGACTGGGCGACTACATGGCTGAGTCAGACAGTGCCCTCCTGGGAACTACGCTGGCAGAGAAGAACAACCTGGCCATCGGTTCCACGTTCACCATCAAGGACCAGACGTTCACGGTGAGCGGTCTCTTCGATTCAGGTACCACGTTCGGCAATAACGCCCTGTACCTGACCCTGCCCACGGCGCAGACCGTCGCTGCACTGCCGGGCGAGCTCTCATCGATGATCGTCACCGTGGACAGCATGGAAAACCTCCAAACCGCCAAGACCGCGCTCGAGTCCGCCCTCGGCACGGACAAGGCCGACGTCACCCAGGGCCAGAACCTGGAGTCCGCCGTCAGCTCCCTCGGCAGCGTCAAGAACATCTCGTTCATCGCCTTCGTCGCAGCCCTGGGCACGGCCGGTCTGATCATCCTGCTGATCATGGTCATGCTGGTCCGCGAACGCCGCCGGGAAATCGGTGTCCTGAAGGCGATCGGAGCCCCCAACCGCACCATCGGCCTGCAGTTCGTGCTGGAGGCGCTGGTACTGGTAGCCATGGGCAGCGCGGTGGGCGCCGCCGTCGCGTCCTTTGCCAGCGGAGGCATCGCTTCCGCACTGATCAGCACTAACACCACCACGACGGCGGCCACCACCACCGGTCGCGGGGCCGCTGTGGCCGGGGGTGCTGGCTTCCCGGGCGGCGGTACGGGCTTCCCCGGCGGAGCTGGCCTTCCCCCCGGGAGCCCCTTCGGCGGCGCTTCCCAGCTGCTGACATCGGTCACCGCCAGCGCCTCCCCCGGCGTCATCGCCGCCGGAATCGCAGCGGTGTTCGGCGTGGCCATCATCGGCGCGCTGGTCCCTGCACTGCTCACGGCACGCATCCGTCCCATCGAAGTCCTGCGAGGAGAATAGCCATGATTGAAGTCAAGAACCTGGTCCGCACTTTCAACTCCGGTGACCGCACCATCAAGCCGGTCAACGACGTCAGTTTTGTTCTGGAGCAGGGCACTACGGCGTCCATCGTCGGCAAGAGCGGCAGCGGCAAGAGCACACTGTTGTCCCTCCTGGGTGCGCTGGACAAACCCACCAGCGGCGACGTCGTCGTCAACGGCGTGAGCCTGGCCGGGATGCCGGACGGCAAGCTGACCGAGTACCGACGCCGGGACATCGGGTTCGTTTTCCAGCAGTTCAACCTGATCCCCAACCTTTCGGCGATGGACAACGTCATGCTGCCCATGGAGTTCGCTGGCGTGCGCAGGGCTGAGCGCCGGCGGCGGGCGATGGACCTGCTGGAACAGGTGCAGCTGGACCCGGAGAAACAGGTGCGGCGCGTCAACCGGCTGTCTGGCGGCGAGCAGCAGCGTGTGGCGATCGCCCGGGCGCTGGCCAACGAACCCAAACTGATCCTTGCGGACGAGCCCACCGGCAACCTGGACGAACAGACCGGCGACCACATCATCGAACTGCTCAGCTCGCTCAGCCGTGACCACAACACCACCATCCTCGTGGTCACCCACGACAAGGCGCTGGCCAACAAGACGGACCGCCGCTTCAGGCTCCAGCAGGGCAGGCTGACGGAAGAACCGGCGCGCGTCCGGGTCTGACGACCGAAGTAGTACTGGATGAGAGGATGGTCACCATGAGTGCGCCCATTGCCACACCGTGGCTGTCCAGTCAGTCCGACCAGGATCCCCGGTCCGCCACGGGAAAACGCCTGCGGTGGGGCCTCATAGCCACCGGCGGGATCGCACGGTCGGTCTCGCAGGACCTGGCCCTGCTTTCTGACGCCGAGCTCTACGCCGTCAGTTCCCGCTCACAGGGCACAGCGGAGAGTTTCGCTACGGACTACGGTTTCGCCAAGGCATACGGGGACGACGACGGCGTGCCCGGCTACCAGCGGCTGCTCACCGATGAGTCGGTGGACGTCGTCTATGTCGCCACGCCGCATGCCCAGCACCACGAGATTGTGCTCGCTGCGCTCAATGCGGGCAAGCACGTCCTGTGCGAAAAGGCGTTCACCATCAATGCCAGGGAAGCGAGCGAGCTCGTCGATCTTGCCCGTGAACGGAAGCTCTTCCTCATGGAGGCCGTGTGGTCCCGCTTCCTCCCGGGCATGCAGCGGGCGTTCGAGATCGCCGCGTCCGGGGAGCTCGGGGACGTGCACTGGGTGACCGCTGACCTGGGCTTTCCCGCGCCGTATTCCCCGACGTCCAGGCTGTGGGCCCGGCAGGATGGTGGCGGCGCCCTCCTGGACATCTCCGTTTACCCGCTGCTGTGGGCAGTAGGAACGCTGGGGTTCCCGCAAACGGTTAGTGCCACGGGCTTCATCAATGACGACGGCGTTGACGCGCAGAACGCACTGACCCTCGGCTACCACCATGGCGCCCAGGCCCAGCTGACGTCCTCGCTCCTGGCCTACGGTCCCCGGACGGCCACCGTGGCGGGCAGCCTGGGTTATCTCCAGAGTGTTGGTTCCATTAACAACCCGCGGGAGCTGGTGATCGGCATCGGCCGGGAAGGGCTACGCACCGAGACGTTCGACGTCGTCGGCCTCGGCTACACCTACGAACTGCGCGAGGTGACCCGTTGCATCCAACAAGGTCTGACCGAGAGCCCTGTCATGCCGCTGGAGGATTCCATCAAAACCATGCGGCTCTTTGACGGAGTACGCGGGCAACTGGGCGTCAGCTACCCGAACGATGCCCACTGAATTGCCGGATTCTTCCCGTTTCGGGACCATGACTTTTTGTAAACGAGATTGACACTTGCCATTCGGTTATCGATGGGTGAGTGACAAATTAGTAAGTATGCTGGATTTATTTTCCATTTCACTAGACTTGCTCCACGCAGGAGTCTTACGCTGATGAAATCGTAGGTCTCAACGGTACTGGGGGTGGTACGCATGGCTAAAGTTCGATCGCCGTGGCGTGCGCTCCGGCCGCTGCTCCTCGCAGGTGCGGTAACCGCTACCTGGCTGACACTTTCCGCGTACGCCGCAACGGCAGACACTTCGAGGGATTCCGGGTCCCTTCAGGGCGGCGTGAATTCATCGGTTTCGTCCCTGACCGCGCCGTTGACCGGTGCCGTCTCTCCCATTCTTGAGGCCGCTTCGCCGGCTCCTTCACCCACCGGACTCCTCCAGCCCGTAGTGGGCAACGTGGCGGGCACAGCGGATCAGCTGATCGCCGCGGTCCCTGTGGTGAAGAGCGTGGTTCCGGCGGGCACCGTCACGTCCGTGGCTGTCCCGATTGCCGCAGTGGTGGATACCGCTGCAGATGACCTGGTTGAGACAGTCACCCCGCCCCTCACCGACGCTGCACCGGTTCTTGAGCCTGTCCTGAAGCCCGTAGTGGACCTGGTAGATGCGACCGTTCCGTCCACACCAGTCACGCTGCCCGGGGTGCTGCCGCTTGAAGAGATTGCCGTTGCCGGCGATATCTCGGCGGTCACGCACGCCCCCGCTGCAGCAGGGCACGTCACAACGGATACCGTCACGAACTCCCCCGGCACTGCCGCCAACTTGCATGCCGTCACGGGAACGTTGTCGCTGCCGGTTCCCGCCGGTACAGAAATGCAAGCAGTCCCGGCAGAAAGCCCTTGGACCACCGATCCTTCCACGCCCGCGGCTCCGGCCCCGGCAGGACCTGTTTCGGGCGCAGGGAGCGGCGCCTCGCCCTCCGGCGCCTCAGGCTCTGCCGCCTTGTTGGACGAGATCGTTTTCAACGTGCCGCTCCTGGGGGCCTTCCCCGTCAGCGGATCACCTGATCATGCCCCGTCACCGGTGTCGTTCGACCCCGGTTCCTCACCTGACTAGTTGAGCCCTCCTGCCCTTCTTCATGGGCAGAACACGGCCTCCAGGCGCTGACCGGCGCCCCAAATCAACTTCTCAGGAGAAAACATCATGAATTGCAACCTTCGCAGGGGGCTGCTCAGCACCCTCTTTGCCGGCGGGCTACTCGCCTTCGGCGCCACCGCAGCCAGCGCCGCGGACACAACGAACGGACCGGACCTTTCCGCATCCGCCCTGGTCTCAGCCGCGGCATCCGTTGACACGACGTCGTTGGGTCTGCTGGGTGGCCCAACGCAGCCGGATACTGCGGATGTCGCTGCTGTAGTCGACGTCAATCTTGGCCTCGGCGACGGACTTCTCGGCGACACCAACGGCAACGGCACCGGCAACACCACCGCCGACGTCGCCGCAGTGGTCGACGTCAACCTCGGGGACAACCCCCTCGGCAACACCAACAGCAACGGCACCGGCAACACCACCGCCGACGTCACCGCAGTGGTCGACGTCAACCTCGGGGACAACCTCCTCGGCAACACCAACAGCACCGGCACCGGCACCGCCGACGTCGCCGCAGTGGTCGACGTCAACCTCGGGGACAACCCCCTCGGCAACACCAACAGCAACGACACCGGCAACACCACCGCCGACGTCGCCGCAGTGGTCGACGTCAACCTCGGGGACAACCTCCTCGGCAACACCAACAGCAACACCACCTCCGACGTCGCCGCAGTGGTCGACGTCAACCTCGGGGACAACCTCCTCGGCGGCACCAACGGCAACGGCACCACTGCCGTCGTCGTAGCCGACATTGACCTGGGCCTCGGCCTCGGTGATGGCGTCCTCGGCGGCACCGACGGCGTCCTTGATGACGTGAATGTTGATCTTGATGCATGCGTCGTCATCGGCGGCGGCACCGACGGCTGTGGAACCCCGGGTACTGAAACGCCGGGTACTGAAACCCCCGGTACCGGAACCCCGGGCACTGAAACGCCAGGTACGGAAACGCCCGGCACTGACACGACGGATCCGGGAACTGGCACAACAGGGAACACGGACACCACGGACCCGGGAACGGGAACTGACGGCACCACGGGATCTGGCACGACCGGCATCACTGTTCTTCCCGCCGGCACCACCACCGGTTCGGTGTCTTCAGCGATGAACACCAAGGGCAGCACCACAGGCAACACCTCGGGCCAGGGCGGCACCGCCACACTGGCCAAGACGGGCATGGATGCGTCATTGCTTCCGCTCGCCCTGATCCTGCTGCTTGCCG
Organism: Pseudarthrobacter xylosi; assembly: GCF_055412765.1. Lineage (NCBI taxonomy): Bacteria > Bacillati > Actinomycetota > Actinomycetes > Micrococcales > Micrococcaceae > Pseudarthrobacter > Pseudarthrobacter xylosi. The sequence goes on along the minus strand of NZ_JBVAYT010000002.1, from coordinate 342,002 downwards.
GGCTGCTGATGCTCAAGCGTCGCCGGAAGGCCTAAGTGGACGCCGCCCTCAACGGGCGGCGACAACTAAAAACGCATACGCACCGGCTCGGCCGTTGGCGGCATAGCCAGCTTCGAGAGAAGGCGGCCACCGGAGAGCTCAACTACCAGCACTTGTCCCTGTGACCGGAGGTCCGGCCGGGAAGGTCTCCATGACTTCCCAGCCGGGCCGTCGGCGTGCCGGCAAACGGCTTAAGGAACGCCCTACCGGCCGTTATTATTGGGGAAGAATAGTGCCGCAGCGCACCGGGAGGAACTGGTCATGGTGGCGGATTCGCCTAGCTCCATTGAGAATGAAGTGCTCGGCGGACGCTATCGGCTGGCGGACATCATCGGCCGCGGCGGCATGTCATCCGTCTACCGCGCCCGGGACGAAAACCTGGGCAGGGATGTCGCCCTGAAGCTCTTCGCCCCACAGGAACCGGATGCCAATGAGCTCAGGCGCCAGGAATCCGAAATCCAGCTGCTGGCAACGCTCAACCATCCCAGCCTGGTCACGCTGTTCGACGCAGGGATCGATACCCGTGTCCTGGACGAACCTCGCCTGTTCCTGACCATGGAACTCGTGGAGGGCCAGGACCTCCGCAGCCGGATCAGGCACAGTGCGGTGCCCCTGGACGAGCTTGCAGTCATCGGGGCGGGCGTAGCTGACGCGCTGGCCTACGTGCACAGCCTGGGCATCATCCACCGCGACATCAAGCCCGGAAACATCCTGCTTGTGCAGATCCGTCCGGGCGAGCCTTTGCGCCCCAAACTCACGGATTTTGGCATCGCCAGGATCGCGGACGCAGCCCGGCTGACCGCTACGGGAACCATGGTGGGGACGGCCGCTTATCTCAGTCCGGAGCAGGCCATGGGTTCTCCGTTGTCGCCCGCCACTGACATCTACTCGCTGGGTCTGGTTCTCCTGGAATGCGTCAAGCAGACCGTTGAGTTCCCGGGCAGCGCAGTTGAATCCGCAGTGGCCAGGTTGCACCGGACACCCGAGATCCCTGCTGACCTTCCGGCGGAGTGGGCCGATCTGATCCGTTCCATGACTGCCATCGACCCGCTGGAACGTCCCGTCGCGACCGACGTTGAATCCGTTCTGCGTCAGGCCCTGGTGTCACCCGTGTCAGCACCGGGCGAGCTCGAACCGGAGGCAACCCGAGTACTCCCCGCCATGCCATTCAGGGCGCCGTCCATCGTCATCACCGCGAAATCAGACCTGCCGGTAGTCCGGGCCAGCAAGACCCAACGGGACGCCACACGCCATTCCGACCCGCGCAGCTGGGTCCCGGACGTGTCCCGTCTCCGCCACACCGGACGGCGGTTCTGGACGGTCGTCGCCTTGGGCGTTCTCGCCGCCGGAGCAGCCGCAACGGCGCTGACCGTCAGCCTGGCACCTCAGCCAACGCCCGACGTCGTTCCTTACCCAGCCGTCACCGGCACCCTGGGCGACCACCTCAAGGAACTTCAGGAGAGCGTAAAACCATGAGCAGTGCACAGAATCACCCTTGGCGTTCCGCGGCAGCCCACAGCCTCACAGCTGCCACAGCGGTTCTGCTTGCCGGTTCGTTGGCAGCGTGCGGCCCGGCTGAGACCGGCCTTCAACGTGATGCCGCCCGCCAACTCCAGCAACGGGTCCTCCTCGTCAGCCAGGCCGCGGCCGTCAACGACTTGCCCGGCGGACTGGCAGCCTTGGATAGCCTCGAGGCCGATCTCGCGTCCGCTGCGGGGAGCGGACAGGTTACGGAGGAACGCCGGCGCAGCATCACCACGGCCGCTGCTGCTGTCCGCGCAGACCTGACGGTGGCCAAGGCCGCGGCCGACGCCGCAGCAGCGAAGGCTTCAGAAGACGCGGCCGCGGCACAAAATCAGGCAGAAGTGGATGCTGCTGCGTCTGAGGCCGCCAAGGTGGCCCCCGCACCTGCATCTCCGTCGTCTGATGAAGGCAAGGGAAATAAAGGCAAGGGCAAGGGCGACGACTGACGGACGGGCGGCCCATTTGGGTTATTAACCCACTTGTGCTTCATCCCGTGCGATCGAGTAGACGAAAGAGGCGGCGCTCCGGTTTCCCGGGGCGCCGCCTCTGTGGTTCGGTTCCGCTTAGTTCAGGGTCGCAATGACCTTATTCAGCGTGGCGGACGGGCGCATCACGGCCGAGGCCTTGGCCTCGTCCGGACGGTAGTAACCGCCGACGTCCACCGCTGAGCCCTGTACCGCGGCCAGTTCGCCGACGATGGTGTCCTCGTTGGAGGAAAGCTCCTTGGCCACAGCATCGAACGATGCCGCCAGTTCTGCATCCTCGGTCTGCTTGGCCAGCTCCTCGGCCCAGTAGCGGGCGAGGAAGTAGTGGCTGCCACGGTTGTCCAGCTCGCCGGCGCGGCGGCTCGGGGACTTGTTTTCCAGCAGGAAGGTTCCCGTGGCCTTGTCCAGGGTGTCTGCCAGGACCTGCGCACGGGCGTTGTCCGTGGTGGTGGCCAGGTGTTCGAAGCTGACGGCGAGTGCCAGGAATTCGCCCAGGCTGTCCCAGCGCAGGTGGTTTTCCTTGAGCAGCTGCTGGACGTGCTTGGGGGCAGATCCGCCGGCTCCGGTCTCGAAGAGTCCGCCACCGTTCATCAGTGGAACAACCGAAAGCATCTTGGCGCTGGTGCCCAGTTCCAGGATGGGGAACAAGTCCGTGAGGTAGTCGCGGAGCACGTTGCCGGAGACGGAGATGGTGTCCTCGCCCTTGCGGATGCGCTCCAGGGTGAAGGCCGTTGCCTTCACCGGGGACATGATTTCGATCTGCAGGCCCTCGGTATCGTGGTCCTTGAGGTATTCGTTGACCTTGGCAATGAGGTTGCGGTCGTGCGCGCGCGTCTCGTCCAGCCAGAACACTGCGGGCGTTTTGGAGGCGCGGGCGCGGGTGACGGCCAGCTTGACCCAGTCGCGGATGGGGGCATCCTTGGCCTGGCAGGCGCGCCAGATGTCACCGGGTGCAACCTCGTGTTCGATCAGGACGGCGCCGGAACCGTCAACGATCTGGACCGTGCCGGCTTCCTGGATCTCGAATGTCTTGTCGTGGCTGCCGTATTCCTCGGCCGCCTGGGCCATCAGGCCGACGTTCGGGACGGTGCCCATGGTGGTGGGGTCGAAGGCGCCGTGGGCGCGGCAGTCGTCCAGGACAACCTGGTAGATGCCGGCGTAGGAGCTGTCCGGAAGGACTGCCAGGGTGTCGGCTTCCCTGCCGTCCGGGCCCCACATGTGGCCGGAGGAGCGGATCATGGCGGGCATGGAAGCGTCAACGATGATGTCCGAAGGCACGTTGAGGCTGGTGATGCCCTTGTCCGAGTCCACCATGGCCAGGGCGGGGCCGTCGTCGAGGCCCTTCTGGATGAGCGCCTGCACTCCTTCACGCACGTCCTCCGGCAGCTCCTCGAGGCCACTCAGGATGGCGGCCAGGCCGTTGTTGGGGCTCAGGCCGGCGGCGGTCAGCTGCTTGCCGTAAGTCTCGAACAGTTCGGAGAAGTAGGCCTTCACCACGTGGCCGAAGATGATAGGGTCCGAGACCTTCATCATGGTGGCCTTCAGGTGGGCGGAGAAGAGAACGCCCTCTTCCTTGGCGCGTGCTACCTGGGCTGCCAGGAACTCGTCCAGCGCTGCGGCGCGCATGACGGTGCCATCAATGACTTCGCCGGCCAGCACGGGGAACGGCTTCTTCAGGACCTTGACCGAGCCGTCTTCGCGGACCAGCTGGATGGCTATGGTGCCGTCGGACGCGATGACCACGGACTTCTCGTTGGCGCGGAAGTCGTCAGCCGTCATGTATGCAACGTTGGTCTTGGAATCAGCGGACCAGGCGCCCATGGAGTGGGGGTTCTGGCGGGCGTAGTTCTTGACGGACAGCGGTGCACGGCGGTCCGAGTTTCCCTCGCGCAGGACCGGGTTCACAGCGGAGCCCTTGATCTTGTCGTAGCGGGAGCGGACGGCCGTTTCCTCGTCCGAGGAGGGGTTGTCCGGGTAGTCGGGCAGGTTGTAGCCCTGGCCCTGCAGCTCGGCGATGGCGGCCTTCAGCTGCGGAATGGAAGCGCTGATGTTGGGCAGCTTGATGATGTTGGCATCCGGCGTCTTCGCCAGTTCACCGAGTTCAGCTAGGGCATCACCGATCTGCTGTTCCGGGGTGAGGTAGTCACCGAACACGGAGATGATGCGGCCTGCGAGCGAAATGTCACGGGTCTCCACCTTCACACCTGCGGTCGAAGCAAACGCCTCGATGATCGGCAAAAACGAATAAGTAGCCAGCATCGGCGCTTCGTCGGTGTGGGTATAGATAATCTTGGACATGCGCGGGCGTCTCCCTGGAGGTCGGCTGATTTTTTGGAAATTTGTTCTATTTCACCTCCCTTAACTTACCCGAGGACAGGGCTTTGGACCGTACCGGGGCGGCCGGACGGCCCTGCATTACAGCGGATTGGGGCATGGTGGAACTCCCGACGGCGGTGCGCACCCGTGGCGGCAGGCCGCCGTCGCGCTTCACCTCCGGGAGCCACCGGCGCAGGTGAGGATCCAGTCAGCGCCGCTTGCGGGGTATGTCACTGGGCCACAGCTGTACGTATTTGAGGTCCTGGCGGCGCAGCTCCTCCGTCGCCGTGAACGAATGCACAGGATCTACGTCACGCAGTTGCACGGCTGCGGCGTAGGCCTCAACATCCGGGGAAGCACTTTGTCCACCCGCGGCTGTTACATGCCGGCCGTTGACGGCGGACCTTTGGGCGGACTTCCAGAAAACAATCACGATGGGACCCCAATTCGCTGAGAGTCCGGAGCCCAGATCGGACGTGCTGTATAGGAAAAATACCCTCCGGCCGCCGGTTTTGCCAGAGCTGCGGCACAAGTCTGCGGTCATCCACATCCGCCGCGGGTCCTACCGGCGGGCATCACTACTATGTACAAATTTGTCATGCGTGGATAAGTTCTAGGGGTCACGCCGCGGGCCGTCCCTGGCCCCCATCCGTTTTAGACAGGACCACAATGACGCGAACCAGCTCCCTGTCCACAAGCTTCCTGAGCCTTTCGGCAGCTGCCATCATTGCGCTGGTTGGCGCCGGGGGCGCACATGCTGCCCCCTCGGCGTCGGACGAAAAACCTGTAACTTCGGTTGCCCGAGCCGCAGCGGACAGCACTGGAGCGGCCGACTACTGGACATCAGACCGCATGCGCGCCGCGATTCCCGGTGATGTCTTGGCCGGCAGGGCGCTGGAACGCGGTAAGTCGTCCAGCGCCGCGAGCGTGCTGAAGGGGCCCAAAACCACGGTGACGGGCACCAAGGGCAAGCCCACGCTCGCGCAGCCTGCGGACCCGGTAGCCCACATCGGCAAGGTGTTCTTCACCCTCGGCGGCCAAAACTACGTCTGCTCCGGAAATGTCGTGTCGGCGTCGAACAAGAGCACAGTTGCCACGGCCGGACACTGCCTCAACGAGGGTCCCGGCACGTTCGCCACCAACTTCGTCTTTGTCCCCCAGTACAAGGACGGGGTGGCCCCCTACGGCGCGTGGACCGCCGGCGAGTACTTCACGCCTACCCAGTGGAGCAAGGATGGGGACATCAGCTACGACACCGGGTTTGCCGTGATGGACCCGCAAGACGACGGCACGTTGCTGGAGGACGCCGTTGGTGGCTCGGGCGTGGCATTCAATGAAGCCCGCGGCCTGCGGTACACCGCCTACGGCTACCCCGCCGCCAACCCCTTCAACGGCGAGCGGCTTTGGAGCTGCACCGGCACCGCTACCAATGACAAGACCAACCCGCAGTTCGGCACGCAGGGAATCCCGTGCGATATGACCGGCGGCTCTTCGGGCGGCCCGTGGTTCATTGGCAGCGGCTCCGACGAGTTCCAGAACTCCATCAACAGTTACGGCTACAGCCCGAAACCCGTGATGTACGGCCCGTACTGGGGCAGCGTCATCAAAGAGGCCTACGTCAGTGCCGCAGCAGCCTAGGAAAACCTCGCCCGACGACGCATCCGGGAACGGATCCGTCAGCCACAGCAAATCGGCCCAGACCCGCGAGGAGATCCTCGAGTACTGGACCAAACAGCGAATGGCCGCCGCAAAGCCCCGGGAGCTCCGGCTTCCGGAAGGGGGTCCGCGCCTCATGCAGCGGGGCGCGGACCCGATACAACGTCCTTCCTAAGTGCCCGTTAAAGCCCGACGGCGCCTGTCCCCTTGGTGGGGACAGGCGCCGTCGATGTTGGGCCCACGCCGGCAGGGTTCCCTGACCGGGCTTGCGAGGTTAGGGAGCCGGTGGGGATTAGTGGAAGAAGTGGCGGGCACCCGTGAAGTACATGGTGATGCCGGCCGCGTTGGCTGCGGCCACGACTTCCTCATCCCGGACGGAACCGCCCGGCTGCACCACGGCGCGTACTCCCGCGTCGATCAGGATCTGCAGCCCGTCAGCGAACGGGAAGAACGCGTCGGAGGCGCCGACGGCACCGTGGGCGCGCTGCGGTGCGCCGCTGGCGTTGGCGTTTGACGCACCGCCGGGGGCATCGCCCCCACTAGCGCTCCCGGACTCCACCGAAACGCCCAGCGTGTTGGCCCGCTCAACGGCCAGCTTGCAGGAATCGAGGCGGTTGACCTGGCCCATGCCGATGCCCACGGCCGCACCGTGGTTGGCAAGCAGAATGGCGTTGGACTTTGCGGCGCGGCAAGCGGTCCAGGCGAAGGCGAGGTCCGCGAGGGTCTTTTCATCAGCGGCTTCGCCGGCGGCGAGGGTCCAGTTGGCGGGGTTGTCGCCGTCGGCGTCCACCCTGTCGCTCATTTGTACCAGGACACCGCCGGAAACCTGGCGCATTTCGGCCGGGTAGCGCCCGTAGCCCTCGGGCAGGGCCAGCAGGCGGATGTTCTTCTTCTTGGCGAGGATCTCCACGGCCTCCGGCTCGAAGTCCGGGGCGATGACAACCTCGGTGAAAATGCCGGCAACGGTCTGTGCCATGGCGGCGGTGACCGTCCGGTTTGCAGCGATGACGCCGCCGAAGGCCGAGACGGGGTCGCAGGCGTGGGCCTTCGCGTGGGCATCAGCGATCGGGTCTGCAGCATCAGCGGAACCAACGGCGACACCGCACGGGTTGGCGTGCTTGATGATGGCTACGGCCGGCTCGGCGAAGTCGAACGCGGCGCGGAGGGCGGCGTCGGCGTCAACGAAGTTGTTGTAGCTCATGGCCTTGCCGTGCAGCTGGTCGGCCTGCGCGATGCCCGCCGGGGCTGCCTTGTCCACGTACAGCGCAGCCTGCTGGTGCGGGTTTTCGCCGTAACGGAGGACCTCGGAGCGCTCCAGCGACAGGCCGGCGTAGGCAGGCCAGTCGATAATGCCGTCGCCGTCTTCGTCCAGGAACTGGCTGGCAGTCCAGGTGGCCACGGCGTTGTCGTAGGACGCGGTGTGGGCGAACGCCTTGGCGGCCAGCCGGCGTCGGGTCTTCAGGTCAAAGCCGCCCTCAGCGGCGGCGGTGACCACGGAGCCGTAGAACGTGGGGTCAACAACAATGGCGACGGCGGCGTGGTTCTTCGCTGCCGACCGCACCATCGCGGGGCCGCCGATGTCGATCTGCTCAACGACATCGTCCTGCGCGGCGCCGGACTTCACGGTCTCAACGAACGGGTAGAGGTTCACCACCACCAGGTCGAAGGTTTCGATCTCCATGCCGGCGAGGGTTTCCATGTGCGCGGGGACGCGGCGGTCCGCCAGGATGCCGCCGTGGACGCGTGGGTGCAGTGTCTTGACGCGGCCGTCCAGCATTTCCGGGGACCCGGTCACTTCTTCCACTTCCTGGACCGGAATGCCGGCCGCGGCGATCTTCTTGGCTGTAGAACCGGTGGAGACGATCTTCACTCCGGCTGCGTGCAGGCCCTTGGCGAGCTCCTCCAGGCCGGTCTTGTCGTAAACCGAGATCAGCGCCCGGCGGATGGGAACACGGTCAATGGATACACGGTCAGGCTGCGTGACGCTCACAAAAAGTCTCCGTCTGATCTCGCGGAACAGTGCCGCGGTTGGTGGGGATAGGCCCAGTTTATCGTGTTGCACGGGTTGCCCCGATTGCCGGCAGCAGTGTGAACGTCAGTGGGCACGGTTAGAGTTTTCATAGGAGGCTGCGATGAATACTTACACCACTGTGCCCAGCGGCGAACAGGTGGTCCAGGAACTGCCCTGGCGTTGGAAAGTCCAGGGCAGGATCTTCGTGATCGGCGGCCTCGGCTTTATGTTTGATGCGTGGGACGTGACGCTCAACGGCATCCTCATCCCGCTGCTCTCGACGCACTGGGCCCTGGCTCCCGGCGAAGTGGCCTGGGTGGGTACGTCCAATCTGATCGGCATGGCCGTAGGCGCGTTTGTGTGGGGCACCGTCGCGGACACAATCGGGCGGAAGAAGGCGTTCACGGCCACGCTGCTGATCTTCTCGCTCTTCACCGTGCTGGGCGCGTTCTCCCCCGATTTTATCTGGTTCTGCGTGTTCCGCTTTATGGCCGGCTTTGGTCTGGGCGGCTGCATACCGGTGGACTACGCGCTGGTGGGTGAGTTCACCCCACGCAAGCAGCGAGGGAAAGTCCTCACCGCGATGGACGGCTGGTGGCCGGTGGGCGCGGCCCTCGCCGGCTTTGTGTCGGCCGGCCTCGTGGCGGTATTCGGCGACTGGAGGCTGACCATGCTGGTGATGGTGCTGCCTGCGCTCCTCGTGTTCTGGGTCCGGCGCAGCGTTCCGGAATCGCCGCTGTTCCTCATCCGCAAGGGCCGCCGCGACGAAGCGTCCAAGGTCATCGACGCCCTCGTGGCCGCAACCGGTGCCGAACCGCGCGCCTACAGCCTTCCCGACGCGCAGGAAGTCCCGCGGCTCTCCGCCGGCAGCGCCTGGCACCAACTACGGCTCGTGTGGCAGTTCAACTGGAAGATCACTGCCACCGCCTGGGCTCTGTTCTTCAGCATCCTGATGGTCTACTACCTGTCCCTGACGTGGATGCCACGGATCCTGATCGGCGCGGGATTCGCCGAATACAAGGCGTTTGTAACCACCGCGTCCATGGCGGCGGTTGGGCTTTTGGGCGTGGTTGTGGCCGCGCTGCTGGTGGAGCGTGTGGGCCGCAAATGGATCCTTGCCATCACGGGCCCGCTCTCTGCGCTGACCCTGGTGATCGTGGCGATTGTAGTGGACATCCCCACGGCGGCGGTGTTCTGGCTACTGGTGTTCGGCTTTGTGGTGCAGATAGCGATTCCGGTGCTCTACGCGTATGTGTCTGAGCTGTACCCGACCGAGCTCCGCGGCACGGGTTTCGGCTGGGCGTCAACATTCTCCCGGCTGGGGGCAGGTTTTGGGCCGCTCATTTTCGCGAACTACTTCTGGCCCGAGCTGGGCCTGGCCACGTCCTTCGCCCTGGCCGGCGGGCTGGTGCTGGTGGCTGTCCTGTGGATGGCGTTCTTCTCCCCCGAGACCAAGCAGCGCCGGCTCGAGTAGTCCCGGCGCCGCGCTCTCCCCCTTCCCCCAACTGAGTAGCAGCAGATGTCGTTCTGAGGGTTCAAACCGACATCTGCTGCTACTTACTTGGGCTCCCAGCCGCGGCTGAGCAAGGCTGAACGGACTTTGGCTACAGCGGCATGTGCCTCGCTCTCCATATGCCGTTTGGAGATCCTGACCATCACCCACCTGGCCCTGGCAAAGTCCTCTTCGCGCGCAATGTCGCGGACGATCTGCGCCGTCTCGGAATGGCCTTCGCCGTCGTACTCCACTGCAACTTTTTGTTTCCGATAGGCGAGATCGGGTTGACGTACGACGCCGCTGCCCAGTTCCACGGAAACGTTCAGTTGCGGTTCGGGCAGCCCGCGGTACTCCAGTGCCAGCCTCAGTTTGGTTTCCGGAGCGGAGTCGGACCCGATCCGCGCCTGTTCAAGGGCAAGCCGGGCCTTCTGAATTCCGGGCGTTCCTTTGTGCCGGTCGAGCATGTCTGCAAGGCCGTCCGGTGTTGCATACGGTTCCGCCCGGCCTTCGAACTCCGGCCTTGGAATCCGCAGCAGGTGGTCGGCCACCACTGTCAGCTCGTCAATGCTCATTTTCCGGGCACAATCCAGCCATGTCCTTGTCCGGGACGTGATGAGCAGGCCGTTGAGACTCACGATTTCATCGGCAAAGAACTGGCCGCGGTGGCCCCGAACCCCCGCCCGACGCGGAATGGCCATGGTGTCCGGCCTGGAGACGTGTGTGACGGGATCGTCCGTGCACGGTAGGAAACCTGGGAATGACCACAACGTGAAGGCTGTGGCGTGGGAAGCGGCCGAGAATTCCGTGACCAGGGTCAACGGCCGGACCACTGACGATAGTTCGACGACCGGCTGGTGCAGCGGCTGTCTGATCCCCCGGCTCGGCGCCCCCAGCGAGCGGTGCCGCAACCGCCCGACCGTTACCCCGGCGTCGGCCGCTTCCTGGAAGGTGAACGCGGCGGAACCCAGTGGTTCCGGCAGCGGCTGCGGAGTCTTCATTGGCCCATGGTGGCAAATTTCGTGCCGTCCCGCGGAAGTTATCCACAGGCATACCCCCACCGGCCCAACTGGGTAGCAGCAGATGTCGTTCTGAGGGTTCAAACCGACATCTGCTGCTACTTACTTGGGAGGGGCGTCCGCGGCGAGGGCCAGTTCTGCCAGCGTGTTGACCAGCAGGCGGCGCTCCACCACCTTGATGCGTTCGTGCAGGGATTCTTCGGTGTCGCCCGGTTCAATCGTGACGGCTTCCTGGGCGATGATGGGCCCTGTGTCCACTCCGGCGTCGGCCCAGTGCACCGTGCAGCCGGTGACCTTCACGCCGTAGGCCATGGCATCGCGGACGCCGTGGGCGCCGGGGAAAGCTGGCAGCAGGGCCGGGTGCGTGTTGAGGTACTTGCCGTTGAACGCCGCGATGAAGTCGGCGCTGACGATGCGCATAAATCCTGAGGAGACCACCACGTCCGGGGCGTAGGAAGCCACCCGGGCGGTCAGCGCGGCATCCCATTCGTCGCGCGTAGGGAAGGAGTTGAAGTTGACCACAAAGGTCTCCAGCCCGGCTTCCGAGGAGCGTTCGACGCCGTAGGTCCCCTCCCGATCGGCACCCACCGCCGCTATTTCCACGTCCAACTCCCCTGCCTTGACGGCGTCGATGACTGACTGGAGATTGGACCCGGTACCGGAAACGAGGACTACGATGCGCATGGGTCTAGCTTATGGGCACGCTCGCGTAGGCTGGAAAACATGAACAACACCCCGGAACCGGCTGGCCAACAGCGGACCAAAGAGCCTCTCAGCGAGGCCGCCAAGGGCTCGCTCGCCAAAACCCGCAACCTGTTCCGGATCTTCATTGTCACCGTGCTGGGCGCCTTCTTCGTCTACCAGCTCGACGTCAGTTACCTGTGGCTCACCGGCATCCTGACCGCCGCGAGCTTTGTGCTGGGTATCCTCCTGCTGGTCCGGTCGGCCACGCTCAAGGAGTCCAAGCTGGTCCTGTTCGGCACCATCTCCGGACTGGTGGTGTCGTTGATCCTGCTGCTGGTCATCCTGGCGACGGCCCTGTTCTTCCGCCAGGTCCAAGACTTCCAGACCTGCTCGCGGCAGGCTCTTACGGACCAGGCGCTCTCCAATTGCCGGGTCCAGCTGGAAGGCTCGCTGCCGGGACTCCGGTAGCAGCCACATAGGCACCACACCAGCCGCAGCACCGAAAGACTAGCGGCTCAGTTCCGCTTCCTCATCCACGTGCTGCTGGCGTTCCAACCACGGTCCGGCCGCGTAACCGATCACGACGCCGATGCCCACCTCCGCGGCAATCCAGAGTCCCATCCACAAGGGGTCGGGTCCGATGGAGGTGAGGCGGCCCAGGCCGGCAGAGCCGCGGGCCAGCCAGGCCAGCCCGGCAGCAAGCAGCCCGGACGCCACCCCAACCAGCGCGCCGAGGGCAAGCGTGGACACGGTGGCCGTGAACCAGCGCGCGTCCATCTTGATGGAGAGCCATTCGTCAAAGTGGTTTTCGCCTTCGCGCAGGAACCACCAGCCGGCCAGGACACCCGCCAGGACCGGTACCGCCAGGGCCACGAACCCGTAGTCCAGCGGACCTGACGGGATGGCAGCGAAGACTGGGATGGAGGGCAACGGCCCGGTGGCGGTGCCCAGCGGGCCCACCTGCGAACCCACGCCCAGGGCGAAGCCCGAGCCCGAGACCCACGCCAGCGCAAAAACCACGAGGTTGGGGAGGTACCCAAGTTGCGCGATGGTGAGCGCCGCACCCCCCACGGCGCCGGCGTCGAGCGCTTCATAGACCGAAATCACCAGGTTCCAGTGGATAAAAAGGTCCACGGCCAGGAGCACACCTGCGAGCGCAAACGCCGCCAGAAGGGCCACACACCCGGCCTTCGCCGCGGAACCCAAATAGGAGCCCGCCCAGCGCGAATGCTGGCTGGTGCGTGAGATCCAGTCCACGGCGTCGACGCCGATCAGCCGGCTCCATGAGCCTGCCTCGCGGCGGGCGCCGATCACCATGCCCAGGGCGAACGGGATCAGCGGGATAAGCATGGCGAACCAGATGTTTATGACGACGTCGGCGGTGCGGCACACAAAGGCGGTGGCCGCGCCGAATGCCGAGTAGACCACCCAGGACCCGAGCAGCGCCTGCCACAGCTGGTCCGTATAGGAGGCACGGGCCAGGCGCCGTCCCGCACGCCAGGCGAGCAGGAACGGAATCAGGGTCAGCCCGAGGGGCACCAGGGTCAGCAGGCCGGAGCCTGAACGGCCGGCCGCGCCAGCCTCACCGGAGACAACTGCGAGCTGCAGCGGCACCCCGTGAATCAGCAGCCAGCCCTGGCCGGCGAGACGGGCCAGGGCATCAAAGGCGGTGTTCTGGAAACCCGCCGTGGCCCATACGGCCACAATGGGAACCACCGCCAGGAGCGCGGAGATGATGGCGGCCTGCGCCGTTTCGAGGCCTCCCTGCAGCCACAAGGGCATGGGAAGGCCACGGTCTCCGGTCTGATCAGCGCGCAGTTTCATCGTGTCCCATGGTGTCACGGCCGGGCCGTCGGACCGGGCTTCGACAGGCTCATTCTCCCTGCGAGACGTGCCTCACCAGAGTTCGTAGTCCGCCGCGCTGAGCATAAAGCCGCTCCCGGTGCGGAGGTGCGCGCAGTCCATCCGGCCCGGCTCCCGCGAACACACCATGTTGCCGATCCGGACCGTCTGCCCGTCCTCGATCCACGGTCCGGGAAACGTTGGCCCGGCCGCCGCCTCCGCTTCCATCGGCGAGACGCCGTCCCCGCACAGGCCGTACTGCGCGCCGCCGTCCACCGTGACCACCGCATAGCCGCCGAAGTACTGGCTCAGCCCGGCGCACTGGCCCTTGATGTCGCCAGGACGCGGCGCCACGTCGCTAAGGAGGTGGCACGCCGCACCTTCGGCCCCGATGGAACACTGCATGTCCTTGTTCAGAGACTGCAACACCACCGGCAGTGTGGCCCGCCACGGCTTCACATTCACCTTGGGCAGGAGCTCCTCCGCGCGGTTCAGGGGCCGGCCGGCAGGCGTTCCCGGCGAAGTTCCCGGCGGAGTTCCCGGCGAAGCAGCGGGCGACGACGGCGGGACGGCCGCCGCCGGTGATGGCGCCGTCGTCGGGCGTTCAGTGTGTCCGGGCGCCCCGTCCGGGTCGCTCACCAGCAGCGCGCCGACGGCCGGCGCCCTGCCCTCCGGGACCGTGACGCTGCAGGCCGCGGCGAGGAGCACAAGTGCAGCCGCTAGCACGGCACGGGCGAGGAGTGGAAAGGATGGCATAGTGCTCCCAGTCCAGCAGAAGTCCCCCATTCTGTCGCTGGGCAGAAGTCCCCATTCGGTCTTGTTCCGGCGCTTTTTCCACAGGTCCGCCGTAAAATTGGAATGTCCGCAATCACGGTTGGAGGCAGAAAAATGACTACCGCATCCCCACATGCACACGGCGTTCATTTCGGGCGCGCAGACGTCCAGAACGCCGGCCTGGGAGCAGGTATTGTCTTGTTGTTGGTGGGTATCCTGGGCTTTATCCCCGGCGTCACCACTCAGTACAGCGAATTGATGTTCCTGGGACCTGATTCCCATGCAATGTTCCTTGGCCTGTTCCAGGTGTCCATGTTGCTCAATATTGTGCAGCTGGCCATCGGCGCAACGGGCGGGGCGATGTCCCGGACCGAACATGGTGCACGGAACTTCCTCATCGGAGCAGGCGCGCTGTACATCGTCCTCGCCATTTTCGGTCTCAGTGTCGGTGTGGGTTCGGCGGCCAATTTCCTGTCGTTCAACATGGCTGACAACTGGGCCCACTTGGTTCTGGGCGTCGTAATGGTTGCCTGTGGCTGGCTGTTCTCACGGAACATGTCCGGCGAGAGGAAATAGCCCGGGAATGACAAGCCGGGAAACAGGAGCCGCGAATGAGAAATGATCCTTAAGTTCTGAATTTTCGTCCTACTCGCCGGTGCAGTTGCCGCGTTCCGCGAACGGCTGCACCGGCTTCTTTGTGCCCGACGGTGCGCGAAGCTCCGGCGGTGCGCGGCTAGGGGCCGCACAGAGTATGGAGCCTGCAACAATGGCCCCATGAGCGACATCATCATGGGCTGGGACCCGGCCCGCCGGAACCGCTGGAACTACGCGGCTGTTGTTGAACAGGTCGCCATGACAGGGCTGCGACTGGAGCCCTGTCGCGTGAACCGTAGCGTTGCCGCCGGCACTAGCGTGTGGCTGGTCCTGCTGGGAGCGCACGGTCCCGGTTTGATGGGCCATGGCGTAGTCCTGTCGGAGTCCGAGCCCACCCCGGATCAGCCCGGATTCACCGTGCCGGTGGCCTTCGATGCGCTCCTGCCTCTGGGCGACCACGTGCCCGCGGCGGTCCTCGACGAAGCGGTGCCTGGCGTCGCGTGGGACACTGCCGAAACCGAGGGAATCGCGCTCGGGCCCGGCGATGCGGCGGCCATCCGCGGCGTTTGGGCCACTCACGGGCCGGTGCAAGGACCGGACCCCACCCAGCCTGTGCCCGGCACCTACCCCGACAACGCCGTCGTGCGTGTCACCGCCAACCGCTACGAGCACGACCCCGTGGCGCGAAGGGCCTGCATCGCGCACCGCGGCACCAACTGCGCGGCCTGCGGGTTCTCCTTCGAGCTGGCGTACGGGGACCTCGGCAAGGACTTTATCGACGTCCACCATGTGGTGCCAGCGTCCCAGCTTGGCGGCGGCTACCTGCTGGACCCGCTCACGGACCTGGTCCCGCTGTGCCCCAACTGCCACGCTATGGCACACCACGGGGTGAACCCGCCGCGCACGGAAGCCGAGCTGCGGCACATCATGGCCACCGCCGGTTTCCTCCGCGGAACCACCGTTGCCCCTGAGGAGATCGAGGCCCAGCGGGTTGCCCGCGAGATCCTCGGCAAATAATCAACAGCCCATACTCTGGACTCTTGGGCAGGTGCGAACGAGACTGTCTACAACAGCTGGCCACGCTGACCGGAATTGCACGCACGCAAACCGGCAGGGCCTGATCAGCTGCATTTATTGGGGCTGTGCGGCGAGGCCTTTTCCGCACCCGTGAAAGGACCTCGTCATGCCGGACCTGTCAGCATTCTTCCCGCTTCTTGCTGCGATTATCGGGGCAATACTGGTGGTCGGTGTGGTGTGGGGAGCCATCAAACTGATGTGGAAGGTGGCGGAGCCCAATGAGGCCCTGATCATCTCCGGCCTGACCCGCGGAACCCTGGAAACCCGGGCCGGTATGGACTTCAAGATTGTCACCGGAAAGGGCGCCCTGGTATTTCCGGGCCTGCAGACCGTCCGCACGCTTTCCCTGACGCTGAATGAAACAGAACTCAAGGTTTCCTGCGTGACCTCCCAAGGCATCGAGGTGATTGTTGAAGGCGTTGTGATTTACAAAATCGGTGACGCACCGCCGTTTATCGCAAACGCGGCCAGGCGTTTCCTGGGCCAGCAGCCCAAAATGGAAAGCCAGGTGTACAACGTCTTTGAGGGCCACCTGCGCTCCATCATCGGCAGCATGACCATGGAAGAGATCATCCGCGAACGGGACAAACTCGGTTCCCAGGTCCGCAGCGCCAGCGGGGTGGAAATGGAGAAGCTGGGGCTCGTGGTGGACTCGCTGCAGATCAAGGACCTGCAGGACCCCACGGGGTATATCCAGAACATCGCCAAGCCCCACATAGCCCAGGTCAAAATGGAGGCCCGAATCGCCGAAGCCACCCGGAACCGTGAGGCGGCTGAGAAGGAAGCCGAGGCGGCTGCCCTGATCGCGGACGCGCAGAGCCTTTCGGCCATCCGCCAGTCGGTGGCGCAGGCGAACGCCGAGCGGGCCAAAGCCGAGGCCGCCCAGGCGGGACCGCTGGCGGATGCGACAGCCAGGCAACACGTCGTCGTCCAGGAAACGGAAGTGGCCAAACTTGAGGCGGACAGGGAGGAGCAGAAGCTCCAGACCACGGTCCGGAAGCCCGCCGATGCCAAGGCGTACGCCAAGCGGACCGACGCCGAGGGCCAGAAGGCGGCGGACATCAGCGCCGCCGAAGCGCTGGCCCGCCGCACGGAACTTGAAGCCCAGGCGAATGCCCGCCGCACGGAATTGACTGCCCAGGCGAACGCCACTGCCGCGGCGGCTGCGGCCGGAGCCACAAAGGTCACCGGCGAGGCCGAAGCCGCTGCCACCCGGGCCCGCGGTGACGCCGCGGCCTCCGCCATCAAAGCCAAGGCGCTGGCCGAGGCGGACGGCATCAAGGCGCGGGCCGAAGCGCTCGGGACCAACCAGGACGCCGTCATTTCGCAGCAGCTGGCCGAAAACATGCCGGCCATCATCGCCGCAGCCGCCGAGCCTTTCTCCCACGTAGGCCAGATGACCGTGCTGAACGGCGGCGAGGGGGTCAACAAGATGCTGGGCGGCATCCTGGCCCAGGTGGGCGATTACCTTCCGGCATTGTCCTCGGCGCTGAAGAACAACCGGGAAGGTAAGCGCCCCGAGAAAGCCCCCGATGCATAAAAACGTTGACCGGAGCCTGACCGGCAAGATCGGCCGCGTGACGGGTCGCATTGGGCCCGGAACGCTTGGCGAGGTCATGCTGCCCTACCTGGGCGGCACCAACGCGTTCCATGCCCGCCCCTTCGACAAGACGAGCGTCTTCGCAGTGGGCGACGAAGTGCTGGTCATCTATTTCGAGCCACCGCAAACCGTCTATGTGGACGAACTCCCGGACGTGCTGCGGCACGGCGAGGGCGGCTGACCCCTAACGCTGATCTGTTAACCAAACCTTTCCCTCGACTCAACCCGGGTGACCCCGCACCGACAGGCGCCGCACCCACCGTGGAGGGGTGAGGATCGCAATTGTTGCCGAGTCATTCCTGCCGCTGATGAATGGGGTGACCCACTCCATCCTGAGGGTGCTTGAACACCTGGAGGACCAGGGCCACGAGGTCCTGGTCATCGCCCCTTCCACCCATGCGGTGGCCGAGTTCGCGGGACCGGCCGAGGTAGTTCACGGCGCAAAAGTGCACCGGGTTCCGGCCGTTCCACTGGCCGGCTACACCAACGTGCGAGTGGCGATGGGCGGTGTGTACCGGGTCAAGCGAATCCTTGCCGACTACGCACCCGACGTTGTCCACCTCGCATCGCCGTTTATCCTCGGGTGGCGGGCAGTGCAGGCCGCGCATCAGTTGGGGATCCCCACCATAGCCATCTACCAGACCGAGGTTCCCAGCTACGCCGCCCGGTACGGTGTGCCGTTCCTGGAGAACTGGGCGTGGAACCGGGTGGAGAACATCCACCTGCTGGCCACCCGGACCCTGGTGCCGTCCACTTTCGCGCTGAACCAGTTGCGCGGCCGCGGGATTCCGCGGGTGGGCATGTGGCGTCGCGGTGTGGATACCGCGCGGTTTTCGCCGGAACGGCGCGACGCCGGGTGGCGGGCAACGGTTGCCCCCGGCGGTGAGCGGATCATTGGCTACGTGGGCCGGCTGGCCATCGAAAAACAGGTGGAGGACCTCGCCGCGCTCGCCAACGTCCCGAATTCCAGGCTGGTGATTGTGGGCGACGGACCCCAGAAGTCCGCCCTGCAGGAGGCCTTGCCGGACGCCGTGTTCACCGGTTTCCTGGGCGGTGAGGAGCTGGCGAAGGCGGTGGCGTCCTTCGATCTTTTTGTCCATCCCGGCGAGTTCGAAACGTTCTGCCAGACCATCCAGGAGGCCATGGCATCGGGGGTACCGGTGGTCGCTACAGGCCGCGGTGGGCCCCTGGACCTGGTGGAAAACTCCCGCACCGGCTGGCTGTACCGGCCCGGCGACCTGGCCGGGCTGCGTGCGCACGTCATGGACCTGATGGGCGACGACGCCAAGCGCCGCGCGTTCGCCACGGCAGCGCACGCCTCGGTCCAGGCCCGGACATGGCCGGTGCTCAGCGCAGAACTGGTCCGTCATTACGGATCAGTAATCGCCGGCGAACCAGTGCTTGAGCCTGTCCTCCCGGTGGTAGGGCCTGTCGAAACCACAAGCCGTCGCAGCACGGTGGTTGAGCCAGTCCAATCCAGAAGTGGAGCATCCCTGTGAAAATTTCGGTGATCGGCTGCGGCTACCTCGGCGCGGTGCACGCCGCCACGCTCGCATCCATGGGCCACACCGTGGTGGGTATCGACGTGGACGCCACCAAAGTGGACCAGTTGGGCCGCGGCCTGGCCCCCTTCTTCGAACCCGGCCTGGACGAACTGCTCCGCGACGGACACAGCACCGGCCGCCTCAAGTTCTCCACCGACGTCGCCGCTGCCGCCGGCGCCCAGGTCCACTTCCTGTGCGTCGGGACACCGCAGTCCAGAGTGTCCGACGGCGCCGACCTCACCTTCCTCGTTTCAGCCACCGAGGCGCTGCTCCCGCACCTGGCGAGGGGCGCCGTCGTCGTTGGTAAATCAACGGTGCCCGTGGGCACGGTGGACATGCTCCAGGGCGTCCTCGCGGGGCGGCCGGACGTGCAGCTGGGCTGGAACCCGGAGTTCCTGCGCCAGGGCACCGCGGTGAAGGACTCACTGGTGCCGGACCGGCTGGTCTACGGCGTGCCGGGCGGACGCACTGCGGCCTTTAACCCCAAGACCGGGGCGCCGCGTGCGGTGACGGCTGCGCTGGATGCCGTGTATGAGCCGCTGCTGAACGCCGGCATTCCGCGCCTGGTGTGCAACTTTGCCACGGCGGAACTGATCAAGTCGGCCGCCAACGCTTTCCTGGCCACCAAGGTCAGCTTCATCAACGCCATCTCCGAACTGTGCGACGCGTCCGGCGCGGACGTGGGTGAACTCAGCGAGGCTATGGGCATGGACCCGAGGATCGGCAACCGCTACATGCATGCCGGGCTGGGCTTCGGTGGAGGGTGCCTGCCCAAGGACATCCGCAGCCTCCGCAGCCAGGCCGCCGCGCTGGGCGTGGACCTGGTCAACGACTGGATGGGTGTGGTGGATGCCATCAACGTCCGCCAGCGGACCCGGACAGTGACCCTGGCCGCGGAACTGTGCGGAGGCGGGCTCTCCGGACGCGCCATCACCATCCTCGGCGCCTCCTTCAAACCCGAGACCGACGACATCCGCGACTCCCCCGCTCTGGACGTCGCGGCCCGGCTGGCAGCCGCCGGCGCGCACGTAACGGTGACCGACCCGAAAGCCGTGAACCACGCGTGGCTGCGGTATCCGCAACTGCGGTTCGAAGCCTCCGCAACGCGGGCTTTGGAGGGTGCGGAGCTGGTCTTGCTGCTCACCGAGTGGGACGAATACCAGCGCCTGAGCCCCATTGCTGCGGGAGACCTGGTGCGGCGGCGCGTGATCCTGGACGCCAGGAACGTGCTCGATGCCGGCGCCTGGCAGGCAGAGGGATGGGTGGTCCGCGGGCTGGGCACCAACGCGGGTGCCAGTCAGGTTTCCGGGGCCCGCCTCACGGGAGTGCGTAACTATTAGCCCGTTTTCGTACCGCGATCACAACGGGCACTTTATGATGTGCGTGGGGGTGGTAGCGCATGGGGGGTTCCAGGCGGCAGGACAAGGATCTGGGGGCGCGGAGTTTCGGCGCGTTTCTTGATGCCAGCCCGGATGCGCTTCTGGCCGTCAACGCGGACGGCACCATCAAAATGGCCAACGCGCAAGCCAGCAGGCTGTTCGGCTACACACGCGATCAGCTGATCGGAAGCGACCACTGGCGGCTCCTCTCAGACGGCTTCCGGAATGAAACGCGGCTGCTTCACGAGCACCTGCAGGCGAAGCCGGATGAACCGCAACCGCCGCGGGAAATCTTCGGACTGCATCGGGACGGCACAGAGTTCGCTGCCGAGGTGGCAGGCTCGCTGCTGGAGCACGGCGGTTCGCAGGTTTTGCTGGTCTCAGTCCGGAGCACCGAACACCGCAAAGGAGCTGACGCCGACCTCCGCGAGGCCATGTCGCTGCTGACGGCCACCCTCGAATCCACGGCGGACGGCATCCTGGTGATCAGCTCCGATGGCAGTATTGCCGGATCCAATGACCAGTTCCTGAAAATGTGGGGCATTCCGCCCGAGTTACTGGACGGCGAGACTGAAGACCCCATCATGCGCCTCATCGTCTCCCAGGTTGCGGATCCGGAGGCCTTTTTGGCCCGGCTCGCAGAGGTTGCGGAAAACCCGGGGGCCGAAAGCCACGACGTGCTGGACTTCAAGGATGGCAGAACCTTCGAACGGTATTCCCGGCCCCAACGGGTGGGCGAGAGGATCGCGGGCCGGGTGTGGAGCTTCCGCGATGTCACGCCGCGCAGGCTGGCGCAGGAGTAAGCCGAGCAGGCCATGACTGATTTGGCGGCCCAGGCGGAACAGCTGCGGGCCCTGGCTTTCCAGGATCCGCTCACCGGGCTGGCCAACCGGGCGGTGTTCAACCAGTCCCTCACAGCGGCTCTCGCCGAGCCACGCCTTAAGACTGTGGATGTCCTGCTTATTGACCTGGACGATTTCAAGGAAGTCAACGACATCCTTGGCCACCAGGCAGGCGATGACATGCTGATGGAAGTGGGACGCCGGCTCCGCGGCTGCGTGCCCACCGCGGACGTGGTGGCCCGCCTCGGCGGCGACGAGTTTGTGGTGCTGCTGACGGCCTGCCCCGACGCCGATGCCATAGCAGCGTGCATCGTCCGCTGCCTGCACGTGCCCGTGACCATCAACGGCACGTTGCTGCGGCCGAGCCTCAGCCTGGGGCTCGCCTCCATTGGCAAGGAGCCAATGGTCGCCTCCGAATTGCTTCGCGAGGCGGACATCGCCATGTATGCGGCCAAGGCTGCCGGAAAGAACCGCTTCCTGCGCTTCCATCCGGACATGATGACTGCCCTGGTGCAGCGCACGGAGATGGAAGCGGGACTGCAGCTCGCGGTCACCCGGGGCGAGATCTCCGTGGCCTTCCAGCCGATTGTCTCCCCGCGGACCGGGCAAACGGTCCAGTTCGAGGCCCTGGCCCGGTGGGACCACTACGGCGAGCGGATCCCGCCGTCGGATTTTATCCCGATGGCGGAGCGCAGCGGCCTGATCGGCGAAATCGGCAACGAAGTGATGGGGCTCAGCCTGGTGCAGCTGGCGCCGTGGCTGTGCGAGGACCCATCGCGGTCGCTCGCGGTGAACGTGTCCGGCATGCAGCTGCAGGAACCGAATTTTGCCGACGGTGTCCTTCACCTGGCAGCGGCTTGTGGCGTGGGCGCGTACCAGCTGGTCCTGGAAGTCACCGAAAGCGTGTTTTTCGACCCCGACAGCGGCCTGATTCGCCAGCTCAGCAGCCTGCGGGAGGCAGGCGTTCGGGTGGCCCTGGATGACTTCGGCACAGGCTATTCGTCGCTGGGACGGCTGCAGGACCTGCCGGTGGACACCGTGAAAATCGACCGCACCTTTGTGTCCATGGTGCGGACAGGTCGGGAACGGCTGCCCATCCTCAGCTCCATGATCAACATGGCCCACAGCCTGGGCCTGACCGTCACCGCCGAGGGCGTCGAAACGGCGGTGCAGGCTGACTACCTCACAGCTCTGGACTGCGACTCGTTGCAGGGGTACCTGTTCTCGCTGCCGGAGTCCGGCCACCGGTTGGAGCTAGCCGGCCGGCAGGCCGAAGACGCGCTGGCAGCCCTGGCGGCCCGGCGGCCAAAGACCGGCTGAGCTGAACATGCATCCCACTGCGCGAGGACAATGAACCTATGGACGTCGTTGTCATCGAAACACGGCCGCTCGGGGACCGCAGCTACCTGGTCCACGACGGCGAGGTGGCCCTGGTCATCGATCCGCAGCGGGACACGGACCGGGTGGAGGCCGCGGCCGCGGAGGCCAACGTGCGGATCACACACGTTGCCGATACCCACCTGCACAACGACTACCTCACCGGCGGGCTCATCCTCGCCCGCTCGCACGGTGCCGAGTATCTTGTCAGCGCAAGCGAAGACGTCGGGTTTGAACGCACACCAATGGCCGACGGCGGGACGGTCCAGGTGGGCCGGCTTACCGTGAAGGCCGTGGCCACTCCCGGCCACACCCACCACCACCTCAGCTATGTGGTCAGCGACGGCGGGCAGCAGGCCGTGTTCTCGGGCGGCAGCCTGCTGTACGGGTCGGTGGGCAGGACGGACCTGGTCAGCGACGAGGACACGGAACGGCTCACCCACGCCCAGTACTCCTCGGTCCGCAGCCTGGCCGCCGAGGCCAAGCCGGACGCTGCCCTCTACCCCACACACGGGTTCGGTTCGTTCTGTTCATCCGGGCCGGCGTCGAGCGTCCACGCCTCCACCATTGCCGAACAGCAGGAAACCAACCACGCGTTCACCGACGCCAGTGAGGACCACTTTGTCCGGGAGCTCATCAACAACCTGACCGCCTACCCGTCCTACTACGCACACATGGCCCCCGCGAACCGGACGGGGCCGGAGCCGGCGGACCTCACCGTGCCGGAATCCGTGGAGCCGGCGGAACTCAGCCGCCGGCTCGCGGACGGCGAATGGGTGGTGGACCTGCGCCACCGGGTGGCCTTCGCCAGCAGCCATCTGCAGGGCTCGGTGAGTTTCGAGTACGGCCGCGGCTCCAGTTTCACCGCTTACCTGGGGTGGGTCCTGCCCTGGAACCAGCAGCTCACTCTGGTGGGATCAGTAGAGGACGTCGAAAAGGCCATCCGGGACCTGTCCCGGATCGGCATCGACTCCCCCGATGCCGCCCTCGGAACGGAACCGTCGGCACTCGCCCCGGGCACCGCCGTCGTGCATTATCCGCGTGTCAACTGGGCCGAAATGCTGTACGGACGCGGGCCCGGGGACGTAGTACTGGATGTCCGCCGGACAGATGAGTACGACGCCGGCCACCTCGCTGGGGCGGTGAACATCCCGCTGCATGAGCTGCTGCAGCGGATGGCCGAAATTCCGGCCGGCACGGTGTGGGTGCACTGCGCCACCGGATACCGCTCCGGGGTGGCGGCAAGCCTGCTGCAGCGCGCGGGCCGGCAGGTAGTTCATGTGGACGCGAAGTACGGCCCTTCTTGAGTTGTGAGGGATATCATAGGGATGCGTCTCTGCCCAGGTCTCGGGCGGGCCCAGGTCTCGGTTTTTTGTGGGTGACGGGCGCGCCTATGGGGAGGGATCCGCGTGTCTCAGACCGGTTTTCTGGAGAAACGTCCCGCCATCAGCAGGAGCACGGCCAGGCTGGGTTGGCTGATCGTGCTTGGTGCTGTGGTGCTGGGCGTACTTGGACTGTATTTTGTCGCCAACAGCGGCACGCCCGCCGCCGTCGTCGCGGGTGATTTCGCCATCCTTATAGCTGCCATCCTGGCGGGCCGCAGCTGCGCCCACGCCGCCTGGCACGGCGGGGTGAACGCCCGGGCCTGGACCCTGATGTCGGCGGCCGCCTACGTATGGGCGGCCGGGCAGCTCGTCTGGACCTACTTCGGCCTCGCCAACAACCACGTCTACCCGTTCCCCTCCCTGGCCGATGCCCTGTTCCTCGCGTATTCGGTGCCGGCCGCCATAGCGCTTTTCAGCTTCAAGCGGCCCGGCGGCACCACCCGGGTGGGGCTGGCCCGGACCGCATTGGACGCGGCGGTGATCGCCGGCGCAGTCCTGGTGATCAGCTGGTATACGGCGCTGGGCCCGGCGTTCAGCGCCGAAGGCGACCTCCTGACCCGGCTCACGTCCATGGGCTACCCCGTGGTGGACGTGGTCATCACGTCGCTGGTGCTGGTCCTGGGGATGCGCCGCCAGCCCGGCGAACGGCTGCCGTGGCTCTGTTTCGGCGGCGGCCTGCTGGTCCTGACCATCACGGACAGCACCTATGTGAGGCTGACGTTCGACGGCGTCACCGGCGTCACCGGGTCCCCGCTCGCATTGGGCTGGATCGGCGCCTTCCTCCTGATTGCGCTGGCACCGCTGCTCCCCTACGCGGAGAACCCCCGGCCGGACCGTAAGGCGTTTGCGCTGGCCCTTGAACTGCTCCCCTACGCGCCGATCTTGGTGGCCATCATGATGATCGCCCAGCCGCACGTCAGCGAGATGAGCGCCTTCCTGCTGGCGGTGGCCAGGATCACTGTGGCCCTCATCCTGGTCCGCCAGGTGCTGATCATCATCGAAAACCTCACCCTCACCACCGGGCTGGAGCAGGAGGTGGCTGCCCGGACGGCGGAGCTGGAGGGACTCGGCGCGATCGTCAACTCCTCCTCGGACGCCATCCTGAGCACCACGCCGGAGGGCGTCATCACCAGCTGGAACCCGGGAGCGCAGCATCAGTACGGCTACACGGCCGAGGAAGCGATTGGCCGCGACGCGCGGTTCCTGCTGGCGCCGGGCAGTATCGCCGCTGCCGCCGAGGTGTTCGACCAGCTCCGCGCCAGCGGCCAAGCGATGAGCTTCGAGATGGAGCACCTGACGAAGGACGGCGCCGCCATTCCTGTATCGATGACCGTCTCCCCCATCCGGGACGAGACCGGCCGGCTCACCGGGTTGGCCACCATCGCCCGGGACATTACCCTGCGCCGGGCCGCCGAGCAGGAGCTGAAAGCGGCGCGGGAAGCAGCTTTGGAATCCAGCAGGCTCAAGTCCGAGTTCCTGGCCACCATGAGCCACGAGATCCGCACCCCCATGAACGGTGTGGTGGGGCTGACCGCACTGCTGCTGGAGACGTCGCTGGACCAGACGCAGAAGCAGTACGCCCAGGGCGTTAAGGGCGCCGGTGAGGCGCTGCTGTCCCTCATCAACGACATCCTGGACTTCTCCAAACTGGAAGCCGGCAAGGTTGACCTGGATATCCGCGCCTTCGATCCCCGCGTCCTCGTGGAGGAAGTGGCGGGCCTGCTGACCGAGCCCGCGCAGGCCAAGAGCCTGGAGCTGATCGCCTACTGCGAACCGGACGTTCCGGCCAGGCTGCACGGTGATTCTGGCCGGATCCGCCAGATCCTGCTGAATCTCGCGTCCAACGCCGTGAAGTTCACGGCGGCCGGGGAAGTTTCCATCCGCGTGACCACCGGTACGCCGGACGCGAAGCCCGGGTCCACCGCCATGCTCTCCTTCGAGGTCCGCGATACCGGCATCGGCATCGACCCTGCGCACCACGCGCGGCTGTTCGAATCCTTCTCCCAGGCGGATGCTTCCACCACACGGCGCTACGGCGGCACCGGACTGGGCCTGGCCATCTGCAGCCGGCTCACTGAGGCCATGGATGGCGAGATCGGCGTGGACAGCGCTCCGGGCGAGGGCAGCACATTCTGGTTCCGCATCCCCGTGCCGGTGGCCCCGCCGTCCATGGATCCTGTGCCGGCCGCCGGTTTCCTCACCGGGCTGCGCGTCCTGGTGGTGGACGACAACGCCACCAACCGCCTGGTGCTGGAGTCCCAGCTGCGCGGCTGGAAGCTGCAACCGGAGGCGGTGCCGGATGCCCGCGCCGCGCTGGCCCGCGCCCACGAAGCCGCAGCAGACGGAGTGCCTTTCCACCTGGCGGTGCTGGACCTCTGCATGCCTGATACCGATGGCCTGGAGCTGGCCCGCGAACTCAAGGCCGACGCCGCGCTGGCGGACATCGAACTGATCATGCTCACGTCCACCATGCAGGTCAACGCCGCCGAGATCGCCAGCGCCGGAGTCCGCGAATGGCTCATGAAACCGGTCCGCAGCTCCGAGTTCTACAACCGGCTGGTCCGGCTGATGTCCACGAGTGAACACCATGCCCCGGCGTTTTCCGCGGTTGGCCGGCCTTCCGATGCTGACCTGTCGGCTGAGTCGTCTGAGTCGTTCGCCGGCTCCTCTGCCGGGCTTTCCCTTGAGGGGAGGCCCCCTGAGCCGTCACGGGGCCGCATCCTGGTGGTGGAGGACAATGAAGTGAACCAGCTGGTGGCCAGGGCCACGGTGACCAAGTTCGGCTACGCGGTGGACGTGGTGGCCGATGGCGCCGAGGCCGTGGCCGCCACCGCCAGCACCCGGTACGCCGCCGTTCTGATGGACTGCCACATGCCGGTGATGGACGGGTTCGAGGCCACCCGCGTCATCCGGCGGCGCGACGGGGCCAGCCATCTTCCCATCATCGCTATGACCGCCGGCGCCCTGGACGGGGACCGGGAACGCTGCCTCGCCTCAGGCATGGACGATTACCTCTCCAAGCCGGTGGACGCCGCCGAACTTGAAGCGGCCCTCGCCCGATGGGTCCCCGAACAGGCGCCGCTCTCTTCGCCGGAAGAGCTGGAGGCTACTCGGCTGGACGACGCTCGCCAGCTTGAGGCGCCTCAGCTGCTGGCTGTCACCGGTGGAGGTGCGCCGGCGCTGGACGCGGACCGGCTCGCCATGTTGCGTGGCCTCGGCCCGGAGGACGGCCTGGGATTGCTTCCCGCAACAACGGAAGCCTTCCGGAAGGACGTTCCCGGACGTCTCGCGGCGTTGCGCGAAGCGGTGGCCGCAGGCGGCGGACCGGCCCTGGCTCAGGCGGCGCACGCACTGAAGGGTGCGGCGGCCAACATCGGCGCCACCGCCGTCGCAAGCCTCTGCGGCGAACTGGAAGACCTAGGACGCAGTGGAGCGCTCGACGGCGGCCCGCAGCTGGTCAGCCGGCTGGAAGCTGAGCTGGTGCGGGCGGACTTTGAACTCGATCTAGCGCTGGCGGTGGCACAGTGAAAGTCCTCGTGGCAGATGACGATCCGGGCTCGCTCCTGGTGGCACGCGCCGCCGTCGAACGTTCCGGCCACGACTGCCTCACGGCAGCCGACGGCGACGAGGCGTGGGCCCTGTATCTGGAACACCAGCCCGATGTTGTGGTCACGGACTGGATGATGCCCGGGATGGATGGACTGGCATTGTGCCGGGCCATCCGGGCACGCGAGGCTGACCTGTACACGTATATCGTGCTGCTGACGTCGCAGGGATCCAGGGACGATGTGCTCGCCGGACTCGAAGCCGGGGCTGACGACTACGTCACCAAGCCGCTGGACCCGTTCGTCCTGCATGCGCGGCTGCTGGTGGCGCTCCGGGTGACCACGCTGCACGCGGACCTGGCCCATTACCGGAAGGTGCTGTCGCAGCAGGCGCGGACCGATCCGCTCACCGGCCTGCACAACCGGCTCAAGCTCTCCGAGGATCTCGAGCAGCTGCATGCGCGCAGCCAGCGGTACACGGAGGGGTACTGCGTGGCCATGTGCGACGTGGACAACTTCAAGAGCTACAACGACATCTACGGGCACCAGGCGGGCGATCTTGCACTTCGGGCCGTGGCGAAGGCACTGGTGGGCGCGGCGCGGAAGAGCGACGGCGTGTACCGGTACGGCGGCGAGGAGTTCCTGCTGGTGCTGCCGAACCAGTCGCAGCTGAACGCCAAATCCTTTGTGGAACGGGCGCTGGACAGTGTGCGCGAGCTGGAGATTGCCCACTCCGGGGATCCGCTGGGCCAGCTGACGCTAAGCGCCGGCATTTCCGCGTTCAGCGCCCAGCACCGGGCCGACGCCGACACGCTCCTGGGCGAAGCCGACGCCGCCCTCTACGCGGCCAAGGCGGCCGGCCGGAACCGGGTGGAGCTGGCACTGTAGCGTTTGGGCCTGACCTGGATTGGCCGGTGGCTATGCGGCTTTTTTGCGCTGCTTGGTTTGAGCCGGCTGCGGCTTACCTGGCTGGTTGTTGCCGGGCTGCTGCTGTTTGCCGGGCTGCTGCTGCACCGGATGGCGCTTGACGGGCTGCTGCTGGGTTACCGGGTGGTGCTGTGCGGGCTGCTTCGGGGCGGACTGCCTTGGGGCTTCGGGCGCAACGGGCTGCGCCGATGCCGGTGCCGAGTTGTCCTGCGCCGTTTCGTCCTCCGCGGCGTCGTGCTCGGCGTTCCAATCGTGCTCCAGCTCAACCAACGCGTACATGCGGTTGCGTCGCCAGCGGCGGACCAGGTCCACACCGGCCAGGATGCCGGCCAGCGGTGTCAGGACTGCCGCGGCGTAGACGAACAGCATCCACGTCAAGGTAGCCATGGGCGGCTGGTTGTTGTTCAGCAGCGAGAGCCCGCCGAACATGGCGATGATCCAGAACAGCAACACTGCCGTCAGCACCGCGGCCGCGGGGAAGTACTGGTTGCGTACGATCTTCTTCAGGGTTTCCATGCATTTTCCTCCTGCCTGGCCGGGGTGCGGTGAGAGGCCGCATGAACACCAGTATGCGGCTGCCGGACCGTGGATTTGTGCAACACGCAGGAGTGGTGACGAACGTAACTGCGGCCAGGTTTCGACAGGCTTAACCACGGGCAGGGGTTCCCTACTGAGGGCACAGCCAATAGCGTGGATGCCAACTGCCCCTGACCTTGGAGGACCCCATGCGCAAAGTCACGTCCGGCCTGTTCCACTCCGTTGACGGCGTCGTCTCAGACCCGTTCCTCTGGCAATTCGACAGCTTCGACGACGGCCTCGGCAAGGGCCTGACCCGCATGATCGAACGTGTGGACACCGTGGTGCTTGGCCGGGTGAGCTACCAGGAGTGGGCCGGCTACTGGCCAACAGCATCGGCGGACGATGACTTCGCGGGCTTCATTAACCCGGTGGAGAAATTCGTGGCCTCCCGGACGCTGACGGAGCCGCTCGAGTGGCAGAACTCCCACCTGATCGAGGGACCGTTGGAAGAATTCGTGGCTGGCCTGAAAGAGCGCGACGGCGGCGAGATCGCCGTCACCGGCAGCATTTCCGTGGTTCGCCAATTGCTGTTTGCCGGTCTGCTGGATGAGCTGACCCTGATCACCCACCCAGTGGTGGCCGGCAGCGGCCGGAAGCTGTTCGAGGACGGCGACCCCGTGACGCGGCTCGGCTTGAAGGACCAGTACCGGACCACAAAGGGCAACGTCGTCAGTACCTACGGGCTGCTGGGCGAGTAGGGACCGCCACTCCCGTCAGTCCCCGTTCCGCTCTATGCACTGGCCAATAATCCGGGCGCCCTCCGGGAATGCGCCCGGATTCGTCCCCGAGTAGTTGAGCCGGATGAACGGGCCTGCCGGTTCGGCCGGGAACCACTCGTTTCCGCCGGCGATGATCACCCCGGCGGTTTCGCAGTCGCGGGTCAGCCGCTCCAGGTCCGTCCCGTCGGGCAGCCGCGCCCACAGGTTCAGGCCGCCCTTGGGCACCTGCTCGATGTGCGCCTGCGGGGCGTGCTGGCGCAGGCTGCTGACCAACAGGTCCCGGCGCGACTCGAGCTGGTGGCGGAGGCTGCGAAGGTGCGTCTGCCACCCGGGCTGCGTCACGACGTCGAGCGCTGCAGCCTGGAGCAGCCCGCTGACATACATCGATTCGGCCGCCCGGTCCGCCAGGATACGCTCCCGCGCCGGGCCGCGGGCGATGACCGCGGCGACGCGGATGGACGGCGAGACACTCTTGGTCAGCGAGCGCAGGTAGACCACGTGGCCGGAGTCGTCGCGGGAGGCGACAGGCACGGGGTTGGAGGTGATGCCGAAATCGTGCGCCCAGTCGTCCTCCACAAGGAACGCCCCCTTTGCGCGCACCACGTCCAGGACCTGTTCGCGCCGTTCAGCCGACCACTGCGCACCGGTGGGGTTGGCGTAGTTGGGCTGCGCGTAGAACAGCCGTGCGCCGGACTCGTCAAAGGCGCGGGCCAGCTCCGCCGGGTCCGGGCCGTCCGGTCCGCTGGGCACCGGGACAACACGCACGCCACCCTGCGCGGCCGCCAGGATGGCACCCCAATAGGACGGCGATTCCATCAGCAGGGGCTGCCCGCGGCCCGCGAGCGCGGTGAAGATGGAGCTGAGCCCGCTTTGGCTTCCGGGAAGTACGACGACGTCACTCGGGTTCGGCGGGGTGGTCCCGGCTGGCGTGGAGGCACCGAGTTCGTGCGCGAACCACGATTGCAGTTCGGGCATTCCGGCCGCGGGCGGACGGGACAGGGCGGCGTCGCCGCGGGCTGCCCGGGCCAAGGCGGCCCGCACCAGCCGCTCCGGCAAGAGTTCACGGTCCGGGTAGCCGGAGTGGAAGGAGATGGCATCGTTGGCCACGCTGCGCATGGTGCTGGAGGCCGGGGGCGGCGGTGCCAGCGGAGAACGGAGGGCCGCCGTCTGCCAGCCGTAGTCCGAGGGCCTGGCGCTCCGGACGGCGCGCACAAAGGTCCCGACACCGGGCCGGCTCTCGATCAGCCCCTGGGCCGTGAGCGTCTGCAGGGCCTTCTGCACCGTCACGGGACCGGCCTGGTACTCGGCCACCAGCGACCGCGTGGACGGCAGCTTCGCACCGGGCGCGGCCGAGGAAATCCAATTCTTCAGGTGCGCCACAATTCGGGAACTGCTATCGTTATTCATGAGAGACAATAGTAGCGCTACTACACTTTTACCGCCAGTGATACCGTCCCACCAGTCCACCGGACTCTGGTGGGGTCTCCTCGGAGTAGCGGCGTTCTCGTTCACGGTTCCGTTCACGAAGGTGGCCGTCGAGTCCCTGTCCCCGCTGTTCATCGGGTCAGGCCGTGCAGTGGTGGCCGCCATCCTCGCCGCCTTCGCCCTCGCCCTCACCCGGCAGCGGCTCCCCCGCGGCACGCAGTGGGCCCGCCTCGCCGTGGTGGCCGGCGGCATTGTGGTCGGGTTTCCCCTGCTGACGTCCTTCGCGCTCACCACCACTCCGGCCAGTCACGGCGCAGTGGTGATCGCCCTGTTGCCCGCCGCTACGGCAGTGGCTGCAGTTCTTCGGGGGCGCGAGCGTCCACGCCTGGCGTTCTGGCTCATCACCGGAGTGGGGGCGCTGGCGGCAATCGCTTTCGCCTCCATGCAGTCCGGCGGATTCGGGCAGCTGCACTCGGCCGATCTGCTGCTTCTCGGCGCAGTGGTGGCCGCGGCCATCGGCTACGCAGAGGGTGGCCTGCTGGCCCGTGAGCTGGGCGCCTGGCAGACCGTGTCCTGGGCGCTGGTGCTGGCGTCACCGCTGATGGTGTTCCTGGTGGCGGTGTCCGTGGCCCAGCAGCCGCCGTCGGGCACACCGGTGCAGTGGCTGGCCTTTGCGTACCTCGGCGTGGTCAGCATGTTCCTCGGCTTCTTCGCCTGGTACCGCGGCCTGGCCATCGGCCCCATAGCCCAGGTCAGCCAGATCCAGCTTGTCCAGCCGGTACTGAGCATCTGCTGGGCGGGCCTCCTGCTCGGTGAATCGCTGACATGGAGCACTATCGTGGGCGGCCTGGCCGTCATCCTCTGCGCGGGCGCCGCGGTCCGCGTCCGGCTCAAGCCGGCACCCGTCCAGCCCGCCGTTCTGCAAGCTGCCGTAACTCACGCCACAAAGCACCTCGAACCCGTAAAGGACTAGCACCATGTACACACCAGCCCATTTTGAAGCCAGCCCCGACGCCATCCAGGAACTGCTGACCAGGCCCGGCGCAGCGAACCTGGTCACCCTGACAACAGGAGGCATGCTCGCCACGCTACTGCCGTTCGTGTACGACCCATCGGTGGGCGAACACGGCGCCCTGCACACGCATGTCGCCAGGAACAACCCAATATGGTCCGAACCGGCCAAGGGAGAGTCCCTGATGATCATCCAGGGCGCGGACGCCTACATTTCGCCGTCCTGGTACGCGTCCAAGGCCGAGCACGGACGCGTGGTCCCCACCTGGAACTACTCGACGGCGCACGTGTACGGCCATCTCGTGATCCACGACGACCCGGAGTGGATCGCCGGCCAGGTCAGGCGGCTCACCGGCATCCACGAAGCGGATTTCGAGCACCCCTGGAGCGTGGACGATGCCCCGGAACGCTACATCTCGGGCCAGCTGCGCGCCATCGTGGGCCTCGAACTGGTTATCACCCGGATCGAGGCGAAGACCAAACTGAGCCAGAACCGGTCAGCGGCGGACGTGGACGGCGTGGTTGCAGGTCTCAGCGCTCGGGGTCAGTCGGACAGCGCCGCCGACGTAGAGCGGGCACGGCCTGAGCGCCCATAGTGTCTGGCCCAACCAAGTAGCGCCATCAGTCGCTTTGGGGCGTCAAAACGACAGATAGCGCTACGTAGCTGCCTCAAATTTGGCGTTTCCTCAGCACTGCTACAGGGCGCTCCCGGCATTTCGGGGGATTGCGTGAGTCGAAACTGATCTCCGTACATTGTCACGAGTTCTGTGCCGGAGGAGACTTGAGGCGACGGCACCCCATCGCGGGCCGCCCGCGGGGCCACCCGGCTGCGGGGCCTCACAGCACCTTGTAGCGGCTGGTGGATCAATGAGTTCTGTGACACAGCTCGAAAAGGCCGGTCAGCGGTCGCGCCATCTCTTGCCCTTGGTGACTGCCGCCCTGATTGCATGTCTCTGCGGGTGCCAGTATGAGCCCGATAACGTCCCCCTCCCGTCCACCAGTTCTCCGACTACTGAGACCCGCACGACCCCGCCACTGCCGGACCGAAGTGGCACCCGCACGGTCCCACCGCTGCCGGAGACTGGAGACATCGTAGCCGGCAAGTACTTCGTCCCCGTCGCCGGCTACACGGAACCTTTCGAGATCACCGTCCCAGACGGCTGGTTTGCTCTCGACGGCGGAAGCCTGGGCAAGGACGACCCGGATCATCCGGCTGAATGGGCCGTCTACATAACTCTTTTGCCTGTCAATTATGTGGCGAAGGACGCATGCACCTGGAGAGGCGCCCTTGCCGATGACGGTCCGTCGGCCGAGGCCTTCGTTGACGCGATGGCGGCTCAGTCGTCAACGGCAAGCACCCCTCCCGTCAACGTCATAATGGGCAATTACTCCGGCTTCGAGTTCGACCACTTCGTCGAGGGCAACGTGGACATGAACGCCTGCGATGGCAGCAAGTTATGCATTTACTCAGAACATACACAAGCCTGCTCACGCTGGTACTCGACTCGGGGCGAACGCGAAACCTACCGGGTGGTCGACGTGAACGGCAAGCGGGCTGTCGTCGCGGTGGGCCATATCGACGAATCGATCAATCCGGAGCTGATGAGAGAGGCGCGCGCCGTCTTCGACTCGATCGTGTTCTAGTCCGACAAGTGACCAGCTGATCCGATAGGCGATCCCGCCCGCGGACGCCGACTCCTTCTCTGGGCCACCGGGGTGTCTGTGGTTCTGGCTAGTGAGTCGCGCCGAGTTCGATGAGGAGGACGCCGGCGATGATGACGATGATTCCGATGCCCATGAGGGCGGTGATCGGTTCTCTGAAGAGCAGGAGGGAGCCATGCGCACCACACGCGGATGCAACCATCACCATTGGTCAAAGCTGGCGAGCCTGCAGCGCAGGTTGCCCGAGATCTCGGAATGTCCCGAACAACCTTCTACAGACGGTCACGAGCACTTAAGGACCAGCAGAGCGACATTTAGCGCCGTAAAAAGACCGCCATTTACCGCTGACATTCACAGGTTAGTCGGCAGCCAGGGAGTCGGCCAGCGCGGCAATGTCCCGGGGCGTGGTGCGGCAGCAGCCTCCGATGATGCGGGCGCCGAGGTCCCGCCAGGCACCGGCTCCGGCTGCAAGGCCATCGGGCCGGGACCTGACCGGCTCAGCGGCACTCTCTGATGAGGGTGCCCACGTCTTGGTGGCGGCGTCGTAGTTTTCGCCGGAGTTCGGATATGTGACCAGCGCCTTGGATCCCGCCTTGCGGAGGGCGGTCAGGGCGGCCGGGACCAGGTGCAGCGGAACGCAGTTCACGCCCATGGCCACAACCCGCGGCTCGGACCCGCAAAGCTCCGCAACCGCAGCCAACGGAGTGCCGTCGCTGATGTGCGCGCCGTCCCGCAGCGAGAAGGAGCACCAGGATTCGACGTCGAGCTCCACGGTCAGTGCCAGCAGCGCCTCTGCTTCGGCGAAGGACGGCAGCGTCTCGCAAGCCAGGAAGTCGGCTCCGGCCTCCACCAGTGCCGCGATGCGGGGGCGGTGGAAATCCTTGAACGCCTCGGCGTCCAGGACGTAGTCCCCGCGGTATTCCGAACCGTCCGCGAGGTAGGCGCCATACGGGCCCACGGAGCCGGCGATCAGCAGCGGCCCGGCCTGAGGATGGACGGCCAAGTGTTCGCGCCGCGCGTCGTCCGCCAGCCGGACCGAGAGCCTGACCAGGTCCAGTGCCGCGTCCTCGGAAAGCCCCCGCCGGGCGAACCCCAGCGGGGTGGCCTGGTAGCTGGCGGTGGTGGCCACGTTGGCGCCGGCCTCGAAGTAGTCCCGGTGCACGTCACGGATCAGCTGCGGCTGCTCCAGCAGGACCTTGGCGGACCATAACGGGTCATCCAGGCTGCAGCCTCGCGCCTCAAGTTCGGTGGCGAGGGCGCCGTCCGCGGTCAGGTGCGCTCCGGCATCAAGCAGGCGGGACAGCGTGGTGTTGCTGGGCATGGCAAGAACTCCGGAGGTCGGTGGCAGGACGGGCGCCGCTTGTTCATCATAAGCAATTGAAGATGCTGTTAAAGAGCATAGCGAACTGTGACCTACCTGGATCGGACAGCTCCATTAGACTCTGGCCTATGTCGAAAACCTCCAGCATGGGCCGCGGCATGCTGGCCATCCTGGCTCTGGGTGCACGGCATGAGGCCGGACTTCCGGGTGGGACCGTGGCGGGGATCGCTGCGGACCTGGACAAAGACCGCAGCCAGGTGTCCCGGAACCTCCGCACCGGTGAACAGGAAGGTTTCCTCGGCCGGACCGGCGAGCGAACGTACACCCTGGATTGGTCCATCCTGACCGATGCCCAGCAGCTGACAACGCAGCGGCTGCACACCGACGGCGCCGTGGCACTGGACCGGCTGGCCCGCGGCACCGACGAGGGGTGCTTCTTGGGCGTGCTGCACGGCGCGAGCACCGTAACCATCGGCGAAAGCGTTCCGGCCAGCAGCAACCTGGTGGGCTCATGGCTGGGAAGGCCCTACCCCGCGTACTGCAGTGACGCCGGCCAGGCTGTTCTGTGGGAGTCGTCGGAAGCGGAAGTGCGAACCGTTTTCGCTGACGTGGATTTTGTACGGCACGGCCCCAATACCCCGTCCGACGTCGGCGATTTCCTCGTGCGGCTGGCTGCGGCGAGGGTGCGTGGTTACTCATTGGTGGATCAGGAAGCGGAGCCCGGGCTCTATCCGCTGGCCGCCCCCGTCCGGGATTTCAAAGGGGACGTGGCGGCGGCGCTGCAGATCGTGGGGACCAAGGCCCGCCTGGAGCCGCGCCGGACCGAGTTCGCGACGGCGCTGATGGAGCAGGGACGTTGGCTTGAAGCCAGGCTTGCCTACCTGCCCTAGGAAAGCAGCCGGCGGCTCAACGCCGCTGGCCGAACGGATCATCGGCGGAGCGATTTCCGCCCGATTTTTCCCGAGTATTACGGCGACCCCACGGCTCCGCGGTGGTCACTCAAGGCATGCCGGCGAGTTCGTCAGCGCCCAGCGGGGAGCTGGTAGATCGCCACGTGGATCTTTCCCGGGTCTTTCGGCGGGATGACTACCCGGAATGCCGGCCCCCGTCCTGAGTCTGTGTCTTTGGAACACAGGGTGGAACCCGGCTCAATCCCGACGCCGCGCAGCACCTTCGCGTCCGGGGCAACGATCTCCGCATTGGGGGCCACCATCGAACCCGCCGACACACAGATGGACTTCATCTCCTCAGTGTTGGCCGTGAAACTCGTCAGGGAAGCAACGGCAAAAGGCTCAAGCGGAGTCTGGTCCACCGCAATGCCGTCGGCACTCGCCGGAAGGCTGAGGTCCAGCGGTGCAAAAAGCGCTGCCGCCAGGCTGCTTGCGTCGCCGGGGGCAGGGGACTCCATGGTCACGTCAGGTCCTGTCGTCGTAGTGCCGGAGGCTTCCAAACGGGTGTCTGCCGGTGTCGTGCCTCCCGGCCGCGCGACACCGGGGGCGGCGCATCCGGCCAGCAAGATGCCGGTCACTGCCAGGGCCGCCGTCGCCATTCCTTTGCGCGCCATCACTTGGGGAGTGCGCCCAGGCGGTCCGCGGCATCGTGCAGGGCAGCGGCAATGCCGCCAGCATCATGGCCCACTTCGGCCCGGGGTCCCAGCACACTGAGGGCGGCCAGGACGTTGCCGCCGGCGTCGCGGACCGGGACGGCGAGCTCCAGGATGTCGTGCTCAAATTCCTCGTCCGCGGTGATGTAGCCGCGTGACAGGTCACGGACCATCAGCTCCCGGACCTCATCGATGGAGTGCGCGGCGCCGGGGCCTCCCACCCCGATGAAGTTCACCTCGCGCAGCAACTCGTCCAGGGCGGGCCGGCCATGGTCGCAGAGCAAAGCCCTGCCGGCGCCGGTGCACCACACCGGTGTCACCATGCCGGGCGCAACGAAACTGCCCAGGCCGGCATCGTTGCTGGAGGCGCGCAGCAAGATGGCCCGGAAACCGTCCCGGACGGAGAGCCGCGCCCGCAGCCCCCGGGACGAAACCAAGGACTCGAGTTCGGACTTGGCTTCGCGCACCCAGCCCGTGTTGAGTGAGGCGGCAACGCCGAAGTACCGGGGCCCGGTCCGGAACGGTCCCCGGTCCACCCGCTCCAACAGGCCCAGCTCGCACAGTTCCTGCGTCAGCCGGGACACCCGGCTCTGGTCCATCTCCAGCTCGGCCGACAGCTGGGAAACGCCCAGCAGCTGCCGCCCGCGTTTCTCCCGGTCAACCACCAGCCGGACAACCCGGAGCCCTTGCGCCAATGATGACGCTTCAGCGGACGAATCCACGCGTATTACCCCTCACTGCCGGTGCCCGCCCCATTCTTCCACGGCTGCAGGGCGCGTTGTCAGCGGTGACCTGAACTGGTTACTGGACTGCCGTCGTCGGCCGTTTCCGGCCGTGCCGGAAGTAGAAGTAGGCGTAGCAGGCGGCAACGAACGGGATGCCGAAGTAGAGGGCGGCCACCTGGTTGGGGTCCAGGGCGATGCCCACGAGCGAGATGACGCACATGCTGAACGCCAGGATGGGCACCAGCGGGAACAGCGGGGCCTTGTAGGCCAGTGCCGAGACGTCGCCGCCGCCACGCACAAAGGCGCGCCGGTGGAAGAAGTGCGAGGCCGTGATGGACATCCACACGCCCACCACGGCGAATCCGGCCACGGACACGAGCACCAGGTACACCGTTTCCGGGGCCACCACGCTGCTGATGAGGGACGCAATGCCGCCCACCATACTCACCGACAGGGCGATCAGCGGGATGCCCCGGCGGGTGAGGCGCTTGAAGGCCTGGGGCGCGTGGCCCTCATCGGCCAGGGAGTAGAGCATTCTGGCGCAGGAGAAGAGGCCGCTGTTGCCGGCGGAGAGCAGGGCTGTGATGATGACGAAGTTCATGATGTCCGCTGCGAACGGGATCCCGATGGCGGAGAAGACCGTAACGAAGGGGCTCTCGTCCAGGCCCACGTCGTTGTAGGGGATGGTGGCTGCGATGACGGCGATGGCGCCGACGAAGAAGATCAGCAGCCGGATCACTGTGGTGCGCATGGCTTTGGGGATACTGGTGGCGGGGTCCTTGGTTTCGCCCGCTGCCACGCCGATCAGTTCCGACCCGGAGAAGGCATAGAAGACAGCGAGCACGGTGACCAGCACGCCGGTGAAGCCGTTGGGGAAGAGCCCGCCGGCCGTGTTGAAGTTCTCGAAGAGGAACGGGTGGCTGCCGCCGTCGCTGAGCGGACGGAAGCCGAACAGCGCGGCGCTGCCGAGGACGATCAGGCCGATGATGGCGCCCACCTTGACGATGGCGAACCAGAATTCGGATTCGCCGAAGAACTTGGCGGACACCGCGTTAAAGGCGAAAAGCACTGCCGCGAAAACCAGGCACCAGATCCACACGTCAACGTCCGGGAACCAGCGCTGCATAAGCAGCCCGGACGCGGTGAATTCGGAGCCGATGGCCACTGCCCAGCAGAGCCAGTACAGCCAGGCGGTGGCGAATCCGGTGGCAGGCCCGATGGAGCGGGCGGCGTAGATGTGGAACGCGCCGGAAACCGGATAGGCGATTGCCAGCTCACCCAGGCATGCCATCACCAGGTACACCACAAACGCGCCCACCAGATAGGCGAGCACCGCGCCCAGCGGACCGGCCTGGGAAATGGTGTAGCCCGAGCTGAGGAACAGGCCGGATCCGATGACGCCGCCCATGGCGATCATCACCAGGTGCCTGGTGCCCATGGATCTGCGGAGTCCGGGTTGGGCCGGCGGAGGTCCGGCGGGCTTCGAGTCGGGCGTCGCGTCGGGCGTCGCGTCGATCGTCAGGGGTGATGGGGTTTCCACGGGCGTCTCCAGGAGGCATGGTCGGCAGGTGTGCGGGCGCACTCCCCTGTCCCGTCCCGGGTACCGAAGATATGCGCGTCAACAGAGAGAAATTAGCACAATCACCGAATTACGCTCGCTAAAATCATGCGAACTTGTTCATATTGCACACTTGTTACCTCGGGTGACCCGCCGGCGGTTGGAAACTCAGGCTGCGACGAGTGCCTCGCTGGCCTCCCACAAACCCTGTGCCAGCTCGGCGTCGTACGCCTGGGCGTTGGCCTTGGCCAGTGCGCGCTTGGCGTAGTAGGCGCCGGAGATCCAGTCGGTCCCGGCGGTGCCGTTGATGAGCCAAAGCAGGGTGTCGGCGCCCTGGTCCGGGGTGAGCATAAAGCGGTTGAGCAGCGTCTTGTAGGCGTGCCGCATAGGGCTGGTGGACTCCGCCGCGAAGTTGGTGCGGACCACGCCGGGGTGGAACGCCGCCGTCGTGATTCCCTGCTCGCCGAAGCGGCGGTGGAGCTCGGACGTGAAGAGGATGTTGGCGAGTTTGGCGGTGCCGTAGGCGCGGTTGGTGGAGTAGGTGTGCTCCGACTTGAGGTCGAAAAGGTCCATTTTGCCGAAGCCGTTGGCCGCGCTGGCAGTGTTGATGACCTTGGCGTTGCTGGCAGTGAGGACGTCCATCAGCTCGGTGGTGAGCAGGAAGGGCGCCAGGTGGTTGATCTGGAAGGTGGATTCGTTACCGTCCACGGTGAGCTGGCGCTTTCCCATGATGCCGCCGGCGTTGTTGGCCAGGACGTCGATACGTTCGTAGTCGTCCCGGAGCTGCGCGGCGAGGGTGCGGACCTGGTCCAGCTCGGCGAAGTCGCTGACGAAGTAGTCGGCGTTGAGTTCCTTCGCGATGGCCTGCGTTTTCTCCTCGGAACGGCCGACGACGACCACCCGGTCGCCTGCCTGCGTCAGTGTCCGCGCGGCTGCCGCGCCGATGCCGTCGCTGGCGCCGGTGATCACAATGGTGCGTTGGGTCAAGGGGTGTCCTTTGGTTGAGGCAGAACGGGATGGGCTGCCTCTGGCACAACGACGGCGGGACGGCCGGTGTTCCCCGGGCGCTGCCGTCGGGTAGCTCACGCTTCCTGTTCGGGCTTCAGCTCCCGGACAACGGGGCTGTTCGCCGCGGGCCGCCGCCCCAGCGCCAGCGTCACTTTTGCCAGCCAGCGCCGCCCAACGGCCTGATTTACACCCACCAGGACGAATATTCCGAGCCAGACGATCAGCGCAATATCCTTCGACGCCTGGAACTCGGCGTAGCTGGGATGGCCGGGGCCCACCCTTCCCGTGAGCAGGGGGAACCACAGATCGATGGCCCGGTACGTGGCCAGGCAGAAGCCCGCGATGAGGATCCATCCGACGATGCTGAAAAGTAGGCCGATGCGCCTCAGCCTCTTACATCGGCTGTCCCAGGATGCCGGCGATATTTCGGGCATCCGTGTTGTCTCTTCCATATGGCCCCCAAGTTCCTGTCACGCGCATCCAAGGTGTTCGCGCCTGCAATATTGTCCACCATCAGGCGCGGAGCCAAGGGGACCTCCGGAGTACGACGACGGCGGGGCGCCCAGAATTTCTCTGGACGCCCCGCCGCGGTACTTCAGTCAGCCGTGGCTGGCGGATGCAGCGCGCTAACCTGCCACGCCGGCTAGCAGGAAGATGACCGCCGCGATTGCGAAGCCCATAACGCCGATGAGGGTTTCCATCACGGTCCAGGTCTTCAGCGTGGTCTTGACGTCCATGCCGAAGAACCGTCCCACCATCCAGAAGCCGGCATCGTTCACGTGTGAGACCACCACGGAACCTGCGGCCGCGGCGATGACCATTGCGGCCACCTGCATGCCGGTCAGCCCTGCGGCGGCAACAGCGGGGGCGATCAGGCCCGCGGTGGTGGTCAGGGCCACGGTGGCGGACCCCTGGGCGATGCGCAGGATGGACGAGATCAGGAAAGCTGCCAGGATCAGCGGGATGCCCAGGTTGCCCAGCACTTCGGCCAGGGCCGCGCCAATGCCTGAAGCCCGGAGCACGCCGCCGAACATGCCGCCCGCGCCGGTGATCAGGATGACAGAGCAGACGGGGCCCAGCGAAGATTCGAGGAGGTCTTCCAGGACGCCGTTGTGGACCCCGCGGCGGGCCCCGAGCACATACATCGCCACGAAGACGGTGATGAGCAGCGCCACCGGGGTTTCGCCCAGCGTGCGCAGCAGCTGGAACCATTGTTCGTTTTTGACGGCGTCGGACAGCACGCCGGAGGAAGCCAGGGTGTTCAGGCCGGTGTTGATGAAGATCAGTGCCAGCGGCAGGAGCAGCAGCCCGAGGATGGTGCGGAACCGCGGTGGGTGCGATTCGGCTTCGGCGGTGGCGTGTCCCAGGAGTTCGGGAACCGGGAGTTCCAGCTTCTTGCCGGTCCACAGGCCGAACAGGTAGGCGGTGATGTACCAGGTGGGGATGGCGGTAAGCAGGCCGGCGATCGTGACCAAGCCGATGTTCGCGTCAAAGAAGGCAGCAGCGGAGACCGGGCCCGGGTGCGGCGGCAAGTAGATGTGCATAACGGAGAACGCGCCGGCGGCCGGCAGGCCGTAGCGCAGCACTCCCCCGCCCAGGCGGTGCGCCACGGCGAAGACCACGGGAAGCATAACCACCAGGCCGGCGTCGAAGAAGATCGGGAAGCCGAAGATCAAGGAGGCCAGGCCCAGCGCGAACGGTGCACGCTTTTCACCGAAGATGCCGATCATGTAGTCGGCCAGGACCTTCGCGCCGCCGCTGGTCTCAACGATGCGGCCCAGCATGGCACCCAGGCCCACGAGCAGGGCTACGGTTCCGAGGGTCACTCCGAACCCGTCGATCAGCACCGGCACCACCTTGTTGGCAGGGATACCGGTGGCAAACGCCGTGGCGAGGCTGACCACGATCAGCGCAAGCAGCGCATGCATGCGCATCCTGATAATCAGTACCAGCAGTACGGCGATTGCCGCAGCCGCGATGAGCAGCAGGGGGCCTGCGCCCAGCGTCTGGGTCCATCCTTCGATGACCATGGTTCTCCTTTGAAACAGAACTTCTTGGGGATTGGGGGGATTGGGCCGGCTCAGCAGCCGGGCCAGGTGGCCCGGCTGCTGAGCCGGGATCAGGCGGCGCCGGGTTCAGTCGGCGCTGGGCTCCATGCGGGCGCTCGGCGCCAGTCCGACGGGAAGCTTGAGGCCAGCCAGCACGGCGGTGACGATCTCCTCCGGGGAATTGGAGATGTCCAGGCGGAGGCTGCCGGCGGCAAGTTCGTTGCGGGTCAGCGGTTCCAGGGTGGCCAGCTGGCTGGGCAGGAGCGTGGGTGGCATGAAGTGGCCTTCGCGGCCCTGCATACGCTGGCCGATCAGGTCGGCGCCGCCGTCGAGGTGGATGAACAGGACCCGGCCCTGCGCGCCGGAGAGCAGCTGACGGTAGCTCTGCTTGAGCGCGGAGCAGGTGAGCACTGTACTCTTCCCGGCAGCGGCAGTTGCAGTCATCCACTCCTGGATTTCCCGCAGCCAGGGCCAGCGGTCCTCGTCCTGAAGGGGAATGCCCTGGGTCATCTTGTCGATGTTGGACTGCGGGTGGAACTCGTCCGCTTCGGCGCAGGCCCAGCCAAGCTGCTGGGAAAGCGCTGCCGCAATGGTGGACTTGCCGGAACCGGCAACGCCCATCACCACCAGGTGCGTGGCTGGATACTGCATGTTTTACCTCCGAAGAAGACGCCGTTGGCTAAATGAAGAAAAGCTCGTTACGCATCTCACAAGGAACTGCGCCGGGAAATAAGGTATCACCATTCCGGGCTATAGATACTATCTTTTCGTGTCACAAGTCATACCTTTGAGACTTTTTTGGG
Source organism: Pseudarthrobacter xylosi (assembly GCF_055412765.1). Classification (NCBI taxonomy): domain Bacteria; kingdom Bacillati; phylum Actinomycetota; class Actinomycetes; order Micrococcales; family Micrococcaceae; genus Pseudarthrobacter; species Pseudarthrobacter xylosi. Next base: position 299,428 of record NZ_JBVAYT010000002.1, on the reverse strand, counting down.
TACGATTGGTGGACGCACAGGCGCGGACGAAAGCAGGAAAGATGTCGACGGCGACACCACCGGACGCGGATAACGCGCACGACGGCGGGGCCTCCCCTGCCATGCATGAACGCGTTCTCGAGGCGGTTGGCGTTGCCATCGCGGCCGGGAGCCTTCCGGCGGGCAGCCGCCTGACCCTTGACGGCCTCCAGCAGGAGTACGGCATTTCCCGCACGGTTGCGCGGGACACCATGAAGGTCCTCGAGTCTATGAACCTGGTGTATTCGCGCCGGCGGGTGGGCATTGTGGTCCAGGAGCGCCGGCGGTGGAACGTCTTCGATCCCAAGCTGGTGCGCTGGCGCCTCGCCTCAGCCAACCGCGCCGAGCAGTACAGCAGCCTCACGGAGCTGCGCATCGCCGTCGAGCCCATTGCAGCTGCCGGTGCCGCCCGCCGGGCGAGCGCCGCGGAACGGGCCAGGCTGGGTTTCCTGGCCGCGGAGCTGCGGCGACTGGGCGAAGCGGGCGAACTCGAGGCGTTCCTGGCGGTGGACATCGAGTTCCACTGCCTGCTGCTCGAAAGCTGCGGCAACGAGATGTTCACAGCGCTCGAAGGCATGGTGGCCGAGGTGCTCACCAGCCGGACCAAGCAGGGGCTGATGCCCTTCAAACCGCGCGCCGAAGCGTTGCAGGCCCACGAGGATGTTGCGGCGGCAGTGGCCCGCGGGGACGCGGTGGCGGCGGAGAATGCCGTCCACCACATCCTGGACGAGGTCCGGAACGCGATGGGCCTGCACTAACTCTTTCCGGACGCCTCGTTCCTGAGTAGCCTGCATGTAGGGGCTCATGCAAAGGGCCCAAAGCTGCCGTGCAGAACTATCTGTGAGGTGAAAAATGGCCATCGCCGGACATTCACGACTAGGGACCGCATCAACCGCTGCTCCCCCGGTAGTACCCCTGCGCAAAGGCTCCAAGGTGGTCGGCTGGCTCACCTCCACCGACCACAAAGTCATCGGGTACATGTACCTGATCGCATCCTTTGTGTTCTTCATGATGGCCGGAGTTATGGCTCTGCTGATCCGGGCCGAGCTCTTCGAACCCGGCATGCAGGTCCTGCAGACCAAGGAGCAGTACAACCAGCTGTTCACGATGCACGGCACCATGATGCTGCTGATGTTCGCCACCCCGCTGTTCGCCGGCTTCACCAACTTCATCATGCCGCTGCAGATCGGCGCCCCCGACGTCGCGTTCCCGCGGCTGAACGCCCTGGCCTTCTGGTTCTTCCTCTTCGGCTCCACCATCGCCGTGGCGGGCTTCATCACCCCGCAGGGCGCGGCGGCGTTCGGCTGGTTCGCCTACGCGCCGTTGAATAACACCACGTTCACCCCCGGGGTGGGCGGTGACCTGTGGGTCTTCGGCCTGGCCCTGTCCGGCTTCGGGACCATCCTGGGTGCGGTCAACTTCATCACCACCATCATCTGCATGCGCGCTCCGGGCCTGACCATGTGGCGGATGCCCATCTTCACCTGGAACGCCCTGGTGACATCCATCCTGGTGATCATGGCCTTCCCGCCGCTCGCAGCGGCACTGTTTGGCCTGGGAGCCGACCGCAAGTTCGGTGCCCACATCTATGATCCGGAAAACGGCGGCGCCGTACTCTGGCAGCACCTGTTCTGGTTCTTCGGCCACCCTGAGGTGTACATCATCGCGCTGCCGTTCTTCGGCATTGTGTCCGAGATCTTCCCGGTCTTCAGCCGCAAGCCGATCTTCGGCTACAAGGGCCTGGTTTACGCCACCATCGCCATTGCTGCCCTGTCCATGACCGTGTGGGCGCACCACATGTACGTGACCGGTTCGGTGCTGCTGCCGTTCTTCTCCTTCATGACCATGCTGATCGCAGTGCCTACGGGAGTGAAGTTCTTCAACTGGATCGGCACCATGTGGCGGGGTTCCCTGACGTTCGAGACTCCCATGCTTTGGAGCCTCGGCTTCCTCATCACGTTCCTCTTCGGCGGCCTGACCGGCATCATCCTGGCCTCGCCGCCGCTGGACTTCCACGTCTCCGATTCCTACTTTGTAGTGGCACACTTCCACTACGTCGTCTTCGGCACTGTGGTGTTCGCGATGTTCGCGGGCTTCTACTTCTGGTGGCCAAAGTTCACCGGCAAAATGCTCAACGAGCGCCTCGGAAAGATCCACTTTTGGATGCTGTTCCTCGGCTTCCACGGAACGTTCCTGATCCAGCACTGGCTAGGGGTCATGGGCATGCCCCGCCGCTACGCCGACTATCTGGTGGAGGACAACTTCGCCTGGCTGAACCAGTTCTCCACCATCGGTTCCTACCTTCTGGGCGCCTCAATGCTCCCGTTCTTCTGGAACGTCTACATCACATCGCGCAGCTCCGAGCGCGTCGAGGTGGACGACCCCTGGGGCTTTGGCGCCTCGCTCGAATGGGTCACGTCCTGCCCGCCGCCGCGCCACAACTTCACTTCGCTGCCCCGGATCCGTTCTGAGCGTCCCGCACTGGACCTCCACCACCCGGAGCTCAGTATCCGCGCGCACGAAACCGTGCACAGCCCTGCCGCGGCCGCCCTGGGCGCTGCCGACATCGGCGAACAGGACGTACGCAATCCAAACCCGGACCAGTGACAGTTGGTCGGCAAGGAATCATGAGCGAACGCGACGATTTTCTGGCTTGGGTAAATTCATCGCTCTACCAGGCGGAACGGGCCCTGCACAACGGAGACTCTGCCCCGCGCCGGGGGCTCTGGTCCCGCAAGGAACCCGTGAGCATCCTCGGGGCCTGGCGCAATGCCCACGGGCAACAAGAACTGGACGAACTCTTCACGGCGTTGGCGAACAGTTTCTCCGACTGCACTTCCTACGCTTTTGAAGTGCTGGCGTACGACGTGGTGGGCGACATGGCCTACACCGCCGGGCTGGAACACACGTCGACCTCTGTCGAAGGCACGGCGCGCACGTATTCGCTGCGGGCCACGCAGGTCTACCGGCGCGAAAAGGCGAATGGAAGGTAGCCCACCGGCACGCCGACACTATGACCGAGTGAAGAAGGTAGAGCGCGGGGCTTGCGACGCCTGGCAGCACATCCGGGTTAACAAAAAGCAGGGCCGGTCTAACGACCGGCCCTGCTTTGAAAATGAAACCCTAAGGCCCCAGAATCTCTAATGAATTAGAGTGCCTGGATGTTGACGGCCTGGGGACCCTTGGGGCCCTGCTCGGTTTCGAAGGAAACCTTCTGGTTCTCTTCGAGTGAGCGGAAGCCGGAGGAGGCGATCGCGGAGTAGTGAGCGAAAACGTCCTGTGAGGAGTCATCGGGGGAAATGAAGCCGAAGCCCTTTTCAGCGTTAAACCATTTGACGGTACCAGTAGCCATTATTTTTGTCCTTCGTGAAGGTAGAGGAAAAGTCCCGACTTTCGGGTCCTCCGGTGTGGGGTGTTCAAAACCGCTACTTCAGAAAGACGCGGACTTTCGACCGCGCGTACTGCCTGAACTACCAACTGCATAAACACAACAACAGGATCAACAGTACAGGAGATTTTCCGAACCATTTACCACCGGCCACTCAGAGGGGTGTTTGAGGCCTTCGAAAACCTGCAAACCCCGCTGGTTGAGCCAGGACTCATTGCAGCGCTCTGGCCGGACGGAGTTGCGGAAGCCAGCGGTGGTTGAGCCTTACCTTCGGATGCAAGGGTTGCTACGATTGCTACGGAGGCAATCATGACAACCATTCCTCACCGGGAACTGCGCAACCAGAGCAGTAAGATCCTGGAGCGAGTTAAGAACGGCGAAACGATCGACGTCACGAACAACGGAGAAATAGCCGCTACTCTAATCCCGCCTTCGGCATCACCTTTTGAGCGGCTGCTGCTGGCGGGCCACGTACGTCCTGCCGCCAAAGGACCGGTCGATTTCCAGGCACTCCCGCGCGTCACGTCCGACGCCGGCACGGCCGAGATCCTGGCTGAAATGCGCGGGGACCGTTGATTATCTACCTGGACACATCTGCTGCCATCAAGCTGGTGGTTGAAGAGGTGGAATCATCCGCGGCCGCCCAATACGTCTCAGCCGCGGCAGCCCAGAGCCACCAGCTGGTGGCTTCGATGCTGCTCTATACGGAACTCCATTGCGCGGCCCACCGCCGCGGATTTCCCGGAGAGTCCGTCAATACGGTGTTGGGAGCCACAAACCTGGTCGATGTTGCCCGTTCGGACCTTATGTACGCGGCAGCCGTGCCCGGCAAGCTCCGGAGCGCCGACGCCATTCATCTGGCCGCAGCCATCCGGCTGCAGTCGGACGTGATGGTGGCGTATGACGGCGAGCTACTGGCCGCCGCCGTTGAGGCTGGCCTGAACGTGCTGTCTCCCGGCCGTTGAGCCTGCAGGCCTCCACGGAAATTGTCACCGGCCCCGTGTAACTTAGAAACAACAGCCCCCTGCAGAGGACGCCATGGATTTCTACGCCATCAACGCACTGCGTGAGAACCACGCCGGGTGGTCCCTGCTCCGAGCCCAGAATGCCCCGCTGGCCATCAGTTTCTTCATCAAGGCCTTCACCGGGCCCAACCAGCGAGACATCGGCCGGCAGGAGCTCATCGACCACCTCGATGATGTTCTGTTCGGCCTCCGGGAAGTCTACGGCGAGGACAAGTACCCCCGGCTGGCCGGGGAGTATCTGGACGAGTGGGCCGCCCCGGAACGGGCCTGGCTGCGGAAATACTATGTGCCGGGCCAGGACGAGCCGCGCTACGATCTCACGGCCGCCGCCGAGGACGTGGTCCGCTGGGTGGAGAGCCTGAGCGGGCGGGACTTCGTGGCGACCCAATCCAGGCTGACCAGCATCTTCGCCGTGCTGAAGGCCCTGGTCCAGCAGTCCGAAACCGATCCGGAGGTACGGCTGGCCGAGCTTCAGCGCCAGCGGGACGGGATCGACGCCGAGATGCAGCGCATCAGGGACGGCAACATCCGAGTCATGACCGCACCGGAAGCCCTGGATCACTTCCAGCAGCTGACCACTCTGGCCAAAGACTTGCTGTCCGATTTCCGCGAGGTCGAACAGAACTTCCGGAAGCTGGACCGGCAGATCCGCGAACAGATCGCCACCTGGCACGGCACCCAGGGCGAGCTGCTGGCCTCTATCTTCGCCAACCAGCAGGACATCAGCGGCTCCCTTCAGGGCCGAACTTTCCAAGGCTTCTGGGACTACCTGATGTCCCCGCAGCTGCGCACCGAACTGCGGGACCTGCTGCAGCGGGCCACCCAGATCGACGCCCTCGCCAAACTCGACAACCTGCACGCTGTAACCAATCTGCATCAGGACTGGCTGCCCGCCGTCGAGCAGACCCAGGCCACAGTCCGCCAGCTTTCACAGCAGATGCGCCGGCTCCTGGACGACAAGGTGTTCCTGGAGAACAAGCGCATTATGCAGCTCGTCCGGAGCATCGAATCCGGGGCGCTAAGCACCCGGGAGGTGCCGCCGTCGGGCGTCTTTGCGGAGATCGCCGCGCAGTCCGTCGACGTCGTGCTCCCCTTCGAACGGCCACTGTATGAGCCGAGCCGGCGGATCATGGTGGACGACGTCGTGGTGGCGGCAAACGATGCCGACGTGGACGCCGGCGCCCTCTTCAGCCAGTTCCATGTGGACACGGAACGGCTCAGGTCCAATATCGACGACGTCCTCGCCGTCGCCGACCAGGCCACCCTCGGCGACGTGGCAAACGCCCATCCGCTCTCCCAGGGACTCGCCGAAATCGTGGCCTACTACCAGCTCGCCACAGAATCGGACTGGGCATCCATCAACCCGGACGAGTCACAGCAGTTGTCCTGGCAGCTCCCGGACGGCAGCATCCGGGAAGCCACCGTCGAACAGATCATCTTTGTGAGGCCCGCATGACCACCACAGACGCATCCGAAACACACACGCCGGAGGAACTTCCCGGCGTCGTCACCAGACTCTTCAAAGGCGTGGTGTACGCCGAGTCCGACGAGAAGATCTGGCAGTCGCTGCTGGGACTGTCCTCCCACGTCCGCGACTACGTGGCCGTCCTGGGGCTCGACCTGATCCTGGACGAATCCGAGGGCTACGCGTTCCTGAAATCGCGCGAGGACCCTGACGGCACACTGCCGCGCCTGATCCCGCGCCGCCCGCTCACCTTCAACGTGAGCCTCCTGCTGGCGCTGCTCCGCGGCCGGATGCTCGAATTCGACACCAACAGCAGCGAACTGCGCCTCATCATGACCGAGCAGGACATCGCGGACATGGTGGCCGTTTTCCTGCCCGAATCCAGCAACGAGGCGCGGATCCTGGACCAACTCGGCACCAACATCAAAAAGGTGGTGGAGCTGGGCTTCTTGCGGAAACTGCGCGGCCAGGTAGGCACTTACGAGGTGGCCCGGATCCTGAAGGCTTATGTGGATGCCCAATGGCTGGAGGAGTTCGACGCGCGGCTGGCGGACTACCGCGCCTCTCTCGCCGGAACCGGCAGTAAGGAAGAGGACCGCACATGAGCACCGAGACGGCCTCGGCGGTTAGTGACGGGGCTGACCAGCAGGAGATGCTGTTCAGCCTGGATGAAAAAGCTGACGACGCCGGCACTCCCCCTGGCTTCCGGCTGCAGCGTCTGGAGCTGCTCAACTGGGGCACCTTCCATCAGGAGGTGCGCACGTTCCGGCTTGACGGATCGAACAGCTTGCTCACCGGCGACATCGGCTCCGGAAAGTCGACGGTGGTGGATGCCATCACCACCCTGCTGCTGCCAGCCAACAGGATCGAGTACACAAGGCGGCGGGCGCGCAGAAGAAGGAACGCACGCTTATGAGCTACGTGCGGGGCTTCCACAAGAGCACCCGGAGCGTTGGCGGCGAATACTCCAAGCCGGTGGCACTGCGCGGGACCGGCAAGCTCACGGTGGTCCTTGGCGTTTTCCACAACGCAGTCCTGGGCAAATCAATCACGCTGGCCATCACCCTCTGGGCCACCCAGGAAGCCGGCCAGCCGAACCGCTTCTACTCGCTGACGGAGGGCGAGCAGTCCATCGCCGGGGACTTCGCCAACTTCGGCCAGGACCCCGCGAAGCTGAAAAAGCAGCTGCGGGCGGCGGGGGCGTCCATCCATGAAACCTTCGAGCCGTACGCGGCGGCGTTCAAGCGGCAGTTCGGCATCAGCGGCAACCAGGCCATGGAGCTCTTCCATCGCACGGTGTCCATGAAGCAGGTGGAGAACATCACCAACTTCGTGCGCACCAACATGCTGGAGGAAGACGACGTTGAGACCCGGATCAACAACCTCATCCACCACTTCGACGACCTGAAAAAAGCCCACGACGCCGTCCTCCGCGCCAAGGACCAGATCGCACTCCTCACCCCCATCACCGAGGGCGCCGCCCAGCACGCTGCCCTGAGCCGCGACGATGAATTCGCCCGCCAGCAGCGGGACCAGCTGCACCCGTGGTTCACGGACCAGAAGCTTCGGCTGAGCATCGAGCACCAGAGCGAACTCAAGGACACCGGACTCCGGCTGCAGGAGGACAGCGGCAAGCTGGCCACCGAGATCACCCAGCTCCGCCTGGACCTGGCCGCCGTCAAGGAGGACATCCGCAGCAACGGCGGCGGCCGGCTAGCCGCCATCGAGGCCGAGGCCGCCCGGCTGGGCGAGGAGTCCCGGTCGCAGCGGGTGCGCTTCGAAAAGTACGCCGAGGCTGCGGCGGACCTCGGCCTCCCGGCGCCGGCGGACCGCGTCCAGTTCGACGCCAACCGGGCCCGGCTCCCCGACGTCGAAAAGGAACTCGCCGCCACCGCCGATAAAGTGCAGGACAACCGCACGGACCTGACCATGAAGCGGACGGTGCTCACCGGCCGCGCGAGCGATCTCGCTGCGGAGCTGACCAGCCTGCAGGCGCGCCCCAACCTGCTGCCGCGGCCCCAGGTGGAGCTCCGCCGTCGGCTGTGTGACGGGACCGGCATTGCCGAGTCCCGGCTGCCGTACGCCGGTGAACTTCTGCGCGTCCGCGACGACGAAGCGGCCTGGGAAGGTGCCGCCGAACGTACCCTGCGCGGCTTTGCTTTGTCTCTGCTGGTGCCGTCGGAGCATTACGCCGCCGTGAGCGGCTGGGTGGACGGCAACAACCTGCGCGGCAGGCTGGTGTACCTGAAGATCGGCGACTCGGAAGCCGGTTTCGACAGGCTCAACCAGCGGCAACCCGAGCCCGGCACCCTGGCGACGAAGATTGCCATCAAGCAGGGCACGCCATTCCGCAATTTCCTGCTGGATGAGCTCAGCAGCCGCTTCGACTATTTCTGCTGCGACTCCCTGGAGGACTTCCGCCGCCGTTCCAAAGCGCTGACCGCCAACGGCCAGCTGAAGGGCGGCCGTGGCCGGCACGAGAAGGATGACCGGCAGGACCTCGCGGACCGGCGGAACTACGTCCTGGGCTGGGACAACCTGGACAAGATCAGCCGTTTCCGGGCCGAACAGGACGAGGTCCAGGGCCAGCTCAGCGTGCTGGCCGGCCAGCTGTCGCGGGTCAACGATTCACTGGGCGCCATCGGCCGGCAGAACCAGCAGCTCGGCATCGTCGGGGCGGCGTCCGACTTCGCCGAGCTCAGCTGGCAACTCACCGCACGCCGCATCGAGGAGCTCAAGGCAGAGAGGGCCCAGCTGGAGTCCACCAGTGATGTGCTGCGGCAACTGACTGCGAAGGAAGCTGAGCTCGCCGGAAAGCTGGAACGCCTGCAGGTGCGGGCCGATGACGTCCAGCGCCGGATAGGTTCCAACGAGGGCGCCGCCAAGGACATCGTGGAGGCGATCGCGGACTGCCGCGAAGTCCTGCGGGAGACCCCCTTGACGGACGACGGTGGTGTGCTGGCCGCCGTCGCCCGGTTTGCCGCCGCGGAACTCGGCGGCAAACCGCTGACCTATAAGAACACCGGCACCGTGGAAAGCGTCGTCCGGAGCGGTCTGACCGACACCATCGACGCATTGTCCAAGCAGATTGCCCGGGCAGCCGAGAAGACTGTCCGGCTCATGGCCGAGTTCCGGAACAAGTACTCGAACGAGACTACGGAGATCGACGCCGCCCTGGAGTCCGCCGGCGACTTCGGCAGACTCCTGGAGCAGCTCGTCAGCAACGATCTCCCGCGTTTCGAGGCCCATTTCAAGGAGTCCCTGAACCAGAACACCATCCATGAGGTGGTGGCGTTCAATGCGTTCCTGGACAGCCGGCGGCAGGACATCGTGAACCGGATCGGCGAAATCAACCTGTCCCTGGCCGGGATTGAGTACAACTCCGGCCGGCACATCCAGCTGGAGCACCAGAACAGCTCCGACCTGGACGTGCGGCAGTTCGGGATTGACCTGCGGGCCTGTTCGGAGGGCACCATCGGCGACGATGACCAGTACTCCGAGCAGAAGTACCTCCAGGTGGCGCGCCTGATCGAGCGCTTCCGGGGCCGCGACGGCTTCACCACCCTCGACGAGCGTTGGACCGCAAAGGTCACGGACGTCCGGAACTGGTTCACATTTTCCGCTTCGGAGAAGTGGACCGAAACCGGCGAGGAGTTTGAGCACTTCACGGATTCGGGCGGCAAGTCCGGCGGCCAGAAGGAGAAGCTCGCCTACACCATCCTCGCCGCCGCCCTGGCGTTCCAGTTCGGACTGGCGTCGGGCAAAGGTGCGGGCAAGAACGCCGGCAGCGGACGCAGCTTCCGGTTTGTGGTCATCGATGAGGCGTTCGGCCGCGGCTCCGACGAGTCCGCGCGGTACGGCCTCGAGCTGTTCCAGCGCATGAAACTGCAGCTGCTGATCGTCACTCCCCTGCAGAAAATCCACGTGATCGAACCCTTTGTGTCCCATGTGGGGTTCGTGGCCAACACCAACGGCGACGATTCGCAACTGCGGAACATGACCATCCAGGACTATCGCGACGAGCGGGCCCGGCGTGCCTGAGCGGCTTTCGGGTTCGGCACCCGGGCAGGCCCAGGGCTGGACCTCGTTGACTGATCTGCGGTCGCAGTCGCTGAAGGCCTGGGGCAGCGGTGCGTTGCTCCGGGAGGTGCTGGAACCCGGCGGTCTATACCCCCGCCGTCGTCCGTTAAAGCGCCCGACAGCGGCGACGCTCCGGAGTGACTATGCTGCGGCCCGGGCGTGGGCAGCCGAGTTGTTTGCCGCCGTCGGGCCGTTCAGCCTGGAGACTGCCGAGGTAGGACGCACGACTGTCGGCTCCAACCAGCTGCCGGCGGCGGCGGTTTTTGAGTCCGCCGACGCGGAGGTCACGTTTGTGGGCAAGGCTCGAGAGGCAGCGCGGTTCGTGGAGCTCACCGCGGGTCTGACCGCGCTGCACTCGTCGTTCAGAGGATGGGCGCTGAAGCGGCCGCTCAAGCTGTTGGATCTCGGGGGCGACGCACTGACGGCCGCCCGCGTGGCGCTGTGGCTGGCGGACAATGCCGAGCCAGGCATCTACGTGCGGCAGCTGAGCCTCCCCGGGGTGCACACGAAATTCATCGAAAACCACAGGGCGGTGATCAGCGAGCTGGCGGTGGGGCTACAAGCGGATGCCGCGAGTGCCGCCGTTGAAGAGGTCGAAGACCCTCTGCCTGACTCTCCCGCCGAGCCCGGTTCGCTGCTGGGGCTGGCGCCGGCCCGGACGCCGGCAGCGCGCTTTGCCGCCAGCCACGGCTTCCTGCATCCACCGGAGCTGGTCAGATTCCGCATGCTGGATCCCGCCGTGCCACTGCTGGGCCAGTCCCGCGATCTCACCGTGACCGCCGAAGCCTTCAGTACGCTGAGCCTGCCGGTCACCACGGTGCTGATCACGGAGAACCTCGTCAACTTCCTGGCCCTTCCCGACAGCCCGCACACGCTGGCGATTTATGGCGGCGGTTATGGTTTTTCGTCGCTGCGGGATGCAGGGTGGCTGCGCGACTGTGAGGTCCTGTATTGGGGCGATCTGGACACTCACGGGTTCCGGATCCTGGACCAGCTCCGCGCGGTCCACCCGCATGTGGTGAGCGTGATGATGGACCAGGCCACCCTGCTGGCCCACCGCGAGGCCTGGGTCAGCGAGCCGTCGCCATCGAAGGCTTTGCTGAGCCGGCTGACGTCTGATGAGTCCGCACTGTACCTAGGACTCCGCGATGACGCCTTCGGGACGGCGGTCAGGCTGGAGCAGGAGCTGATCCGCTGGGACTGGGTGCTGTGCCGCCTCGGTGGCTGAGCCTGCCCAAGGCGAGTCGAGAGTGCGGCTGAAATAGAACTGGAACGGTTGCGAGCCATACTGGCAGTGCCAGCATCATTCGTCAGGCGACAACCAGTATTCTTCCGTGCTGGTGTTGACTCGTGGAGGGATCCGTACCCAGTGACGCAAAGATGGCACCAATCGTCGACGACGCATCGAGACCCAGGTCAGATAGCCGGCGCCCACGAAAATCACTTGTCACGCTAAGCATGCCAATGTAGTGGACAGAACCGTCTGCAGTCCTCATCCCGATCGTGAGCGGCGCGTTATCATCGGCACCTTCCATCACGTCGTGAATGCGGTCGCTGGGTAACGTTGCAACGACAACGGCGTCGTCAAAGCGATCAGCGTCTACATAGGCCTGCAGCCCTGGATCATGAGCAAGTTCCTGGCCGATCTGACTGGCGAGCTTTCCACGTTCATCTTGGCGGTGATCGTGCCGCGCACGAACAAAAAACTGTTTGCCAGCAAATTCCATTGCCTGCTGAATGTGGACATCGATGCTCCCGTCAGGGCTAAGTCCAGCATCCACAGCTAGCGTAAAGAGCTCCATGGCATCCGGATGCTCGTCATAAGCAGCCACGATTCCAGGCAGTTGTGGGCTAGCGACGGAACATGCAAAATCGTCGCCCCAATTGGTGACAATCATTTGAGCGTTATCAACATCAACCACGTAGCACCTCCAATGCCTGTTCCTTACTGAGGCCTACTTGCTTCATCAGTATCTGTTTAACGAGTCCACCCGATATTTCCTTCCCGGCATGAAAGCTCCACGTCAGTGTGGGACGTCCGGGACACACAAGTCTCTCATGGCTTCCCTTACCGTTTCCAGAGGGGGCGTAGCCAAGCCGCTCAAGTACGCGGCGAAGCTTCTTCGGGTCCATGGAGGGAAAGTCGCTACTTCCCACTTGCATCTCCAAGCGAATGCCTACGCCGCAAACCAGGATCCCTCGCCATGAAGGTCTTCACCCTACGCGCATGCAAGCGTCTCATGGCCGGACAACACAGATCCGATAGCCCCGAGCCCGGGCGTGATTGGTTCTTCGTGTGGCAGTCGCACAGATGTGCGCGCGTCACTTCATTTGGCCGAGTGAACACCGGCGGCATGATCTCTGTTATCGGCTTTAACCGCACGGAGCGCACTTAGGATGTTCTGTGCCAGCATCACTGCAGCCACAGAGAACGCTGCCACGGCCACAACCACCGCAAATGGAATGGAGCCGGGGAAGGACCCCGTCATGCTTTCCTCTCCCAACGCCAGCAATATCTTCCAATCTGTCGTCGCTTGAGCTGCAAGCTCAACGGGGTCTTCGGGTAAGAAAACGGACTTTCGGATGAGTGCCAAGGCATAGTCTGCATTAGCTGCCGGGTTGACGCCGGCTAGCGAAGCACCTGTTGTGAAGACTGAGATTGTCAAGACCGGCAGACTCAACGCAGCTAAGCGGTTCTTCATGGTGGCTGTACATGCGAAGATGACACCGAAGTGAGCCGCGATGAAGCCCCCCACAGCTCCAGCCAAAGACAAATCCGCGAGAATGGATAGTGAAATCGGTTCTTGCTCTACGCCACTTCTCGCCATGAACCGCAGAGGTAGGAACGAAAGCGCTCCCGTCAGCAGGCCGATAACACCGCCGATAGAAACCCAGTTTGCCACGATCAAAAGCGATGACCGCAAGGTGATTCTGCATTGGATCGCTCCAGTCGCGGAAGCATGCTTCAAAGCCAGCCACGAGAGCGTGAACGACGGGGTCAGCGAAACAGCGACCATGAGAACCCAAAAAACTGACCAGGTTCGGACAACCTGAGTCGGAGCACTTTGGCCCGTTCCGATGTGGGTGAACACACTCGTGGCGCTTAAAACTCCCAGGGAAAGATAGAGCACCCCGAACGCCCTGTATTCGTTCCTAAATGGAAGTCTTCCCAGCTTCCGTGGCCGAAGATCTCGAAAGCCATCCGGTAGAAGCCGCTGTTTGAGCGGCTCCATCGCCTGCTTGAACTCGGACAATCGCGAAGCAAGCGCGCGTGCCAAGAGACTTTTGAGCGGAAGGGCGACCAGCTCCGGACGATCATAGGGCTCCAAGAACCTGGCGGCTCCCCCTCCGGCGATGTGGATGACAAAAGACGCAAGGACCATAAATGCCAGGCAAATTATCGTCCAGTGGCCTTCCGGAAGAATGTCTTCAGGAAGTGTCATCCAAAATAGTGGGCCCAAGAAAAATGAGCAGATCGCGATGCCGAGAAACGCGCCGCTTATTCCTCGGAGTCGGTTCGTCCACGGCTCTGATCGATCGCGAACATTGCGCGCAACTCGCCGAATACAAACTATGAAGAAGACCAAAAAACCGACGAAAAGGATCGCAATGCCGAGTCGATCTTCAAGGTTGGCAGCAACTGCAGTTGTCGTCATAAAGACATTCATACGTGATGGCACTGACAATTCGAAGTCAGACCGCTTGGGTTCCCGCCCAGGGCCTACTCGAAAACAAACCTGATCAGAACGGACGATGGAACTCCATGCCGGAGGCTTACGGATCGCCGATCAACAGCCAGTAAGCACGCTCCCCTGGTGTAGAACCGGCGGTTGACCCTGGGGCCACGACCAGTTCGCCACCACGCCGGGCCACTGGATCTCGCCAAACTGGACACCGGCGCTGACAGCTCGATTCAGCGGCGCTCAGTCGCACCGGAGGTGACGGCCACCGGCGCCGGCGCCGGGGCGATGTGCAGCCGCGTGGAGAACGCGGCCACGAGGGCGAAGAGGAAAGCTGCCACCGCGATGGCCAGCGCCATGGCGGCGACGGTTCCGTAGCCGCTGATCCGGGGGTCCAGGAACGGGTAGGGGTACCAGTCCACGATGGGACCGCGGATCAGGCTGTAGACCAAGTACAGCAGGGGGAATCCGAGCCAGACCAGCGAAGTCCGGACGGGGACCCTGGTTCTGGGCAGGTCAACAAGCCAGTCGATCACCATGATGGTTGGGATTGTGTAGTGCAGGACCACGTTGATCCACGGAATGGGCGTGTTGACGTCGATGTTGCTCAGCAGGAGGTTGTAAACGATCCCCGTGATGGTCATATAAATGGTCGCAGCACCGCGCAGAAGTTCAAGCCAGCGGGGGCTTTCGCCGTTCCACGCGTACCACCCGGAGATCGCCAGGCTAATGACGGCGATGATGTTTGACTCGATGGTGAAGTAGCTGAAGAAGTTCGCCGCAGACGCGCCGGGAACGTTCTGGAGCAGGTGCGTCAGCTGGAAAAATACGGCCAGGAATCCGAGCAGGGCGAACCAGAACCTGAAGAGTGCGAGACCTCGATTGGGTGTCATAGGGAAATCCTATGGGCCCAGGAAACGCCAAGTCCCCAGCTGGAGGGCGTTTGAGCGTGTCGAAACCCGGTGGCCGGGCCCGTCGAAACCCGGGATCTCGACAGGCTCGATCACCGATGCGTGTAATTTAGGCATAACACCACCCTGGTCCGAGGACGCCCATGAATAGAGCTACCACTACGCCGCGCTCCTTTAGCCTGCAGCGTGAATGGTCCGGGGCCTTCACACTGATGCTCCTGGCCCTGTTCGTTGGCGCGGCCGTCACTGTTGTGGGAGTCCGGTTCGTGGTGAACGAGATGGAAGCTGCGAACGGCCGGCTCCAAGAGGAGTACGGCAGCGTCGCTGAGCTGGCCGCCGCCCTCGATACTCATGAGCAGCTGGGACACCAGTTACTCGCGGCAGCGCCCGTGAACCGGGAGGCTTTTGTCCTGGAACAACACGACATTGAGGCGCTCTTCCGTGCGGCCGCCGCCGTCCAGGCTGCGGACGAAGGCCGGCCAGAAGCCCTGTCCTCGGCGCAGCAGGACTGGCAGGCCGGGCTGGAGAACGCTGGCCTCTGGGGTGACCAGGTCCTGAACCTCTCGGGAAACAACGTTACTGACGTCCCTGCCTTCGCGGCCGCGAGCTCCGCCGGGCGGGCGCAGCTGGCCGCCGTCCAGCAGTCCTCCCTTCAGGCGCTGAACAGGGGGCTCGTAGACACGCGCGAACTCGAAGGGCTTCTGGTGATTGGCCGGTTCGGGCTGTTCGTTGTGGCCATCGGTGCCACCCTGTACTTCCGCCGCCGGATGGTCAAGGACCTGATGCGGCCCGTCAACAGCCTCCGCCGGGGCGTCCTGAAACTGCAATCCGGCGATTACAGCCACCGCCTGGACGTGGCCCGGCGTGACGAGCTCGGCGAGGTGGCGGTGGCGTTCAACGGCATGGCCGTCGCACTCCAGGACAGCCATCAGGCCCTGATCTACCGGGCCACGCACGATGACCTCACCGGTCTGGCGAACCGCGCGGCACTGGCCGAGCGCCTCCTGGCGTCCTTCGAACCAAACAGCGACCGTCGGACCAGGCACGAGGGCCTGCTGTTTATCGACATCGACGACTTCAAGGACGTCAACGATTCCCTCGGCCATGAAGGCGGCGACGCGCTGCTGGCCCAGCTGGCCGAGCGGCTGCGGGCCAGCGTCCGCAGCCACGACCTGGTGGCCCGGCTGGGCGGCGACGAGTTCGCCGTCGTCGTTTTGGATAACGACGACGGCACACCGGCAACGGGGCCCGTTGCCGAGCGGATCTACGAGGCGCTCAGTGAGCCGTTCCTGATCGGTGACCGGTCACTGCGGGTGTCGCTAAGCATGGGCGTGGCGCAGCGGACCTCGGACACGGCGGACGTGACGGAACTGCTGCGGCAGGCCGATTCGGCCATGTATCGGGCCAAACACGGCGGCAAAGCCCGGTACGAGACCTTCAAGAACTAGGGCCACAGACTAAAGCGACGCCCCGCCGCAGACCTTTCCGCTCCCCGAGCCCCGCTGTTATTGCGGGAAACTCCCGGCCTGCTCTGGACAGTGGAGTACGCTCGGAGCATCAGCGCCGCACCGCCGGATTGATGTCTCTCTTGAACGTTTCTTAGCCCGCCGCTCATGTGAACGTTAGGAGGCCCCTGTGTCACAGTCCACTCGTGCTCATGACTTTCCTGCCATTGCGGGTAGGTCCGCTGTCGTGAAAATACTCTTCGGGGCCTTCCTCGGCCTGCACGCGCTCATCCATCTGCTTGGAGCTGTCAAGGGCTTGGGGTTCGCGGACGTTCCACAACTGACGCAACAGATACCGTTTCCATTGGGTGTTCTCTGGGTATTGGCGGCGGCACTCTTCCTGGCCGCCTCGGTTTCCATCTTCGCCCTGCCGGGACGGTGGTGGGTGTTCGGCGCCGGGGGCATCGTCATCTCCCAGATCGTGATCATTGCGTCCTGGGCAGACGCCGCCTACGGGACGATTGCCAACGTCATTGTGCTCGTCGGCGTCGTATACGGCTACCTCTCGGACGGGCCCCGGAGCTTCCGCGCCGAATACAACCGCGACATCTCAGAGGGACTGGCCCGCACCGTCGAGTCCCCGGTACTTACCGAGACCGATCTCTCGCGGCTCCCCGCCGTAGTGCAACGCTATGTTCGTCTCAGCGGCGCTGTAGGTCTTCCAAAGGTTCAGAATTTCTCTGCCCGCTACCACGGGCAGATCCGCATCGGACCGTCAGCGCCCTGGATGCCGTTCACCGGACGGCAAAGCAACTTTTACGACCGGCCATCACGCCTCTTCCTCATGGACGCCTCGCGGGCGGGCATCCCGTTCCAGGCGTTCCACCGGTTCGTCGGACCGTCCGCAACCATGCGGGTGAAACTCGCATCAGCCGTAACCGTGGTCGACGCCAAAGGCCCGGAAATGGACCAGGCCGAGACGGTGACGCTGTTCAACGACCTCTGCGTATTCGCGCCAGGCGCGCTGGTCGATCCGGGGATCCAGTGGCGCGAGATCGATCCGTACACGGTCAGTGCATCTTTCACGAACGGTAGCCACACCGTCAGTGCGGTCCTTTCGTTCAATGATCAGGGCGAGTTGGTGGATTTTGCGGCTGACGGACGCGGCGCGGCGTCGGCGGACGGAAAGTCGTTCACCAGGATGCGGTGGTCCACCCCACTGAGTGACTATCGGCAATTCGGTCCGCACCGGCTCATGGAGCGCGGCGAGGGGATCTGGCACGCCCCCTCCGGAGACTATTCCTACCTGCGTTTCGTCCTCGACTCGATCGAGTACAACGTCGCCGCGCTGCCCAGCGGACGGCGCTGACGAGTTTGGAGGAACGCGGCATGCTACTCAAAGCAGTGAAGGCTTTTCACACGCTCGCATGGTTCACCATCGAGGCCTGCATGCTCTACGTCCTGTACACCGGCGTCCGGGGGCAGTCGGATCGGCGGGCCGGGATGGCTGCCGCCGTCGTGGCACTGGAAACGTTAGTGTTCGCGGCCAACGGATTTCGCTGCCCCCTAACCGCGATAGCCCGAAACCTGGGAGACAGCACAGGATCCGTCACCGACATCTACCTTCCGCATTGGCTGGCGAAAAACCTCCCGGCAATCCACGTTCCGCTCATCATCGCCGCCGGAGTCCTTCACTGGCGAAACCTAGCAACTGCGAGACAGAACCTTCGATCCCAGCCGTTACCCTCTTTGGATCGCGGCTTCGAGGACCTGCCGCAGGCCCGTGATGGGAATGTCGGGGAACTCCGCGCGCGTTGGCGCCCACTCGAAGCCGGCGGCTCCCGATTCTTCCCAGATCCCGGCCCCCGCGACTCGGGCAAGGAAGGGTGAGAAGGGCCTCGCTGCAATGGACAGGACGCGCTCGGCGGCGGCCGGGATCCGCTGAACGGACCCGTGGCCAGCCTGGCTGAGCAGGGCTTCGGCAAGCTCGTTGGCTGTGAGTGTCTGCGAACCCCAGTCGAGGACTCGGTTCCGCAGCGCCGGGTCAGAAAGCGCACGGCTCACAAGGGCGGCAGCGTCCCGGACAGATGTATAGGTGACCGGGGCTGACCCCGAGCCGATCACCAACACCTTGCCCTTCGACTCGAGCGGGGCGGCCATGATTTCGAGGCGCTGTTCAAGGAGCGCCCCTATCCTGATGACTGTCCAGGCCATGCCGGACGTGCGGACGGATTCCTCGGCCGCGGCCTTGCAGCGCAGGAAGTCGATGGCGCCGTCAGGGGCGGCACCGTGCATGGACATCATGACCACGTGCTCAGCTCCGGCATCGGACGCCGCTGAGACCAGCCGGATGGCGCCGTCGCGGTCAACGGTGCGTGGATCGGAGTCCTTGATGCCGAATCCCGAGGCCGCGAACACCACCGCCGTGCAGCCCGCCGCCGCTTCCCGGCAGTCCGCCTCGGAGCCGAGGTCCCCGCGCAGGAGCTCGACGCCGTCGCCCGCCGTTTCGGGGAAAGGCTGGGAAGCGCCTCGGGCCATGACGCGGACCTGGTGCCCGGCTCCCACGAGCATGGGAACCAATGCGCGGCCAAGCCGGCCCGTTCCGCCGGCGACCAGGATCATGACCTCTCACCGCTTCCGGCTGCCCCGCGGACGGCCAAGCTCACCGCCGCGTTCACATCCCCGGACTCGTGCTCCACCGGTTCGAGGTAGAAGTGCGCCGCGGCGATCCTGTCATCACGGACAGTGAAGATGGCCACCCCGGCGGACTGCGTCACCGAGCCATCCGGCCGGGTGCCCCGGTTGCTCCATTCCATCCAGACCGTGTTGCCGGGTCCCGTGGTCGCATCGTGCACGGTGAGGCTCAAATCCGGCAGCCCGGCGAAGAGCGCTGCCCAGTTCTTCCGCACCTGGGCTGAGCCGGTGAAACTGCGGGCAGGGTGGGCTGGGGTGGTGTTCTCGTAGTCCTCCGCGAACTCGGACACCATCGCCTCGAGGTCGTGACGGTTCGCGGCGGCCATCATGCGCCGCACCGGGCCCTCGGGAAGGTGATCGATTCCGGAAGCGTCCATGATCTGCTCCTTAATCCCGTCGCAGGAGGCGGGAGCACGGGTCTGCTTAATTTGATACAGTCAGCTGTAATCAACCGATACAAGGAGCTTACGCCCAGTGGGACCCGGGGTCAACGAATCACACCGCCAGGCTCCCCGTTCCCGCGCCTACGATGCCCGGCGCCGCCAGGAGGCAGCCGAGGAGGCGAGGACGCGGGTACTCGAGCAGTCGCGCGAACTGTTCCTGACAGGTGGATATGGCCGGACCACCATTGCCGCAATCGCCCGGGCTGCCGGCGTCTCGAAGGAGTCCGTCTACAAGGGATTCGGCGGAAAGCCGGGGCTCGTCCGCGCCATCTATGACCAGAGCCTGCTCGGAGCCGGCGGCTCCCCGGCTGAGGAGCGGTCGGACCGCGCCCAAACTACAGTCAAGGACCCCCGTGAACTTATGGAGCAGCTCGGCCGGTTCACCACCGAAGTCAGTCCGCTCGGATCCCCGGTCTTCCTACTGATTCGGGACGCCGCCGCCAGCGGGGATCCGGACATGGCCGTGCTCCTGCTCGACGTCG
Organism: Pseudarthrobacter xylosi; assembly: GCF_055412765.1. Lineage (NCBI taxonomy): Bacteria > Bacillati > Actinomycetota > Actinomycetes > Micrococcales > Micrococcaceae > Pseudarthrobacter > Pseudarthrobacter xylosi. The sequence goes on along the minus strand of NZ_JBVAYT010000002.1, from coordinate 279,797 downwards.
ACGACGCGCGGTACGGCCGGATGCTGCACAACGCCCGGCAGGTCCTCGGCAGGGGATTCCTGAGAACGGATCTGACAGAGGCGGAGGTCGCCGATGTCATGTTCACGTGCACCTCGGCTGAGCTTTACGAGAACCTTGTCCTCAAGCGCGGCTGGAGCGCCGAGCGCTATGGCCGCTTCATCGCCCGGACGCTCGCAGCCAACCTCCTGCCCGAGCCTCCCGCCTAGCACCACACCTGTCGAAACCGAGCCCGTCGATGGCGGTCACGGCAGCATGCGGCGCCGGTGCCGCGGCGCGGCCACGGGCACCGGTGCACTGAAGCGGAACGCGCGGCGCGCGATGTGGTGGTTTTCCGGACGACGGCGGACCTGGACCGGTCCGGCGGGAAGCTGCTGGGCATCGCGGGAGAAGAACCAGGCCTTGGCGAATTCCACCAGGACCAGGTACACCACGATCATGCCCAGCAGGGCCAGGAAGAACGGGACCGGGAGCGGGTCGAAGCCCAGCAGCCCGTCCAGCGGTGAGAGCGGCAGGAAAATACCCAGCGCCACCACCCCGAGCGAGGCAACGATCAGACCGGCCGAAGGCCGGCTGCGCAGGAACGGCACGCGCCGGGTCCGGATGGCGAAAATAATGAGGGTCTGGGTGGCGATGGATTCGATGAACCAGCCGGCCCGGAACTCCCCTGGCACGGCGTGGAAGGCCACCAGCATCAGGGCGAAGGTGGCGAAGTCGAAGAGCGAGCTGATGGGCCCGAACAGGAACATAAAGCGTCGGATGAAGGCGATGTTCCAATGCGACGGGGCCCGCAGCTGTTCCTTGTCCACGCGGTCGCCCGGGATGGCCAGCTGACCGGAGTCGTACAGCAGGTTGTTGAGCAGGATCTGGCCAGGCAGCATCGGCAGGAAGCTCAGCACCACTGACGCTGTGGCCGCGCTGAACATGTTGCCAAAGGCTGGACGTGCCCATCAGTACGTATTTGATGGTGTTCGCGAAGATCCGCCGGCCTTCCATCACGCCTTCGGCCAGGACCCCCAGGTCCTTGTCCAGGAGTACGACGTCGGCGGCGTCCTTGGCGACGTCGGTGGCACTGTCCACGGAGATGCCGATGTCCGCCTTGTGTAGTGCCAGAGCGTCGTTGACGCCGTCGCCCATAAAGCCCACCGATCCGCCGCTTTGGCGCAGCAGGGCGATGATCCGCGCCTTCTGCTCCGGCGAGACCCGGGCAAAGATGGTGGCAGTCCGGGCGGAGGCGGCGAGTTCGGCGTCGGACAGGTTCTCGATGTCTGGGCCGGTCAGTGTCCCGCCGGACAGCACGCCGAGGTCGGCACAGACTTTTTCGGCGACTTTGGCGTTATCGCCCGTGGCGATTTTCACGGCAATGCCCAGGGCTGCGAGCTGGTCCAGGGATGCTTTGGCGTTGGCTTTGGGCCGGTCCAGGAAGATCAGGAAGCCGGCCAAAACAAGGTCGCGCTCGTCGGCGGGGACGAGCTGACCCAGCCCCGCCGCGGAACGGGTGGCCACCGCCACCACCCGGGAGCCGGCGTCGAACTGTTCATCCAGCATCGCCTGTACGGCAGGCGGGGTGGCCCCGCAGAGTGCCAGCACGTCCTCCGGGGCGCCCTTGGTGACCAGCCGCGCCGGGCCGCCGCCCTCACGCACCAGCACGGTGGTGCGGCGGCGCTGGTGGTCGAAGCCGATCAGGTCCAGGCGCTCGTAGCCGGCCGGGTCGAACGCGGCCGCGCCGGGGCTGTCCCAGAGGGCGGCGTCCAGCGGGTTCTGCCCGGCGGAGGAGAGCTTGGCCTCCGCGTAGTCGGTCTCGGTGGCAAGCAGTCCCAAGGTGAGCAGGCCGCCGTCGGACGTGTCAGGGGTGACCGGAAGCGCGCGGGTAAAGCTGATCCGCCCCTCGGTCAAGGTTCCGGTTTTGTCGGTGACCAGGATGTCCATGTCCCCCAGGTCCTCGATGCAAACGAGCCGTTTGACCAGCACCTTCCGCTTGGCCAGCTGGCGGGTGCCGGTGGCGAGGCTGGTGCTGACCACTGCGGGGAGCAGCTGCGGCGTGATGCCCACCGCGATAGCCAGCGAGAACAGCAGGGATTCGATGATCGGGCGCTGCAGCAGCAGGTTGGCGATGAAGATCAGCGAGGTGAGCCCGATGGCCACCTGCAGAAGCAGGAAGCTGAACCGTTTGAGCCCGAGCTGGAATTCGGTCTGCGGCTGCCGTTCGCCCAGGCCCAGCGCGATCCGGCCGAATTCAGCGCGCCCGCCGGTTGCCACCACCACGCCGGTGCAGCCGCCGGACTGGATGACGGTGCCCATAAACACGCATGAGGCGAGGTCGGCCAGGGCCGAGCCGGCCGGGACCGGCGTGCGGTCCTTGGCGGCGGGCATCGACTCCCCCGTGAGGATGCTTTCGTCGCAGAGGAGGTTATTGGTGTCCAGGAGCCGGAGGTCGGCGGGGATGATGGCGCCCAGGGAGAGATGGACGACGTCGCCGGGCACCAGTGCGGTGACGTCCACGTCGCGGGTGGTTCCGCCGCGGAGCACCACGGCGCGGTGGGTGACGCGGGAGTGGAGGGCTTCGGAGGCGCGTTCCGCACGGAATTCGTTGGTGAAGCCGAGCCCCACGCTGACCAGCAGGATCACACCGATCACAGCCGAGTTGGTGGCGTCGCCCAGGAACAGGGACAGCCCGGCCGTAATGATCAGCAGGATGAGGATGGGGCTGCCGAACTGCCGGCCCAAGACCGCCCAGCCGTTGGCCCGGTGGGTGCGGACGGCGTTGGGACCCAGGTCCGCGAGGCGCGTGGCGGCTTCCTGGTCGGCCAGGCCCCCGGGGTGCGAGGCCAGGCGCTCCAGCACCTCTTCCGCGGTAAGGCTTGCGGCATCGGTGATGGGCAACTGGAGGGAGCTCCGGTCCCGGACGTTGAGCTCTGCCATGCGGATCCGTTCGGACGCGTCGAGGTTCGGAGAGTCGGGTTACGGCTAAGCGTACGGCGCGGAACTGAAACGCCCGACGGCGGCGCTATCTGCCTCCGCTTTCCTCCCTTGCGCCGTGGCTACTTAGTGTTACTATTTAGTGGTAGTCAGTAACACTGAGTAGTTGAGGGAGAAGAGTTCCATGGGCAATCAGACCACCGAGATGCTCAAGGGCACGCTCGAGGGCATCGTCCTCGCGATCCTGGCCACGCGGCCGGAGTACGGCTATGAGATCACCGCCAAGTTGCGCGATCAGGGCTTCTCCGACATCGCCGAAGGCACCATTTACGCCCTGCTTGTCAGGATCGAACAGCGCGGCCTCGTCGACGTCGAGAAGGTCCCGTCAGAGAAGGGGCCGCCGCGCAAGGTCTACTCGCTGAACGCGCTGGGCGGCGAGTACCTCGAAGAATTCTGGAGGACATGGAGTTTCCTCGCAGAACGGATCGAACACCTCCACCACAACATCAAAAGCACGCAGGACGAAGGAGAGTAACCATGGCCGCAAAGTGGATCGAGACCCTCACCGGGTCGCTCGAGCAGAAGAAACAGTACAAGAAGGACAAGGCCCGCATTGAGGCCCTCCCCGAGCCGTACGCAACCGCGGCGAAGGCCATGCACCGGTACTTCATGTACTTCGGGGGCATCACCGACGGCGAAACGCTCATGACGATGTTCGGCGACCTGGCCGACCTGTGGGAGCGGGCCGCCATCGATGGGACGCCGGTGCGCGCGATCGTCGGCGACGATCCGGTGGAGTTCGCCGAGACCTTTGCGCAGGCATACTCCGGCAGGCAGTGGATCGACAAGGAGCGCGAGCGCCTCACGAAAGCGATCGATGCCGCCGCCGACGACACCCGAGAGGGGAAATGACCCATGACCACTGACCAGGCCCTTGGACCCGCGATCCGGGTGCAGGGCATCGAGAAGTCGTTCAAGGACCTGCACGTGCTGCGGGGGGTCGACTTTGACGTGAGGGCGGGGAGCATCTTCGCGCTGCTCGGCTCGAACGGTGCGGGCAAGACCACGCTGGTGCGGATCCTGTCGACGCTGCTGAAGGCCGACTCCGGCACGGCAACGGTTAACGGGTTCGACGTCGGCGCGAAGCCCGGCGACGTGCGCGAGTCGATCAGCCTGACCGGCCAGTTCGCCGCCGTTGATGAAGTGCTCACCGGCCGGGAAAACCTCGTGCTGATCGCCAAGCTGCGTCACCTGAAGAACCCCGGCGCGATCGCGGACGGCCTGCTCGCCCGCTTCGCGCTCACCGAAGCAGGGAACCGCAAGGCGGCGACATACTCGGGCGGCATGCGCCGCCGGCTCGACATCTCGATGAGCCTGATCGGAAACCCGCCGATCATCTTCCTCGACGAGCCCACCACAGGACTCGACCCCCAGGCGCGCATCGAGGTGTGGCAGACCATCAAGCAACTTGCCAGCCAGGGCACCACGGTGCTGCTCACCACGCAGTACCTCGACGAGGCCGAACAGCTCGCCGACCGGATCGCGATCCTGCATAAGGGCACCATCATCCAGAACGGCACCCTCGCCGAACTCAAGCAACTCCTCCCGCCCGCCAAGGTCGAGTACATCGAGAAGCAGCCCTCCCTTGAGGACGTCTTCCTCGCCCTCGTCGGTGACGCCGGAGAGACCGACATCGCCGACCAGAGCCGCACCCACGGCACGTTCCCGGCAGGAAAGGAAATCCGATGACCACCCATGTCCTCGGCGACACCGGCGTCCTCACCGCCCGCTCGCTGCGCCACATCCTCCGCAGTCCCGACACGATCATCACCACAGCGGTCACCCCGATCGCGCTGATGCTGCTGTTTGTTTACGTTTTCGGCGGCGCGATCAACACCGGATCCGACGAGTCATACGTCAATTACATGCTCCCCGGCATCCTGCTCATCACCATCGCATCCGGCATCGCGTACACCGCTTACCGACTGTTCCTGGACATGCAGGGCGGCATCTTCGAACGCTTCCAGTCCATGCCGATCGCGAGGTCGAGCGTGCTCTGGGCGCACGTGCTCACGTCCCTGGCCGCGAACCTGGTCTCGGTCGCGTTGGTCATCGGCGTCGCCCTGATCATGGGTTTCCGCACCGGAGCATCCGTGGGCGCCTGGCTCGCGGTGGCCGGCGTCCTGGTCCTGTTCACCCTCGCGCTGACCTGGATCGCCGTGATCGCCGGGCTCTCGGCGAAGACCGTCGACGGCGCGAGCGCGTTCAGCTACCCGCTGATCTTCCTGCCGTTCATCAGCTCGGCGTTCGCGCCCACCGACTCCATGCCCGGCCCGGTCGCCTGGTTTGCCGAGAACCAGCCCGTGACCTCCATCGTGAACACCATCCGGGCACTGTTTGCCCAGCAGCCGGTGGGCAGTGACATCTGGATCGCCCTCGCCTGGCTCGCCGGCATTCTGGCGGTGGGCTACGCCTTCGCGATCGCCATCTACCGTCGCAAGATCAGCTGAGGCCGAAGGCCTTCACCCATGAGCTTGCGGGTGGTGCAGTCGATGGCGGCGATATAGTCCACATCGAACGCGTGGCGCATGCCGAGCAGATATGCCGCCACACCGATCCCCAGCCCGAAGACCTGGCTGGAACGGGAGCCTGGATGCCCATGGCTCTTCCCGTCAGCCCATCGGCGGAGTCAGCCCGTACCGGGCGATGATGCCCGGCAGCCACGGCGCCTCGCCGAATTGGAGGCCGTACTGGGCCGCCAGTTTGCCGATGGCCTCCGGATCCGGCGGTCCCCCGGCTTCGAGCTGATCGGCCAGCCCCCAGAAGAAGTGTTCGAACCCGGCAGGACTGATCACTTCGATCATGCGCGCGGGAACTTTGCCTGCGTTCCACATGGTGTGCAACTCGCCGCGGGGCTTCGTAATGTAGCCACCAGCGCCCAGCACTGCCTCGCGCTCACCGGAGCGGAATCCGATCTCACCTTCGAGGACAAACGAATACTCATCCTCACGGGTATGCATGTGCGGCGGAACCAATGCCCCTACCGGGAAGGGGTGCTCCACGATGGAGATCTGCTCTTGGGTGTGTTCACCGAACAGTTTGAAGACAACCCCGATACTTCCGAGACTGCCCTGGCGTCCTTCCCCTGGCTGCACGACAGTGAGCCGTGGAGCCCCCGAAGCGCCCATGACAGGCCATCCTTCCTATTTCGCTATACAATGGTGTATATCGAATTATCCAGCCGACCTGGGACCGGTGTCAACACTTTGAGTGAACAGGCTCGTTCAACCAAACCCCGTCATTACAAGATGGACAAACGCGCCGAGCAGGTGGAGACCACCCGCCAGCGGATCGTGGACGCGGCGGTGATCCTGCACGGATCAGTCGGCCCTGCCCGGACCACCATTGCGGGCGTCGCCGAGCAGGCGGGGGTGACGCGCCTGACGGTCTACCGGCATTTCGCCGACGACGAAGCATTGTTCGCTGCCTGCTCCTCGCATTGGCTCTCACAACAGCAACTGCCGGACCCTGCCGCGTGGTCCGGGCTGGCGGACCCGCTGGAGCGCCTGCACGCGGGCCTGGCAGATCTCTACCGGTTCTATCGTGACGGCGAGCCGATGCTCACACGAATCTATGCCGATTTGGCTGCAATTCCGGAGACGCATCGCACAGGACTCGAAATGCGCGATACGTCATTCCGCGACCGGCTCCTGGAGCCGTTCCCGGCGCCATGCAGGAGCGGGCGGCTGCGCGCCGTCGTCGCCCACTCGGTTTCGTTCTGGACCTGGCGTTCCCTCTGCCATGACAACGGACTCTCCAACCGGGACGCCATCCAAGCCATGACGGGCTTGGCAGCAATGACGGCCGGACTCCCCCAGCCGTAGCCCGTTCACTGCGATGGTTGAGCCTGTCGAAACCGCCAAAGCCCGGTGGTTGAGCCGGTCGAAACCCGGCCTGCCGCGCTCTTGATTCACTTAGCCCTTCCGCTTAGCATTCCCGTGTGATACTTTGCCATATGGCTAAGTATCCACAGCTGAATGGCGTCTTTCAGGCGCTTGCTGACCCCACTCGCCGTGCCGTGCTGGGGCGGCTGGGTCAAGGCCCTGCAAGCATCAGCGAACTGGCGAAGCCCTTCGATATGGCGTTGCCCTCGTTCATGAAGCACATCCACTTTCTTGAGGAGAGCGGATGGATCCGGACACGCAAGGAGGGGCGGGTACGCACCTGCGTCATCGAGAAGAAATCGTTCGCCGTGGTCGAGGCATGGCTGTCCGAACAGCGCGACATCTGGGAGGGGCGCTCTGACCGGCTCGAGCACTTCGTCACCACCACCCATAAAAGGAACAGGAACAATGAACTCAGCCACACGCCCGGATCTCGATCTGGCAATTTCGCGAATCATCAGCGCGCCCCGCTCCGTCGTTTGGGGGGCCTGGACGGACAGGGCGAGCTTCGAGCAATGGTGGGTGCCTGCACCTGCCGCCTGCAAGGTCCTGGAAATGGATCTCCGGCCCGGTGGATCATTGCTCACCCAGATCAGTGAGAACGGCGGCGAGTTCACGCCGCATATGAAGGGCTGCTTTCTCGCAATCGATGAACTCGAGCGAATCGTCTTCACGAATTCCCTGGTCGGTGGCTGGCGGCCGGCTGAAGAGCCGTTCATGACCGCGATCATCACGCTGAAGGACCACCCGGAGGGTACCGAATACGTCGCCAACGTGATGCACCGCAACAACGCAGATCGAAACATGCACGAAGAGATGGGCTTCTATGACGGGTGGGGCACCGTCACGCAGCAACTCGCCCAGCTAGCAGAACACCAGGCACACTAGGCCGCGACCGAATTACGGCCGCGACTCGCGAGCACCGAGACTCCTTGGCCGATGTACGGAAGATCATCCCGTCCCGAGCTTGTCCTGGATCCGGGGCCGATCCAAGGTCCTTGGCTGTCGAGTCCGCGGTGTGTGCGGCGTCCGCGTCCTGCCCGGGGTCTGGTCCGAGAGGTCGGCAACCAGGCCCGTGCCCGCACATTCCCGTACGGCATCGATTCCGGCGACGGCTGCTAACTTGTCATCGAATCCGGACGACACAGCCAAAACCAATCCACTGCCGTCGAGGAGCCGGAACCTGAACTGTGATTGCGCATCAACGAATAACTCAAAACGACCAGCCATGGTGTTCCCCCCTGAAGACGGGGAGCACCCCGCCCAACAGCCCTCGGTAAGGGCCTGCGAAACCGCCTGCTGCTGGACGGATCCGGACTGATCGAACGCGCGCTGCGTCGGAAATGGTCCGTCAAAAGAATCGGTGACACTGTGCCGTCACCAGTCCTCATCCAACCATGCGGTTCAGGCTTCAACAAGGGCCACGGGTTGACGGCTTCCCGCGAATCTTCTGCGAATTGCGGTGCACTAGATGGTGCTCAGTGCGGGCTGTTCACGGTTGGATGGAGTCAAAAAACCGGTATTCCGGCGGAGCGGTCCGGGCCTCGTGCGCCTTGGCCTGGATGAAGTCGCGGTCTTCCTGGGAGAGTTCGCTCTCCCCGTGCCGGTCACCCACGTTCGCCCCGCCAGTCTCCTTGCAGATGGTCGCCGTGATAGTCCTTGGCAGGATCAGGCACCCCGGGTTGTCGATGAGCCACTGCTGTGTGGTGTGATCGAGCCGGTCCCATTGGTCCTTGATGTTCATCCCCATGACTGCTGCCTTCCCAAGCGAACGCACGTGTTTAACGGGCCCCGGCATCGAGTCGGTGACCAAGTGTGCGCTCAGCCTACGCGTGCCAGAAAGAGAAGAACAGAGGCCGCCCGGTACGGAACGGCCGCGTACCTGGCCGGGGGTGACGCTGCCGCTGGCCAGCTGATTTGCTTCGCTGCAGACCTGCCGGATCCTGGAGGTTGATTTGTCGAATCAAGTACAGAATTGACCTGATCTAATCGAGGGTCAGGAAGGTAAAATGGACCATGTTGGTCTTCCCAGCCATCGGACTCCTGCTTTGGATTGCCTTCCTTTTTGCCGTTCTGGTCCTAAGCGGCATTGTTTGGGCCGTGTACCAGCTGGCGCTCGGGATCCTGAGCCTCATAGAGCGGCCCAGCCAGGCGAAAGTTGCCGGCGTCAGGCGGGAGTCACCCCGGGTCCAACGCCTCGTCCCGGGCCCGGCTCGGCCCCCGGCAGCACCCCCGGTTCGAGATCGGGCACCAGCACAAGCCCCAGCCTCGCCCGACATCTGGCCCAAATGGACTCCTGCCCACAGGCGCTACGTCGATGAGGAGTTGGCCCTCTGGCAGGAGCAGTTCGACGCACTGAACTCCCGCAGGTAGAAAACTCCTCCAAATCGACAGGTCTTGTCACGCAGTTAACCACCCATTCATACCGCTCTCACAACCTGTCCAACCGGCCGCAATACGGTCGAAGCCATGGACAACATTTCACGCAGATCCCTCCTTTCCGCCGGCCTCGGGGCCGGGCTCGTCGCCGCCTGGCCGGGTGCCGCCGTCGCCGTTTCAACAGCGGACGACGCCGGCCTCCGCACCGATCCGTTCCTGCTGGGCATCGCCTCCGGCGAGCCGTGGCCGGACGGGTTCGTGATCTGGACCCGGCTGGCACTGGACCCGATCGCCGAAGACGGGCTGGGCGGCATGCCCTCCCGCAACGTCGCGGTGGCATGGGAAGTGGCTGAAGACGCCGGTATGCGCAAAGTAGTAGCCCGCGGCGTCGAGCATGCCCGGATCGAAACCGCCCACTCGGTGCACGTGGAGCTGAACGGTCTGCGGCCGGGGCGTGAATACTTCTACCGGTTCCGCACGGGCAAGCACGTCAGCGTAGTGGGCCGCACCCTCACCAGCCCGGCACCGCACGAGACGCCGGCGGCGCTGGCCATGGCCTTCGCCAGCTGCTCGCAGTACGAGCACGGCTACTTCACCGCCTACTCTCGGCTGGCCCAGGACCACCCGGACCTGGTCCTGCACCTGGGCGACTACATGTACGAGTACAAGAAGGGCGGCTACGTGATCGGCGGCGGCAACCCGCGCGACCACCAGGGCCCGGAGACCTCCAGCCTGGCCGGATACCGGCAGCGGCACGCGCAGTACAAGTCCGACGCCGATCTGCAGGCCGCGCACGCGATCGCGCCGTGGCTGGTGGTGTGGGATGACCACGAGGTGGACAACAACTGGGCGGACGAGGTCCCGGAAAACCAGGACGCCGCGCAGCTCAACGACACCACCGAGCGTTTCCGGCAGCGCCGCACCGCCGCTTTCCAGGCGTATTACGAGAACATGCCGCTGCGGGCCTCATCCGTGCCGGCCGGGTTCGACATGAAGATCTACCGCACCATCCAGTGGGGCCAGCTGGCCAACTTCCACATGATGGACACCCGGCAGTACCGCGACGACCAGCTCGCCGGCGACGGCTGGCGGAAAAACGTGGCCGAGCGCCTCGCGGAGGACCGGACCATTACCGGCGCCGAGCAGGAGAAGTGGCTGCTGGACGGCTTCAAGAACTCCACCCAGCGCTGGGACATCCTGGGCCAGCAGGTGTTCTTCGCCGAGCGGGACAGGGATAAGGCGCCGGAGATCGACGACGTCTCCATGGACGGGTGGGACGGCTACGCCGCCTCACGCCGCCGCATCACCCAGGGCTGGGTGGACGCGAACGTCCGCAACGCCGTGGTCCTCACCGGCGACGTGCACCGCAACTGGGCCAACGACCTCAAGGTGGACTACAAGGACCCCGCCTCCCCCGTGGTCGGCTCCGAACTGGTCTGCACGTCCATCACCTCCACGGGTGACGGCACCGGCTCCACCACGGACCCCACCATGGCCTGGAACCCGCACCTGAAGTTCTACAACGACTCACGCGGCTACGTGAACACAAAAATCACCAAGGACGCGATGACCGCGGACTTCCGGATCCTGGATTACGTCACGACGCCGGGCTCCCCCGTCAGCACGAAGGCCACCTTCGCGATCCAGGACGGCGTGCCGGGCCTCGTCGGTGGTTGAGCCTGTCCGTCGGTGGTTGAGCCTGTCGAAACCTCGGCGGACACGGCCGCGTCGGTTGGTTAGACCTCCGGCTCCCCGGGGTACGAGGAGCTAGGGTCAACCAAATGAGACTCGCATCTTGGAAGTCTCCTTACTTGGGGGTATCAGTAGTGAACATCATGAAGAAGACTGGGTTGGTCCTCGCCACCGCGATGGCTCTAGCAACGGTGGGCGTGGCCACTGGACCTGCGCCGTCGGCGTCAGCGGCCGACTGCTGGTCCGGTTCCATCTGCCACCAGGAGGTTGGCGGCCCGTACCCGAACAGCCTGGAGAACTGCAAGAACGATCACTGGGCCCGGTACGTCAGGGCCCAGAATCTCTGGCCAAACAAGTCGATCAGTGCCAGCGGCTGTTACAGAACCAACGTGAACTGGGGCTGGAACTATGTCATCACGGTGTGGAATTGACCTGAGAACCACTAGCTAGCCGGAGAACCCCAGCGCTGGGGGCGGACGACGGCGGGCGCGTGCCCGCCGTCGTCTGCCCACGTTCCCGAGGGGTTTGTTGCGCCCATGGCCACGCGCGGCGCAGGTGTGACAGCATGAGTCCACTATCCATCCGCGCCGTGGAAAGGCAGCAATGGGCGGCAATTCCAAGAGCAGCACTGACTACGAATTCTTGACCGTCTGGCGCGTTGCGGGGACCGCTCGTGAAGTCGTGGATGTTTTGGGCGATGCCGGGAGGTTGGCCCGTTGGTGGCCCTCGGTGTATTTGAGCGTCGTACCAGTGGATCCGGGGTATCCGGACGGCACGGGAAAGGCATTCTCCCTACATACCAAGGGTTGGCTGCCGTACACCCTGCGCTGGAGGCTCACGGTCACCGAGCCCGTTACGGAGCAAGGCTTCGCAATCTCAGCGCAGGGTGACTTGAACGGTACCGGGCGCTGGACGTTCGAACAGGACGGGCCGGAGACCGTGATCACGTACCACTGGCAGGTCAGCCCGTCGAAGCCGCTGATCCGGCGGCTGAGCTGGCTGCTCAAGCCCGCCTTTTCCGCGAACCACGTTTGGGCGATGGCCCGCGGTCAGGAAGCTCTCGCCCTTGAATTACGGCGACGGCGCCCTGGTGCGGACCTCTCCACGATCCCCCGGCCGGCGCCGCCCACGTTTGCGGCCCGCTACCGCTGGCCAAGGAATACGACACATGCCTGACGAAAAGAAGGCCGAGGTCCGTTGGTTGCCGCAGCCGGAGGAGCAGGATTATCCGGGCGCGGCGGACTATCTGTCCCTACTTGAATCCGACGACGTCGTTGCCACCATTGTTGCGTCTCTCACGGTCGCCCCCATCCGGCATCGCAAGGCAAAGGACATTCTGCGGGCCGCGGGGCTGGTGCTGCTCCCTGAGGACAACGCCCACGTGGCATCGGACCTGAAGAAGATCAGGGAAGGCAAGAAGCTCTCGCCTATCCTGATGGTCAGAGGTGACTTGGCCAGGGGGATTCCCGCCCAGGTGGCCGATGGCTACCACCGGGTGTGCGCAAGCTACTACACGGACGAAAACACCGATATTCCGCTCAAACTGGCTGACGCGCCCCGCTAACCAGCGCAAACGAACCGCAACGCCGGTAGAAGGAGGGACGTGTCGTTCTTTCAGCTTTCGCTGATCGCCGCGGTGGCGCTCCTCGGTCCGCTGCTGGCGCTGTCCCAGAAATGGCACGTTCCCGTGGTGCTGGGGCAGTTGCTGGCTGGTATCGCCATCGGGCGCACGGGTCTGGGACTGGTGGACTCCTCGGATCCCACGTTCACCTTTGTGGCCGACGTCGGGTTCGCCCTCGTTATGTTCGTCGCCGGGACGCATGTCCCCGTGCGGGACCAGGCCATCCGCCCCGCACTGGGTGGTGGCGCCCTGCGTGCCGGCATCGCCGCAGTGCTCGCGGCCGCCGTCGGAGTCGTCATTGCCTTTGCCTTTGGCACCGGACATGCTCCCCTTTACATCGTTCTGCTCGCTTCCTCATCGGCAGCCTTGGTCCTGCCGATCATCGATTCGCTGCGGCTGACGGGACCAAAGGTCCTGACGACGACGGCGCAAGTGGCGGTAGCCGACATCGCCTGCATTGTGGCGCTTCCGCTTGCTGTGGACCCGCCCAATGCGCCGAGGGCAGCCGTCGGGGCTGCCGTGGTCGCGGTGTGCGCTGCGGTCCTGTTCTTTGTCCTTCGCTGGCTGGAGCGCAGCGGCACGCGCGGACGGATGCATGACGTGTCCGAGGACCGGAAGTTCGCCCTGGAACTCAGGATCCAGCTTGCCTTGCTCTTCGCGCTCTCCGGGCTGGCCGTCGCGGGCCACGTGTCCATCATGCTGGCCGGGTTCTCCTTCGGCCTGGTGGTCGCAGCGGTGGGAGAACCCCGGCGGCTGGCTCATCAACTCTTCGCCGTCAGCGATGGCTTCCTAGGGCCGGTGTTCTTCGTCTGGCTGGGCGCATCCCTCGATCTGCGCACCCTCGCGGGAAGCCCCAGCATGATTCTCCTCGGGATTTGCCTGGGGTTTGGAACGCTGCTTGTCCATGGAAGCCTGCGGCTGCTCGGCCAGCCTCTGCCGCTCGCGGTGCTGGCAGCATCCCAGCTGGGCGTGCCGGTTGCCGCCGCCACTATCGGCTCCCAATTGCAGTTGCTGGAACCGGGAGAAGCCGCGGCCATTATCCTCGGGGCCCTCATCAGCATCGGGGCGAGCACCATCGCGGGCTCACGGGCCGCCCGCACGTTTGCGCAGCCCGCGCCGGCCCACAAGCCATCCGGGGGCGGCCCGGCCGTGGCTGCGTAGAGCAAGGACAACCAAGCTGCCGGAGGGGTTGTTGTGCCCATGGCCAGACGCGGCGCAGGTGTGACAGCATTCCTTGTGGGCCGGTCACCGACGCCCGTCATCAGAACTGGGGGAAAATGAACGGCCGAATGAAACCGCCACCGTCGCCCCGCGTCGTGGCAGCTCTTATGCTCCTCGGGGCAACCCTCATGGCCGGCTGCACGGCACCGGCGGAGCCCACAGTGGTGAGAAGCAGCGCCCCGCCGGTCACCGAGGCGCCCGCTCCACTGGCGGAAAGCTTCCCCAAATACGATGCCCTGCGTGCAGAGCTCATTGCTGCACTGGAAGCGAAGATGCCGGACATCAGCTGGACCGTGGACAAGCCAGCCACCCTGGCCAGGCTGAAGGACGGCAGATGCATGCTCTACCCGCAGACCATGAAGAGCAGCGCCGACGTGGTGGAGCCCTCCAACCGGTTCGCTGACATTTTTGCCGCTGGTGATCCCGTTCTAAAGCAGTACGGATTCCCCGCCTTCGATGGAACGGACGCCGTTCCCGGGGGCTGGGTGGTTGCCCGCAGCACGGACGCCGCCGGTGCCACGCTGACCATCGAATCAAAGAGCCCGGCCTCCCTGCGCATCAGCGTCCCGGTGGACTCCCCCACCTGCAACGCGGTCGAGCTCCCACCAAGCTGACGGCGGCATTTCGTCACCCGAAATGACAACCTTTTACAACTCGGAGACACCGTGGACGGCAGCGGCAAGAATTCGCGAGTTAGTCGCTATTCTTACCAAGAACCCTTGGGCATCCAGCCCTGGACGCCCAAGAGGGCGACGTCGAATGGAGCCTTCTTGTCGAACGAACCGATCTTGCTGTTCCTGCACGGAGTTGGAGACGGCGACCACGATGGCAACTGGAGCGCCGCGCTAGCAGAGAGCCTGGGTCGCCTTGGCTACCCTGTTCTGGACACCGTGCAAGTTATCGCGCCCAAGTACGCGCACGCACTAAGGGGTTCGGACGACAACGAACCATTGCCGGGATTGACGATCAAACAACCTCCCCGCGAGGCCGCCAAGGAGAACCGCCGGGACTTCGAGCGCCAAATCGGTGCCGTCGAGTTCAGACTGGGACGTCATGATCGGGGTGACGGCTGGGTGGGTGGTGCCGCCGTCGTCAATCTTGCCGTCGGGCTGCCGCCATTCGGCCAGGTAAGCAACTACATGAACAAAACTCAAATTCGCGCCCAAGTCCTGAACCGCATCCTGAAGGCGCTCCCCGAGTCTGGGCGGCTCGTGATCGTCGGCCATAGCCTCGGCTCCGTGATCGCCGCTGACCTAGTGCGTCGGTTGCCGGTTGGCCTCGACGTGGCCGGCATGGTGACCATCGGAAGCCCCCTGGCGAACGGAAACTTCGACGTCGAAAGACTGCGGGAGTCGCTGAAGGAGCCGCCGACCAACCTGGCCTGGTGGGTAAACTTTTGGAACGTCCACGACCCTGTGGCGGCCCACCGTGGCGTCTCCTCTGTCTTCCCTTGGATGATCGATTTTCGTATTCAGACGAAACTAAGCCCCCGCGTCCACGATGCGGTTGAGTATCTCAACGATGGGAGCGTGGCTGCGGCCATCGGCTTCGCGCTGTTCGGGTCCAAATCGAAGGAACTCGCGGGCATTGACAAGGGTTTCGACATCGAATTGGATTTCCCGGAGCGACTCGCCCTTACGGCACTGAGGTACGCGTACCTCATGAAAATGAGACTGGAAGGCGACCAGCAGGACCGTTTCGCCGGGGCGCTTCGACAAGTGCAAGCGGCCGTTGTCGACGACATCAGAACACGGAATGCCGCTGAGGACATACGGATGCCGTCAGCGATTGCACGCCTCGAATTCGACCTCGCCGATCCACACGCAACTGTGCCCGAGCCACTCCCGAGCAGCCATATGGCGAAGGACGACGCCGTTGTACTGCTAACGGTCCTCGCGGCAGAGAACGTCATTCGACCTTTCGAGATCTCGATCTCGAAAGACAAATGGCAAGAGGCAATGAAAGACCTCACCGCCGAGATGGGATTGGGAAGCCAGTATGGCGCCGATGTATTCATGGCCGCCAAACATGCGCAGGAGGCACTGAGCGGTGGCCCCGGAGTGAACTGGATCAAGTGGGGTGCATTGGGTGCCGGCGCCGCCGCGATCGTCGTTGCGACCGGCGGTTTGGCACTTGCTGCTGGTGCCGGTCTTGCCGGAGCCGCAGTGATCACCAGCGCACTGGCGGCCTTTGGGCCAGGCGGTATGATCGGGGGCCTGATAACGGCGGGCACACTCGTCACTGCAGGGGGCGGTGGCATCGCGTTCAGTCTTGCCAGTCCTGGAACCACCGCGGAAACCCTCGAAGCGGTTGTTGAACGCCGGCTGGCCGCGGCAATTCTGCGGCAAAAGCAACGCCTCGAACCGGATCCGGCCCTGTGGAGCGTCCTCGTTGAGATCGAAATGGAGGTGCGGCGTGAGCACGAGCGGCTCGACGAGTTCTCCGATGAATCGGCCACGGCGCTTAAGGAATTGAAACGGAAGATCGAAGCCATCGAGCGCGCGCTGAAGTATCTGACGGACAACGGCCTCGAACCAGTCGTCCCTTCCGGCAGCCCAGACGAGATGGACTAAGCCTGCCGGAATCAACCATCAGGGGTGGAGATTCAGCGATTACGAGGGACGTTGAGGCGAACGTCGGCGGCCTGGACTTCATCGAGCACCCACCGCTGGTACTTGGTGTGGTCCGGGTATTTCCTGCGTAGATAATCCCGGACGACCTTCCCCGGTCGTTGCTCGTTGGTATACCCGAGTTCTCGAGCGAGTTGGGCAGGTTCGTAGGTAGTCACGAATCTGAGTGTAGGCCCTGGCGGAGCCACGCCAGGCGACCACATATCGGGCGGCGCTTTCTAGGGAACGCCGGCCGCCAATTCCGCCGCTGCCAGGGTCTGCGAAAAGCTGTCGACCGCCAGCTTATAGTCGGCCGCATTACCTGTGGTTCGCTCGTGATCGGCGGGGCGCAATGCCCTGATCATGGCCGGGCTCGACGGTAAAGAGACATCAGACATAGCGGGAAAATCGAACTGCAACTGAGGGTCCATCTCGTAGCTGAGCCATCGCCGTTTCAGCAGATCGTGACGGTCGGCGGTCCCTTTGTATTTCTTTACCTCCACGAGGGACAGATGTGCTAACTAACCGGCGTCAGCGCCTGCGGCCAGGGACACCGTCCGGACTGCCTCAGTTTGGCGGCCAAGAGCCGGCACATATGTACCGGCTCTCCGCCCTCGTAACGCTTTCGTGTGAGGAGTCTTGGGACTTAGTTCCGGACGGACACCCTGTGGAGTTGATTATCCCTCAAGCCGAGCCTAAGCGGTTAGGTGGTCCGCACCCGCCGTGCAGGCGTCAACATGGCCGCCCTGGAGAACGATGCGACGGCGCCGCGGCGCTTCGCACCCAACGGGTCAGTAGAAGTCGGCTGCTGTAGGGGGAGGTTTGCGGGCACTGCTTAGCGGTTTGTCTCCGGGATAGGGCAGGCCGAAGGCAAGGCAAAAGAAGGCAGCCTTGAGGTCGGCATTACGGAAGTGGCTGACGAGAGCCTTGTGAGACTCGGCTCCGATTCGGGGGTGTCGCTTGATATCGTCTACCGCGCCCTTCAAGTAGTTTTCGGCCCGTGAGAGCCTGTCTTTACTCTCCCCGTATGTTTCATGGAGGGCCCGCCTCGCGTCGTTGGCGCCGTAGTTGGCCTGCGTCTTGCGGACGCGGTCGGTGACGGATTTGATGTAGTCCGTCACCGGGGCGTCCTCGCCTCCTGTGCCGAGCCCCCGCGGCGGGAGCGGGCGACGGCGGCCTCGTCTTCAGCGATGATCTCCCCGCACGCCTCGCGCTGGTGGAGGCGGGATTCGGCGCGCGGCTGGGGCGGACGGCCGACGCCTAGCTTCCTCGACGTGCCGGTGCTCGACGAGTGGAGTGGAACTACCCGCGGCACAGCCGCGGCGTCACCGAGGTCCCGGGTCTCTACGCCGCGGGCCTCCCCTGTCACGAAGCACCTGTCCGCCACGCTGTCCGTGGTGGGCGAGGATGCGGAGTTCGTGGCGGGGCACATCGCAGCCCGGGGAGCTTTAAGCAATCGGCGACCCCAAGTGGATGTTCTCTTGGGATCGCAACCGTCGAAGGTACTTCGACAAGACCCCCGCGAGCCTGTCGCCCGTAGTCACGAGCCACTCGACGAGTTCTTGCGACTGAGCCTCGTCTAGGAAATCACCGGGACGACTGATAACGAGTTTGGATGCCTTGCGGTCGGGCTTGTCATCCCACTCGAGGACCAAACCGAGGTCTGCCTCGATGGCGTCGCGCTCGGCCAACAACTTCGCATAAAGCTCTTTGTCGTGGTTGATCCAGAAGAGTGCGGTGACCGTCTTCTTCTGGGAGTTGGCCTGAAGGGAGATCAAGCCACGTGAGTCTCCTATGCTGACGTCATACCAGTGTTGTGGAAAGGGCTTGCGCCAAGTTTCAATGTTGGTCGCGTTTGCAGTGCCGTGGTCCCTGACCCTCTCGAAGAATTCAAGCTGAGCGTCCTTCAGAGATGTCCGGCTGCCGGCTTTGGCTTGGGGTTTGACCTTCTTGCGGCGTGCGGAGATCGCGTCCTCGTCTACGTCCAGGCCGGCGGCCTCCGCGAGTTCTTCTGCACGCATGAACTGCTCAGGATCCGCATGGTCCTGTGCATCAAATCGGAGGCCCTCCGCCTCAAGGACCAGGCGTGGGTCATCGTTGCGGCCGGGTTCGGTCCAGCGGAAACCGGGCGAGATCGTCCCCCCACTCTGCAAGACCCGCCAGGCGTTGGCCACTGGGTAGTTCGCGATAATCGTGGCCAGCGGCTGGGCCCAGGTGCCGGCCACGATCGCGACGTCGCCGTAAGATGTCCAGCGCCCGGCCGGAATCTCCGCGATGATGGCAGCAACTTGGCTGCGCAGCGCTGACGGCTCGTCGCCGTCAGCGCTGATGCCCTCGTCTGGCCCCGGCCACAGTTCAATGATTTTTTCAGCTAATTCGGCGCTGCGGGTATTGATCTCGTCGACGCCCCATGTGGAGTGCTCGGCGATTGCTTGGTTCATCGATACGCCGCTCTTAGCTAGCATCTCTCGCTTCTCTTCGAACGGCTTATTGCTGAGCTCGCTGTTGTACCCGCTCAGGGTGAGGTTGCCGAGCGTATGCACGACCCGCTCGTGTTCGTAGTCGATGTCCGCGTCGGCGCTGAAAGCCGTTGCGAAAGTCTTGCGTACGGACTCGGTCATCGTCTGTGGCAACACATGCTCTATCGTCAGATGCCGTGGGTCGAGGTCGACGATCTCCTTAGGGCGGTACGCCTCTTCTAGCCACTGCAGGATCAGCTTTTTTTGCGGTCCGCGGCCCTGCCAGTAGAACGCGATCGTGTTGACAGCGTCGCGTACCTGGAGGTCCGTCGCGAAGTGTTTGCGACCGCGGGATAGGTAGTCGCGCAGCGCGACGTCGATGCGCTCCGCATCACTGATCGCACCCACAGCCTGCAGAAGCGTTCGGTTCAAATTTGCTGTGGCACGCCCTATCACGATGCGTCGCACGAAGTACGATTCCAGGTACGTCAGCGCGCGCACAACTTCATCGTCAGCAACGGTGCCGGAAGCACGTCGAGCAAGGATCTGCATCACCACCGGATATGCTGTCGTCGAGCCCCAAGCTCTGATTCTGGTAAGGCGACGGCGAATCTCAGGGTGCTTCTCCTCCGCAGGTTTGAGAATCGTCGCGAGCACGTCGCCCAGGTTGGCGATGCGGAACACCTCATCCTCGACCTCGTCGGTGGTCTTTAGTTTCTCGAGCCGGTGTTGCTGTCCAACGTAGGTGTCCGACTGCTTCGCCCGTTCGTCGCGCTGAGCGAGGTCGAGCCAGAACAGCAGCTCGAGATTCTCAGAGTCAAGTTTCCTCTCTAGCGGAAGCCAAATGTTTTCGTAGACCATCTCTGCCCGGTCTCCGAGCCGCATGAACAAGTAGTTCTTAAGCAGGTCACTCTGTGTCAGGCGAAGGCCGGTGTTGTTCAGCGACTCGAAGATGCGGTGTGCGTTGTCGGAGGGCTCCGCCGTCACAACCACGAGCGCAAGACCGCGTACGATGGCGGCTTCGAGCAGCTCCAGGTCATGTGGATCGTCCGGGTCACCAGCCGCAGCGATCTTCGAGCGGAAGAACCGATACGCGTTGCCAATGGCATCCTCCCCGCCAGCCTGCGGCGCACGATTCAGCACCGCCTTGTAGGCAAGCCGATCCGACTGGGTCGGCATGACTTTAAGCGGTTTGCCACTGTCGAACACATTGATCAAGTACTGGGCGTCAATGCCACTCGCCCGCTCGGTATGCCCAGTCTCGATCAAGTGGTCACGGAGCGCAGCCAGAAGGAGAGTAAGCGTGGTCAGGCGCTGCTGGCCGTCCACAACGAGGAACTTGTTGACGCCGATGGCGCCGAAGTCCGGGCTGCTCGCCAGTACGAGGGAGCCGATGAAGTGCGTCGATTTTGGGTCCTCACCAAGAGTGCGCTCCAGCTCGACGACGTCCGACCACAGCTGGTCGAGCTGCTTCTTTCCCCACGAGTACACGCGTTGGTAAAGCGGAATCTGATACTGCTTCTTGCCTTCTAGAACACCCGCAAGCGTCCCGTTCTCCGCCCGAACCACACATGCCTCCTCTGGATCTCAGTGGTGATGGAACCGCCTGCCATCGTTACAGGGTAACCGCGATTCTGGGGTTATCTATGCGGCAGAGGAGTTCGAGGCCCGAGAATTCGCCGGAGACAGGCAGACAGCTGTCCCGGTCCTACATGCCCTGGATAATTGAGCCGGCCGAAGCCCGGCGCCCATGATCTTCGAGGGGCTCGAACAAGCTCCAGCCCCTACGGATGCACCAGCACCTTCACCGCCGTCTCCTTGTGGTTGATCAGGGTGTCGAAGCCTTGCTCCACCAGGTCCTCCAGCGCTATCCGGCCGGTGATGAACGGCTTGAGATCCACCTTGCCCTCTTGCACCAGTTTGATGGCAGCAGCGTGGTCCCGGACGTAGGCGATGGTCCCGCGCAGGTCGATCTCCTTGAGCACCAGCTTCTGCATGTCCACCGTGGCCGGCGCACCCCAGATGGACACGTTGACCACCACACCCGCGGGCCGGACGGCGTCGAGCATGGTGTCCAGCACCGCGTTCACGCCCGCGCATTCGAAGGCGACGTCCGCCCCGGCACCGCCGGTGAGTTCCAGCACCCGCGCCGGGACGTCCTCCTTGCTGGGGTCCAGCACATGGTCCGCCACGCCGCTGGAAACCGCCTTCTCCTTGCGGGCCAGGGTCAGTTCGCTGACGATCGTGGTCACGCCCATGCCCTTGAGGACCGCGGCGGTGAGCAGCCCGATCGGGCCCGAACCGCCCACCAGTGCCACGTCGCCCGCCTTCACGCCGCTGCGCGCAACCGCATGGTGCGCCACGGACAGCGGCTCGATCAGGGCCGCCTCATCCAGCGGGATGTCCCCGATGGGATGCACCCACCGGGCGTCCACCACGATCTTCTCGCTCAGGCCTCCCCCACCGCCGGAGAGCCCGATGAACCCCATCTTGCGGCACAGGTGGTAATTGCCCGCCTGGCAGGAATCGCATTCGTCGCAGACAAAATAGGGTTCGACGACGACGTTGTCCCCCTTCGCGAGGCCCGTCACCCCGTCGCCGACTTCCGAGACAGTCCCGGAGAACTCGTGCCCCAACGTCACCGGAGCTTCCTCCCCCGAGAGCGGGTGGGCATGCCCCGGGGCGGGGACGAAGATGGGGCCTTCGAGGTACTCGTGCAGGTCGGTTCCGCAGATGCCGCACCAGGCGACGTCGATCTTGACGGTCCCGGCGCGGAGCTCCGGCTCCGGCACATCCTCGATGCGGATATCTTTCCTGCCATGGAAACGTGCTGCCTTCATGATTCCTCCTCATTGAACGGGTTTCGACAAGCTCAACCACCGGGTTTCGACAGGCTCAACCACCGGCGTCACCGCGTGTGGTGAGTCGGCTGCAGTTCGTACACCGGCGTTTCCAGGCCTTCCATCCGGGCCTTGAGCTGCAGGGCCAGGTATGAGGAGTAGTGCCGGCTCTGGTGCAGGTTGCCGCCGTGGATCCAGAGGTTGGGCACGTTGGTGGGCTTCCACATGTTGCGCAGCTCCCCTTCCCAGGGGCCCGGGTCCTTCGGGGTGTCCGAGCCGTACCCCCAACATTTTCCTACTTTGTCCGCGATTTCGGGAGAGACCAGGTCCGCCAGCCAGCCGTTCATGGAGCCGTAGCCGGTGGCGTACACAATCAGATCCGCCTCCAGCTCGGTGCCATCACCAAGCACCACCGCGTTGCCGGTGATCTTGGAAACTTCCCCCGAGCGAAGCTGCACGCGGCCGTCAATGATCAGCTGGGAGGCGCCCACGTCGATGTAGTAGCCGGAGCCGCGCCGCAGGTACTTCACGAACAGGCCGGACCCGTCCACGCCGAAGTCCAGGTCGAACCCGGCGGCCTCCAGCTGGGAGTAGAACTCGGCATCCCGTTCAGCCATCGCCTGGTACACCGGCACCTGCGCCTCGGGCAGGATCCGCATGGGCAGCGACGCGAACAACAGGTCGGCCTTCTCCGTGGTCACCCCGGCCGCCAAAGCCTTCTCGGAGTACAGGTCCCCCAACGCCAGGTCCATCAGCGACTCGCTGCGGGCGATGTGGGTGGAGGACCGCTGCACCATGGTGACGTCGGCGCCGTGCTCCCACAGGTCCGCGCAGATATCGTGCGCGGAGTTGTTGGAGCCGATCACCACGGCCTTCTTCCCGGTCCAGTCTCCGCCGCCCGGGTGCTGCGACGAATGGCGCTGCTCCCCTAGGAAGGACCCCGCGCCGTCGAACGCGGGGATATTCGGGTAGCCCGAGACGCCCAGGGCGAACACCAGCTGCTTGGGCCGCAGCGTCACAGGCACCCCATCGCGAACGACGTTGACCACCCATTCCTGCGTGCCGTCGTCGAACTCGGCGCCCACGCACTCCGTGCCGCCCCAGTAGTTCAGCTCCATGATCCGGGTGTAGTGCTCCAGCCAGTCACCGATCTTGTCCTTGGCGGCGAAGACCGGCCAGTCGTCGGGGAACTTCAGGTAGGGCATGTGGTCGTACCAGACGGGGTCGTGCAGGTGCAGGGACTTGTAGCGGTTCCGCCAGGAGTCGCCCGGCTTCTCGTTCTTCTCGATGACGAGCGCGGGGACGCCCAGGCGCCGCAGCCGGGCCGCCAGGCCGATGCCGCCCTGCCCGCCGCCGATGATGACCGTGTAGGGCTGCTCCTCGTAGCCGAGCCGCGCTTCGCTCTCCTCCTTCTGTTCCAGCCAGGAGCGCCGGCCCTTGATGATCTCGTGCGCCACGCTCTTCTCGCGGCGGGTCCCCTTCTTCTCCTCGAAGCCCTTCAGCTCCTGCATGGTGGTGAGCAGCGTCCAGCATTTGCCGTTCCGCAGCCGGAGGTGGCCGTAGCCGCGGGCGGCGGCGGTTTCGAACGTGATCCAGGCTTCTGTGGTGCCGGCGTCGCCCGTGGCGTCCTCGGAGAGCGTCCAACCAGAAGGCAGCACGTGGTCCAGCGTTGCGTCGAGCATCTGCCGGATGTCCGCCTTGCCTTCGAGCGTTTTCAGGTTCCAGGTGAACGCCACGAAGTCGCGCCAGTAGCTGTCGTCCTCGAAAAGCTCCAGCGCGGCGTCCACGTCGCGCCGCTGCAGGGCGGTATCCAGTTCCGTCAGCCAGGCCTGCGCGGCTGCGGTGGGTGTTTCGGTCATGTCCACTCCTTTGTGTCGTATGGTCCGTGTGTCTGGTGGTCCCGGCGGCCCCGTCCCGCCGGAATCCCCTGCGATATGCTGGGACGGTCGTGAGCTGCATCACCATTGCAACGCAGTGGGGGTTTCAACCGCGTTACACGGGCACTGCCGGCAAGGACGCCGCCGGTGAGGAGGACACTGTTTTGGACTACGGCCTGAGGTTTTCGGACCCGGCGAAGTACTCGCGCGCCCTGCGCCGCGCCCACGAACTGGTCATCTCCGGCGTCCCGCGCCCGGAGATCCCCAACGACCTGGCGGATTCCTGGCGCCGCTCCATGGCCCTGGGCATCAGCCCGGACCAGCACAGCCCGCGGCACCTGCACGACGTTGCCGACGTCCTGGAGCTGCGGCGGGAGCACCGGCTTCAGCAGGTCATGCCAGCCTTGAACGACCTGCTGGCCGACGATTCCAGTTCCGGACGGCACCTGCTGGTGCTTACCGACGCCCGCGGCGAGATCCTGTGGCGGGTGGGCAGCCCGGAGGTGCTGCGGCGGGCGGACCGGCTGGAGTTCTCCGAAGGGGCGGACTGGTCCGAGGCCGGGATCGGCACCAACGCCATCAGCGAAGCATTATTCACCGGCCGGCCGGTGCAGCTGTTTTCCGCCGAGCACCTGGTCCGCACCCACCATGAATGGGCCTGCACGGCGGCGACCATCACGGACCCTTTGACGGGTGCTTTGCTGGGTGTGCTCGACGTCTCCGGACCGCTGGACACCCTCAGCGCGGACACGCTGCGCATGGTGCGGTGCGCGGTCCGGGTGGCGGAAGCGCTGTTGGGAACGCCCGACGGCGGGACTTCCTTGGGTGCCTCACCTGCCCGGGGTGCGTCCCGGCAGGCTGCCCGCCGGCCGGTTGCTGCAGTGGAGTCGCTGGAGCTGCTCGGCGACAAACCTGCAGCGGTGTTCCGGGAGGGCATCCGGGTGCCGCTGACGCTGCGCCGGGCGGAGATCCTCGCGCTGCTGGATTCCCGAACCCAGGGCTGGAGCGCCGAGGAACTGGCCTACGAACTGTACGGTGATGCGGGTACCACGGCGGCCATCCGCACCGAGATGTTCCGGGTCCGGTCGATGCTGGGCGACGCCGTGGAGTCGAACCCTTACCGGTTTGTCACAGGCCTGACTGGACGTTCGGATTCGGGGAGGGTGCTGCGGCTGCTGCGCGAGGGGCGAGTGGCTGACGCGCTGGAGGCCTACCGGGCTCCCCTGCTCAGCCGCTCGGGCGCACTGGCCGTCCAGCTGCTCCGGGACCAGCTGGACCTGGCCCTCGGATCGGCCGTGCGGTCAAGCGGCGACGCCGGGCTCCTGATCCGTTGGCTGTCCACGGATATGGGTGCCGCAGATTTTGAGGCGGTGGAGGCACTGGGACTGCTGGTGGGTCGCGGGGATGCGCGGTACTTGGCGTTCCGGGCAGCCGCCGGGCGTTGAGCCTGCCCCCGGTAGTAAGGCCTGCCCCTTGGTGGTTGAGCATGTCGAGACCCCAAACTCCATAGATCGACAAGGTCTCCATGGACGGGTGAGACGGCTACGCCTCGTCGCACCGCCGCATCACCCAGGGCTGGGTGGATGCGAACGTCCGCAACGCCGTGGTCCGCAACGCCAAAAAATCTTCTACCCGCCCGTCACGCCTCTACAAGAAGCTCCCCGAAATACGGCCAGCGCTCGAGCGCCCAAGTTTCAATCTTCTTGGATCGGCTCGCGATGGTGTCAGCGTTCCACGTTCCATGGTGCATATAGACCTGCTTTGTTGTCGAGAAGACCGTCTCGGACTGAAGGAGGTTGCGGGCCTCAGCCCAAGACTTACAGCCCTTCGTGGAGTTGGCATCCGGTGACAGCGGCACGAGGTTGCCCCACGTATTGAGCAGTCGTTTGTGGTCCTCAGCCGAAACCTCCTGCTTCCATTCATCCGTGTGGTTCTGCGGCATTAGGTGATCCACCGTAACGGGAGGAAAGGTTTCAAGAACGTCCCCGCTAGTGAAATCACGCTCATATTCCAGCATCACGTAATTCTTTATCTTTCGGTGGTACAGGTCTCCCACGGCGATCGCCTGGGCGACAGACGAGTCATTGGGAAAGCTGACCGTCGACGAGACAATCCTGCGTCTAACTGTTGCCGGGTCGGAGCCTGCTTCCTTCCAAAGTTTCTTGAAGATGGCGTGCAACCCGGTCGGCTCAATGCCCTGAAGCCCACGACGGACCAGGAAGGATTCCATAATGCGAAGACATTCGATCGCGTCTGTGGTGCTGCACTCGCCGCTGCTGGCGCTGGTGAGGAGCTGCATTATGTAAGGGTATGTCGAGCCCGGTCTGTTCAGGTCGACTAGACGGCGGACGTACTCCGTAAGTTCGGTTTCAACCTGGTCCAGGCGACCCGAGTGGATGGCATTAAACGACGCCTGGTGCGAGCGAAGGTCACTCATGAGTTCCAAGAGTTCAGCGCGCGCATCCAGGTTCTTGTCGTGCAGTAACTCGGCCCATCGCCGGGAGAGGGCAGTGAATGTGGATGCTTTCGTGACGGTTGAATCGACCGTCAACGCAAATGGGAAGAAATAGCCGGTCTTGGCGGCGTTGTCCGAAAAGGCCTCTTCAAAGGGCTTCCATTCGTTTTGGTACAACTTGAGGGCCTGCTTGCCGTCCTTGTCCAGCCGCTTAAGTACATCGTTTCGGACGAGGTCGATGATGCCAAGTTTTACTCCCTCGTTGTTGAGACGATCAAACACCTCGTTGGGGTCGTGGCTTGAACCTAGTCGAATCTCGACAAATTCGAGGCATTCTAGCAGTACGTCGCGAAGGTTCTCTATGTTTGCCACCGCTTCATCATCATTCAGTTCCACATCGTCCTGGGGCTTGGAGGTTCGAATAACGATGTGCTTAAGGATAATCTGATACGCCTTAGTCATATCGCCGTCTGGGTCACCGGCCTCACGGGACATATCTATTTCCAGATCGAATTCATACCCGAAGGCGGAGCGCATAATGTCGTGAAATTGACGTGTGTCGGTCAGAGTAGGGCAGAGCTTGGGCTGGTTCTTGCTGTTTTTCTTGCGACTAACCAAATACTGCTCGAAGACATCCTGCGCAACTTCCTTACCAGCATCCCCAAAATGCTGCGCATGTGCGGCCAGCGCGACGAGAGTTAGAACCATGGTCGTCAATCGTTGCTGCCCATCAATAATCCAATAACGTCCAGCCTGCGTGGCCGTGGCGGGCAGGTCCTCATTGAACACGAGGGCACCAAGAAAGCGACGAGGGTAAGTCTCGTCCCGGACGGTGTCGATGTCGTCCCAGAGTCGATCGATCTGCGCTTTACCCCATACGTAAGGCCTCTGGAACAGCGGGCAATAGAGCTGCACATCATCTCCGAGCCGGACATTCAGCGTAACCGGATCGGCCCCGAGCTTCTGTTCAGTCGACATCCATTGCCCTACACTCTCTCAATTCACGCTTTTGCCCATCTAAGCACACTGGACACATGCGCAACGGCTAATGGGCGGGTCGCGCGGCTCATACAACCCAAGTAGGACAATTTCGATTAGACACGGAACTTTCTCGTTCCAAGTGAAGTCAAGCCATGACGTCTCACCTCTTGCGCAACGCACGATGTTCCGGCACTGTCCAGGCGCCCCTGCGCGGCAGGGGCGAGAGACAGCTCTTGACACCCACTGTGTCCGTCCAACATCCCAAGGACCCGGCCGGTGTCCAGATCAACAACCGTGGTCATCCATGGCACGTAGCACACTCAAGCCCTGGTAGCGGGGTCGCGGAAGAACAGCACGGACCGTCAGCGGCGCCTGTTCTGCAAATGAAAATGTTGAAACCGAAGCCGTGGGAGTACGACAGAAGCTGTGCGAACGCCACGCTGACTGAAAAACGTACGACCGCCGACGAGATGCAAAGCACCCCTTGAGTTAATGCAGATCTGGTTTGCGCAGTCAACACCGCGCTGTGGCTTTTCAAAAGACGAATACGCCGAGTGAACCAGGCGGCAGGAAGTACAGATTATCGTCAAGCACGGCGCCGCATCGGCTGGCCTTACCATGGCAAGAATTAGTAACATGCCAGGTGAGCATCGCGACACGACAGAAATTGACTACTTCGGGATGCATGATCCCGTACTGTGGCAGCGTGTCTATTGCTGAAGTAAGTATTGCCTTTAATCTCCTCAGGAGTTCTCGCCGTCAACATCCCGCCGAAGCCCTTAGAATAATAAGAAAGGTGACTGAAGCGTCCCTTTCATCTTTGCACAGCATCGCAACCCTGGAGCCCATAGCGTTTCGCGGTACTGGTAATAAGTCATACAGTGTTGCCCGGCTCAAATCTTCCACCGCTGTGGATTTTTCGCGCGTCCTTAACAACGATTTGTTCATTTCTGATCCTGATGACTTTTCAGCGCGTTGGAAGTTATTTGAGGAAGCAATTGATGGCTCTAAGGGAAAAAACCACTTACTGGATTACGAGGCGCGAGAAGCAAACCGCCTCATATATTCGGCCGTGATGAGCTTCGCCGTAATGACAGACTTATTTCAGCCGGGAAATCGCGGAGGCCCCGGTACATTCTTCGAAATGGCGCTCGGACCGATCCTTAGCCTCCTAAGCGGCAGGACCGAAGAGTCGACAATAACAATCCCTATTGCTGGAACGAATGAGGTAGAACGCATCACAGTGGATCTTTCGTTCTCAGATCGTGCCCAGCGGGAAACCTTAGTGGTTCCGACGAAGATTTCCACACGCGAAAGGATATCTCAGGCGTACGTTCATCAACTGATCTTGAGTTCCTCAAGTTCGGTAAGCGGTGAAAAGTACCGAACGGTCCTTGCTATTGCCAACGAAAACAACGTCATGTTTCAAAAAGGACGAGGAGCGACCCTGCGGACCATTCAAAATGCATGGGTACAAGAGACTCTCGTACCTAACACCATCATTCTTTATCAGAAGTACGTATCACAACTCGACGGCCTCTACTACTTAGATCCACCAAATCGATACATTCACAATGCTCCAACCAACTTCCCCGTAGTCGGCGACGTCGGCCAACTCCTAACATCTGACCTGCAACGCCTTCTTTAGCTAGAAGAGCGAGAGCTGCTTGAGGTTCTCGTCTTCTAAAGGCGACGATTGGCCGGTCAGGGCATCTAGGATGGCGGCGCCTATGTGTTGCGCCAGGGGTGGCGGAACAGCGTTTCCTATCTGGTGCCGCACTTCATGACGACTTCCAAGAAACTGGTACCAATCAGGGAATCCTTGCAGTCGGGCTGCCTCCCGGGGCGTTAAGGATCGGTTCTGTACTGGGTGACCGTAGCGTCCCCGAGTGAAGCTATCAAAGCCCCCAGTGATAGTGGGGCATTGCCCATCCCATTCGAGCCGCCCATACACATCGGGCCACCCACCTTTTTGCGAGTCCACTTTTTGATGGCACGCCAACCTCAAATCGAAAGGTATGTCTTTCCACCCTCCGCCCTGAGGAACATATGAAAACCGTTCCAAGTTTTTTGCGCTCGGCTTTGAAGCCTGATGATTCGTGACTGACTCGTGGACGGAACCGTCCGCGGGTGGTTCAGGCAGGTCCCCGATAATCTCGCCTACTGTGCGCCAGTCCGGCCGCGGCGTAGGAGGCTTGGGAACTCTGAAGCTACCTGGCTGGTCTTTGCGTATGCCGACCAGAACGAAGCGTTGGCGGGTTTGGGCAAGACCATAGTCAGCTGCCAAGTAGAAATGTCCAGTCAGTGCGTAATCTTCCAGACTTTGAAACTGGTCGACGAGGTGGGCGCCCCTCACCTGAGCCATCATTGCGACGTTCTCCATCAGGAAAGCTTTTGGCCGCGTTTCCTGAACTAGACGCAGGTGTTCAAGCACCAGCGCATTGCGTGGATCCCCCAGGTGCGCCCCACGCCGCTGCTTGCTGAATCCTTGACAAGGCGGACCTCCCGCCAGTAAATCTAGCTCCTCAATTCCGGCTCGCTCAAGAAGTTCGTGACCTGTGACCTTGTTGGCATCGCCTACAAATCCGTGTTGTCCCAGGTTTGCGCGATAAGTTTCGACCGATGCCGAGTCTTTGTCAAAGGCTGCCCCCATGCGAAAGCCAGCGTTTGAGAGTCCCAAGCTCAAACCCCCGGGTCCGCTGAAAGCGTCAACTGCAACGGGCTGGTCTGTAATAGACGACACAATAACTCCAAGTTCCGACGGGTGTACTGACAACGACGGGAGCGAACGCAGTTCTCGACTCTTAGCGGTCGCGCTCCGAAGAGCCATCTCCCAATTTCAACTTATCGCTCAGCACTGACATCAAGCATAACGCGGCCCGCAGCCGCGGGTTGGAGGCTCTCCAGACACTGATGGCATCCACTGGCCTGGGTGCCAGGTGCATGCCGACCGGGCCTGGCACACAAGGGTCAGGCTATGGGCGAAGCTGCAGCTTGTGTTCGGTCGCTACCCATTCCCGTACCCACAACCGCGACGGCCTCCCCCGCGTCCCGTCGGACATCTGCCCCGTCCTGGCCAGCTTCGGCTCCATGTACCGTCGGAACGTGTCCCGCATCAGCGTCTGCCCAGCCACCGCCTCATGCAGCTCCCGCAGGTCCTTCAACGTGAACGGCTCACCCAGCAGCGCCCCCGGATCCGGCGCTTCCGCATAAGCGGCCTGCAGCCACTCCACCGCCTTCGCCACGATATCCGCGTGCCCATAGGGCAGCCCGGCGATCAGCTTCGGTTCCCCTGCTAGGGAAGCCAGCCTGACGCCGTCGGACTTTAACGCCTCCTCCAAAGCCGCCAGCGGCACCACGTCCACGTGCGCCACTGACAGCACCCATCCGCGGTCGTCGCGGCCCGGCTCATCGAACACCTGCAACTGCCGCGGCACACGCCCGGAGATCCCCGCCTTCTCGCGCAGGCAGCGCAGCACCGCATCCGCCAGGGTCTCGCGTTCGCGCAGGAACGTTCCCGGCAGCGCCCACTTTCCGTGCTGATGGTCCTGCGCGCGGCGCACCAGCAGCACGCCCACGCTCCCTTCCGCAACGGTCAGCACCGCCGTATCCACCGCCACCGACGGCCGCGGGTAGTCGAGCAGGGACGGGGAAGCGCTGTTCTTGGAATCCTTCACACCATTATTTATCGCAGTATTGCGTTAAAGATGCAACCGGTGCATACTGGGGTTAATTAGCGCAGAAATGCATTAAATCAACTGGAGGTCACCATGAAAGTCCCACAGCTCCACGTCGGTGCCGGCAGCAGGCTCGGTCCGGTCAGCATCTTCCCCGTCTGGACCTCCGGGATCCGGCAGTCTCGGCATCAGCACCGGCACCCACGCCGACGTCGCGGTCACCGAACTCGCCAGCGGCCCACAGGTCGCCCGACTCACCGTCACCAACAACGGCCCGCACCCCGCGCTGCTGCTGGAAGGCGAGTTGCTCGAAGGCGGACAGCAGCACCGGACCTGTGCCCGCGACGTCGTCCTCGGCCCGGGCGAAACCCTCGACATCGACACCTTCTGCGTCGAAGCCGGCCGCTGGGAAGCCGGCGAAACCAGCCACCGCCGGCAGGCCCGCCGCGCCCCGCTGAACGTCTCGTCCGAGCTGGCCAACGGCCTTCACGGCGAGCGCGGCGGCAACCGGCAGGACCGCATCTGGGAGCGGGTCAGCCGGTTCGACAACGCCCGGGGCGCCTCCGCCACCAGCTCCCTGCTCCAGCACATGGACTGGTTCAAGGACGACAAGGCGGAACGGAACCGCTTCGACGCCTCGGACGCACCGAAGCCCCTGGAAGGCCAGCGCGGGGTGGTAATCGGCCTCGGCCAGCAGCCGCTGCTTCTGGAGGTCTTCGGCACCAACACGCTGTTCCTCCGCCACTACCGCCAGCTGGTTGAGGCCGCGCTGCTGGACCTTGAGCTCCTCTCACCCCAGGTGCTGGCATCCAGACCGATGCCCGGCCAGCGCGCCCGCGACTTCGCCGCGCACGTCCAGGCGATCGACTTCGGAACGTTCGACGGCGGCCAGGCAGCCGTGGAGGTCCGCGACCACGGTTCCCTCCGGAGCCGCAATATTGCCCGGGCCGCCGGAGCGGTCACCGCCGCCGGCATCGCCGTCGCGCTCCCCCAGCGCCGCCCCCAGCTGGCCCACCTGACCGGCTGGAACACCCAACACCCCCTGATGGAGATGGCATGGAACTGAACCCCCTGCAGAATGACCGCGCGGCCGGTGTCCTTGTCGCTCTGGCCGCCGGCGACGCCCTCGGAGCCGGCTACGAGTTCGGCGCACCGCTGCCGGACGGCGCCGAAGTGACCATGAAGGACGGCGGCCCGTTCGGGTTCGCACCGGCCGAGTGGACGGACGATACGTCCATGGCCATCCCCATCGCGCAGGCGCTGCTGGAGTCCGCCTCCGGCGCCGGGTCTTCCTCCCCCGCGGCGCTGACCATGGTGGTCCGAGCCTGGACTGCGTGGGCGTCGGAGGCGAAGGACGTCGGCGCGCAGACCAGTTCCGTCATAGCCGCTGCCCGCCGGCTGGCTACGGCCGCCGGGCGGAGCAAGGTCCACGCGGCCGACTTCACCACCGCAGCTGCGGACTTCCATGCCCGCACCGGCCGCAGCGCCGGCAACGGCTCGCTGATGCGCACGGCCCCGCTTGCCCTGGCGTACCTGGACCGTGGGCCGGCCGAACTGATGGCTGCCGCCGGGGTGATGAGCGCGCTGACCCATGCCGATCCTGATGCGCAGGAGGCGTGCGGGCTCTGGTGCGTAGCCATCCGCAGCGCGGTGCTGACGGGCCAACTCGATGTCCGGGTGGGGCTGCCGCTGCTGCCCGCCGAACGCGCTGCCGCGTGGTTGGAACGGATCGATGTTGCGGAGCGGTCCCGTCCGCGGGACTTCACCCGCAACGGCTGGGTGGTGGAGGCTTTCCAAGGGGCATGGAGCGCCATCCACTTTGCGGGCTTGTCGGCGTCGGCTCCGGCGCACTTGCGGGCCGCTCTTGAAGAGGCCGTACGCGGCGGGCGCGATACCGACACAGTTGCCGCCATAGCCGGCGGTCTGCTTGGTGCTGCGTACGGCTACACGGCGGTGCCCTTCGAATGGCGGCAGCGACTCCACGGCTGGCCAGGGATGCGCGCCCGCGACCTGATGACTCTCGGCATGGAGCTTGGCCGAGGCGAGGGCCGCCGGTCGACGTCCTGGCCGCGCGCCGAGCGCCACGACTACCGCATGTGGAGCCGCACCGACGTGTTCGTCCAGCACCCGCACGACGACGGCGTGTGGCTGGGCGGGGTCGGCTCCCTGGCCCGTGTGCAGGAGCTGGGGATCGATGCCGTGGTGTCGCTCTGCCGGCTGAGCACGCTGGATGTGCCGGGGGTTGCTCCGGAAGACCACGCCACGTTCTGGGTGGTTGATTCTCCTTTTGAGGAGGACAACGCTCATGCCGGTTTCGTGCTGCAGGAGGCCGCGGCCGCCGTCGAACGCTACCGGCGGAAGGCAAGACGGTACTGCTGCACTGTGTCAGGGCTGAGTCGCGGACACCAGCTGTAGCCGCGCTTTATGGCGCGGCGGTTGCCGGGGTATCTCCGATCGAGGCGCTAGAGGATTTGCGGCGCGTGCTCCCCGGGGCGCGGCCGAATCCCCTCTTCATGAACTTGCTCATGCGTGGCGTTAGCCGATGTCAGGTCACAAATGCCGACCGCACGTAGGAGGTACCGAATAAAGTCCGCGGGTGCTGATAAGAATGACTTGGCATCACCGGTGATGCCACTAGGCGCTCAGGATGGGGAGAGTTGCATTTGGGGGAAGAACAGCCCGCGTTTCGCGGACGCCAGCTCAATCGGCAGCAGCTTGCTGGCCGGGCAGTGAAGGCCTACCAGGCAGGTGACCCGCTGCAGCGGATAGCAGCCGAGGCGGGTATGCGAACTTATGACATGCTGCGTCTTCTCAGCACGCGGGTAGCTGATCGGAGCGAGCATCAGCGATCCGAAGCTCTTCGCAAGCGGTGCCCTGCAACTGCAGATGGATTGCGTAAAGATGGCCACCGGATCGTCCAGCTTTTAGATGCTGGAATTGAAGGCTCTGACATTCCAAAAGTTCTGGCCGCTCTCGGCGCCACGATCGACATCGACGTAGCTGCAGAGCTGTTGAAGAACCCCGACCCTTTCGTATTTCCCGATCGTCGTCGAAGACCATTTATGGTCACCGACATGATGTGGTTGCGGTACGTGACGGGGTATCACCGAGGGCTGGAGCCTGATTACGAGCTGGCGCTGGGCAAGATTCCGTTGTCAGCTATCCACGATTTTCGAATGACCCTAGTTGATCAGCTTGCGCTCCGGCAGGTAGCTCAAGTTATTGCCCTTATTGAAACAACAGCTGAGTCGATTAGTACGGGCGAAGAGGAAGGCATCTCATTCTCCGAATACGAAAACGCTCGGGAAGCGATAATCCTGGGATCAGGTGCTGAGCGGTGCCCGTTGCGTCCGCCATCGGCCGCTTTGATCCGTGATCGAACCGAGGGAAGGTCTTGGTACGAGGCGCTGGAATCGGTGGGCTTGGAGTCTCCTGCTGTGCGCGGCGGATTTACCGCGGCCGACTACCAAGAAGCTTCTGAGGCATACGGCGCCACAGGCACTCCCTTCGGATCGCCCAAAGATGTCGCCAGTTATGACAGCTGGATGATCGCCGAAGCAGCCATGAACCGGGACCGACCATCGGCGGTGGCCATCGGTCGGCACTTCGGAGCTTGGGAATCTGTGATCGGCGCCTGCCTTCCATTGGAAGAAGAAGAGCTCCGCGGGATCGTCGGTCATCTGAGAACCGAGGCAGCGGCAGACTACGCCTGGGCACGAGCGGGAGAACTCATCAGCGAAGTGCTCGGAACCATGCCGTGGAATTCGTTCCTCAGCATCCAGTACGGGGACGGCACGGACGGAGGACCTCAGCCGTACGCGCAGATCACTCCAGGGCCCGACGGAGCTTGGTGCGAGATCGTCGCCGAGGAATTCCTGCAACCGGACGATTGGCCGATTTATCCCGAGCATCTGCTGGCAGATGGTTGGACGAAGCCCGATGTGGAGATCCCCAACTGGTACAAGGAAGCTGTCCAGCTGGATGAGGCCGGGCACATTGTCCTTGAGGGTTTGAGACGCGGCCGGTCTTGCCGTGACGCTGACGAGCTTCGATGGCACACCGGGAGTTTCCCCACCGGAACCAACCCGGACGGCGGCGTCACCGCTGCAGACGTCCTTGGCGGCGCCGTGCAGATGCTCCGAAATGCCAGCTGACACCCCATTTCAACTAGATAGGACCAATGTGACGTTCCCTGAGATCCTCACCGCAGTCAATGAAGAAAAAGCGGCCAGTCTCTTGGCCGCCTATTACCGGACACTGACAAACGGCCTTCCGGCCTACACTGGCAGCTATTTCAACTCATGGGCCGGAGGCGGGGACACAAATGACAATGCCGACACCATTACAGCCGACGACCTTATCGCCGTTTCTTTCCTCTCGGTAAAGATCCCGGGCGAAGCCGCTATTGGCATCTTGGACACCCATAACGAGAAAATTTCTGGTCTCCTAGGAAAGATCCCTGCCGACCGAGATCTTGCCGACGTCTCCCCGGCTGAGTTTGCGGAAATGTACGGCAAGAATAGCGCCGCAGTGGAGCTGTGGCGAGTCATTCGCGGCAGTGATACTGGCCGTTGGGGCGTAGGGCCTACTAAAGCCAGCAAGATCCTGGCCCGCAAACGTCCCCGGCTAATTCCGATTTATGACTCCGCAGTGGCCCCTTTGATGGGGCTCAAAGATTCCGACACCCAGTGGACAGCCTGGCATAGCGCTTTCTTGGAAGACCCCGGGTTGTCCGAGCGCTTGCGAAGGATAAAAGCGATGTCGGGAATCGAAGAATCAATTTCCGACCTCAGAGTTATGGACATCGTCCTTTGGATGCACGGCAAGCAGATAGCCACGTCGGCGCTCGCCGGCACCGCGAACTAAGAAAACCGGAGTCATCATGCCCCTTTACATCGACGAACTCGCACTGAGCGTAGCCCGTTGCAGTGAGCTCGTACGTGTGGACAAGGTGACGGATGAGGGCCTCCGTCACCCATGCCGAAAGATAGTGCATTCCCAGGATGCGTTCGCCGGGCCTTTTCAGGTGCCCGAAGCCTGGGCCGGAAACTTGGCGTCCGCCCGCATCGTCTATTTGTCGTCGAATCCGGCCATCAGCGCTGGCAACCCTGCTTCCAAGTGGCGTGCAAAGCGCATCGCCGAGAAGTATCCCACCGTTGACTGGCCCGATTCGGGCATTGCCGATTTCATGATCAACCGATTCAACCCGGAACACGGATGGGTCCTGGATCGCCGGCATCGAAAAGTGGATACGAACGATGGGCCTGCATGGGGAACTCCCGAACCCTACTGGGGGTGGGTTGAGCAGCAAACTGTGGCTCTGCTGGGTTCCGTGAACCCGTGGTACGAACAGGCAGTCATGACGGAAGTGGTCCACTGCAAGTCCAATGGCGAAGAAGGCGTCTCCGAGGCAGCACCACTTTGCGCCTCCAAACACATGGACCGCATTCTGGCCGCGTCCCCGGCCGGGCTAATCGTCGTTGTCGGCAGCAAAGCCGCGCAGACACTGAGGCTTGCCTATCCGGACGTCTTCCAGGAGCGCCCGATGTTCGGGAAGTACACCGAGGTCGGCACGCCATATCGGGAGCATAACCTCGTCCAGATGACGCTTGGAGGCCGGGATAGGCTGATCTGCTTCCTCAAGCATCCAAGTGCGCACGGCACAAGGCCATCGCTTTCAACGAGCTACCCCGAGGACATCGAGCGGCTACGAAGCGCTGCTGAGGGAAGCGCATGAGATGCATACCGGAGGAACCGGAATTCGGTGAGGGACAGCTGGCCGAAAAGGCCGTCTGGGACGCCCTGAAGAGAAGCCTCCCGGACGAGTGTGTGCTCGCCCATTCCGTCCAGGTCCGTGACGGACGCAACGAATACGAGATCGACCTGCTAGTCCTCTGGCCCGGCTTGGGTATGGCCTCCATCGAGGTCAAAGGCGGCCAGATCAGCATCTCCAACGGCCAGTGGTACCAGTCGGACCGCAGCGGCGGGCATAAAATCCAGAGCCCGGTGGCGCAGTCGCAAAGCTCACTACATGCGCTGAAGAGCTGGCTCGAGGACCAGCTCGGGTCCCGCGTGAGCAGCCGCTGCGTCTACATGGTCAGCTTCCCATACACGGATGTGCCGCGGGACTGGACCATGGCGGGGTGCCCCCGCACCCTGATCCTTGATCAGGCTGAAAGCCAATCCCCCGCTGATCTTGTCCGCCGTGCAATAGAAAACGAAGGCGGCGGAGCATCACCGCTGGCCCCGGCTTTCCTGGAGCGGATCGTCCGCAAGCTGAGCGGAAGCCTGGACACCGCCGTCGGGCCCTCCGGCAATCCCCAGGAAGATGAAGACGTCCAGGACCACCTCACGGAGCGTCAGTCCGTATTGCTAAGGGCAACCCGGTCCCTCCCACGGATTCGCTTTACCGGTGGTGCCGGCAGCGGGAAGACTTGGCTGGCCGTGGAGAAGGCCCGACTGCTCAGCAGGCAGGGAAAACGCGTCGGCCTCTTCTGCTACAACAAGGGGCTCGGGCAGTACCTGCAGGATCGTGTTTCCACCTGGCGCCAGGCCAAGCCCGTGTTCACCGGCGAGTTCCACGAATACGTGCGCGGGCTGGGCGTTCCGGACGGGTCCGGACAGGACTACTTCGACGTCGAAATGCCCCGTCTGCTCAAAGAGTTGGCCGCTGGAATGAAGCCAGAGGACAAGCTCGACGCCGTCATCGTCGACGAGGCCCAGGACTTTGCCCCGCTGTGGTGGGAGGCACTGCTCGCCTGCACCAAAGACCCCGATACGGCCGAGGTGTACGCTTTCATGGACGACCGCCAGGACGTCTACAGCCGGTGGGGAGGCTCGACGGCGGACCTCACCTTCGGACCCACCGCTACGTTCCTTCCCATCCACATAGATGAGAACCTCCGGAACACGCGCAGAATAGCCGAAACCTTCAAGCCGTTCGCGGGTGATTACTTCACTCCGCGTGGCAGCACAGGCCTGCCTGTCCGTCGGGTCGAATGTTCCACCGGGGAGGCGCTCGACGTTGCCGGAGACTGCGTGGACGCGCTCATCGCGGAGGGCTGGGCCAACAACCAGATCGCCCTCCTCACCACCAAGGAACGGCATCCGGTGCACCTGGACTTCTTCGAGCGCGGCGCCACCGAAGACTACTGGCGCGAATTCCACGCCGGTGAAGCCGAATTCTACGGCCACGTCCTGGGCTTTAAGGGGCTGGAACGGTCCGTGGTGGTCCTCTGCGTCAACGGCTTCAAGGACATGCACCGGGCTGCCGAACAACTCTACGTCGGGCTGTCCCGGGCAAGGAGCCTGCTGGTGGTTGTTGGCGACTCGGGCTTGCTGGAGGAAGCCGGAGGCCGGGAGCTGAAGCTCGCACTGTCGCGTACGCAGGCGTGGGATCCACCGAACCTGGTTTTAGAGTGAAAGCCGGTCCTGACCGGGCGACAACGTCAGAGCGGAGAGAGGCCGGGCCATATTTGTCGGCGAGGCAGCTAACGCCTGTCCTAGCAGTTCAAACAAGCAGGAACGGCGGCCCGACACCCATGGAGAACTCTGCAACGTTCATTGACCAGTCGCTGCTCCGTGGCAGCAAACGCGTCACACCGTTCTTTGTCAGACCCTGCCCATATGATCTAGGAACTGTCGCTCCAACACGTCCCGGGGGATGATGTGAACGTTTTGTTTGGCCTGTACTTGGACCGCGCTCCATGGACCTATCGTGATTCCGCACTCGGCACGGTCCGGCTCGGTCCCCTGGGGTTGGCGCAGCTCCTGCAGACCCGCCTCGGGCTCACCGGACCCGACGCGCGGCATTCCACTAGGATCAGGCAGTACATGGCCCGGCTCGCGGAGCAGGACAGCCCGGAGGCCTGGTTCCACGGTTCCTTCTCTGTCGATCCGTGGTCCACGGCCATCGACCTGTTGAACATGCGCGACGAACTTGTCGTCAACGGATGGTCGGGCCTCGCCCCTGACGGTTCAACCGCCAAGCTCAAAGCCCTCGCTGCCCTGGAACAGAGCCGGCTCCCCCTCGACCGGGCGTTCGCCGACTACCCGCTTGAACTCATCCATGAACTCGAGAGCGAAGCCACAGCCAACTGGCCGCTCGGAATCTCGTGGCTGGAGCTCCAGCACCCCCGCGGCTCGTTCCCGGCCATCTGGAAGCGCCTTATTGGCGCTTTGGAGCGTCGCGGCGTGAAGGTCCTGGAGCCGGCGGTCCCGACGGAGCCCGTGGGCGAAGTAACCGCTCTCATCGCCAGGACAGAATGGGAAGCCGCGGAGCACACGGCACGTTGGCTCGCGGCTGCCGTGACAACCGCAGGTGAACCCGCCACGGATCGCTCCGCCGTCGTTGCCTCCGCGAGCACTGCGTTGCTGGATCAAGAACTGCAGCGCCGCGGACTGCCCCGAATCGGTGTCAGCAGCCGCTCTCGCTGGCGAGCCATCGACCAGATCATTCCCTTGTTCTTCACCGTCATCTGGGGACCGGTGGACGTCCAGCTGCTGGGCGAGTTCCTCAACCTCCCCGTCAGCCCCGTCCGGCGCGCAGCCGCCCGGCATCTCCTCCACGCCCTCGCCGCCCAGCCGGGCACCGGCGGCGATGAATGGCTCAGCGCCCTGCAAAAGATCAGCGGGGACGAGAGCCTCGGCCCCGCCGTCGCGGCAGAGCTGGACCAGCTTCTTGGCACCGGGCTGTTGACCGACGACGGAACTGTCACCGGCGCCGCCGTCGTCGAACGCGCACAGTGGCTGCGCACCCAGCTCAGCCGCCGCGTGCAGCTCTACCCGCAACTCGAATCCGTCCTCAGCCAGCTCAATGAATTCACGGCCCTGATCGACGGTCCGGAACCGGTAACC
This sequence comes from Pseudarthrobacter xylosi, assembly GCF_055412765.1. Classification (NCBI taxonomy): domain Bacteria; kingdom Bacillati; phylum Actinomycetota; class Actinomycetes; order Micrococcales; family Micrococcaceae; genus Pseudarthrobacter; species Pseudarthrobacter xylosi. The sequence continues at coordinate 240,249 of NZ_JBVAYT010000002.1, read as the reverse complement.
CGCAAAACCATCGCGCGGATCCTGGAATCCGTCATTCCCGCCAGTGCCAGCCCCCTGGCCGGCGGCGAGGCGGCGCCGTGGGTCACGTTGCGCAGCCTCGGTGAACTGTGCGACGACGTCGACACGCTCGTCTGGTGGGGGTGCCAGGATGACGGCCAGGCCCGGTCCCGTCACTGGGACGACGCCGAACGCCAGGCCCTGCTGGGCGCCGGCGTCGTCCTGCCTGATCCTGCTGCCCTGGCAGAGCTGGAACTCTCGGTGGCGGTGAACGCCGCACGGCACTGCCGGCGGCTGCTGCTGGTGCGCGCCGCGGAGATCAGCGGGGAGCCCACCAAGGCCCACCCGATGCTGTCCTCACTGGCCTTCAGCACCCTCCCGACGCCCCTACCGGGAACCCCGGAGGAGAACAAGAAGGCGGTGGAGCACGCCATTTCGGCCTTCAGCACCACACCCGCCGAGCTGGTGCGCGACGGTGTCTGGCGCCTGGCGGGCCGAACCGCCGCGTTGACACCAGTGCAGCCCGCCCAGACTAGGCCGGTGCCGGCATCCCATGAGCTGGGTCCCCGGCCGGAGTTCATGCCGGACAAGCTCTCCTACTCGCAGCTCAACACGTTGATTGGCTGCTCGATGAAGTGGGTTCTGGAGAAGAAGGGCCGGCTGAAGGTAGGCGACGCGCAGTCCGTGCCCACCGGGAACACCATGATCGGCACCCTGGTCCACCGAGTCGTCGAAGAACTCTTCGGCGACCTCTACGTCGCGAACCGCGCCGTGCCCCAGCCGGCGGAAGTCCAGGCCAAACTGGACCAACTCGTGCCGCACTACGCCTCGGAGCTACTCCTGCCCGGCCACGGCAGCAAACTCGCTGGCCTCCGGCCCATTATCGAGAACTCGGTCATCAAGCTTTTCCAGACCCTGCAGACGCAAGGGGTCTACATCCGCGCCACTGAGCACGAGTTCAGCAAGCCGGCCCTGTTCAACGTCAACGGGACGCAGATCGAAGTCAAAGTCTCCGGCTACATCGATGTCCTGGCCGCGGACCAGCAAGCCGAACCCGTCGTGATCGACCTCAAGTGGACCAACCGTTCGAAGTACCGCCGCGAAGAAATCACCCAGGGGGACGCCATGCAGCTTGCCCTCTACCACTGGGCCCTGGACGACGGTCCGGACCCCATGTCCACCGTCGCCGAAGACGCAGCGATGTCCTACTACATGCTCAAGCAGGGCGAGTTCGCCTCGACCAGCACCCTCTTCGGCCCGGCCCTGGCCAGCCCCACATCCAGCCGGAGCACCTGGCGGCGTTCGGTCCGCGCCGCCGAATTCTCCATCTCAGAAGTGGTCGGCGGCCGCGTCCTGGCGGCCGGACGTCAGGAACTGGGCTCGTCTGCCGAGCAACGGGACACGGCAACGGCAGACGGCCGGCTTTACCAGAAGCCGCCCTGCAACTTCTGCGACTTCTCCGCACTCTGCGGCCTCAAGGGGGACCCGTCATGAACCACGCCCTGAACAACGTCAGCATGATCACGGCCAGCGCCGGCACAGGCAAAACTTACAGCCTGATGGGCGAGATTGCCCGGGCCATCAACAACGGGACGAAGCCCAGCCAGATCCTGGCCACCACCTTCACTAAGAAGGCCGCCGCCGAACTGATCGACCGGGTCCAAGCCGAACTCTTCGGCCAGGAACGCCCCGACGCCGCACGCCAAATGTCCGTCAGCATGGTGGGCACCGTCAACAGCGTCTGCGGCCGGCTGCTCCGGGAATACGCGGTCGACGCCAGGCTGTCGCCGGCCCTGCAGGTTATCGCCGAAGACGAACAGTTCCGGATCTTCCAGCTCGCCACGGACGCCGTGTTCGCAGAGTTCACTCCGCGGATCCAGCCTCTCGCCCGCCGGCTGGGACACGACGGCGAAGCCGACATCCGGGGCACCGACCCCGACTGGCGCAAGGTCGTCCGGGACATCACGGATGCCGCCCGCAGCAACAGGATTGCCCCCTCGGCGCTGACGCACTCCGCCGCGGCGTCATGGCAGGGACTACAGCAGGTCTTGGGTCCGGCCGGTCTCGACGACCGCGCAACTTGGTTCAACCAGCTCCTCCAGGGGCTCATGAGCCTTCGCGGGCTGGCTGCGGAGATCGCCGAATCCGGCAAGACTCCACCAAAGAACCTCCTGGCCTCGATCGCCCTGCTGGAGCCGGTCCTGACCCATGCCTCGCCAGAGGAAGCTCCTTGGCGTTTCTGGATCGAGGCGGCCGGCGTCCCCAACGCACAGGCCAAACGGCACCTGGAGAGCTACATTTCTGCGGTCGACGTCGATCTGGCCTCCAACCCGGCCTTCCAGACCGAGCTGCGGGAGTTCACCGAATTGGTGTTTGCCTGCGCCGCTGCCTGCCTGGACCGGTTCGCGGACTTCAAGCGGCAGTACGGACTCATCGACTTTGTCGACCAGGAAACGCTGGTGCTGGACCTGCTGGAGAACAACCAAGGGTTCCGCGACTCCATCACCGGCCGCATCAAGTTCATGGTGGTGGATGAGTTCCAGGACACGAGCCCGCTGCAGCTCCAGCTGTTCACCAAGTTCGCCGAGCTGGTGCACAAGGTGGTCTGGGTAGGCGACTCGAAGCAGGCCATCTACGAATTCCGGGGCACTGATCCGGAGCTGATGAAAGCCGTGGCCGCCCGGGTTGAGAGCAAGACCCAGCTTCATGATTCCTGGCGGTCCAAGGAAGCCGTCATCGACCTCTCCAACGCGATCAGCCTCGCCATGTTCCCGGAGCTCGGCGAGGACGAAGTCCGTCTGACGGTCCCCGAAGCCCGCCGCGATGAGTCCCATCCCAAGAATGCCCTGGGCGGCGCCCGGGAGGCGTGGACCCTAGCAGCGAAAACCGTGCCGGAGCAGCGGCGGGCCGTCGCCGCCGGCGTCGTGGATCTCATCCAGCGCCGGGGCTTCAAGGGGTCCGACGTCGCGGTCCTCGCCCGGACGAATGTAGACGTGGCTGCCATCGCCGGAGAACTGGCGGCGCTAGGTGTTAAGGCAACCACCAACACCTCCTCGTTGTTCGCCGCACGAGAAATCCAGCTGGTCCGCGCCGGGATGGCCTTCGTCGCGTCCGACGACGACACCGTGGCCCTGGCTGAGCTGGCACACCTGCATCCAGATCATCCCCAGTTCGGCCGGTGGGTCCCGGCCCTGTTCGACGCCGAAGAGCCGACCACAGAGCTCCAGCGCTGGGCAAGCGACCCGCTGGTGTCCGGCTTGGTTGAGCTCCGCCACTTGGCCAAGCTGTGCACGCCGACCGAGATCATGGAAGAGGTCACAGCGCGCCTCGGGCTGGCCCGGCTCATCAAGACGTGGAGCAACCCGGGAACCCGGCTCAAGAATCTGGACGCGCTGCGCTCGCTGCTGGAGCAGTACTACGAATCGTGTGCCGCACTCAGCAAGCCCGTAACGCTGAGCGGCTCGCTCAATTTCCTCGCAGACGCCGACAGCACCGGCAGCGAGAACTTCGGCGACGACGTCGTGAACCTACTGACCTACCACAAGGCCAAGGGGCTGGAGTGGCCGGCCGTCGTGCTGGCGAGCCTCGACACCGATATCACCGCGAAGCTGTGGGTCGTGGCTGTCGAAGGAGTCGATGAGATCGACGTCAGCAACCCTCTCTCAGGACGTTGGATTCGTTTCTGGCCGTGGCCCTTCGGTAAAAAGGGGTTCAAGCCGCTGTCCGGAGTGGCCGACTCCTCGGCTGTAGCGCAGCGGGTCCTGGCACGGCGCCAGTCCGACTCGGCGCGGGTGCTGTATGTGGGCCTGACCCGCTCCGTCAGCGTGACCTGCCTGGCGGCCGCCAAACCCGCGCCGGCTTCGTTCAACTCGCTGGGGACCGGCCCGATTGTGGAGTGGACTGAGGGAGCCGGTAACCAAGCAACCTTGACGGTCCAAGGGCGAACCGGCGAAAACACTCTCTCCATGGAGGCGTTCGGCTACGAGCCAGCAGATGGACCCGCCGACACAGACGGCGGCCCCACTGTCGAGTACGAGGACTGCCTCACCGCTGATGCGCCGGTTTCGCATAAAGCCGCCCGGCTGACCGCTAGCTCCTTGGAGAGCTTCGGCTTCGCAGCCGACGTCACGGAGGCGGCAGCCCTTGGTCCGCAACTGATTCCGCACGGCGCGGCCAACTGGGACCAGGTGGGTTCCGCCATCCATGGTTACTTCGCCCTGCCTCTCGGTGAGATGGGGGACTCCGCCCGGCTCTCGGCAGCACAGCGTTTGCTGGATCGCTGGGGCGCGGCCACGGCCGTCGAGCCCAGTGTCGTCGTAGAAGCGGGTGAGCGGATGTTCGCCTTCTTCGCCCGGCACTACCCCGGCGCGACAGTCACCACGGAGCAGTCGGTTGCTTGGCGGAATGCTGACAACCAGCTCATGGAGGGCTGGATCGACCTCCTGCTGGAGACGCCTGCAGGATATGTGCTGGTAGACCACAAGTCCTATCCGGGCAAGGACCCTGTCGGCCATATCAAGGACAAGTACATCGGCCAGATGCGTGGGTACGCCCAGGCCATCGAGTCCATCACCGGGCGGCCCGTCGTCGAAACCCTGATCCATATGCCGGCGATCGGGAAGGTGTACCGGATCAGCTAATCCTCACCACCAGCGGTGATGGCACTCCGGGTTCTGACAGGCCCATTTGGGCGTACCCCATTCGGCTTTGCCCGTGGCGGGGTAGATGCGCTCTTCTAGCACGATCATGCAACCAGCGAACTCGGATTTCGGCATTGTTTCGCGATCCCAGGGCATGATCATCCCGTAGACAATCCGCCAGGCCTCACTGCCACACACCGGGCACTTCCGCGACACTGCACGTTTCTTCTGCTGCTCGATGGGGGCCGTTTCGTCGGGAGTCATGGGAGCACTGTAGGCCCGAGCCCTGACAAATAGCTCATCCTGGGCGGATTACAGAATCTTCTTAGGGCTAAAAGGTTTGTGTAACTTAGCGCCGGCGCCGTTCAAGCGTGGATTGATCGTTCGCCGGGAGGACCATGGTGTCGTTTAGAGGTGCTTTCAGCTTCTCCGTGAGCAATTCATCCGGCGAGGAGGGGACGCTGCAAGCATCTATCCTATGAACTCAAAGTCGATGGTAACTTCGGGAGCGACGCTGGCAATTATTCCCCGGTAGAACACCTTGGCTTGATCTTTCAAGGCTTCTTCATTTTGGGCGATGTACTTTTGCTTGTTCTCATCGCTGAGAATGTTGTTGACCATCCGCGTTTGGACGGCCGGCTCAGCCAGCCAGCTGAGAGGGTTGTTGCTCTCAAGGGGGTCCTCGAACTTGGGATTGTCAAAGCCGATGAACTTGGATCCAGGGATGGTTACGCGCAACGACTCTGGACCGGTGCGTTCGATCTTCACCTTCGAGCCATCAACGCCTAATTTCGCGTCAAACTTGTACTGGAGCAGAGTGGTTTTCTCGCTCGCGGGGATGGTAACGCCGAAAATTTCCCTATTGCTTTCGTACCTATCGATGCCCTCGATGTGAAGGCTGAGCAAGGCGACCTCTTGCACGCGCGTAACGGCCTGAACCACCTGGGAATCACGTTCGCTGGAGCCGCTGCTGAACAGGGACTTGAGGGCGAGTGCGTTAAGTCCGCCGGATGCGAATGCGGCGACCGCTCCCCCACCCAGCAGCACCACGAGCAGCAAGGCCGGCCAGAGCAGAATCCGTGCCTTGAAGAATTTCATAACTGCTTTGAAAAAGTTCACGACGATTGAGTCTCCAGTTCCGTTCGACGTCGATACCCTCTAAATTCCGCGGGGTTGGACAGCCACAACAGATCGCCATGTCAAGTCCTCTCGAACCATATATGGATGCGAGGGGCGGCCGACTACGGCACGCCCCACCGGTCCTGGAAATTGCGGGGGGAGCTTATTCGCGCGCCCTCCACCCCGGGACGCTCCGCAGTCGCGAAACCACCGAGTTATTTCTCGGCCGCCTCCTCACTGCCGGTTTCAGACCCGCCAGACGTCTCCTCGCCGCGCTTTTTCCGCTTGAACAAACCTGCGACGCTCCCGCCGACCGAGCCCGCCGTACCGGCGATGGCGCCGCCGACACCCTTGATCGCGCTGAGGGCCTGGGGCTCATCTAGGATTCCGTCCCCGTCGATGTCTACGCTCCGGAACGCGCGCGATACCGTGTCGGCTGCGGTGGCTACGCCGGCGCCGACGGCCACAGCGCCCGTTGCAACCCCGCCTCCGACTGTGCTGGCCGTGCCAGCAATCCAATTTCCCGTCATCTTCGCGGCATCTTCCATGGCTGCAAGAGCTCGGTTCTGGTCGGCGTCGCCGTCCTCTGCCTCAGGTTCGGTAGGAATGGCAAGATGTTTGGGGAACGTGTCCGGCGCTTCGGCGAACGCGGCCCGGGCTGCGGTCACGACTTCGCGGCCGAACACGAAGCGCGTGACGCCTCCAGTTAGGGCTCCAACCCCATATTCAATCGTTGCCTGTTGCTTTCCGCTCAAATTTTGGCGCACGGTGTCCAGCTCCCCGGTCTCCATGGTCCGAACCAAACTCTGGGCGGCGCCTCCAGGGAGGGTATCCGCGAGCGTGTTCGCCCAGTGCGACCAATCCGCGCGGCCAGCAGCAATCGTATTGCCAACACCGACGACACCTTCAGCCGACGCGCCCGATAGGTCTGTGGCCATCGTCGCGATCTGTTTCTGGCTAACGCGTTCATTCGAAAGCCCGTAGACAAGGGCGAGTGCCTGGTCTTTGTCCAGATCCATTCCGTGAATGTCGGCAATAGCGAGCGCGAAAACCGCCGTGATCTCGAACTGCAACTGCTCGTCGCCCGCGGGAAGGAGTGCAGCAGCTCGCTGTGCACCGTTTTTCGCAGTACCCATCGCCATGTTCTTTGCGGCCTGTTTCGCAGCGCTCTTAGCGGCAAATTTGACGGCTTCCTTGCCGGTTTTCTTGGCGGCCTGTTGTCCCGCACTCTTCATGCCGGCTGCTGCGGCCCCTACTCCAGGAATCATCGCGATACCAATATCAGCCGCGATGGCGCTGGCGCTGATAAGAGCACCAGCAGTGGTGATCGAGGTTGCGTAGTGACGCTCCAACATCTGGATTACCTCAGCGGGCGTCGCGTCCGGATGCCGTCGGCGGAGCCTCATGACGTACTTGCGAGCAATAGTGTGACGGGCGCTGACCGCCTTCGCAATGTCACGCGTGGCGTCCTCTCCGACGAGCTCCGCCTCCAACGTGATGCTATCGATATCGGCCATCGCTTACTCCTTTTGGTAGAACCTCTCAGGAGGCGTGAACGCGGCATACAGGCGAGAATCCGACAGTGCCGCACTTGGATCCATGGCGATTCTATTCATGGATCCAGGCCCAGTAGGTCCCGACGCGTGCAAACTCTCGATCAAGTGAATTGCGAATGGACAAGTCCGGCTCTCCAGCGGGGTCATCGACGACGAACAGGCAGCCTACGACGCCACCCTTCACCGGCCGAATTCGTGCCCGACATGGCCAGCTCGGCAAAACAGGACGGAAGGGCGCGCCCGGCCAAAGCCTGACGCGCACTCCGCATGGACTCAACCCACGAAGTGATTCAGGCCGCTAGTTCAGTCGACGAGCGCCGGCTGCTTGGCACCGTCCGAAGATTCAAGGGGACCCGCAACCTTGCCAGACCGGTGGTGCAGCCAGTTCGCCACCGCAAGCACCGCCACGAGTCCGAACGTGCTCAGGAGCTGGGGACGGGAATCCTCGCCGATGAAGCCCACCGTGAAGATGGCAGCGAGGATGAGGAGACCGAAGCCCGTGAGCCACGGGAAGCCGGGCATCCGCAGGGGAAGCTCCGTTCCCTCGCGGTCGGCCCGGAGGCGCAGCGCGAGCTGGGCCAAGAGCGCGGACGTCCACACCAGCAGGCAGGTCGAGCCCACGATGTTGAGCAGGACGGGAAGGACCATCTCCGGGAAGACCAGCTCCAGCACAACCGTGACAACGCCGAAGGCGACGCTGGCCAGGACCGCCACAACCGGAACCCGGGCCTTGGACACCGAAGCAAGCAGGCGTGGCGCTTCGCCGCGCTCCGCGAGGGAGAACGCCATCCGGGAGGCGCCGTAGAGGTTGGCGTTGAGGGCGGAGAGCAGTGCCGCGACGGCTACCAGTGTGATGGCCGTGGCCGCACCGGGCATGCCGGCGGCGTCCAGCACGGCGGCAAACGGGCTCTTCAGCCCCGCCGAACCCACGGGAACCACCGCCGCGATCACGAAGATCGCACCGATGTAGAAGACCAGGATGCGCCACAGCACGGTTCGGACTGCTGTCCGCACGCTGCGGGCCGGCTCGGCGGTTTCAGCTGCCGCCACGGACACAATCTCCGTGCCGCCGAACGCGAATGCCACCACGAAGAGTGCCGTGGCGATCCCGGCGAAACCGTCGGGTGCGAATCCGGCACCGGTGAAGTTGGACAGGCCCGGCGACTGCACGCCCGGCAGCCAGCCGAAGAGCAGGGCAGCGCCCACCAGGAGGAACCCGACGATTGCTGCCACCTTGAGCAGGGCAAACCAGAACTCGAACTCGCCGAAGTTCTTGACACTGGTGAGGTTCACAGCGGTGAGCACCACGATGAACACGAAGGCCATCAGCCACACCGGCAGGGCCGGGAAGATGGTGGCCAGCAGGCCTGCCGCACCCAGCGCCTCGGCCGCGATGACCACCACAAGCTGCAGCCACCAGAGCCAGCCCACCGTGGCACCGGCCACCGGCCCGTAGGCCTTGGCGGTATAGACGGAGAAGGCACCGCTGTCCGGATTGGCGGCGGCCATCTCGCCGAGCGCCCACATCACCAGGATGATGAGGGTGCCGGCCACGAGGTAGGAGATCAGCACGGCCGGGCCGGCGGCCTGGATGCCAGCGCCGGAGCCGATGAAGAGGCCCGCGCCGATGGCGCTTCCGAGGCCCATCATGGTGAGCTGGCGGGGTTTGAGTGCGGCGCCCAGTGCGCGGCCAGACGTCATTGTCTGTTGTTCCATGGGGAGTCCTCTGGTTGTAGGTGGAACGGATGGGGGTTTCAGGTCAGTCGATTGTCGAGGCTGCGTGGGCTTCCAGGAGCCGAAGTACGCGGTCGTTGGAGGCGGGGCCGGCAACGGTGATCCGCACGCCGTCTCCCTGGTACGCCCGGACCAGGATGCCTGCGCGGTCAAAGGCGTCCACCAGCCTCGCGCAGAGATCGTCATCCGCACGGATCCACAGGAAGTTGCCCTGGCTCGGCTGCAGTTTCCAGCCCTGGGCTTCCAGTTGTGCGGCCATCCGGGCGCGCTCCTGCCTGACGGCGGCCACCCGCGTTTCCATCTCGTCCGCGGCGTCCAGCGACGCGATGGCCGCCTTCTGGGCCAGCGCGCTCACCGAGAAGGGAAGGGCGGTCCGGCGCAGTCCCTCAGCGATGCCCGGCGCCGCCACGGCGTATCCCACACGCAGGCCGGCGAGTCCGTAGGCCTTGGAGAAGGTGCGCAGGATGCAGACGTTCGGGTACTGGCTGTAGAGCGCCAGCGAATCGGGGCCGCTGCCCGCTTCGGCGTATTCCACGTAGGCCTCGTCGATCACCACGAGGATGTCGGACCGGACGGATTGCAGGAAGGCCTCGATGGGTTCGTGGCTGATCGGCACCCCGGTGGGATTGTTGGGGGTGCAGAGCAGGATGACCTTCGTGCGGGCAGTGACGGCCGCGGCCATAGCCTCGAGGTCGTGGCCCTCACGGTCGTCCAACGGGATGCGGACCGGACGGGCGCCTGCCAGCTCAACCAGGATGGGGTAGGCCTCGAAGGAACGCCACGCGAAGATCACTTCATCCCCAGCGTCGCAAAGGCCGGTGATGATCTGCTGGAGGACACCGACGCTGCCGGGCCCCACCGCGACCTCCGCGGCCGTGACGCCGAGGTGTTGCGCAATCCGTTCACGGAGTTCGACGGCGGCACTGTCAGGGTAGCGGTTCATCGTACCGGCCGCTGCGGCCACCGCGGCGGCGGCAGCGGGCAGTGGCTCGTAGTGGCTTTCGTTGCTGGCGAGGGCTGCAATGTCCAAGCCGGCGCTGCGCCGGCCCGGGACGTAGGGCGGGAGGCCGGACACCGCGCCGCGAAGGGTGGGGAGCGCGGTGTCCGGTGCGGTTAGGAGCTGATCACGGGTCATGAGGAACGATCATGTTGTGACCCGGCCCACAATGCAAGATACGCTCAACCCATTGGGACTTCTGCTCAACTTCAACTGTCTGTGGTGAAAATATGACCATCCCGAACCCCCGTACCGTGGATTCCCTCGACGGCAGGATCATCCTGGCCCTCGACCAGGATCCGGAAGCCAGCGCCCTGGCACTCTCCCGGACGCTCGGCGTCGCACGGAACACGGTCCACGCCCGGCTGGCACGGCTCGAGCGCAGCGGCGCCCTCCGCTCCTTCAGCCGGAGGCTGGATCCCGCCGCGCTTGGCTATGACCTGATGGCCTTCCTCTCACTGTCCATCAGCCAGACCCGAACAGGTGCAGTGGAAGACGGGCTCGCCGCGATTCCGGAGGTCATCGAGGTGCACGCCACCACCGGGGACGCGGACCTCATGGCCAAGGTGGTGGCCCGCAGTACGGCCGATCTCTACCGCATCACCAACCAGATCCTGGAAATCGCGGGCATCCAGCGGACCAGCACAGCCATTTCCGTGCTGGAACTCATGCCGCCCCGCTACGACGGCCTCCTCAGCCGGCTCTCGGAGCAGGAATCCCGCCCTTCGACCTAAAACTCGGGTGACGCGCACCACAGTGGGCATATTTTCACTTAGTCCAGCACCCTCCTGCCAAATATCCCAATCGAACTCGACTCTCTTGCCTATCTGCTGACCAGCCCACAAGCTTCCTGCATGACTACTCTCACCGTTTCCGGCCGCGTGGCGCAGGTTCTCAGCAGCTACCTCAGCGATGTATTCGGCGTTATGGGCAACGGAAACGTCTACTTCCTGGACGCCGCGGAAAAGCTGGGCCTCCGCTTCTCCCCCGTCCGCCATGAAGGCGCCGCCATCGCCGCGGCCGACGCCTACTACCGGACGTCAGGTCGCCTCGCAGCGGGCACCACCACCTACGGCCCCGGCTACACCAATGCACTCACCGCCCTCGCCGAGGCGGTCCAGGCCCAGATCCCCGTGGTGCTGGTCACCGGGGACGCCCCGAGCAGCGGCGCCCGGCCCCAGGACGTGGACCAGACGGCAATCGCGGCGGCCCTCGGCGCGGCCACCTTCACCGTCACCCGCGACGCCGCGGGCGCCATCACGCAGCAGGCGGTGGAGTACGCACTCACCAAGCGCACCGCCGTCGTCATTGCCATTCCCTACGACCTCGCGGCACTCGAGGCTGCGGACGAAGAGCTTCCGGCGCCGTTGGCACCTCAGGTGATGGACGACGTCGACGGCGGCCTTGGGCAGGTGGCCCGCCTGCTCGCCGGGGCGAAGCGGCCGCTGATCCTCGCCGGCCGCGGTGCCCATCTCGCCGGAGCCGGCCCGGAGCTCCGGGAGCTCGCCGACCACCTCGGCGCACTGACCGCCGGAACCGCGCTGGCGCTCAACCTCCTCGAAGGCGACGGATACCTCGGCGTCGCGGGCGGCTTCGGCACGGACACCGCGGCCGGCCTCATGGGTGAGGCCGATGTGGTCCTCGTGGCCGGGGCGAGCCTGAGCCCCTTCACCATGCGGTTCGGGCACCTGCTCGGCCCGGACAGCACCGTCATCCAGATCGACACCGCCCTGCAGCCGACGCACCCCCGGGTGGATACGTTCGTCAGCGCGGACGTGAAGTCTGCCGCGGGACGCATCCTGGCGATGCTGGATGGCCCGGCCTCGACGGACGCCAGCCGCGCAGAAGCCTGGCGTGCCGAAGCCCGCAAGCGCCTGGCCGGAGGACCCGCCCATCGTCCAGGCTCCGATGAGACCCCGGACGGCCGGCTGGACCCGCGCGCCCTGGCCAGGGCACTGGATGCCGTGCTGCCGGAGCGCCGCACGGTGGTCCAGGACGGCGGGCACTTTGTCGGCTGGGCACCCATGTACTGGCGCATCCCGAGGCCGCAGGACCTGGTCATGGTGGGGACCGCCTACCAGGCCATCGGGCTGGGCCTTGCCAGCGCTGTCGGGGCTGCCCGCGCGGTGGAGGACGGCCGCACCCTGGTGTTGGCCTCCGGCGATGGCGGCTTCCTGATGGGCCTGTCCGACCTCGAATCGCTCATTGGGGCGGCCAGCAGCGCCGTCGTCGTGATCTACAACGATGCCGCCTACGGAGCCGAAATCCACCAGTACGGCTCCCAGGGCCTGACCCAAAAGCCCATGCTGATCCCCGAGGTGGACTTCAGCGGCATCGCCCGCGCGCTCGGTGCCGAGTCGGCGATCATCCGCTCACTGGCAGACCTTGCCGCGCTCACGGACTGGATCGACGCCGGCGCGAAGGGAACCTTCGTGGCCGACTGCCGCATCACCTCGAGCGTCCGGGCACCGTGGCTGAGCGAGTGGATGGCGGCCTCGCAGGCCGCGAAGGCGGCGGTGGCAAGTTAAGGAGACTAAGGGAGTAGTCCGCAAAACAGTGACATCTAAGCCGCCGCTGTCGGAACATCGGGAACCACTCCCGTATCCGTCCACTGTCGTTGAGCTGCCCGAGGACCGCCTTCTCAGGACTGAGTATTGGCCCATCGCATCCAGCAGATGGGCCCGGCGGCCAACGCGGCGACGTCGTAAGAGAACTCAACAAGCCCTGCTAAGCGGCCTTGCCACCTTCATCAGAACCCGGTTCTTGTTCGTCGTCTGGCTCACTGAAGAAGATCTCCGTGATACGGATGGCCCTCAGTAGTTCCGGGAAATTTGCCGCCCAAAGAAGTAGATGTGGGAGCGGTCCACCCTTGTCTCTCCACTCTTCCGGCTTCCACTTATTGTCCCTGTCACCTCGTGCAGCATCCTTGTCCCAACGAGCCCGTCCCCCCAAAAGTCGAGGCGCCCATTCGAACAGGAGTGGGCGGTCCTTCTTCGAACCATTGCAGGGCCCACAGGCTGCCGTTATGTTGGACAGTCGATGCGGCCCCCCTCGCCTGAGCGGCACGATGTGTTCTATCTCGAGGCTGTTGGCGTCAAACTGACCACCGCAGTAGGTACAGCGATATTCGAGCGTCTCCATGAGGTCGATCCACTCTTGGATCCCGAACTCCTGATATCCAGGGTTCCCGTACTTGGCAGCTTTCCGTTTTCCCTCACTTATGCGCGAACGGAGGCGAACAAGGTCGATGTTCGCGGCGACCCATGCCGAAGTCTGACATCGGGTACTGCAATACACGGAATTCCGTCTCGCCGTCGACATGTCGACGCCGCATTGCGGGCAGAGCCGCACTCCCAAATCGCTGGCTCGCGATTCTCCACGCCGTATCCTCAAGTAGTGCATATTGCACATGCCCGCCTTGAACTGACCTGAAGGGTCAGCGTCGCTCGAGACGCCACATCCGAGAATGCTGCAAACGATTGGCTCAAGGGCGCCAGTGAGCTTCAGGCGGTCAAAATGCTTCCGGCACATTTCGGCATACAGCCGCTCTGCTGGCCCACAGTCTCCTCGGCTAGCGGCTAAACATGACCGCCCCTCACGTGCCCGTGCAGCCCGTAGACCTTGATAGTGCTTGTCACACCTTCCGCCGACGAACTTATTTCGCTCGGGGCCTGGAATCGCACTACAACCTTCCTCGAGGCAAGGGATTGCATCCCCGTAAAAGTGATGGGCCCGGCACTTCCCTTCACCGTAGAGCCGAATGCCACGGCCGCACGCCTCACCGTCAACAACACAAAGGGGGTCGTAGCTGCCCCAGCGCTGCATCCTCTTGTGGTGTTTCGGGCACACTCCGTCCGGACTATACAGCTGACGAGGCTGCCCGCAATCACTGCCGCCGTACGAGCAAATCTTCATGTCGTTTCTCCTTCGATCTTGAACACGCTCCAGTGTGCTGACCGAAGAAAATTTCGTCAAGTCGTGCTTTATGGCCTAAGACGTAACTATCATGGCGTATATGCCGAATAAGTAACTGATTAATGAAGTAACTGAATAACTTTGGTGTCGTACGTGCTGGGCTTGGCCCGTGTGCAGTGGTGGTAGTTCGCGCCGTGGAGAACGGCCGCACCCTGGTGCTGGCCTCCGGCGACGGCAATTTCCTGATGGGCCTGTCCGACCTCGAATCGCTGGTTGGGGCGGCGAGGAGTGCCGTCGTCATGATCTACAACGACGCCGCCTACGGAGCCGAAATCCACCAGTACGGCTCCCAGGGACTGACCCAAAACCCATGCTGATCCCCGAGGTGGACTTCAGCGGCATCGCCCGCGCGCTCGGCGCCGAGTCGGCGATCATCCGCTCACTGGCGGACCTGGAGCGTAGGCGGCTGTCAAGGTCAGCTCGGCTACGTCGACCAAGCCGAAGGCGCAACGTACAAGGCAGTCAAAGCACAAGTCGAGCAGGAATTCGTCGAGGCCAGATTCGGCCGGTCGTTGGACTACAGACCACAACCTAGACCGCGAATTTCCGGATCTTCTGCACTTACCTCGGCCGGTGGCGCCGCGGGTGATCGGGTCAGCTCCCGTGAAGGGGATGGCCTCGCGACAGGACGGCCGTTGCTGCTGCTCCCAGCAGGACACAGTTTCGGACAGACCCACCCACTTCCTGCGGCGCATCGTTAGTAGCTCCTGATTCGTCGCCACCAAGGTGCACGCGCAGGGGCGAACTTGGGTCGGTGAGCTCGCTGGTCACGTCCGAGAGCGGTTTTGGTCGCCGCAGCATTCATATTCCGAAGCCACACGACTTGGTTGCGCTCGATGCAATAGTGCGATCTGCAGGGGAACTGGCCGTTGCCGACAGAGTGGTCGAGGGACACCGTGCCGTCGAAGGTAAGCGTCCAGTCGTTGGGACCAAACGGTGTGACCACCTTGTGAGCGCAACCACAGGCGCATAGGTGAACAGCGGTTTCGTACGCCATTGAGATGTAGAGGTTGCCGGGGTCTGGTTCAGCGGGGATGGACACGACGAACGCCGGGGTGAAATGCCGGTGTTTCATCCGGCACCTTCCGCCTCGCGGTTGCCGAATCGGTGGCTGAGGTTGCCAGAGTCGATGTCGAACACGGTGTGGTGTTCGCTTTCGAGGTCGGCGTAGAACGCGAGCAGCTTTTTGTAGCGGAGCACGGCGAGGTTCGCCGTCAACGCGTTGAGTTCGTCGACCTGGAGGTTGGTGTCGTACTCAGCGTCTTCCCCGACGAAGTAGGACACCACCTTGTCGATGTGCTCGCCGTGCCCGGGGGTGAACGTGGTGACCCGGAGGGTGCCGTTGACCCCGGTCGAGTCCTTCCCGAGGCCGATACCGGTATCGACGAACGGAATACCGGCCACCACGAGCGCGTCGATGATGACCTTCTTGTCCGGACCGGCGTCCATAGCCAGGAACACGAAGTCCGCGTCCAACAGCTCGTCGACATTCTCGACCGTCACGTTGAACGGGTGGGTATGGATGCCGCGTCGCATGGCCGAGTACAGACGCTCGTAGTACGCCACCTTGGTCAGCCCAGCCCGCAGGTCCTCGATGCTGGCGGCCCCTGGGGCCCGGAAGGCGTTGTGACTGAGGAACACGTCCCCGTCGTACAGGTGGAGGTTCTGTACCGGCGTCTTCACGAGCGCATCGAGGATGTGGGCACCAGTGCCGCCCAGCCCCACAATGGCGACCTTGTTCAACACCAGCCGGTTATTGAGTTCGGTGATGCCGTAGCGGGGCGAGAACGTGTCCATGTACCTGAACACCCCGTCGCCCTCGTCAGTCTCGACCGGCTTGAACGTATACGGCGTCACCGACGGGTCTACGGCCTGAGCGGGCCCGATCACCATCTGCGTGTAATAGGTGACTTTCTCGTAGAAGTCCGGGTAGCCATCAGCAGGTTTCTGGGAGAACCCACACGCCGCGGTGAGGTCAGGCCCGGCCGACCACTTGTCCACCCCGTCGTTGACGAGCCCATCCATGGGCGCACCCGTCTTGTCGCGCGGAACACCGCCAACAAAGCACATGACGTGGGTCGCCGGGGTGACGGTGTTGAGGCCGTTGTTGTCCAAGGGGCAGAGGAAAGAGCCCCACTGAACCTGACCGGCATCGTTGACGAACGGAATATCGTCGACAACGAGGTAGCCACTGACGATGCGGACCGCGTACCCGTCCGCCACGAGGGCGGACAGGTCGCGGCTATCACGAACGAGTCGAGAGCCGGACATTGAACGTCGTCCCCTTCTTCTTCACGGTGACCGACTCGCCAGCCACGAGGGTGCCGTCACCGCCGCGCGGGCCCACCGCGTGCCTATACGTGACAGTGAACATCGCCGCCGGGTCGTGCCCGGGGAAGGCGAGGTTACCGAGTTCCTCGTAGGTGACCGTGCTGTGGTCGAGGACGGTTTCGGTGCCATTGATGGCAACCTCCACGGCCCCGTGGGTTACTGCCGGCATGGCGGTACCTCCTGATGCGATGGCCGCCGCTTTGACGACCTACTTGAAGACTAGCATATAGGTAATCACCCCTACACTGATTCACAGTTAACGAGTTAAGACTGCGCGCCGTAATCGCTCCGAGTAAGGACGCGCGGTACCTTCATAGGAGCCCTGATACTGTGAATCAGCGAAAGGGTGATGGATAATAAGCAACGTGGAACGGGAGTATCTTGATGAGGAGTTGCGTCAGCTGGCGTCAGACTTCGATTTCCGTCCACCCGCATGGAGCAGCGAAGACATCGAAGGCTTCCGCCGCCTCATCCAGTGCGTGCACGCCGCAACCATCGAAGATGATTTGCGGAACACGCGCTTCCTGCGAATTCAGGCGTCCGACCATGGCGACCCCGCTCGGGCACAAGCGCGGTTGTCATCAGGACGCCAGATTTCCTTGACATTCAAAGGAACCGATGACCACTGCACTGTGGTCATCGGGGACCTCTCTGCACATATGGAGCCACCCAGATGAGCACCTCGACACACGATGCGCTACCCATCAACCAACAACCAGTCGGTGACCTCTTGGCCCTCGAGCTTAAGGAACTGGGCTGGTCACAGGCCGACTTCGCAGCCGTCTTGGGCCGTCCCACCCAATTCGTGTCCGAAATCATCACCGGCAACAAGGAAATCACCCGCGAATCAGCGGCCCAGATTGCTGCTGCCCTCGGCCACACGGCCCAGTACTGGCTCAATCTGCAAAACCAGTACCTCCTCGCAGAGCAGGCCGGGAACCAGAGGACGCAGACCAAATTGGACGATGTTCGTCGTCGGGCGCGCCTCAACATGAAGGCCCCGATCGCGCTACTGAAGAAGCGCGGGGTACTTACTGGTTCGACGCTCTATGCACTCGAAGCTGAGGTGCAGGAGCTGTTTGGCCTGGCCTCCATGGACGATGAGCCATATATCGCGATGGCCGCAAAGCGTGCCAACCACGATGAAGACGTCAGCCTCCTCCAAAAGGCGTGGGGTGCCTGTGTTGGACGTGAAGGATCGAGAGATCTACCGAAGGTGCCGTATGCTGCCGACAAGCTGGCTCGTATAGCGGCCGATTTACCTCGGGCGGTTCACACTGAGGGCGACTTCGCGAACCTCCCTGCGGTCTTCGCTGAAGCTGGCGTCCGCCTTGTGTTCGTCGAGGCCTTTGCTGGCGCGAAGATTGATGGCTGCTCCATGTTCGTGGGCAAGCATCCCGTGATTGGATTGTCCGGACGAGGGCAACGGCTCGACAAGGTCTTCTTCACTTTGCTCCACGAAGTCGGTCACCTCCTTCGAGGTCACGTCACCGAGGAGTGTGCGATCATCGAAAACCTTGACGACAAGGACCCACGCCTCGCCGATCGCGAAACCGAAGCCAACGACGACGCTGTCAACTGGATCTTCCCTAAAGGGTTCCCCAAGGTTCCGGCCCGGATCAGTGGACCTTGGGTAGAAGAAACGGCCAATCAATTAGGCATCGCGCGCATCCTGCTTGTCGGTCAACTTCAAAAGCGCGGCCGCCTCGACTGGCGCACCACGCTCGCCAAGGGGGCCACAACCGTCACTGAGGCGCTAAACAACTGGTAGCCGGACGGTTTTCTGCACGGGAAATGCCCACGGCGAGTCTGCCTGCTCGCCACGGCCAACCTCGCCGCAGCGACCATCACCGAAACGCCAAGACGGTGACTTTAGAAGGCAAACTCCCACGATGTGTTTCGTTCGTTTGAGATATATCGGCTTGAGCAGACCGGCTAGAACAACAGGGCAAGCGTGAAAAGGCCGAGGGTCGACGCCTATGGGAATTTACGATGGCCTCAGCGAACGAACAGTACGTTGAAAACGCCCCTTGGAAAAACTTCACCGAACGGTCACGGGCCTGGGCTACAGTCACCCAGCATCGCGAGTTCCTCCGCGCCGCGTAAGCGGACGAGGAGCTTCCCGAGCCGTTGGCACCCCAGGTGACGGACGACGTCGACGGCGGCCTTGGGCAGGTTGCCCGCCTGCTCGCCGGGGCGAAGCGGCCGTTGATCCTCGCCGGCCGCGGTGCGGATCTCGCCGGAGCCGGCCCGGAGCTCCGGGAGCTCGCCGATCGCGTGGGCGCGCTGATCGCCGGAACCGCTCTGGCGCTCAACCTCCTCCAGGGCGAGGGGTACTTGGGCGTAGCCGGCGGTTTCGGCACTGACACCGCGGCCGGGCTCATGGGCGAGGCCGACGTCGTCCTGGTGGCCGGGGCAAGCCTGAGCCCCTTCACCATGCGGTTCGGGCACCTGCTCGGCCCGGGCAGCAAGGTCATCCAGATCGATGCCACCCTGCAACCCACGCACCCCCGGGTGGACACGTTCGTCAGCGCGGACGTGAAGTCTGCCGCGGGACGCATCCTGAAGACGCTGGATGGCCCGGCTTCGCCGGACGCCGGTCGCGCAGAAGCCTGGCGCGCGGAACCACGCGCGCTCGGTGCGGAGTCGGCGATCATCCGCTCACTGGCGGACCTTTCCGCGCTCACGGACTGGATCGACGCCGGCGCGAAGGGAACCTTCCTGGCCGACTGCCGGATCACCTCGAGCGTCCGGGCCCCGTGGCTGAACGAGTGGATGGCAGCCAAGCAGGAGTCTAAGGCGGCAGTGGCGGGGTAGCCGCCAGGCTGGCACGAAAAGGGAGGCCGACGACGACACCCTGTGTCGCCGTCGGCCTCCCTTTTTACCCGCCGTGGTGTTATCCCGCGCAGGGCGCTGGGGCTCTATGCCGCCATTGGAAGCGATACGTAACTGCCCTCGACGACGCTGGCGGCAACAACGGGAGTGCCGTCTACCGTGACATAGCTGCCACGGGCGACGGGGGCCAGGGTTCGGCCGCCAGCGACGGTGACATAGCTGCCCTCGACGCCGGCGGGGACGCTGCCGGTGAGGAGAGTCACGTAGCTGCCGCCGCGCACCGCGGTGTCAGCGGCAGTGATCCGGGTGGCGTTCGTGAGAGTGGTTTCGGTGATGGATGAGGAGGTTGCGGGGCGGTCGGTCAGCAAAGTCATGGGTTCTCCTTGGAGTTTCAGAATGAGGGGCCATTCGGGTTCTTGTGCCGCCCAAGCAGGAGGGCGGTTTCGCGTCGTGTCGCTTGCCCCGCTGGCCCGGGTATGTTCACCGGTGCGGTACTCAAGGGCTACGGTGGCCTGTACTCAATTTTACGGCTTAATGTGAGCTACTCAAAATAAGGTGGGAAGGCTCACGTTGTAGGCCAGCCCTGTTCGCCATCCGATGCGGGGACTAGTCTGATCCGCATCAACGTCCACCGCCGTCAAGGAGCCGTCATGGCCGGGTTTGTGCAGATCATCGAATTTAAGACCTCCCGTATCAAGGAGATTGAAGAACTGGGCCGTCCCTCAAGAACCGAGGGGGGCGCTCCGGCCACGTTCCGCCGGATTGTTGCCACGGCGGACAGGGACCACCCGGGCACCTACTTCACCATCGTCGACTTCGAATCCTTTGACTCGGCGATGGAGAACTCCGGCCGGCCGGAAACGTCGGAGTTCGCTGCCAAAATGGCGGAACTGTGCGACGGACCCGTGATCTTCCACAATCTGGATGTCATATGGGAGGACACCGGAGACGGCGCGGGCAACCCCTAGCCTTGGAACATCGGATACAAAGCCTCAACTGCTGTTTCCAGGCTCCTGTGTCCGGTTAATCCTTGAAAACTACCCCCGGAAGGTATGCACCCATGCGGATACTCGTCGTCGGAGCCGGAGCCACAGGCGGGGCGTTCGGTACGCTCCTGCAGGAAGCGGGGCGGGATGTCACCTATTTGGTGCGGCCGCGCAAACAGGAGGTCCTTCGCCGCGACGGGTTACGCTTCATCTCCCCCACCGCTGACCGGACGCACCCGGTAAAAACCATCACCGCACCGGACGGGTCAGAGGCCTTTGATCTGATCCTCGTCACGGTCAAAGCCACCGCGTTCGAGGGCGTACTTGGCGAGCTTGGCGCTTTCGTGGGGGCTGGAACCAGCATCGTTCCCATCCTCAACGGCATGGCCCACGTGGACCGGCTTGAGCAGTTGTACCCGGGGCAGGTGCTCGGCGGCCTGGCCCGGATCGTCGCCACCCTCGACGGCGATGTGGTCCGCCAGCAGATGCCCCTCACTTCCCTCACGGTGGGCGGGCTCAACGGAAACCCTGTCCCCACGGACGTTTCCGAGGCTCTGGACGTGCCCGGCGTCGACTTCTCGGTAGTGGACGACGTAGTCGGCGCCCTGTGGGAGAAATGGGTATTCATCGCTGCCGCAGGAATCATCAACTGCCTGTTCCGGGCTCCGGTTGGACGGATCATCGAGGCCGGCGGGCGGTCCAGGATCCTGGAGGCCATCAGTGAAACCGAAGCGGTGGCGGCGGCGGCAGGACATCCCGTTTCCGACGCCGGTCACGCACAGGCGGTCGGCATCCTGACGCAACCGGGGTCGGCGTTCACTTCCTCCCTGTATCGGGACCTCAGCGCAGGGCTCCCATCGGAAGCCGAGCACATCCTCGGCGACCTCGCCGGCAGAGCCCGCAGCCTCAACGTCCCTACGCCTCTGCTGGACCTCACCCTCATACAGATAAGGGCCGGACTTCCAACCTGAACCACGGTGGCGGGCTGACTCACAGGTCTACCACCTAACATGGCCCACATGAAGGCTGCCCGGGACGCACGCTCTGCCGCCGTTGTGATCAACGCCGGATCACGCCGAGGGGCGGCACACGAACTTGCCGTGGACACGATGCGAAAGGCAGGCGTGCCCATCTCCGCCGTGCACCACGTGCTGTCCGGGGCAGACCTAGCCGGAACGCTTGACCGGGTGCTTGCGGACGGGCACGACCTGGTGGTTGTCGGCGGCGGCGACGGGACTGTGTCCTACGCCGCCGGTCGGGTTGCCGGCACCAATGTTGTGCTCGGCGTCCTTCCGCTGGGTACCGCCAACGACTTCGCCCGCACGCTGGAGATACCGAACAACCTTGCCGAGGCGTGCGCTGCCATCGCCGAAGGGAAGGTGGTGGACATCGACCTCGGCCGGGCCAACGGTGAGCCATTCCTCAACGTCGCGTCCGTGGGCCTGTCCGTGTCTGTGACCGAGGCCCTGAGCCCCCGCTTGAAGCGGTTTATCGGGCCATTGGCGTACAGCGTCGCCACGCTAACGGCTTATGCCCGGCACAAGGCGTTCCGGGCCCGTCTCGAGTTTCCCGACGGGGACCACGAGCCGATGGAATTCGACAGCCTGCTTCAGGTGGCCGTCGGCAACGGCCGGCATTACGGCGGCGGCAACACAGTCTCTCCCACGGCAGGGATCGACGACCACACCCTCGACATCTACGCGATCCTGGCGGGGCCACTCCGGGAGCATGTGAGTATCGCGCGGTTGCTCAAGGACGGAAGCTTCATCAAACACGACCGGGTGCACCACCTGACCACCAGATGTGTCCGGCTGGTCACCGACCAGCCGCTGCCGGTGAACCTCGACGGCGAGATCGCCACCACCACGCCCACCGACTTCACCGTCCAGCGCAACGCCGTCCACGTGGTGGTGCCCCAGAGCAGCACCAGCGCGCTGTTCGACGGACCGGGCGCCGCGAACTGACCGTCCATTTCAAAGCCGCGCCCCTTGAGGAGGCTGCCATGATCGGCGGCTCCACTACATGGCAGGCGTTCCGCAGCGTGCGATCTCGCAGCACTAACGGCCCGGCTGCACGTCAGGCATGCCAAGCGATTGCGTTGCGCACAAAGGCCGCAATGCGCTGAACGGAGCCATCTGCGGAGGGGTGTGCCGCCACATACGTCCTCGCAGCGTCAGCGATACAACCATCCAATTCCGACCAGGAAATCCAGCAGAAGATCTCTGGAATACGTTCCATCAGCTCGGACTCAGAAGGCAGCCCTTCTGCCCCCGCGCGCTCGAGGACGGGACCAAGGAATCTACCAACTGCTTCGGCAATTTCTAGCTGGCCGGCGCCTTTGACTCGAACCGGGGGCGTTGCGCCGAGAAGCAAGAGGATGGGGCTAGCCGAACCGGCGTGCGCCATAAGCGCTAAGTATTCACGAGCAAGTTGCTCGGGTTGAAAGCTGCCGTAGCGAATCCGCTTGGCCTCGACCAGGGTGTAGGTGCTCGGCGTTTCAAAGACGGCGTCAGGCTGAACCACCAGCTGCGCGTTGCGAGCACCCGAGCCGAACCTGAAATCGCCCGGTAGGAAGTGCATCTGCACGTCCTCGGCTTCAGCGGCGAGCTGGAGCCTCGCGTCGTCAGCACCGTGTGCCGCGCGGATGACACTCCCGAAGAAATCGGTTCGCGGCAAGAAGTCCAAGCCAACCAACACCTCGGCCGTCAGCACGTTTTCACGTCCTTGGCCACCGGCCCTGTAGTCTCGCGCTTTTTCCCATGAGATCTCTTCGAGCAGCTTTCCGACAATCGAGCTGGAGGCCGTAGTTGAAGTGTCCATCTAATTCCTTGCATCGACGGGGCTGTTTACGTGTTGTCGCGACAGTAACCTGACCTGCCGCCGCCTGCCCACAAACACGCCCACGCGGCGGTCAAACGAGTGCCGCCGTCGTGCGCTACATCATCCAGATTTGCGTCACATCCCGCACGTAACAACCCCGTTCACCCGGTAAACTTATGGAGGAATTGTTCGGCCCGCAGAGCCCGGTTCCATCCCCCTCCTCCTTGAATGGAACTACTCCCCCATGTCCTCCGCGACTTCCGCGCCGGCGGCCCAGCGTTTCCCTCTGGCCGCCATGATGGTCCTGGCCACCATCGCCTTCACCGCCATCACCACCGAACTGCTCCCCTCCGGCCTACTCCCCCAGATCAGCACCGGCCTGAACGTCTCCGAACCGGTGGCCGGCTACCTCGCCGCCGCCTACGCCGCCGTCATCGTGGTCACCGTGGTGCCCGCCGCACGGCTGCTCGGCAAGGTCCCGAAGCGCCCGCTGCTCGTGGCGCTCGTGCTGACGTTCGCACTCAGCAATGCCATGGTGGGCCTCGCGCCCAACTTCACCGCCGCCATGATCGCGCGGCTGGTGGGCGGCCTGGCCCACGGACTGCTCTGGACCACCATGGCCCCCTACGTCGCCCGCGTGGTCCCGGCTGCCAAGGTGGGCAAGGCCCTGGCCATCGTCTTCAGCGGCAACAGCCTGGGCCTGGCCATCGGCGCCCCGATCGGCACCGCCCTAGGCGGTTTCCTCGGCTGGCGCGCGTCGTTTCTGGCCCTCGCGGGCTTCAGCCTGCTCCTGGCCGTCCTCGGATTCTTCCTGCTCCCGTCCGTCCGGCGCGCCGCCGGCGAGGCCCGCCCCTCCCTGCGCGCGGCCATCGCCCAGCCCGGCGTGAAGCCCGTGGCCATCGCCTGGCCACTGCTGGTCCTGGCCCACTTCGCACTGTTCACCTACATCGCCCCATACATCCGCGACGCCGGCCTGCCCGGCTACGCCATCAGCCTCTCCCTCACCGTCCTGGGCGTCTCCGGCCTCCTCGGCATCTGGATCGCGGGGCTCACCGTTGATTCCCACCCGCGCCGCTCGCTTTTGATTACGACGGCGGCAATCGCCGTCTCGATGCTGCTGTTGCCGTTCGTGGGCGGCAGCCTTGCCTTCGCCCTGGTGCTGATGTCGGTGTGGGGCGCCGGCCTGGGTGCCATCGGCATCTACAACCAGTCGGCCATCCTCCGCGCCGGCCGCGAGAACAAAGACGCAGCCAACGGCCTCACGGTCCTGACCATCCAACTGGGCATCACCATCGGCGCCCTCTACGGCTCCGCCGCCCTGGTGTTGGCCGGACCGCTTCTGGTCCCAGCCGCCGCGGCCCTCCCTGTCATCGCCGCACTGGTGATCGCCTGGGCCGGAAAGACGGCCGCGTACCCGCCCGGCCCGCGCGAGTCAGTCTGGAAGAGCCCGCGGCCCATCGAGGAGCGGGCGGGCACGCACTAACTGGGCCGCCGCCTGCTATACCTAGATCTGCTATGGTCGATGCCTTACAGTTCTAGGTATAGGAGGTGCCATGCGCATCGATAAGGACCTGGTCGCCGCGTCGGCAACCCCGCTCGTGCTGGGGATACTGACGGAGGGCGATCTGTACGGCTACGCGATCCTCAAGCGCGTGAGTGAGCTGTCGGGCGGGGGCATGCAATGGACCGACGGCATGCTCTATCCGCTGCTTCACCGGCTGGAACGGCTCGGCTACGTTTCATCGTTGTGGGGCACCTCCGAGGCCGGGCGCCGGCGCAAGCACTACGCGATCACACCTGCGGGCCGGGATGCACTCGCCGACCGGCAGGAGCAGTGGTCCGTCGTCGCCGCGGCACTGCGCCAGGTGTGGCAGACGGCCCAGCAGCCGCCCGCCACGGCCGCGGGATGGGCATGATGGAGCCGCACGCGGAACTCGAGGCCCAGATCGAACAGTGGCGCGGATATGTCCAGCGCCGCCAGGCGATCTCCGCCGCCGACATCGACGAACTCGAGGACCACCTGCGCGGGCAGATCGCCGACCGCCAGGCCACCGGGCTCGATGACGAGGAGGCCTTCCTCGTCGCGATCAAGCGCCTGGGCAACCTGGACGCCGTCTCGCGCGAATTTGCCCGCGAGCACTCCGACCGGCTCTGGAAGCAGCTCGTGCTTGTCCCGGAGGGCTCCGACGACGGCGGGACGCCACCGTGGCGGGAGCTGGCGGTGGTGCTCGCGTTCGCCGTCGGGGCCGGCATTGCGGTCAAAGCCGGACTGGCCTGGCTCGACGACGGCGCGGCCCAGGCGCGCAACCTCGGCCTGCTGGTCTTCCCGTTCCTCGCCGGGTACTTCGTGTGGACCCGCCGGCTCACGCCGCGCGTGGCGGCGATGCTGCTCGTCCCCTTCGCCGCCCTGGCGGTGGTAGTCAACGTCTACCCCTTCGCCTCCGGCGGTTCCACCGAGCTTCTCGCCATCCTGCACGCCCCCATCGTCCTGTGGCTGCTGGCCGGGGTGGCGTATGCCGGCGGTAGCTGGCGTTCCGACAGCCGGCGCATGGACTTCGCACGGTTCACCGGTGAGCTCGCGATCTACTACACGCTCCTGGCGCTGGGCGGCGCCGTTCTGGTGGGGCTCACGTTCGCGGCCCTGCAGGTTGTCGGCGTCGACTTGGAGCCCATCCTGGCAGAGTGGATCCTGCCCTTCGCGATGCCGGGGGCACTCATCATCGCCGCCTGGCTCGTCGAGGCCAAGCAGAACGTCGTCGAGAACATCGCCCCCGTCCTCACCCGGGTGTTCACGCCCCTGACGATCATCATGCTCCTGACCCTCCTGGGCGTCTTCGCGGCTGCCGGCGGACTCACCGACGTCAACCGGGACCTGCTGATCCTCATGGACGCGATCCTCGTGTTGGTCCTGTGCCTGCTGCTCTACTCGATTTCCGCCCGCGATCCGCTCGCACCGCCCAGGCTGCCGGATGCGCTGCAGCTTGTGCTTGTGGTCGCGGCCCTTGCAGTTGACGCCGTGATGCTGACCGCGATGCTGACCCGCATTGCCGAGTTCGGTTTCAGCCCCAACAAGGTCGCCGCCCTCGGCCTGAACCTCCTGCTGCTGGTGCACCTTGTCCGGGCGGCCTGGCTCGCCGTCGGATTCTTGCGCAGGCGGCGCGCCTTTGCACAGCTCGAGCGCTGGCAGACGCAGTACCTGCCGGTCTACGGGGCCTGGGCCGCGATGGTGGTTGTGATCTTCCCGCCTGTCTTCGGCTTCTCCTGATGTTGGCTAGGAGGCGGGTTCCTCGTCGCGTTTCGTGGGCCGATAGCCGGCAAGTTCGGCACGGATGTCGCCCTCCTCGTGCCCGCCCTTCTTTTTTCCGAACGGCAGAGCCTTGAGCAGCGGATGCACGATGGCCATCACCACGAGGCCCCAGGCGAGTCCGACGACGGCCGAGCATAAGGTGTTCACGAGCCAGGCAAGGAAGCCGGCCACCACAGCGATCCCGGCGAAGGGGTGCTCGAGGACATGGACCAGGTCATAAGGTGCGTGCCAGCCGAGGTCGTGCGCACCTTGCAGCATGATGTGGCCACCCACCCAGAGCATGGCGATTGTCCCGATAAAGGTTATCGCAGCCAGCACGGCGGGCATCCCCTTGACGAGCATCTCACCGGTGCGCTGGGAGCCGGCGGAATCTTTTGCGGCCAGGTGCATCCCGATGTCGTCCATCTTGACGATGAGTGCGACGGCACCATAGACGGCCACCGTGATCACCAGGGCCACGACCACCAGGATTATCGCCCTGGACAACAGGGAATCCTGGGCCACCTCGTTCATGGAGATGACCATGATCTCGCAGGAGAGGATGAAGTCGGTGGTGATGGCGCCCTTGATGACTTTGGCCTCGGCCTCCGGGCCGCGTTCAACCGCCGGCGTATCTTCCTCCGCGGTGTGGTGTCCGCGGAGCTTGTGCCAGACCTTTTCGGCGCCCTCGTAGCAGAGGTACGTGCCGCCCGCCATGAGGATGAACGGGATGGCCCAAGGGACGAAAGCGCTGATGAGCAGCAGTGCCGGCAGGATGATCAGCAGCTTGTTGCGGAGCGAGCCCCAGAAGATCTTCTTGATCATCGGCAGTTCGCGCGACGGGTCCGCCCCGGACACGTACTGCGGGGTGACGGCGGCGTCGTCGATCACCACACCGGCGGCCTTGACCCCCGCTTTGGCGGCTCCGGCCGCGACGTCGTCCACCGAGGCGGCCGCTATGCGAGCCAGGGCTGCGATGTCGTCCAGCAGGGCGACGAGACCGCCGCTCACAGATGGGCCCCGAGCAGCTCGAGGGCGGACGGCTGAGTGTGGATACCTAGGTCAAGGCGCGAGATTGGCATGCTCCGAGTCTATTGTGGCGGACAGCCTAGCCTGGACTTCGCCGCCCTGCGGCAGCTTTTCGAAGCTGCAGCTAAGCACGCTTCCGCTTCCACGCCACCGCCAACCCCAGCACCACCGCGCCCAGCCCCAGCATCACCAGGACCATCAGCCCCCAGTTCGCCTGGTTCACTCCGGGCCCGTACAGCACACCGATCAGCACCGTCGCCGTGATGGCGCCGAGGTAGCGGCAGGTCTGGAAAATGCCGGCCGCCACTCCCCTCTCCTCCGGCCGGGCGGACACGTACAGGCCCTGGTTCGACGCCGTACTCACCACGCCGTACGGCACACCCATCAACGCGGTCAGCGCAAACACCAAGGGCGGCCACAGGGACAACGTCAACGCCCACAGCCCGGCCGAGGCAACCAGCAGAATCAGCGCACCGGTGATCAGCACCGGACGCACGCCGAACCGCTCAATCAGCCGTACCGTCACCGGGGTGACCAGCACAGACATCGCCGCCAGCGGAAACATCAGGAGTCCCACCAGTCCGGCGTCGTAATGTCCCGCCTCCTGCAGCAGCTGCGGCAGTCCGAAGAACGCAAAGTAATACACGCCGCTGAAGACGACGAACACCAGATACACCAGCAGTAGCGGCCGGTTCCGCCCGAGCAGCCGCAGGTCCAGGAACGGCGGGCGGAAGCGCAGCTCCCGCCACGCGAACAGCGCGGCAATGACGGTCGCCCCGCCCAGGAGCCACCAGCGGTATCCCGGCATCACGTTTAGCAACGCCATCATCGCGAGCATCAGTGAGGCGACGAAGGCCAGGATGCCGGGGATGTCGGAGTCCCGGATCAGGGTGGAGAGCTTCCCGGTTTCGCGCCCGGCATCGGCCGGCGCCGCCCGGTGCACCACAATCAGCGCCAGCAGCGCGAGCGGCACGTTGACGGCGAACAGCGCCTGCCAGCCCAGCAGGCTCACCAACAAACCGCCGACGACGGGTCCCACCGCGGCCGCCGACGTGTTCGCCATCTGGATCCGGCCCAGCGGGCGGGTGGCCGGCAGCTTCGCCAGCCGGCTCAGTTCGGTGACCATCACGACGGCGGACGGGTACGCCGTCGCGGTCCCCACGGCCATGAGGGCGCGGGCCACGCAGACCAGCGCGAAGTTGGGCGCGAAAGGCGCCACTGCACAGGTCACTGCCACCAGGGCCATCCCGAACGTGAACAGGCGGCGCGGCCCGAAACGGTCCGCAAGCCTGCCCATCAGCGGCTGTCCGGCCGCGGACGCGAGGTAGAACGAGGTGATCACCCAGGTGACCGTGGCGACGTCGAGCGCGAAATCCTCCCGCAGGACCACCAGCGCGACGGCGATCATGGACGAGTTCAGCGGGTTCAGGGAGGTGCCGAGGCTGAGCGCGGCGATCGCGAGGCCGGGACGGGGTTTGTTCGTCACACCCCCAAGTCTGGTGCATGGTTGCTTGGGGTCACGAACCTACTCCGCGGCGCGTGGCGAATCGAGTTCGCCGGCAATCTTCACTTCCAGCGCTGCTACCGTCGCTTCGGGCAGGACGATCAGTCCGTCCAGTTCCCGCCGGGCACGCTTGTATGCGGTCTGCCGCTCAGCCGGCGTGGCGGCATTGTCCAAGGCGATGTTGAGCAGCTTCCTGGCCGTTGACAACCGCTGGCGTTCCAGCTCAGTGAAGTTGTGGTCCTTGATCCGCTTGGCTTCGCGCTCTGCGACGTCGAAGGCCAGCTCAAAGCCGTGCACAGCCGTCCGGTACTCAGCCTGCCCGGCCGCCGTCGTAATGTCCCCCGGGGCGGCTGGCCGCAACCCGTCCGCCGCTTTCTTCGCCCGGAGGAATGCGACAGTAAGAGGCTCCCGTACATCCGTCATGACCGGGAAGTCGATCAGTTTCCCCACGTCCAGCTCGTAGTCCAGCCACCGCCGGTTCACGGCGTCGTGCGCTGACATCAGCGCGGCAACCTGGGCTTGGCTGGCTTGCTCCGCCTGCACCGCCTGGTTCTTGACCTTGTACAGCTCAATGCGGCGACGGTGCCGGCGTTCGCTGGCCTTGGACCATGACCTTGCCCAACCTCCGGCGATTCCGCTGAGAGGGAAGGCGAGCCACCAGTAATGGCGAAGGAAGTCAAAGAATTGGTCCACGGATTCATCCTCCCACTGCCCCCGTCACACCCCAAGGGGAGGCCCTCAGCCCGGCTCAAGCCGTCAGTTCGTTCAGCCGGGTCCGGAGGTAGCGCCGTTCGGCGTCGTTCTCAGTGAGGATCAACGCCTCTTCGAAGGCGACCCGGGCCTCGCCGAGACGGCCCAGCCGGGTCAGGAAGTCGGCGCGTGCGGCGGCCAGATAAGGATAGCGGGCCAGCTGAGGAACGGCTCCGAGAGCATCCAGCTCCGCCAAACCTTCCGCCGGGCCCGCCGCGAAGCCGAGGGCGATGGCCCGGTTGAGTTGGACTACGGGAGAGGGCCACGTCTCCATAAGCACGTCGTAGAGCCCCAGGATCTCCTGCCAGTCAGTGCCGGACCACGTCTCGCTCTCGTCATGGACGGCCGCGATGGCCGCCATCACGGCGAAGCGGCCCGGGGGCCGGGAGTTCAACGCCTCGCGCAGGAGCGCCACCCCTTCGTCGATGGCCGGGCGGTCCCATTTCGTCCGGTCCTGGTTCTCCATCAGCACCAGTTCGCGGTGCTCATCGAGCCGGGCGCCCCTGCGGGCATCGGTGAGCACAACGAGTGCCAGGAGCCCGGCGACATCGCGGTTCTGCGGAAGCAGGAGCCGGAGCATCCTCGCGAGCTCAAGGCCGCGTTCCGCGAGATCACGGCGCATCAGGTCTGCTCCTGACGGGGCGGTGTGCCCGGTGGTGTACACCAAATAGACCACGGACAGCACGCCGTCGACGCGCTCGTGCAGCTCGGACGCCGCCGGCACACGGTAGGGGATGTGCGCGGCCGCGATCTTCTTCTTCGCCCGGGTGATCCGCGCCGCCATGGTGGCCTCGGGCAGCAGAAACGCCCGC
Organism: Pseudarthrobacter xylosi; assembly: GCF_055412765.1. Taxonomy (NCBI): domain Bacteria; kingdom Bacillati; phylum Actinomycetota; class Actinomycetes; order Micrococcales; family Micrococcaceae; genus Pseudarthrobacter; species Pseudarthrobacter xylosi. The sequence continues at coordinate 209,878 of NZ_JBVAYT010000002.1, read as the reverse complement.
GCCACATCAGCGGTGGACAGGCCACAGAGGAGCCGCAGCGTCAGGGCCACCTGGGCGTCCAAGGCCAGGGCCGGGTGGCAGCAGGTGAAGATCAACCGCAGCCGGTCATCGGCAATGTCTTCGGAGTCCCGGCCCGGCTCGTCCCCTGTGTACTCCTCCGGCTCGAACAGCTTGGGGAGCGCCCGCTGCGCCGTCGCGGCACGGCGATGCATGTCCAGGGCCCGACGGCGGGCCGTCACCGTGAGCCACGCGCCAGGGTTCTTCGGGATGCCGCGCGGACCCCACGTGGACAACGCACTGGCGTACGCGTCCTGCACGGCTTCTTCGGCGGTGTCGATATCACCGGCAACACGGACGGTGGCCGCCAGCACGAAAGCCCACTCCCTGCGGTGCGCATCGGCAACCGCGGCAGCAACCTCCGAGCTGGCGGCCGGCGCCATCAGCTGACCATTCGCACGGGCCGGACCTCTACCCCGATGCCGGCCGGCACCTCCTTGGCGATCTCCAGCGCCTCATCCAGGTCGCCTGCCTCGATCAGGTAGTAGCCGCCCAGCGTTTCCTTCGACTCGGCGAAAGGACCATCGGTGACCGAGAATCCGCCCGCTCCGTCGCGCCGGATGGACGTCGCCGTCGAGGGTGGCTGCAGTGCGGCCCCGTTGAGCAGGGACGCGCCGCGGCGCTGCTGGAACTCCTGGTAAGGCGCGCTCATGTCCTCGCCGTCGGATTGTTTCGCCGCTTCATCCTGGAAGATCAGGACCAGATACTTTGACATTTTTGTGCTCCCATCGTGGTGACACTGCTTTGAGCTTTCACTGCCTCGACGCCGATCACCTCGCCGTCGTCAGGGCCGTACGTTCTGGCCCTTACTCATACGACGCCCGCCGGAAGCCCGTATCGACAACTTCTGCCAGAATTAAACCGGACAGTTAGCTGCCCTTCGCCGCCTGCACTTCGATCGTTTCGAGGTCGCGGACGGCGAAACGGTGGTGTTCCCATTCCTCGTGGAGGATGACGTGCAGGCAGTCAAGCGTGGTCACGCTGTAGCGCGGATCGTTGGGAGCCTCGTGAGGCTTTTGCAGGTCCTCGGTGGTGACGGCGCCGAGGAAGTCCCGCACCATTTTCACGCGGCCGGCCCGAACCTCGAGGACCTCATCGTAGGATGGCTTGGCCGTTTGAAACACCGACATGTCCAGGCCGTCCGTTTCGTACTCAACATTCGGCTCCCCTATCGGGTGGTACGGCTGCTCCAGCCCCATAGCCGCCCCACCCAGCCACTTATCGGTGGCCATCACCAGATGCCGCAGCGTCTGCGCAAGCGACCACTCGCCGTCGACCGTTACATCCTCGGTGCCTGGCGGCAGCGCAGCCGCCCGCCGCAAAGTGGCCGCCCAGGTATCCTCGAGCCGGGTCCAGGCCTTCCCCAGGCTGTTTGGATCACCGGCGTGCCGCAGCTCCCGGCCAGGAAAGCGCCGGTTGAGTTCGGCGTCAACGAGCGGGGCCACGTCCACGCCGTTGACCAGCATCGATCCTTCGTCCTCGAGGAGCCAGGGAGCGTCGATGTCCACGCGCTCAACATAAACGCCGCGCATCACCGCACCGGACAGGTCGGAGCGGACGAACCTGGACCCGCTCAAATTCACATCGGAAAACTGCGCGCCCCGCAGGTCATCGGACTCGGTAAAGGTTGCCATGCGCGCCATCTTTCCCGGAGAACCGCCGTCCATCAAGGCCTGCGGGACGTCGGGACCCGGAAAATTCGACGGGGTAGCAGAGCCCGCTGACTCGTGATTCGCCGCGGGGGTGCAATTGAAGTGGCTTAGGAGCTTGAACGCGGGTGCATGATCCGCATCTGGTCCCAGGTCCGTTCGGACGCGGCGATGTTCTTGTTTGACCGTTCACGGTCCAGGGAAGCCAGTTCGACGGCGATCGCCTGGACCGCGGCGACGGCACCCGTCAGCGACGGGAAAAACCCCGCCCCTTCGGTGGGAACGACGATCCGCTGCTCGGCGTGCTGGGCCACGGGCGAGCCTGCGCTGTCCGTGATCGAAGCGATGGTTGCGCCCACGTTGTGGGCGATCTCCACGGCGCGCATGGTGCTGTCGTAGACCCTCCACAGGCTGATCACTATCACCAGGTCTTCGGAAGTCACCCGGGCGAGGGTATTCGTCAATGCGGCCACGTCAGCGTCGAGCAGGCGGACGTTGTAGCCGGCAATGATTGCATTATGTTCCAAGGCCTTGCCCGGGATCGCGTAGCTGCCTGCGGCAACAATCAGGGTCTGCCGTGCCTCGGCGATTGCTTCGGCGATGGCGCGGACAGTAGCCGGATCGAGTGTGCGCTCCAGATGCGCCAGATTGGCCCGATCCGTGGAGACGGCGGCCTGGGCAGGACTGCTGACGTGGCCGTTATGCTCAGCGGCGACTTCGAGGGCACTCAGCGACGCCAGGAACCTTGAACGGAGCTCAAACTGGAAATCGGACCAGCCCTTGAATTCCAGTGCCTGCGCCGTTCTGGTCACAGTGGAAGCGTTCGACGCCGCTGCTGCCGCAATGTCGCTGACTGAGCCGTAGGAGGCGAGGCGGGGCTGTGACCGGAGGACGCCGATGACCTGCATCTGCCGGGCGGCCAATTTCCGTCCCTGCACGCGGCTGTCCAGCCACTCGGTCACCGAGGAGGAGTTAATTTCTTGTTTCACCTATTGACCTACCTCACACTCTGGCCGTAACTTCTATACATCGCATCTGCACAGACTTGTGCATATTCCTAAAAAAGTACAACTTGGCCCACTTTGGCAGGAATCACCATGTCTCTTACAGCACGCTTGGATCGCCTGGCTCTCAGTCGTCCACATTACAAGCTTCTCCTCATCGGAGGCCTCGGCTACTCGTTCGACGGCATGGACGGGGCAGTGGTCGCATTCCTGCTCCCGCGCATCCAGGAACTGTGGGGCCTCAGCAACGCAAGCCTTGGCCTGGTGGGTTCCGCCGCCCCGCTTGGCTTCTTCTTCGGAGCCATCCTCTCCGGATGGATGGGCGACCGGTTTGGCCGCAAGAAGGTGATGCTCTGGGCGCTTGCCTTCTACTGCCTGATGTCCATAGTGGCCGCCATGGCTCCCAACTTCGAAGTCTTCTTGATTGCACGGATCTTTGCAGGCCTGGGTGCCGGCGCCGAAAGCGTCATCATCGCGCCGTTCCTGTCTGAGTTCATTCCTCCGAAGCGTCGCGGCTGGTTCATTGGAACCCTGGCCGGGTTCTTCTCCTTTGGCTTCGTGGGCGCGGCACTCATTGGCCGCTTCATTGTTCCGATGGGCGAGGACGGCTGGCGCTGGGCCCAGGTGGTCACGGCCATCCCCATCCTCCTCCTGCTGTGGTGGCGCCGAAGCCTGCCCGAATCCCCCCGTTTCCTCATCAGCCGTGGCCGGATCGCTGAAGCAACACAGGTGGTTGAGCGTTTTGAGCAGAGCGTTGTGACGGCAACCGGCAAGCAACTCACTCCGCTCGCCCCCGGGAACGAAGAGATCACCAAGCATGAGCAGAAGATCAACATCTGGAACGCCCTCAAGTTCATGTGGTCCAGGGCCATGCGCCGCCGGACCGCCGTCGTCTGGCTGATCTGGTTCGTGATCACCTTCTCCTACTACGGCTTCTTCTCCTGGATCCCCACCCTGCTGGTGGGCCGCGGGTTTACCGTCACCAAGAGTTTCGAGTACTCGATCATCATTTACCTAGCGCAGATTCCCGGCTATTTCTCCGCTGCCTGGCTCAACGACCGGATCGACCGGAAGAACACCATCGCCCTGTACCTGGCCGGATCGGCGCTGAGCGCGTTTTGGCTGAGCCAGTCCAACGACTCGGGGATGATTTTGGTGGCCGCGGCAACCTTGTCCTTCTTCCTGAACGGCACCTACGCCGGTGTCTACGCGTACACGCCGGAACTGTTCCCCACCTGGATGCGCGCCACCGGCGTCGGCCTGGCCAGTGCCGTGGGCCGGATCGGCAGCATCCTGGCACCGTCCATCATCGGCATCTTCTCAGTGGCCCTCGGCTTCGGCGGAGTGTTCGTTATGACAACGGTGGTCCTGACCATCGGCGTCCTGGGGGTCGTCATCTTCGGCGCATCCACCGCGGGCAAATCCCTGGAGGACATCAATGCCCGCTCCGAAAATGATCCGGCACCGGCAGGAACGGGACAAAAATGAACGGCATAGCGGACCCGATGAAAGCGGAAGCAGTGTTTCGGGAGACCTTCGAGGAGATGAGGCGGGATCCCGGCGTCATCCTCTTTACAGCCCTCCAATGGATTCCCGAACGGTCCAGCCTTCGGCGGCTCTTCACCAGCCACCCGGACGATTACCCGGTGGGTGGCGAGAAAACCGTTGAAATCTCCCCGGGCTGGCTCGGAACAGTCATCGAAGACAAGGAGCCGTTCCTGGCCGCCGACCTGAACGCGCTGCGTGAAGTCTTCGCCGATTCCGAACTCATCCAGCGGCTCGGCTGCGGTGCGGTCATCAACGTTCCCGTTCTCGACGACGGCCGCAACGTGGTGGGCGTCCTCGCCCTGCTGGACGCCGAAGGCCGCTTCACGCAGCACAGCGTGGAAACCGCCGTCGACGTCGTCACTCGGCATTTGGCGGACCTCACCGATGCCTTTGCCGCCCACCCCACCGAAGCCCGAGGAAGGACAACGTCCAAGTGAGCACCACCCCGAACACCAAGACTCCCACTGACGAGATGGCAGGCAGCGCTCCCCTGGTGATCCGTAACGCCAGCGTCCTGGACGTCGAGGCGGGCACCTACTCCGTTGCCGACGTCGTCAGTATTGACGGAACGATCAGCAGCATCGCACAGGAAGCCGAAGCGCCCTCTGGAGCCCGTGTGATCGACGGCACCGGCAAGTTCGTCATTCCCGGGCTCATCGATTGCCACGTGCACGTGGTCGCCGCCAGTGCCGACTTCCGGTCGCTGACCTGGACACCGGCCTCGTACGTGTACGCGCAGACTGCCCGGATCATGGGCCAGATGCTGCGCCGCGGCTTCACCACTGTCCGGGACCTCTCCGGGGCTGACTTTGGCCTGGCGATGGCACAGCAGGAAGGCCTGCTGGAAGGGCCCAAGATCCACTTTTGCGGGCACGCGCTCAGCCAGACCGGCGGCCATGGGGACATGCGCCTCCCGGGGGAAGACCATGATCCCAACGGCCGCGGGTGCTGTGGGATCGGCCGCGTGGCCGACGGCGTGGACGCGGTCCGGGCCGCGGCGCGGGATGAACTGCGTAAGGGCGCCCACCACATTAAGATCATGGCCTCCGGAGGAGTTTCCTCGCCCACGGACCGGGTGGACTCCACCCAGTATTCGATGGAGGAGATGCGGGCGGCCGTGGAGGAGGCCGAGGCTGCCAACCGCTATGTCGCAGCCCACGCCTACACCGCCCGTGCCATAAACCGGGCTCTCGAGGCCGGCGTCCGTTCAATCGAGCACGGCAACCTGCTCGACGACGAAAGCCTCCGCCTGTTCCTTGAAAAGGACGCCTTCCTGGTGCCCACCCTGGTGACCTATTGGGCGCTCAAGGAGGAAGGCAAGAGCTTTGGCCTCACGGAAGAAATGTGGGCGAAAGTTGACTCAGTGCTCACCAGTGGCCTCGACGCCATCGCCCGCGCACACAAAGCCGGCGTAAAGATGGCTTTCGGAACTGACCTCCTTGGCGGCATGCACCGCCACCAGAACGAACAGTTCCGGCTTCTGGGGAAGGTCCAGCCTGCCCTTGACGCCATCCGCTCGGCAACCACGACGGCGGCCGAGCTGCTGGGGCGCGAAGGCCAGATCGGCGTCGTCGCACCGGGTGCCGACGCCGACATGCTGGTACTGTCCGCTGACCCGCTTGCCGATATCGCGGTGCTGGCCGACATCGCCGACCACCTGGACCTATTGATTCAGAATGGGCGGGTGGTCAGCCCCTAACGCGAGCGCCGGCGTCACGGGCGCTCCGTGGGTGGGTGCGCTGCTGAACTTCCGAATAAGCCGACGCAACCCTAGACATGTGACCAATCAGTCACCTATTCTAGAACCATGGACGCTGTGTTCAAGGCCCTCGCCGACCCCACCCGCCGGGACCTGCTCGATGAGCTCTTCCGGGAGGACGGGCAGACCCTGCACGCACTCGAGGCCCGCTTCGAAATGACCCGCTATGGGGTCATGAAGCACCTCAAGCTGCTGGAGGACGCCGGCCTGGTCATCACCCGCCGTCGGGGCCGGGAGAAACTCCACTTCCTGAATCCGGTGCCCATCCGCCTGGTCCACGACCGCTGGGTCAGCAAATATGCACAACCATGGGCCGCTGCCCTCAGCGACCTCAAAACCAGATTGGAAAGTCCCATGGAAAAGATCTTCGAAATCTATATCAAGACCACCCCGGAACGGCTCTGGGAAGCCATCACGGACAGCGAGATCCGAAGCAAGTACCAGTTTGGCAACAGCATCAAAGCGGACTGGACACCGGGCGGCCGCTTCGAAATGGGCAACCCGAAAGCCGGCGAACTCCTGGGCGAAGGCGAAAACATCGAAGTGGACCCGCCCCGCAAACTCGTCCAGACCATGACTGCACTCTGGGGCGAGGACGTCAAGGCCGAAGGCACCTCCCGCATCACCTGGGAAATCGAACCCGTGGGCGATTCCTGCCACCTCACAGTCACCCACGACCAACTTCGCGACGGCGCCAATGACCAGCTCTACGGCGGCTGGCCCATGATCCTCTCCGGCCTCAAGACCTGGCTGGAAACCGGCGAAAAGCTCACCACCCCCGGCTCACTCATGTACACCTGAGGCGACCGACCCCTACGGCGACCTGCGGCGCCCAACCCGGGCGCCGCCGTCGTACTCCCCCGCGCTACTTTTCAGGTCCTGTGTGCCCCGCCTTGGCGGCCTCATAGCTGGTGCCGAAGGGCAGCGTGGCCATGTCCAGCATGGGGTTATCGTCCTGGGTTGCCACCAGTTCGCGGGCAGCTTCGTCCGAGTCCACGCTGGGCATTGACCCTGGCAGGTGCCTCCGGGCGGATTCGGGCAGGAAGTAAATGGTGACCGCAGCATCAGCTGGCATACAGACACTTTGGTTCCTCCGATGGAGGTCACCCGCCACCGACGGATGGCGCCGTCTTTGGCGCTGGACTCGCCGCGATGGCGAAGCCCAGGTGTCCGGCAATCGTGCCGGCTGTCGAGAAGAGCCGAAGGTCCGATCGTGGGGAAAGCGCCCTGCGTTGGGTCCTGTCCCCTGGGTCATATCGGCTCAATTATGGTGCTCCGACCATTTTGGCACCGCCGCCCGGGCACATCAATGCTGTTCAGATTGAGCAACAGTAAGCGTTCCTCGCGCTGGGCCGCCGGCGCAGCTGCTGGGAGTGGCTGCGGACTTCCCCGTTTATTCGCCCGCCTACAACCTCCGCTGCCGGAACGTCGGGAACGCCTCCCGCACCCGGGCCACCGCTTCAATCGAAATATCAGCTGCCCGGACGCCAGGTTCGAGTCCGAGATCGGCTTCAACGACGCCCATGGGATCCACCAGAATGCTGCGGCCTACGGAGACCGGCGGGGCCTGGCACACCCCTGCCACGTAGACGGCGTTCTCGATGGCGCGCGCGGCATTGAGCGCCAGCCACTGCTCGGTCTTGTGGGTGCCCGGCACCCAGGACGAACAGACCAGCAGGACCTGGGCGCCGGCGTCGGCCAGTGACCTGGCCAGCTCCGGGAACCGCAGGTCGTAACAGGTCATCAGGCCAAAGCGCGCTCCCCCGGACTCGAACACCACCGGGCTGGTGGACGGACCCGGCTTGATGAACGTCGATTCCCCGAAACCCTGGGCGTCGAACAGGTGGATCTTGCGGTAGAAGGCCAGCTGCTTCCCATCCGGCCCGAAAGCCACCAGGGTGTTGTACGCCTTGCCCAGATCCCCGGTCGCTTCCACCACGCCCGCCACCAGCGCGATGCGGTGGCGGCGGGCGGTGCCGGCGAGTTCCTGGCAGATAGGGCCGTCCAGCGGCTCGGCCATCTCGGGGAACGACGCGTCCACTTTCTTCTTCTCGTACGTGGCGTATTCCGGGAAGGCGACCAAGGTGGCGCCGTCGGCAGCGGCTTCTCCGGCGAACCGGTCGATCACGGCAAGGTTGGCCCGGATGTCGGTGCCCGATTCCAGCTGCCCGAGCGCTATCCTCACGGTTCTTCCTCCTCGGTTAAGCGGCCTGATACAAACTGCCGGGTCTAGGCAGTCGCCTCAACGGACGCCTTTTCCGTGGCCGTCATTTCCGGCGGTGCCGCCTTGAAACCGCGCGTGATCAAGGCCAGGACCACCACGCCCAGCACCAGCCAGGACACTCCCAGCGTAATGGCGTTGTTGTCCAGCTGTGAGAGCAGGTAGGCGCAGACGATGGCTCCCACCACCGGGACCACCACGTAGGAAACGGGGTTCAGCTGGTGCCCGGCACGGCGCTGGCGCACGTAGTGGAACACCACCGAGGCATTGACGAGGGTGAAGGCGGTGAAGGCACCGAAGTTGATGAACGAGGTGGAGGTGGCCACGTCCAGGAAGATCGCGATCAGGCCGACGATGCCGGTGACGATCAGGTTCACTACCGGCGTGTGGAACTTCACGCTGAGCCGGCCGAAGACCGCCCTGGGCAGAACGGAGTCACGGCCCATGGCGTACAGCAGGCGCGAGGCACTGGCCTGCGCCGCGAGGCCGGACGCGAACTGAGCCACCACCAGGCCGGCAAGGAAGACCGCGCCGAACAGCTGCCCGCCAATCTGCAGCGCGATGGAGCTCGCGGCGGAGGCCGAGTCCTCGAATACCCCGCCCGGGTGGACCAGCTGGGTCACGTAGGACACGGTCACGAAAATGCCGCCGCCGATCAGGGCGATGAGCATGATGGCGCGGGGCATATTCTTGCGCGGTTCAATGGTCTCTTCAGTGAGAGTTGTGACGGCGTCGAACCCAAGGAACGAGTACGCGGCGATGGCCGCGCCGGCGGAGGTGGTCGCGAAGCTGGACGTGTCGTTGAAGAACGGCTGGCTGCTCACCAATCCCCCGGCGCCGGAGGTGCCCACCACGTTGCCGATGGACAGCGCCACAAAGAACACGATGACCAGCAGCTGGAACGCCATCAGCACGTAGTTGGCCTTGTCCGCCACCTTGATGCCCAGGATGTTCAGCAGTGTAGTGATGACGATGAAGCCCACGATCCAGACGAAGATGGGGATTGCCGGGAACTGCGCGCTCAGGTACGAGCCGCCGATAAGCCAGATGACCATCGGCAGGAACAGGTAGTCCAGCAGGATGGCCCAACCGACGAGGAACCCCACCCGGGGATCGATGGACTGGCGGACGTAGGTGTAGGCAGAGCCGGCGACCGGATACGCGATGGCCATCCGGCCGTAGCTGTGCGCCGTGAACAGCATGGCGACGAGTGCCACCAGATAGGCGGCCGGCGAGGCCCCGCCCGTGGTTTCGGCAATGATGCCGAAGATCCCCAGGACGATGAGTGGGGTCAGGTACGCAAGGCCGAACAGGACCAGCGAGGGCAGTTTCAGCGTGCGGGTGAGCGTGGGAGTTGTCACGGTGTTTCCTTAGGCGTTGAAGGACTGGGGAGCCCAGGTGGCCGGGCTGATCCGGCCCTGGTAAACGGGCAGTTCGACGGCGTCCTCGCCGTCGCGGAACTGGGACCAGGGGCGGTTGAGGTTTTCGGTGCCGTGGGTTCTGACGTGCTCGACGGCGGCAAGGTCCAGTTCCGCGGTGAGTAGGACCGGGGCGTCGTCGGGGGCCTCGGCGAGGGTGTTGCCCTCCGGGTCCACGATGATGCTCTGGCCTTTGCCGGTGGGGCCGGCGCAGTTGACGCTGACCACGAAGACCTGGTTCACGATGGCGTTGGCCTTGGCTAGTACCAGCTCCTGCCGGCGGTCCGGGGTGGTGGTTTTGACGACGTTGAGGATGACCTCGGCGCCCATCCATGCGAGCTGGCGGGAGACCTCGGGGAACCACGCGTCGTAGCAGATGTTCAGGCCCACCCTGCCGATGCCGGCCAGGTCCACGGTGGTGAACCGGTCGCCGGGGTCGTAGGGCTCGAACGGGCGCCACGGGAAGACTTTCCGGTAATAGCCGGCAAGCTCTCCCTCCGGGGACAGGACCAGCTGGGTGTTGAACAGCTGCCCTTCCGGACCGCGCTCGCACACACTGCCCGGGACCAGCCAGATGCCCAGGTCCGCGGCAAGCTGCCGAAGCTCCTTGACCCGGGGGCCGTCCAGCGGCTCCGCCGAAGATTGGAGCATTGCCGTGCGCTGCTGGTCCGGATCGGAATCTCCGAACAGGTGCAGCTCGGGAAAGACCACCACCCTGCTGTGCGGCTGGACGGCCAGGGCGGCGGTGACCTCGTCCGCGAACGCCGAGACGGGTTCGCCGATGAGCCGCGGCCGGGCTTGGGCGGCGATGAGGGGAAGAGTGCGTTGCATGGTGTTCTCCACGTTGGGAATGTGATCTGGACTATATTAGATCAGAATGATCCATTTATGGGAAGAGGGGCAGATGGGCCGTAAAGTAGCGGATATGACCCGCCAGTTGGAAGACACCGCCGACACCTCGCCCTTCGGCGCAAGCAGGCTGGCCGGCATTGACCGCCGTAGCGCCATCGACGCCGTCCGGCTGCGGATCGGCATGGCGATTTCGCTTGGGCTGCTGAAACCCGGCGAGCGCCTTCCCGACCAGGAGGACGTGGCCTTGGGTCTCTCGGTCAGCCCGATCACGGCCCGCCGTGCCCTGGCGAGCCTGGCGGAACAGGGCGTCGTGGTCCGCCGCCGCGGCCGGGCCGGTGGAACGTTTGTTGCGGATGATCCTCCGCAGAGCGTGCTGGCCGAACTCTCGGCGTCGCCGGCTGAGTCCCGGGCCGTGAACCGGCTGGTGGATCGGCGGCTGCTGTTCGAATGCGCCGTCACGCAGTACGCGGCACTCAACGCCACGGCTGAACAGCTAGATGAGCTCGACCGGCTGACCCGCGACATGGCTGGATCCGCGGACTGGTCCGACTACCACCAGGCGGACGAGCGGTTCCATCAGCTGGTGGGAACGGCGTCAGGCCTGGGTACCGCCGTGGAAGTGTACCACGAGACGCTGGCGGAGCTCTACGCCTACTTCATCCCCTACCCCATCGAACTGCTGCACGAATCGAACTGCGACCACGTCGTGCTGGTGGCAGCCCTGCGTGCCGGTCGCGTCCAGGAAGCGGTGGAGGTCTCCCGCAAACACGTGGACATCCTTCACCGGACGATGTTCATGGGCCTGACGGACGGCGGAGAGGCCCCGTTGCGGTGAAGCCTGTGACTACCGGGGAACAAGCCGCCACAGGGACGTGACCTCGGCCGAGCGCGCCTCAAACAGAGGATCATTGCGGTCCGACGCCTTCGGATGCGTTGGCTTCGTGTCGAGCCGTTCCATCACCTTCAGTCCAGCCGCCTCGATGGCGGCCAGCAGATCGCTACGCGAGCGCAGGCCCAGGTGCTCGGCCAGGTCGGAAAGCACAAGCCAGCCCTCACCGCCCGGCTCCAGATGGCTGGGGAGTTCGTTCAGGAAGCGGAACAGCATCCGGCTCCCGGGGTCGTAGACGGCGCTGTCCAGGCTGGAATGCGGCGTTGCCGGAATCCAGGGCGGGTTGCACACAATGAGCGGTGCCCGTCCGGGCGGGAACATGTCGGTCAGGACGGCCTCCGCACGGTCCTGTACACCGAGGTTCCGGAAATTCTCAGCGGCGCAGGCGATGGCACGCGGTTCATTGTCTGTCGCCACCACCCGGTGGACGCCACGGCGCGCGAGGACGGCCGCGAGCACCCCGGTGCCGGTTCCGACGTCGAACGCCAGCGTGTCAGCGGGCAGCGGAGCGGCGGCGACCAGATCCACATACTCACTCCGGGTGGGGAAGAACGTCCCATAGTGCGGGTGGATGAGGCCCTGCAGGGCATCGACGTAGACGCCATTCCGCCGCCACTGGTGGGCGCCAATTGCCCCCACAAGCTCGTGCAGGGAGACAACGGAAGATTCGCCGATTTCGCCGTACGCTTCAGCGGCGGCCTCACTGATATCCGGTGCGCGGCGCAGCGGAACCACCGGGCCCGGATCAAGGGGAATCAGCAGCAGGCCGAGAATGCGTGCACGGTGCGAGCGGGACTGGCGATGCCGATAGAATCCGTCGGCCGGAGTTTCTGCAGGCTTTTTCTTTCCGGCGCCTATCCGCCGGTCCAGGGCGTTGAGGATCTGCCGCGCGTTGTGGAAGTCACCGTGCCAGAGCATCGCAACCCCCTGTGACGCCATCCGGTACGCCTCATCGGCGGTGAGGGAGTCGGTGACCACTTCGACGCGCGTTGGCGCCGGCCTGCCGTTCGCCGAACGCCATCGCGCGGACTTGGTCTCACCAGCCTCGGCCCACGTCACGAGGACAGGCTCATCCACCTCAGCTGTGCGCGAGGGCTGGAGGGCCGACGTCGGAATTCCCACGGGAGCTGGCATGTCGGTATTGATAAATGATCCATTCCAAGAGTCCGGGGCCGGATCGGAAACTGACGATTGCGGGCGGCGATTTCCACGACGCGCATTGTCAGGATACAGGGGTGCCATGGCCGCCCCCGCCGCCGGGCCCGGGGCACCCAACCGACGCTCCGCCGTCGTAATTCCCGACGGCGGCCGCTGGCCAGATGACCCGTTGAGCCGGAACCTATTGCCCCGGGGCTCGATATGAAGGTGTCTTCTTGGCGGCTTCGTCGATATCCTCCACAGTCAGGAGCGGCTTCAGGCGCACGTTCACGTTGCCCGTCGAATTGATCATCAGTGAAAGGGCTGCAGCGCCCGCCGGGTCCGGCACATCAAAGACGCCCAGGACGTCGGTGTCCCCAAAGGCGTAGTAGAAACACTCGAGGGATCCCCCGACGGACTTGAGGGCATCCACCAGCGCGTCACGCCGTTTTGTGCCGCCTTCACGCATGAGCCCCGTGATTCCCTCGCCCACATAATTCGCTTCAAACAGATATTTGGTCATGGTCTTTCCTGTCCCGTGATGTCCAGGACGCGGGCATCCCAGCGCGTGCCTGGCACCCAGTAAGGGAGGATCCTGGACGGTCCCCGAGTGGGGCCGTGGCCACAGCATAGGCTCACAACCGTGCACTGACAACAACTTTTGCAAGCGCCACGAACTCCGGTCTCGGGGTCGGCGTCGGCGTGGCATCATGACATCAGCTACCCTTCCCCGTTCCCGCCAAAACCCCCGGACCAGGTGGCTTGTTCCGGCCTCCCTGATCCTGCTCAGCCTCGTCCCGATCATCGCCGGAGCCGTGCGCCTGACCGAATTATCGGGAGGTCAGATGACGCCGGATAATGTGCGGTTTTTCGATTCGCCGGTCCCCGTGCTGATCCACATCCCCGCTGTCACGATTTACCTGGTGCTGGGGGCGTTCCAGTTCGTTCCCTCGCTCCGCCGGGGCAAGCGCGGCAAGGCAAGCTGGCACAAGATTGCCGGACGCATTCTTGCCCCCACCGGTCTGCTCGCCGCCCTGTCCGGTCTGTGGATGGCAGTCTTCTATGACCTCCCGCCCCTGGTCGGGCCGCTGCTGCTCGTCCTTCGGCTGGTCTTCGGGTCCGCCATGGTGGCGTCCATCATCCTTGGATTCATCGCGGTGCGGCGGCGGAACTACGTCCGGCACAGCGAGTGGATGTCCCGGGCGTACGCCATCGGCATTGCCCAGGGAACCATCGTTGTGGTGACCATTCCTTGGATTCTTGTGGTGGGACCGGTGGACCAGCTGACCCGGGCCCTCCTGATAGGCGCATCTTGGGTCCTCAGCCTGGCGGTGGCCGAATACTTCATCTACCGGCGAGCCCAAAGACCCGCACCAAAGCCCCGCCCCGCCGTCCAGGCTGCCTAGGTCCGGCCGGAAGCTGCCGGAAGCTGCCGGTAGTCGGATACGTCAAAAAATTAGTAAGTGCACTTACGGATTCGGCACTACAATTAATCATGGACACGATCCCGGCGGTTATCCTCGTATTCGGGGCAGCGTTCGTCTGGCTGGGCCTGCCCGTGGTGCTTATTCTTCGCTCCCGGCGCCGCGGGGGTGGACCGAGGCCGGTGCGTCCAGCGGCGCAACCCACTGATCAGGCTCACCACCCTGCCGGCGTGCGCTGGCGCCGCCTCCGCCGGATCGCAGACCAGAACAGTGGAACTCCGGTGCGACGCCACAGCATGAAAGTCAGGAAGGTCCACGGTAAGGGCCTTCCGCTATAACCTCAAGCGCCGCCGTCGGACGCTCTGCGGTCGCCTTCCGCGGCGTCAGGACACGCGGCGGAATTGCCCTGACTGGAGCTGGACATGGATCGGCAAGACCAGCTGAATGTGTGTAGCGCCGATCGGCTCATCGAGGAGCTCATTGATGGAGGTCTGCCCTTCCAACTCGACGATCTGTTCCATGCCCATCAATCGACAATATGTGAACCACGGCCGGCGTGAATCCTAAGACACGGTTGTCGCAGCAGACAGACTCCGTTTCCGTGCCGCGGAGAGGTGCGGCACGGGCATGGTCAGCCTCGGAGTGGGCGGCCGGGTGGTCTGGTGTCCGCGGCTAGGCTATGCATGTGTCTGCAGCCCAGAGATCGGACCTGTCGTTCGGCGTGATGGTTCATGCCGGTCGTTTCGCCGTCATTATGCTGGCCCTTTGGGTAGCCCCGGCCCTGGGGATTGGTGGCTGGTACATGGGCCTCTTCGTCAATATCGTCTGCTGCGCCTATGCAGTGGCTCTGGTGAGCTATTACCGGCTATGGCACGTCATCGGCGTCGGCGTACCGTGGCGCGGCCGGACGGCGGCCTTACTGCTGCTGGTCCCACTGGCGGAAGCCTTGATGTGGGTCCTCCCCCGGGGACTGGTAGAGCAACCTCCCGGCTGGGGGCTGTGGGCGCTGACGCTGCTCTTGGTGGGTTTCAACGAAGAACTGATCAGCCGCGGAGTGGTTTTGAACAGGCTGGGGCGCAGCTTCAGGGCCTATTCGGCGGTGATCCTGACTGCTGCATTGTTCGGCCTGCAGCATCTGTCCGCTTTCGCCACCACTGGACGCGGCACGTGGGACATCCTTTCGAATGTCGCAGTCTCGGCCTGCTACGGTTTCGCGCTGGCGGCATTCCAGTACCGCTTCGCTTGGATCTGGCCGCTCATGCTCATCCATGCCTTGGCGGATTTCACTACCATCCTTGCTCGGGACCAGCATGGCGACGCCGTAGTGGTCATTACCCTTATGGTCTTCATCGGCTTCGGTGTTGCCCTGCTGCGTTTTCGTCAAGCAGAGGCCACGCTCCCTACTGATACGTCCGACGGAGAGCGGGCCAGTTCGGGCCATCCGCATCCCGGGTAGTCGGTTCCAGCCGGGCGACAGCAGGCGGCGTTGCCGTCGCGACGGAAATCAGCGCTGGCCGGTTGGCATGAGCTTGTATGCGAAGTTGCCCTCCGGGTCTATGGCCTCTTGCCTGCGGCAGTGCGAGTATGTTGAGCATCAGGTTCGCTGCAGGCGCCCCAACCCGGGCAGTAAGGACGCGCGCTCATGACCTATGTCAACAGCCTGGCGGATGTGGGAGCAGGCGACATCGCCGTGGCTGGCGGCAAAGCCGTGGGACTGGGCGGCCTCATCCAGGCCGGGCTGCCGGTCCCCCCGGGGTTTGTGCTGAACACCGCAGCCTATTCTCACTTTGTGGAAGCCAACCACCTGGAGGCCGGCATCCAGGAACTGGCAAGCGTGCCGCCGGATGCGTCGCCACAGGACTACGAGGACGCCTCGGAGCAGCTCCGTGCCCTGTTCACAGGTGGCACCATGCCGGCCGAGATCGCAGCGGAACTCGCCGCTGCCTACGGGCATCTCGGCGGACGTCTCGACGGCGGGAATGCGGCTGTTGCGGTGCGCTCCTCTGCCACGGCCGAGGACCTCGCCTCCGCCAGCTTCGCCGGGCAACAGGAAACATACCTGAATGTCCGCGGGGCCGCGGCCTTGTCCGTGGCCGTGATCGATTGCTGGGCTTCGCTGTGGACGGCACGGGCCATGGCATACCGGGCCCGTGCAGGCATCGGACCTGGCTCGGTTCGCCTCGCCGTCGTGGTCCAGAGAATGGTCCCGGCCGATGCATCCGGGGTGATGTTCACCGCCAACCCGGCCAACGGGCGCCGCGACCAGACGGTGATCAGTGCCGCGTGGGGCCTGGGCGAGTCAGTGGTCAGCGGTACGGTCACCACTGATGACGTGGTTGTCGACGCCGGGACGGGTTCCGTGCTGTCGCGACAAACCGCCGACAAGGCGGTCATGACTGTCTATGCCGAGCACGGCACCCGGGAGCAGCCGGTGCCGGGCGAGCGCCGTCGTCGGCCCGTCCTCGACGACGGTGCCGCAGCCGCGCTCGCCGGGTATGGCACACGGAGTGCGGATCATTTCGGGGCGCCGCAGGACATCGAGTGGGCGCGGGCCGCTGACAGGTTCTTCATCCTGCAGTCCCGGGCCATCACCGCGCTGCCCGAACAGGCGGCCGACACCCCGGAAACCTGGCCAGTGCCCTTCCCCAAGGGGATGTACTTCCGGGCGAGCATCGTGGAACAGCTCCCCGACCCGCTCTCGCCGCTGTTTGCCGACCTCATTGACGGCTCGGTGTCCCGCTCGCTGCGAGCCTTGATGAACGAGGCCGTGGGTACGAACGTCATCCGCGAAGACGACGTGGGCCTGCCCACCATCAACGGCTACGCCTATTACTACTACCGCACCTCGGGAATGTGGCGGGTTATGGGAAAGGCACTGACGGCGGTGCGCGCGCTGGCACGCGGTCAGGCGCACATGGGAGTGGCCGGCTGGCGCGAATTTTCGCATCCCCGGTACGAACAGGTGATCAAAGACTGGTCTACGAAGCCGGTCACCGAGCTCTCCGGTGCGCAACTGCTGGAAGGTGTGCAGGCGCTGCTGGACGCCGGCACCGTGTACTACACAGCCGTGCAGTCCATCATTCCGCTCGCCGCCACCAGCGAGCTCTCGTTCCGGGCGTACTACGACAAGTTCGTCCGGCGCGACGGCGATCCCCCCGCCGTGACGTTCATCCTCGGCTACGACAGCGAACCGATCCGGGCGGAGAAGTCGCTGTACGGCCTGGCAGCCTGGGCCCGCGGCGTCCCCGGGCTCGCCTCGGCGATTCTCCACGAACCGACGACGGCGTTGGCCGAGTCCCAGCGCACGGGCTTCCCGCCTGCCGGGTTCGCAGAGTCGTTGTGGCAGCTGTGGCGTCTCCGCTTCCAGGACCACCTCGGCCGGTTCGGCCACGCGGTTTACAACCTGGACTTCGCCAGCCCGGTACCGGCCGACGATCCGTCAGCGCTGCTGGACGCGGTCAAGTTCTACCTGCGGGGGCAGGGCACTGACCCCCATGAGCGGCAGCGGCTGTCCGCCGAGCGGCGGGAGGACGCAGCCGGCCGGATCAGCACGCGGCTCGGGCCGCGCCGCCGGGCCGCATTCCTGCGTCTGCTCCGGTGGGCACAGAACACCGCGCCGATCCGCGAGGACGCCCTGGCCGACGTCGGCCTGGCCTGGCCGCTGTTGCGGCGGATGCTGCTCGAACTCGGCCAGCGGCTGGTGGACTCCGCTGTCATCTCCGAGCCCGGCGATGTGTTCTG
This sequence comes from Pseudarthrobacter xylosi, assembly GCF_055412765.1. Classification (NCBI taxonomy): domain Bacteria; kingdom Bacillati; phylum Actinomycetota; class Actinomycetes; order Micrococcales; family Micrococcaceae; genus Pseudarthrobacter; species Pseudarthrobacter xylosi. The sequence continues at coordinate 192,179 of NZ_JBVAYT010000002.1, read as the reverse complement.
GCTGCGCCACCAGGAGCTGCGCAGCGCCGTCGAGTTTGGGCTGGCCGCGCCGGGAGCCCCGGAGGTGGCGATAGCCGGAGCTTCCCAGCCTGTCCGCGCCGCCGCCGTCGAGGAGCGCAAGATGCTGTGGCGTGGCCAGGTGAAGGCCGCCGCCCCGCAAATGCTGCCGGAGAGCCGGTGGATGGAAAAGGCCTTCGGGTCCATGATGCCCGCAGGTTCGCAGCACCAAACCGGTGACGTCATCAAGGGCACCGGCGCGAGCTCGGGCCGGGTCACCGCTCCGGCCCGCGTCCTCCGCGGGCCCCAGGACTTCGCCCTGATGGAGCCCGGAGAGGTGCTCGTCGCCCGCATCACCACGCCCGCCTGGACCTCGCTGTTCGCGATGGCCTCTGCGGTGGTAACCGACGTCGGAGGCCCGTTAAGCCACAGCTCCATCGTGGCCCGGGAGTACGGCATTCCCGCTGTGCTCGGCACCGGAGTGGCCACCCAGCGGCTCGCCAGCGGCCAGCAGATCCGCGTGGACGGCGACGCCGGCACCGTCACGATCGATCGTCCCGGCCCTACCTAGGGGCCGGACCGGGTGGCATGATGGGCGCATGAGCCGAGTCACGTGCGACCTGACCATCTCCCTCGACGGCTTCCTCGCCGGACCGAACCAAAGCTCTGCTGACCCGTTGGGCGAGGGCGGCGAACTCCTCCACCGGTGGATGTTCGAGGAACCCGAGTCCAACGCTGCGGCGATCGAAGGCATCCTCGCGGCGGGCGCTTTCATCATGGGACGGAACATGTTCGCCGGCCCCGGTCCCGGCGCGTGGGATGAGGACTGGCGGGGCTGGTGGGGCGAGGAGCCCCCGTATCACGCACCGGTGTTCGTCCTCACCCACCAGCCACGCGCGCCCCTGGAGATGCAGGGCGGCACCACGTTCAACTTCGTGACCGACGGGATCGAATCGGCGCTGGCCCAGGCACGGGAGGCCGCCGGCAGCAAGGACGTGGCCATCGCCGGCGGAGCGGAAACCGCCCGGCAATACCTCGCAGCGGGGCTCATGGACGAACTGCGGCTCCATATCTCGCCCATCATCCTGGGAGCAGGCGAACGGCTGCTCGACGGCGTCGGCAACGTCACGCTTGAGCCGACCGAAGTGAGCGGTACCGGCCTCGTGACGCACGTGCGGTACCGGGTCACCCCGCCGAAGCGCTGACGCTTTCAGGGCTCCCGCGGTGACCACCATCGTGCGGACGGATCGATGGCAAACTGGCGTCCAGTGATTTCCGTCGGCGTAATGCGGAACAGATAGTCCTTGGACCCTGGTTCCCAGGGAGACAGGCCCTCATCCAATTTGCCGTGATCAACTCCGCTCTCCGGAAGAGCTTCAGGACGGCCTTTAACCACGACGCTCCATGCAATGGTTCCGTAAGGGTTGAGGCCGTCAGCCTCCAGCGCGACCGGTCCACCTTCCAGCAACGCGTCCAATTTGGTCCCTGGGCCTGTCCGGAAAAGCAGCGATCCATCCTCGGGCAGGTAATTCACCGGAAAGATTTCCGGTCCGGTGCTGCCGATTAACGCCAGTCGGCCGACGGAAGTGGACCGGAGGGACCTCCAGCACGCGTGTGTGCCAAGAACCTTTGATACTGGTGACTCTTCGAAGTTGTTCATGTGCCGAGCATACATACGTGACGGTTCAAGGCGGTGGAGCTCTCTCAGGGGGCCCTACCCGGCCCTCGACGTTGATGCTCTGAGCTGGCACTAAATGGTGGACGTCGGATCAGCGTTGAGACGCCGGCGGTGGAAGCGAAACAGGAGTTCGACGGCGAGGACGCCAGCGAGGGCTACGAGCACCGATGCTGTCAGGCGCTCCTGGCCCAGCACGGTGAACTCAAAAAAGTCCTGGAGGAGAGGCACGGTCAGCACAAGCGCGAGGGCGGCATACATGACACCAATGATCAATACCCGCCAACGGTTCAGGGGCCGCGAAAGAACGACCAACACCCACAATGCGATCAGCGTCAGCACAAGAACGGAACCGGTCCGCGCCGCGGCGCTGGTGCCGGACTCCGCCCATAGGAAATACGCGTTGATGGCGAGGACGGCAAGAGCGATGATGAGCCCGGCCGGGACGGCGAAGGACAGCGAGCGCTTCAGGAAGCCTGGCCGGTAGCGGCGGGCGTTCGGCATCAGCGCCAGGAAAAACGCAGGGATTCCTATGGTGATGCCGTCCGTCGCGGATAACTGGCGGGGCAGGAACGGGAAACCCCACAGCAGAGCGCCGAAAATTACCGAGAGGATGACCGCGTAAGCCGTTTTGGCGAGGAACAGCATGGAGACTCGCTCGATGTTCGCGATGACGCGTCGGCCTTCGCCGACGACGCCCGGGAGTCTGTCGAATCGACCGTCCAGCAGCACCAGCCGCGACACGGCTTTCGTCGCGGCAGCAGCCGAATCCATGGCGATGCCGATGTCTGCTTCCTTCAGTGCCAGGGCATCATTGACGCCATCACCGGTCATGGCCACGACGTGGCCACGCCTTTGCAGCGCGCGGACCATGTCCTTCTTCTGGGCGGGCGTGACCCGGCCGAACACGTGATGGTGCTCCATCACGTCAGCCAACTCTTCAGGATCTTCGGGCAGTTGGCGGGCGTCGAAGCCGCCGTCCGTGTCCACACCGACCTCCCGCGCAACCGCTGCGACGGTCCGGGGATCATCCCCGGAGATGATCCTCAGCCCGACGCCCTGATCCCTGAAATAGGACAGCGTCTGGGCTGCGTCCGGTCGGACCTGTTCACGGAAGGTGAGCAGAACGGCGGGAGCCAGGGTGGCGGGGAGCACGGCGTCGTCCTCGTCCCGGGCGGTGGGGAGCTCGGGTGTGTGGGCCAGGACGAGTGTTCGCAGACCTGTGGTGGCAAGTCCGGCCGCTGTCGCGAGTGCGTGGTCCGCGCCGATGGTCCGTGGGTCCAGGACAATCTCCGGGGCCCCCAACAGCCACGTCCCGGCAAGGGGGGTGCCGGCGGGAAAGCTGACCGCGCTCCACTTCCTTGCGGAGGAGAACGGAATTGAGGAGAGCGGACGGGTGGCCCCGTCATAGGCAAAGGCGTTGGCCAGGCACCGGGCGGTGGCGTTGGCATTCTGGTCTGCACCGAACCAGCCCAGCACCTGCTTCCACCCTGCGGGCGGTTCGGTGCCGGAGTCGTGGCTGGCGTCGAAAACGATCCTGCCCACGGTGAGGGTACCTGTCTTATCCAGGCACAGCACGTCAACCCGGGCGAGCCCCTCCACCGCGGCCAATTCCTGAATGAGCACTTTTTGACGCGCCAACCGGACGGCGCCTACCGCGAAGGCCACACTTGTCATGAGCACCAGGCCCAGCGGAATCATGGCGATGACGCTTGCGACGGCACCGACTGCCCCGGCTGTCCAGGTTCCGGTGGCGATGGCGTGCTGCCATCCGCCCTGGCCTTGCATCTGTCCGTTGACGACCACGGCCATGATGGGCAGCAGTGCCACCGTAATCCATCGAAGGATCCGGTTGAGCCCATGCCGGATCTCTGAATGGACCAGGGTGAAGCGTTTGGCCTCGGCTGTCAGGCGGCTCGCGAAGGACTCCGCCCCTACCCTGGTAACCGATGCCCGGCCATGGCCGCTGACGATGCTGGAGCCGGACAGCACTTCGGCGCCGGCACCCTTTTCCACGGCATCCGATTCGCCGGTGAGCAGGGACTCGTCGACCTCCAGGCCTTCTGCGTCCAGCATCACGGCATCCGCTGGGACCTGGTCTCCGGCGCGGAGGACCAGGATATCGTCCTGAACAACGTCTTCAACGTCGATCTCCTGAACAATGCCATCCCGCAGCACCCGTGCCCGTGGAGAGTTCAGGACAGCAAGGCGATCCAGTGACTGTTTCGCCCTGTATTCCTGGACGACACCGATCAAGGCGTTACTGACAGCTGCGAATCCGAACAACGCGTCCCGCCACTGTCCCAACAGCAAGAGCAGCACGAAGCTACCCGCGACGATGCCGTTGAAAAGGGTCAGGACGTTGGCCCTGAAGATTTCCCACAGGCTCCGGCTTGAACGGTCGGGCGCAATGTTGATCGAACCGGCCTGGACGCGTACGGCAACCTCGTGCGCCGAAAGCCCCGTCCTCTCGGGCGTTTCAGTAGGACCGTGTGCTGCGTGCCCCTGCCCGGTCACGTCGCTCCCACGGCGGTCGATCTTTGGAAATTCATCTTAACCCTCCTGTATCCAGGGATCCGGATGTGCCGGTCAGGGGGCTGCATCCCTGGAGCATCTGCTCAAGCGTTGAGTATTACCTTGAGCGCCTTGGTTTCGGCGGCCCGGGAGAAGGTGTCGTATGCCTTTTCGATGTCATGGAGATCGAAGGTGTGGCTGACGAATTGGTCCACCGCTAGTTTTTGTTGGGCGACGAGCTTGAGTAGCGTGCCGGTCGTGTTGGTGTTGACCAGGCCGGTGGTGATGGTGATGTTCGAGATCCAGAGTTTGTCCAGCGGCAGGTCCACACCTCTGCCGTGTACCCCCACGTTGGCGACGTGACCGGCGGGCCTGACCATCTCGAGGCCCATGGCGAAGGTCTCCGGTATTCCCACAGCTTCGATGGCAACGTCGACTCCGAGGCCGTCGGTGAGGGCAAGCACCTGGTCCTTCCAGCCAGGATCCGTCGACACAACGCCGTCTGTGGCGCCGAATAGTTTCGCCTGCTCCACACGGTTCCGGTCGACGTCGATTGCGATGATTCGTGCGGGACCGTAGAGCTGCGCTGTGGTGATAGCGGCGAGCCCGACAGGACCGGCACCAATCACCGCGACGACGTCCCCGGGCTTGACGGCCCCGTACTGCACGCCGATTTCGTGGCCGGTGGGCAGGATGTCGGAAAGCAGTGTTCCCGCTTGGGGGCTGACGCCGTCGGGGATTTTGTAGACGGAAGTCTCGGCGTACGGGACGCGCACGTACTCGGCCTGTGTCCCGTCGATGAGGTGCCCGAGGATCCAACCGATCCCTGCCACTCCCTCTTCCCCCAGGCAGTGGGAGAAGACTCCCTTTTTGCAGTAGTCGCAATGCCCGCATGCGGAGATACACGAGATGATCACACGGTCGCCGATGCTAAGGCCAGTAACGGCGGACCCGATCTCAGTGATCGTGCCGACGCCCTCGTGCCCGAGAATGCGACCGACTTCGACAGCCGGAACGTCGCCTTTGAGGATGTGCAGGTCGGTGCCGCAAATGGTTGTGGTTTCGATCTTCACAATGATGTCGGTGGGCTTCTGAACCTTGGGATCCGGTACGTCTTCCCAGGCCTTTTGGCCGGGACCGTGGTAAACAAGCGCTTTCATCGTCGTTCCTTCGATCGGCCAAGGCGCTCTCACCTGAGGGCTGCGTTCGGCGGCATCGCTGTAATCCACGAGTTGCGCTAAGCGTATACGTCCTGTTGCTTGGCCACAGCGTGACCAAGCCAATAGCCGCCATGGTCAGGAGGATTCCATGACTTGTGGGCACTATCGCCGGTTAGCGGCGCACACTGGGAGAGGAGGGGTTCGTCGCCTCACCGCCGTCGAGGACGCGAGATGACATGCAATTGCCCCGAAAACACCCAAGCACCCACCTTCGGCAGCAGTCGTTCGGTCGCGACCACGCTGGCGACGTCGGCATGAAGGGCTCATTCATGCGGCGATGGGTGCTGACAGTCACGGTAGGGGAAACGATCGGATTCATGATCCCGGCTGCGGTGGGTGGAGTATTGGCGCTGGCCGTCGTACCCGGCTTTGTCGTCTACCCGCTGATGATTGCCGCCGGCGCATGCGAAGGGGCCCTGCTCGGAGTCGCGCAATCGATCGGCTTTGGTCCATCGGCCGTCCGGCGTTCCTGGTGGGTCATGGCTACCGCAGGGGGTGCCGCAGTCGCATGGTCCATCGGTATGCTGCCCAGCACGATCGCCGGCTTCGATCCGGGCTCTCCGTCAGCTCTGCCCTGGATTATCGGGGGCGCGGTGCTGCTCTTGGTGTCGATTCCGGCCCTCCAGTGGCTTGTCCTGCGTCGCCTGATCCCGCGTTCCTACTGGTGGATTCCCGTCAACTCTCTTGCGTGGGCAGTCGGCATCCTCTGGACCATGGCGCCGTCGCCGTTCATCGACGAAAAGACACCGTTTCCGGCGCTCTTTATGACCTACTTGCTGGCGGGCATGCTTATGGCTGCCACCGTGGCTTCACTGACCGGCTTCGCTGCGCGGCGAGTTGTGGAGTCCGCAACCGGCAAGGGAGCAGGAAGTACTGAGGCCGTCGCACCCGGGTAGCAGAAACGACCCTTCGAATGGCCCTCAGCCAACTGGTCACTGATCAGCGGAACGTCAGGTCCTCATGCATGCCCCGCACGTCGCACGTCGACGAACTGCCCCCTTCGGGGTTCGTGCGTAGCACTTAGTCCCCGGTCAGGCGTTGGACTTCCGCTTCACCCAACCCCATACGCCCGTAGCGACGAACAGGATGAGGCCGATGATCGCCAGCCAAATAAGGCCCTTGACGGCAAAGCCAACGATCGAAAGAACAAGCCAGATGACCAGAAGCCCAATTATTAGTCCCATAGCGGCATCCTACGCCCTCGCTGGATCCGGCCGTCTATAACGTGGGCTCGTTCAGGTGTGCATCCCGGACGTCCGGTGATGTTGCGCCCTGGATGACCCAGCGGTTGCCGTCCGGGTCAGCAAAGTGGGAGAAGTGCACTCCCCCCATGTCCTGTATCTCGCTGACATCCGCGCCACGGCGGACGAGCTCGGCATGGACCGCACCAATGTCGGGTACCACAAGCTGCAGCCCCTCGAGGCTGCCCGGCGTCATGCTGGTCATTCCTGTTCCTATGACGATCGAGGCAGCCGAACCTGGCGGCGTCAGCTGCACGACTCGCATCCCAGGGATGTGCTCCACGTCGTGGTCAAGGACAAAGCCCAGTTTCTCCGTATAGAACGACTTCGACCTGTCGACATCGGCCACGGGTACTTGGACAACTTCAAGGCGCATCTCCATGCGCCTCAGAGTACCGCCCCCGGATGTGATGTAGGCAAGAAACACTCAACAATGTGCTTCGCCCAGGGATACCGAAAGATGATCATCATGCTTACTATTGACTGGCGTTAGGCACGTCGGCGTAGAGACTGCTCACTGGGGGCAGCGGCGACCGTGCCGGAACTGGAGTTTCGCATGAGCACTGAACAGGGACTAAACCCGCTGAGCGACGAAGAACTGATGGCACAAGGCGGCACGGCACTCCCCGACAAGGAAGTTGCCTCCGTCCTGGACCTGAACGCCGATTTGGACCTGGGCATCAACGCCGCTGCACCTATCGATCTCGCTGTCGCGGCCAACGCCAACGTCGCAGCCCCGATCGACGCAGCTGCCTCCGCAAACATCCTCTCTTTCGGATCCGAGGCCCAGGCCCTCGCCGACCAGGGAGTCATCATCGACCAGGGCATCACCGCGGATGCCACGGCTGACTCCACGCAGGACAGCATCATTGACCAAGGTTCAGACACGGCCGACGAGGGAACGGTTGACGGCGGGACTCCTGCGTCTCCGGGCGACGGAGCGGTGGACGGCGGTCAGGTACTCGACGGCGCACTTCCGGATGTTGGAGCGGTGCCCGTGGATCCTTCCGCGGCCCTGGACGGGGACCTCCTGAACGTCAATGTGGACCTCGCTGCCGACGCCGACATCACGGCCCCGATCAACGGTGCCGTAGCTGCCAACGCCAACGTTGCCGCACCAATCGACGCGGCTGTTGCCGCGAACATCGGTTCCATCGACAGCGACGCTTTCGCTGTGGCCCAGCAGGACGCCATCATCAGCCAGCACATCGACGGCGAAGCCACCGCCTCCGCCGATCAGCAGTCCGATCTCCGGCAGTAGTCCGGCCACCACCTCCCCCGTGAGCACCCCTAAATGAGCACAGTGCACGGCGGGCCGCCCAGGATGGACGGCCCGCCAGCTTCCCCTGCCACGGCCACGGCCGGCGCCGTCGGCCTGCCCGCCTCCTCCCTTCCCGCCTCCTTTCTGCCCGACGTTCCCGTGCGGGCCGATGGCGTGGAACTGCTCGGTGAACCGAAGGGTTCGGGCTACCGTGAGCCGCCCTCGCTGGTCCGCAGGTCAGATGGCCAGGCCATCGCGCTGACACGCCTGCTGTACCTGGTGCTGGAAGCCGTGGACGGACGGCGAACCACCGAGCAGGTCGCGGCCCACGCCAGCGGCCGGTTCGGAAAGCTGGTCAGCGCGGACAACGTCCGCACGCTGATCACATCCCAGCTGCTGCCCTTGGGGCTGCTCCGGCTGGCGGACGGTTCGCAGCCGGAAGTGAGGAAAGCTGATCCCCTGCTGGGCATGCGCTTCCGCTACACCGTCACGGATCCGGAGGGTACCCGCAAGCTCACTGCTCCCTTCACGGTGCTCTTCCACCCGCTCATCGTGGCGGTTGTGTGCGCAGCCTTCATCGCGGCGTGCTGGTGGGTGCTCCTGGTTAAGGGACTCGCCTCCGCAACCCACAATGCGTTCGCCAACCCGGCGCTCGTTTTGCTGGTCCTGGCGGTGACTGTCCTGTCCGCCGGCTTGCACGAGTTCGGCCACGCTGCCGCCGCACGCCGTGGCGGTGCAACACCGGGAGCCATGGGGGCCGGCCTCTACCTGATCTGGCCAGCGTTTTTCACCGATGTCACCGACTCCTACCGGCTGGGCCGGGGCGGCCGGCTGCGCACCGACCTGGGCGGGCTGTACTTCAACGCGATCGTGGCTGTGGCCATCATGGGCGTCTGGTGGGCCACCGGCTTTGACGCACTGCTGCTGGTGGTGGTCACCCAGATCCTCCAGATGGTCCGGCAACTGCTGCCGCTGGTGCGGTTTGACGGCTACCACATCCTGGCCGACGCCACCGGCGTTCCGGACCTCTTCCAGCGCATCAAACCGACCCTGCTGGGGCTGCTGCCGTGGCGCCGGACAGACCCCGCGGCCCAGGTGCTCAAGCCATGGGCCCGGGCAGTGGTGACGGCCTGGGTGCTGGTTACCGTGCCACTGCTGGTGCTCAGCCTGGTCATGATGGTGCTCTCGCTGCCGCGGCTCCTGGGCACGGCGTGGGCCAGCGTCCTGAAGCAGCAATCGGAATTGTCCGGAAGCCTGGCGGCCGGGGACATCGCCGGAGCCGCGGTGCGCGCCCTGGCGATCGCCGCCGTCGGCCTCCCCATCCTTGGCATTGGCTACATCCTGCTCCGGCTGGTCCGGCAACTCACCACCGGGCTCTGGCAGCAGACCCGCGGCAAGACGCTGCAGCGGACCGTGGCGATGGCCGCCATCGCAGCGGTCACCGCCGGGCTGGCCTGGGCATGGTGGCCCGGAGCAGACACGTACCGGCCGGTGCAGCCGTACGAACGCGGCACTCTGGCCGACGTCACCACAGCGGTATTTCCGACGGCGGCCCACTCCGCCCTGCGGGAAGGCGGGACCGGGACGACGGTGGCGCTGTGGCCCGCAGGAGCAGCGAAGCCGACGCGCGAAAACCCCCAGCTCAGCATGGTCCTGGTGCCTCGGACCGGCCCTACGGGGACCGGCACAGCGGCTGATACCACGGCCAGTGCCGCCCCGGCGCCGTCGTGGGTGTTCCCGTTCAACCAGCCCGCCGCCCCGGAGCAAGACGGCAACCAAGCTCTGGCGGCGAACACAACGGACGGCTCCGTGGCCTACGACGTCGCCTTCGCGCTGGTGTGGGCCGAAGACGGCGCACCCGTGGACACCACCAACGAGGCCTACGCGTTTGCCAGCTGCGCCGATTGCGCCGCCGTGGCCGTGGGCTTTCAGGTGGTGCTAATCGTGGGTCAGGCGGATGTGGTCGTGCCGGAGAATCTGTCCGCGGCCGCCAACTACAACTGCCTCCGCTGCCTGACGTATGCGCTGGCCAGCCAGCTCGTTCTCACGCTCGACGGGCCGTTAAGCGACGGTGGCACGGCCAGGCTCAACGCGCTGTGGGCCGAAATTGCCGAGTTCGGGCGGAACCTCCAGAACGTCCCATTGTCCGAAATCCAGGGACGGCTCAACGCATTCAAAGAGCAGATCAAGGAGGTCCTCCAAAGCGATCCCAGCGCCACGAAGGGCACCGGCACCTCCGCGACGCCGTCGACATCAGCTACTCCGGTTCCCGGCTCGACCTCCGGATCGAGCGCGGCACCCACCCCGGGAGCCACCGCGCCGGCGCCTGTGCCGTCCGTAACCACGACGGCGGCACCGCCTCCAGCAACGCCTGTCACCGGTGGAGCGGCCCCGGAGAGCAGTCCCCCGCAAGAAGCTGCCACCACGGCGCCAACCGAAGCAGCACCGGTCGCTCCCACGCCGGTTCCGACCTCAACCACGGGCTAAGCGCTCGATCAGGAGGACGGGCGCGTCACGCAGCGGATCCGACGCGGCTCCTCGAGGGGACGGTCAGACCAGGGTCGGCTGGCTCGACAGGATGTAATCCACGGCTGCCGGGCCGGTCATGCGCAGCCCCGGCCTGAAATAGCGGTCGGCGGCGAGCCAGCGCTGATCATGCCCACTCCGCGCCATGGCGGTCCAAAATACAGCCGGCACCCGGGGATCGATTCGGTTCAGGATGCACCAGCTGACGTAGACGCCGTACATTTCATCTTCGGTAAGCCCAAAATGATTCTCTGGTTCGACCATGATGCAGTCGGCAAGGAAGCGCGTGTACTTCGAGTCGGTCATTGGAAATCCTTCGCCTGCCGGAATCATTTGTGACAGCGCCGCTCCCAGGCGGGAGACATCGCTTCCGACGTAATTCGTAGCCACTGAGCAAGCGGATGGGTCTTATTTCGCGCGGTCGTGATTCGACGAGGTTTTTGCATATAGTAAGGTGCCTTATGATTTAGGTACACGTTGCCGCAGCGCACCGGAAGGAACGGGTATGTTGGCGGAATCGCCGGGCTCCATCAGAATTGACGTGCTTGGCGGACGCTACCGGCTGGGTGAGGTACTCGGCCGCGGCGGCATGTCGTCCGTCTACCGTGCAAGGGATGAAAATCTGGGCCGGGACGTGGCTCTGAAGCTCTTCGCACCCCAGGCCCCCGATGCGGACGAGCTTCAACGGCAGAAAGCTGAAATCACGCTGCTGGCGACGCTGAACCATCCCAGCCTCGTGACATTGCTCGATGTCGGCGTCGACGAACGCATCCCGGATGAACCCCGGCCGTTCCTGACGATGGAACTGGTGGAGGGGCAGGATCTGCGCAGCCGGATCAGGCACAGCGCTGTTCCCTTGGACGAGCTCGCCGTCATAGGAGCCGGCATCGCTGACGCGCTGGCCTATGTCCACGGCCTTGGCATCCTCCACCGCGATATCAAGCCGGGCAACATCCTCTTGGTGCAGACCCGGCCCGGGGAGCCACTGCGGGCCAAGGTCGCAGACTTCGGCATAGCTCGAATCGCTGATGCAACACGCCTGACCGCTACTGGAGCCATGGTGGGCACCGCGGCGTACCTCAGCCCTGAACAGGCTATGGGCTCGCCGCTCACCCCTGCCACAGACATCTATTCGCTGGGGCTGGTCCTGCTCGAATGCATCAAGCAGACGATGGAATACCCCGGCAGCGCTGTGGAATCCGCCGTGGCCCGGCTGCACCGCGCGCCCAAAATTCCGGCGGAGCTCCCGGCCGAGTGGGCCGACCTGATCCGCTCCATGACGGCAATCGAGCCGTTGGAACGCCCTATAGCTGCGGACATAGAGACGGCGCTGCGGCGGGCCCTTGTCTCGCCGACGTCCACTCCCGGCGAACTCGCACCGGAAACCACGCGCCTTATCCCGGCCATGCCGTTCAGGACGCCGTCCGTCACAGCAGAATCTCCCTCCCTTAACCTGCCGGCCAGGCTCCCTAATGTAAGCGCCGACGGCGGGTATTCCGCCACCGCCGCGATGTCAAGGCTGGTGCCCGATGCCGATCAGCCCATCGGCCCCCGGGGAACGCGCCGAAGGAGGTCAACCCGTGCGGGAAAGAAAATGCGTCTCCCGGTGGCGGCCATCCTGATCCTTCTTGCGCTGGCAGGCGGGGCCGCGGCACTGACCGCGGGCCAGGCGCCAGAGCCCACACCCGACGTCGTGCCTTACCCTGCGGTGAGCGGCACGCTGGGTGACCACCTTCAGGAACTTCAGAAGAGTGTGGAACCATGACCCGCTTCCATTCCACGGGCCACCGCACCGGAGCCCGGGGAGCCGGCCTTGCCGCCACCCTGGTGCTGGCGGCATCGCTCGCTGGCTGCAGTCCGGCCGATACCGGTGTGCAGCGCGACACTGCCCAGCACCTTCAGGAACTCGTGCTCGGCGTGAGCCAGGCAGCGGCCGCAACCGATCACACGGCCGCGCTCAAGACGCTGGACAGCCTGGAAACGGACGTGGGGTCCGCAGCCGGCAGCGGCCAGGTTTCCGAGGAACGGCGCCAGAGCATCGTGGCCAGGATCGCCGCGGTCAGGGCAGACCTCCATGCCGCCGTAGAAGCCGCAGCGGCAGCGAAGGCAGCTGAAGAAGCAGCGGCTGCCGCGGCAACAGCGGCAGCAGCGGAGAAGGCCAAGGCCGATGCAGAAGCCGCCGCGCAGGCCGCCCAGGTAAACATGGCGCCCGCCGCGCCGGCCGTAATACCGGCCCCAGCCCCTGCCCCTGCCCCGGAGCAGGGAAAAGGCGCCGAGGGGAAAGGCAAGAACAAGAAGGGCTGAGGATTTGGCGTCCCTGGCGGACCCATCGACTACCATCGTGTGATGCCAGTTCTTATCGCTCCGGACGTCAGCTATCACGCCTCCTGGCTGGAAGGATCCGCTGAATTTGAGGGCGCCAACCGGGACGGCGGAGGCCCGGCGGACTGGTCCTTGGCAGAACTCACCGATGCCCGGACGTTCCGCCGCTTTGTCGATGCCCTTGTCAACGATGCCCTGCCGGAGAGCCCGCGCAAGCCGGAGCACGTACCCTGCACGTACTTATGGATTGTGGAGGGTGACACGTTCCTTGGCTCGCTGGCCATCAGGCACGAGCTGACCGATTTCCTCCTCAACGAGGGCGGGCACATCGGCTACAGCGTGAGGCCTTCCGCCAGGCGTCGCGGCCACGCCGCAGCCGCTTTGGCCGATGCCCTGCCGATGGCCCGGGAACTGGGAATCCGCCGGGTTCTTCTCACCTGCGATGAGAACAACGCCGGTTCCCGGGCCATCATCGAAAAGAACGGCGGGGTCTGCGAGGATACCCGCAACGGCAAACGACGCTACTGGATCAATATCGTCTGACCGGCTGAAGGCCGCCTGCACGTAGCCTTATTCCATGGACTCCGAAGTCCGGTATCTCAGGCTGCGCACGGGCATCACGGTACCGTGCCTGATCCACGGCGACGCCGGTGCGAAGCCGGTGCTGCTCCTGCACGCCTGGGGCGAATCAAGCGGCAGCTTTGACCGCCTGATACCCCTGCTGACCGGCTGCAGAATCTACGCCCCGGACCTCCGCGGGCAAGGCGAGGCGGACAAACCGGAGCGCGGCTACTCCCTGGCGGAGCAGGCTGAGGATGCCGCCGCGATCCTGGACGCCCTCAACGTGCCGAGCGCCGTCGTCGTCGGCTCCTCCAGCGGCGGTTACGTTGGGCAGCAACTGGCCATTGTCCATCCCCAAAAGGTTGCGGCGCTGGTGCTGGTGGGCGCCCCCTTGAGCCTCCGGGGACGGTCCGCTTTCGCCGACGAGGTGGACCGCCTGACCGACCCCCTCGACGAGGGCTGGGTCCGGGATTCCCTGGCCTGGTTCCCCCTGCTCCACCACGTTCCGCCGTGGTTCCTCGAGGACCGCGTGCGCGACGGCCTCAGGATGCCGGCCCACGCCTGGAAGGGCATCCTCAACGGACTGTGCGAGGTCACCCCACCCACCGAATCGGGAACCATCCACGCCCCCACGCTGATCCTGTGGGGCGCCGAGGACGGCATATTGCCTCGCGCCGATCAGGAAACCCTGGCCGCCCGGATCCACGGTTCCGTGCTGAAGGTGTACCCCGACGTGGCGCACTTGGTGCTGTGGGAGTGCCCGGAGCGGGTGGCGGAAGATACAACGGCGTTCCTCGCTGGCCTCGCCATGGTAGGCGCAAGTCGTTGGAGAAAAGGCCGAAGACACGGCTGGCCACTGATGTAGGTTTGAGCTGACCTCAGTTGTCAGCGACAAACGAATCGCAGGTACCGGATGGATGCGGACGTCATCATCATCGGCGGCGGCCTGGCCGGGCTGGTAGCCAGCAATGAACTGGTCCGGGCGGGCAAGCGGGTGGCCATTCTTGACCAGGAGAACGCCGCCAACCTTGGCGGCCAGGCCTTCTGGTCCCTCGGCGGCCTCTTCCTGGTGGACACCCCCATGCAGCGCCGGCTCGGCGTGAAGGATTCCTTCGATCTGGCATGGCAGGACTGGCAGGGCTCGGCCCAATGGGACCGGCTCGACGGAGAACATCCCGACGACGAGTGGGCACAGCGGTGGGGACGCGCGTACGTCGAGTTCGCGGCCAGCGAGAAACGGTCGTGGCTGCGGGAACAAGGCGTGAAATTCACCCCGCTCGTCGGCTGGGCTGAACGCGGCGATGGCCGGGCCGGCGGTCACGGCAACTCCGTCCCGCGCTTCCACGTCCCTTGGGGAACGGGCACCGGAATCTCCGAACCGTTCGCCAACAAGGCCCGGGCGGCGTCAGAGGCGGGCCAGGTCAGGTTTCATTTCCGTCACCAGGTGGACGGACTACTGTTCGACGGCGGGACAGTCACCGGAGTGCACGGGAGCGTGCTGGCACCCGATCCGGCGCTGCGCGGCATGGCCTCGAACCGCGAGAAGATCGGCGAATTTGAGCTGCATGCCGACGCTGTGGTCATCGCCACCGGCGGGATCGGTGGAAACCACGAACAGGTGCGCCGCTGGTGGCCAGACCGCCTTGGCACCCCGCCGAGGAAGATGATCACCGGAGTCCCGGAGCACGTGGATGGCCGCATGCTGGGCATCGCGGACCTGGCCGGTGTCCGGCTGGTTAACCGCGACCGTATGTGGCATTACACCGAGGGCATCCAGAACTGGAACCCCATCTGGCCGGACCACGCCATCCGGATCCTGCCCGGGCCGTCGTCGATGTGGTTCGACGCCCTGGGCCGCCGGCTTCCCGCCCCGGGGTTGCCCGGCTACGACACACTTGGCACCCTCAGGCTGCTCCGCACCACCCCGGACATTCAGCAGTATGACCACTCCTGGTTCATCCTCACCCAGAAAATCATCGAAAAAGAGTTCGCCCTGTCCGGTTCCGAGCAGAACCCCGATATCACCAACCGGGACCTTAAACTGTTGCTCCGGAGCCGCCTTGGCCGCGGCGCGGGGGCTCCAATCGAAGCCTTCAAGGACCACGGTGCCGACTTCGTCGTCGCCGACAATGTGGCCAGCCTGGTCAGCGGCATGAACGGCCTCACCGGCGAAGCGTTGCTCGATCACAGGCTGGTCGAGCGGCAGATTGCCGAACGGGACGCGGAAATCCAGAACCCCTACTCCAAGGACGCGCAGGTCATCGGCATCCACAACAGCCGCCGCTTCCTGGGCGACAGGCTGTTCCGCACGGTGAAACCGCACCGGATCCTGGACCCCGCCGCCGGCCCGCTGATCGCCGTGCGGCTCCACATTGTCACCCGCAAAACCCTCGGCGGCATCCAGACCGACCTCACCGGGCAAGCCTTCAGCAAGGACGGGTCCCGCATCCCTGGCCTCTACGCCGCCGGGGAAGCTGCCGGGTTCGGTGGCGGTGGCGCCCACGGCTACAACGCGCTCGAAGGCACCTTCCTGGGCGGTTGCCTCTTCACCGGCCGCACCGTGGGCCGCACGCTCGCACGCCTGCTCTAGCCTCCCGCCGGAAGGAACGAACAGCACTGGGCGATCAAAGGAGCTAGCGGTCGGTCTTGACCACCGTGAAAAGCACCGCCGAGTCCTCTTCCGCTTCCAGGCTGTGCAGCCCGTCCGGCACGATCAGGAGGTCCCCCGCCTTGCCCTGCCACGACTCCGCGCCAGCCCGCAGCCAGACAGATCCCTTCAGCACGTAGACCGTGGCTTCGCCAGGGTTCTGGTGCTCACTGAGCTGCGTGCCGGCACGGAAGGCCATGACGGTCTGGCGCAGTTTCTTCTCATGCCCGCCGAACGCGGTGTCGGCTGCCCGACCGCTGGGTGCCGCAACAGCTGCAGTGATCTGCTGGCGGGCCAAAGCCTCAATCGATATTTTTTGCATGACGCCACCGTACCCACGATTGCCGGCGTTTCCGAGGGGGCTGGCAACCCTTATCCGGCAACGACCCGGTCCGCATGATCACTACCCGCCCCGCGCCGCGCCGGACGGACCATGCGGATCTCGGGAAGTTCTTCCCACTCGGGTGGCAGCTGCCCGCGCCCGCCGTCGGGCCGAAAGCCGTGTTTGAGGTAGAAGGCGAGCGCTCGGGAATTGTTCTCCAGCACCCAGAGATAGGCCGGGCTTTCGCCGATGGCCGCTTTCAGCAACGCGGCCCCCAGCCCGGTGCCGTGCGTCCGCCGGAGCGCGTACAGCGAATACAGTTCCAGCGCCTCCGGGCCGTCTTCATCCCGGCGAGGACCCGAGTCGGCGAGACCCACCACCTCGTTGTTGGCATCCACGGCGATGATCCGCGGGTCGCTGCTGGCCAGATATGGTCGACGACGTTCCACCCGTTCGGGAATGCTGGCCCGCCGGGCGTTGAAGAACTCCGCCGACAGCCGGTCCCCGTAGGTCTCCTCGTGGGCCTGGGTGTGCATATGCACCACGGCTTCAGCGTCGTCGGGAGTGGCCTGCCGGATAAGAAAGTCCATGGCCCCAGCGTAGCCACTGCTACTTGATCCAGTCCGTCCTCTACCCGGCGTTCAGCCCCTTGGCGTACGCGGCCTGCCCCACGTGCTGGAGGCAGTCCGCAATGGTGCTGACCAGCCGCACGCCGAGGGTAACGGGCGGATCCCAACGTTTGTCAACGATGCGGTCCAAGTCCTCATCGGTGAGGGTCTCCAGGAAACCCATGGTCTGCCGGTGGACGGCGTCGTAGTACTCAAGGAGCAAATCCGGCCTGGCCCGCACCGTGTCGACCTGGTGGGTTGAATGTCCGTAGCCGGTGTCCCGGTCTGTCAGCGGCAGGCCAAAACGGCTGGCAAAGTCATGTGACGTCCAAACCTGGTCCAGGCCAGCGGCGGAACCCACCTGGGCGTCCTCCACGCGGGCGAGGTGCCAGATCAGCCATGCAATAGAGTTCCCTGTGCCCGCCGGCCGCCGTGCCAGCGACCCGTCGTCGAGCCCTTCAAGCGTGGCCTCCACCGTCTCCCTGATCCGGCCGAAGGTGTCCAGCAACAGTTCGTTGGATTTCATCAGGTCCTCCTCAACGTGCCATTTTCACTGAGCCCCATGCTTACACGCTCGCCCCACCGCCGGATAGCGCGGGATAATAGGACCGTTACCCATCCGCGCTGTGGTACTGCAAGGAAACCACCATGAGAAAAGTGAGCGTCACCATTAGCCTGTCGCTGGACGGGGTCATGCAGGCGCCGGGCCGTCCCGACGAGGACACCCGCGGAGGGTTCCAGCGTGGCGGCTGGGCGTTGTCCTACAACGACCCCGTCATGGGACGTGTAATGGGTGAGGGGATGGCGCAAACAGGTGCCCTGTTACTGGGGCGGCGCACCTATGAGGACTTCGCCGGCTACTGGCCGCACCAAACGGACAACCCCTTCACCGAGGTCCTGGACAACATCCGGAAATACGTCGCCTCAAGGACCCTGGCCGAACCGTTGCCCTGGAAAAACTCAACACTCCTCCAGGGCGATGCAACAAACGCTGTGGCCACCCTCAAGAAGGAGCCGGGGCCGGACATCGCCATCCTGGGCAGCGGTGAGCTGATCCAGTCGCTGAGTAGCGGGAACCTCATCGACGAGTACGTGCTCCTCATCCACCCGCTGGTTCTCGGTTCGGGCCGCCGCCTGTTCCCTGACGGCGGCCCTTCGTCAGAACTCCGGCTCGCCAGTAGCGTGACCACAACGACCGGCGTCGTGATCGCTACCTATCGCGCGGTCTCAGCGGCTCAGTAGGAACGCCGGCCGGTTAAGGCCTTACTTTCCCTGAAATTTCAGGGCCGGCACGAAGATGGCGCGTCGATTCCTGAGGGCGCGCGAGAGGGGGGCGCACCTGCCTGCGCGGCAAGTGCAGCCCCTTCGTGCGCCAATGAGCCCCGCGGCCGGCTACTTGCGCTGGGAGATGTTGAGAATGTTCCCTTCGCTGTCCAGGAACCAGGCGGACTTCCCCCAGTCATTGTCGGCAACGCCGTTCTCCGTCTTCAGACCGGGGAAATCGTAGTCTTCAAAGACGACGCCGCGGCCCCTCAGTTCCTCCATCTCGCCTTCAAGGTTGTCCGTTTCCCAGCCCATCTGGGTGTTCTTGGCCGTCCCGGCATTCTCCGTCTGGTAGATCAGGAAACCCGTTCCGTTGCCGCCGCTGTAAAACAGGCTGTCGTCCTCCATGGAATCGGACGGTTCCAGGCCCAGCTTGTCCCGATAGAAATCCTTCGCCCTGTTGATGTCCTTCGCAGCGAGGACAGCCATGATGGTTGAATCCTTGAGCATGATGATTTCCTTTGTGCCTTGCTTTCGCGTTGGTGGCGATGCTCTCCCCCGGTGGCGGATCCGGAACCACCCTGTCCGGTGCCGCGTGGCCACCCCTTGCGCCAAGTGCCGGGGCGGCCACCTGGGACTCTCCTGCGCCGCGCCAGCCATCATCGGCACGAGGGTCCCCGAAGCCTATGTGGCCATTATGGAACTGAAAGGGCACCCGCGGATATAGGGGATTTAAACCGCTTCAGGCGGCCCTCGCGGATGCCCCACTGTGCCTTCACGGATGCCGTGAACACGTGTGGATCTGGGGCTGCTTTTGGTGCCGCACACTTAGGTAGTGCGTACCTTTGGTGTAGAAGAAGAATTCCTGATCGTTGATCCCTCCAACGGCAGTCCCCTGCCGCTAGCCGCAGACCTGCTGCGCCTCCAGGACCCGGGCGAACCCCGGGACCTTTCCACGCACCCGATGCTCGCCGTCGAGCTTCACCAGGAACAGATCGAAGTGATCACCCACCCGCACAGCACCCTGAGCGGACTCTCCGCCGAGATCCTGTCCGGCCGAGCCCTCGCGGACTCGCTTGCCCGGAAAGCGGGCGCCCGGATCGCCGCCCTCGCCACCTCCCCGCTGGCGGTGACACCCCATTCCACCAGCAACACCCGCTATGACGCGCTGCTGGAAAAGTTTGCGGTAACGGCCCGTAAACAGCTGACCTGCGGCTGCCACATCCATGTCTCCGTGGACTCCGACGAGGAAGGCGTCGCGATCCTGGACCGCATCAGGTCCTGGCTGCCGCCACTGATGGCGTTGACCTCCAACTCCCCGTTCTGGGACGGCGCTGACAGCGGCTATGCCAGCTACCGCACCCAGGCCTGGAACCGGTGGTCCTCCGCCGGGCCGACCGAAATCTTCGGCTCTGCCGAGGCGTACCACCAGCAGGTAGCCGACCTTGCCGCAACGGGGGTAGTCAACAACCCTGATTTCGATGCCCGCCTCTCCGCCCGCCACCCCACGGTGGAGATCCGGGTGTCCGACGTCTGCCTCGATCCCCGCGACACCGTCCTGATCGCCGCCCTGGTGCGGGGTCTGGTGGAGACCGCGGCCCGTGAATGGAAATCGGGCCAGGGGCCGGACATGGTTTCGGCCATCATCCTGCGTCAGGGGTCCTGGCTGGCCAGCCGGTGGGGAATCCAGGGCGAACTGCTGAACCCGCTGACCCACAAGCCGGAGTCTGCACGCAACGTCATCGCCGCACTCCATAACCATGTCCGCGACGCCCTGGTCGAAGCGGGCGACGACACTTACGTCGAAGCATCCCTGCACCGGATCTTCAGCAACGGAACCGGTGCCCGGCTTCAGCGGCAGGCCTACGCCCGCCACGGCAGGCTGGCTGACGTGGTGAGCGACGCCGTCGTGGTTACCCACCAGGAGCCGGCCTGCTGCGACCCGAGCACCCCGAATGATCTGTCACTTTTGGTCCCCGACCCCGTGGTTTAGCAGCCGTACCTGATCGAGCAAACCCGGGGGCTCCGGCGTCGGCGGCGGGTGGCCAGGGAACGGCGGGATAATGGAGGTATGAGCAATCATGACCCGGACCCCTGGGCGGAATTCGACAAGCTCAAGCCCGCAGTGCCGGACCGCGTGGCCGGCCACCCCGGCGGCGAACCGGTGGGCTTTGGCTTCCAGACGGGTGTGCGCAGCGCCAAAGTGGCCCTCGGCTTCGCCGTGTACGCGCTGGCGCTCGGAACCACGCTGGTGCTTACCGGCGCCGTGGTGTTCATCGCCCAGGGGCAGTGGCTGCTGCTCGGGCTGATGGTGCTGATCGAAGCCGTGTTCATCTACGGGTTCATCCGGCTGGCGCGCCAGGCGCGCAGCCGCCGCGCGTCCGGCTAGTCGGGCTTCTGGTTAGGCAGGCTTCTGCCCGGGCACCGCTAGGACCGCGCGGCGCGGATGGCCCGGCCTGCGGCGGCTTCACCATAGGCTGCGGCGCCGCGATCACCATGGTGAGCGGCCGACGTCGGACCCTCCTCCAGCGAGCCGCGCATCGCCGCGGGGCCCTGCCTGCAATACTTCGGGGATGCCTGCACCCTCAGCCACGTTCGCCGAGAACGCCATCCACCAGCCCGCGCGCGCCCAGTTCGAAGCGTTCATTGACGACCACCGGAACATGCTCAACGCCTGTCTGGACGGCCTCACCGAGGAGCAGGCGCGCCTGACGCTCGTGGCATCCCGCACCACGCTGCTGGGCCTGGTGAAGCACGCGATCATGGTGGAGAAGGTCTGGTTCGACGAGGCCATCACATGCCGGTCGCGCGCCGAGATCGGCATCCCGGCCACGCCGGACGAGTCGTTCATCCTCACGGACCGGGACACCATCGCCAGCGTCCGGGAGGCCCACCGCGAGGCTTGCGAGTCATCGCGCCGGGCGACGTCGTTGTTGGATCTCGACGACGTGCTCCGCGGCAACCGCCGCGGCCCGCTCCCCCTGCGCTGGGTATACCTGCACGTGCTGCGTGAGTTCGCCCAGCACTGCGGGCACGCAGACATCCTCCGGGAACAGATCCTCAACGGCTGACGCCGGGCAGGTGCCGGACAGGCGCCGACCCCCGGCGTCAAGCCCGGGTCAGGCTTTGTTGGCCGTCGCGGCGATGGAAAGCGCGGCCAGTCCTCGCTCGAAATCAGCGCCGATGAACTTGTCCATGTTCATGAACAGGGCGAAAACCTTCGCGAGCCCCTTGTTCTCGCCGGTCATTCGCCACGTGACCTGGGTTCCGCCGTCCGCCGGCGTGAACGTAAAAGTGGTGGGATTCACAGCCTTGAACGGCTTTGTGAACTCAACGCGGACCTTAATGGTCCGGGGAGCGTCCGACTCGACGATCTCCATGTTTCCGCTGCCCGCTTTGCGGTTGCCGCTCCAGGCATACTTGGCCCCCACACCGGTGTCACTGCCCGAATACGAGCGGTTCAGTTCCGGATCCACGTTCTCCCACGGCGACCATTTAGTCCACTCGAGAAAGCTGTTGACCAGCGGAAACACGTCTTCCGTAGGGGCAGGAATGAGGGCGCTGCGGGTGACTTCGTAAGATGACATGCGGCCATCATAGGCGGATGGGCCGGTGAGTCCGCCAGCCCCCGCGGGCAACAGCCGTTGTGTTCACCACCTGTTCCGGCGCCCGCTACCTGGCTGGCCTACAGTCGCAGGGTCCACGGCCGGAACTGCGGCCGCACCAGTGAAAGAGGCAACGATGACCACCGGACTCCACCAGCACAACCTCAGCCGGAGGGCCGCGCTGGCTGCTGCCGGAACGATTGGCGCGCTGGGACTCACCGTGGCGGCGGCCGCCGGAAGCAGCGCGGCCCCGGGTCCGAAGACACCCAAGCCCAGCCTCGCCTTCCGGACCGACGGCGGTTTCAAGGTGGTCCAGTTCAACGACACCCAGGACGACGAGCAGACGGACCGCCGCACGATCGAGCTCATGGACAAGACCCTGGACGCGGAAAAGCCGGACTTCGTCCTGATCAACGGCGATGTGATCAACGGCGGCTGCGACTCCGAGCTGGAGGTTAAGCAGGCACTCAACCACGTGGTCCAGCCCATGGAGCGCCGCCAGATCCCGTGGGCCGTCACGTTCGGCAACCACGACGAGGACTCCGTGGCACGGACGGGCATGACCGAGGCCAAGATGCTGCAGTTCCTCCAGACCTACGAATTCAATATGAACGGCGACTCCACGCCGGGCCTGACCGGGACATCAAACTCGCTGCTGCTTGTTCAGTCCGCCAAGTCCAAGGCACCGGCCTTCGGCCTGTGGCTTATAGACACCGGCCGATATGCCCCGGACGCTATCAACGGACAGGATTTCGAAGGCTACCCGGACTGGGACTGGGTACGTATGGACCAGGTCACCTGGTACCGCAACCTGTCGATCGCTACCGAGCAAAAGTACGGCAAGAAGGTCCCGTCCCTGATGTGGGGCCACATCGCGCTCCACGAGCACCGCAACATGTGGTTCTCCAGCCTCGACTCGCGGACAGACTCGGATCACGCCCGGGCCCTCACGAAGCACAACATCATCGGCGAACGGAACGAGGACGAGTGCCCCGGACCCATCAACTCCGGCCTGTTCAGTGCCTTCCTGGAGCGTGGGGACGTCCTGGGTTACTTTGTGGGCCACGACCACGTCAACACGTACGTGGGCAACTACTACGGTGTGCAGCTCGGTTACGCGCCCGGCACCGGATTCGGCGCCTACGGGCTCCCTGGCGCCGAGCGGAACCGCTTGCGCGGGGCACGGGTCTTCGAGCTGGATGAGAACCATCCCGGAATCTACAAGGAGACCCGGCTGGTCTTCGCCAAGGATCTGGGCATAGACCTGACGGCCAACGACCAGCCGATCGCTCCGCAGCCGCTGAATCCGGCGCAGCTCTAGCTCGGACCTACACCGGCTGAGGCGGTGCCCCCACTTGAGGTGGAGGCACCGCCGCTGTGGTCAATCACCCGGCGTCAGGTCACCCGGCGTCGGCGCACTGCCCGAAAGTGACCGGGGCCTTGTCACTTTGCGCCGCCGCATCCAACCCGGCAGGGGCTCAGCTGAGGTATCCGTTCGGGTTGAGGACGTACTTGGTGGCCGCGCCGGCGTCGAACTCGGCGTAGCCCTTGGGGGCATCCTCGAGGCTGATGGCTTTGGCGTTGACGTTCTTGGCGATGTTCACCTTGTCGTTCAGGATGGCCATCATCAGCTGACGGTTGTACTTCATTACGGGACACTGCCCCGTGGTGAAGCTCAGTGATTTCGCCCAGCCAGTGCCCAGGCTCAGGCTCAGCGACCCTTTCTTGGCCGCCTCGTCAACACCGCCGGGATCACCGGTGACATAGAGCCCGGGAATGCCCAGAGCCCCGCCGGCCGCGGTGATCTCCATTAATGAATTCAGCACCGTGGCGGGCGCCTCCTTGGCGTCGTGGCCGTGGCCGCGGGCCTCGAAACCCACTGCGTCCACGCCGCAATCCACTTCCGGAACACCCAGGATCTGCTCGATCTGCTCCGCCGGCCCGCCCTTGCTCAGGTCAATGGTTTCGCATCCGAAACTGCGCGCCTGCTTCAGCCGGTCCTCGTTCAGATCCCCCACAATCACGACGGCGGCACCCAGCAAATGAGCGCTGGTGGCCGCTGCGAGGCCAACAGGTCCGGCCCCCGCTACGTACACCGTGGAACCCACGCCCACCCCGGCCGACACCGCGCCGTGGAAGCCGGTGGGGAAGATGTCCGAGAGCATGGCCAGGTCCATGATCTTCGCCATGGCCTGGTCCTTGTCCGGGAACTTCAGCAGATTCCAGTCCGCGTACGGGACCAGTACGTAGTTGGCCTGACCGCCCACCCAGCCGCCCATGTCCACATAGCCATAAGCGCTGCCCGGACGGTCCGGATTAACGTTCAGGCAGATCCCGGTTTTGCGTTCCTTGCAGTTCCGGCACCGGCCGCAGGCGATGTTGAAGGGCACGGAACAGATGTCCCCGACCTTGATGAATTCGACGCCAGGACCCACCTCCACAACTTCGCCGGTGATTTCATGCCCCAGCACCAGGTCGGATGGTGCCGTGGTGCGTCCGCGGACCATGTGCTGGTCCGAACCGCAGATGTTAGTGGCCACGGTCTTGATGATGGCCCCATGAGGCACGGTGCGCCCCACGTTCGCCGGGTTGACGCCCGGTCCGTCTTTGAGTTCGAAGGTGGGGTAATCGATATCGATCAGTTCCACCTTGCCGGGTTCCTTGTAGGCAACGGCTTTGTTCCCTGACATCCTGCTCTCCTCGCGTCGGCACGGCACGCCTTCGTGGGGCAGCCGTGAGCTGTGAAGTGTTGCAATGGATCCCCCACGTGCAGGGCCTGCCCGTTGCTTGAGCAGCTGGATGTTTTCCTGGCGTCGGGGGTCCGGTCAGTCTAAGCGCGGCTGCTGCGAGGGGTCTAGGGTCAGGAGCCCTAAGGTTTCGGCTTCCGTTGCTGCCGCATCACGCGGGGCAGGGTCCCGCCAGTGCCGGGCTATGCCCGGGCTCGCGGGGCCAAAGCCGCGTTCAGGAACTCCAGGTGCGCGGGCGTAGTAGCCACCGCGGCTGCGGCGTATTCCGGGTGCTTGCGGAGGTACTTCTTGATGAACGGGCAGACCGGGACGATGGCGCGCCCCTCATCAGCTGTTGCCTGGAGCGCCACCTCGGCGAGCTTGCCCGCGAGCCCCTGGCCGCCGTATTCCTCGTTGATCACGGTGTGGTAGAAAATCCGCTGCGGCGAGCCACCGTCGTCGTACTCCTTGTACACGGCTTTACCAATAACGTTCCCGCCGGTCAGCACTTCGAAGCGCTGCCGCTCCGGGTTGTGGCGGATGGTGACATCGTGCATGGAATCTCCTCGGTTCGGCTTCTCCTACAGCCTAACCACGGTACCCCGGCCCTTATTTCGTCTCCCGCTAACAGGCCAGGTTGAGCGCATTCACGGCTGCTTCGGCCATCTCGAGCGACTGCGGGTCATCAAAACCAGTCATGTCCGGGACGGGATCCCGGGCCACCGCCATGGCCACCTGCCGGGACCCGTCCGCGCTGATCAACGCAAGCGCCGCATATCCCCGCACCACCCCGACATTGCCGAAGTAATCATGGTTTGAGCACGAGTCGTACCGTCGGACGACACCAAGGCCGAACGTATCGTATTTTGGCTGATGCATCTCCGCCACGCTTTCGAGCGTCAGCAGGCTCCCTTTCTGCAGGGCGGCGAAATAGGTGTTGAGTTCGGGGACGGAGGAAATCATGCCCGTATCGGGGGAACCCTTATGGAAGGGCACCAGCGCGTTGTCCTCCAGCCCGCCGGTTTCCGTCCGGGTGTAGCCGTGGAGCAACCTCCGCGGGCCAGGCTCGTCCCCCGTCATCAGGGTGTCCTTCAGCCCCAACGGCTCCACGTTGTCGGTGTGGATGACCGCTCCTATCTCCCGGCCCCGCAGCTTCTCGACGAGCAGGGCCAACGCCGAATAGTTGGTGCCGGAGTAGCTGTACAGGCTTCCGGATCCGCCGGTCCAAGGCATGCCCGCCACGAACCGCACACGTTGCGCATGGGTGAAGGGCCCGTCCGCTATCTGGAGGGGTGTTACCCGGTAGTCGGGCATCCCGGACCGATGACTGAGCAAGCTGCGTACGGTGATGGGTCCAGGCGCCTTGATAAGGCTCTCGAAGTCCGGCAGATACTTCTGGATGGGGTCATCCAGCCGGACTTTCCCTTCCTCCACCAGCTTCATGACCGACACCGCCACCATGGTGGTGGTGATGTCGCCGATATGGGTCTGGTCGCTCAGCTGCACAGGCTCCTGGGTCTCAAGGCTTCGGACGCCGACGGCCGAGGACCATTCGCCCAGCCTCGATTTCAACTGGATGATGACTGCTGTGGCTCCCCCTGCGCGCACTTCCTCGCTGTACTTTTCCAGCACGGCAACAAAGGCCCGCTCCTTCGGGGCAGTGGCGGACGCCGCCGTCGTGGATTGAACGGTCGGGGACTGCTGATCCGGCGGATCGGGGGCCCTGGTGCAGCCTGCGAGGGAAGCTGCCAGCGCGGCCGCTGCCACGGCGGCCGCAAGGCGGGAGGGGCTGAAACCAACCGCGGCTGCCTGCATCCCATATCCCTTCACGGGCCCGGACAGCAGCTGGACTCCCAAGAGACCCGCCAGCTGCCCCGGCACCTTCGATGTTCCTCATGGCCAAAGGGAGTGTCAAGGAAGGCTTCGCCAGACCGGTGACGCAGCCGCCCAGGCCTTGTAGTGTCGTGGGCAATGGGCACGGACTCCCCTGCCGCCCACTAGCAGCGAAACCGGAACCTAGGAGCGAACATGGCTGTTGACGAGACCGAAGCACAGGTTCTGGACCAGTGGACCCACCGGCTGGCCCAGGCCCTGCAGATCCTAGACCTGGAGGTGGATCAGGAACTCCTCCTTGACCTGGCCAGGAAATCCGCCGGCTCGGTGATCCATGCGGCCGCACCGGTCACCACATTCCTGGTGGGCTACGCTGCAGGGCTCGCCGCCGGCAACGGCAGCGGGGCGGCCAGCGGGACCAAAGCCGAGTCGACGGCGGCAGTCACCCAGGCGGCCGACGTCGCCTTCCGGCTGTGCGAGGACGGGCACGACGGCGGCCCGGCCGCTGGGGGATGGGCAGACACCGGTCAGTAGCGGGTCCCGGACCCCCATCAAGGGTCTGCCCCGAATATCATCTATCCCGCGGCGGGCGGTTCCTCAACCAGCTCGGCTACCGGCTCCAGCCTGACGATCACAGCCTTCGACGCCGGCGTCTGGCTGCCTTCGGCCACACTTTCCAGCGGCACCAGCACGTTGGCCTCAGGGTAGTAGGCCGCCGCACAGCCGCGGGCCGTTGGGTACGAGACCACGCGGAAGTTCGGCAGCACCCGCTCCACGTTGTCCGGGTACACGCCGTAGATGTCCACGTGCTGACCGTCGCTGAGACCGAGTTCGGTGAGGTCCTCGGGGCTGACAAACACCACTTCGCGGCCCTTCTTGATGCCCCGGTAACGGTCGTTGTTGCCGTAGATGGTGGTGTTGAACTGGTCGTGCGAGCGCATGCTCTGCAGGATCAGCGTTCCTGCGGGCCGCTCCACGTGTTCGAGCTCGTTGACCGTGAGCATGGCCTTGCCCGTCGGGGTGGTGAACGTCCGCGAATCCCGCGGCCCGTTCGGCAGCACAAAGCCGGCGTCCTGGCGGATCTTCTTGTTGTAGTCCTCGCAGCCGCTGACCACGTGCGAGATGTGGTCCCGGATGAGGTCATAGTTCTTCTCGAACCCGGCCCAGTCCGCCTGCACGGAGTCACCCACCACTTTGTGGGCCAGCCTGCTGACGATGGCAACCTCGGAGAGCAGGTCCGGCGCCACCGGTTTCACGGTTCCGTGCGAGGCGTGGACCGCGCAGACTGTGTCCTCCACGGACACAAACTGCGGACCGGACTCCTGCATGTCGATCTCCGTGCGGCCCATCGTGGGCAGGATCAGAGCCTCGGATCCGGTGATGGTGTGCGAACGGTTGAGTTTGGTGGAAATCTGGACCGACAGCTCGGTGTTCTCCATCGCCGCGAACGCCGCGTGCGTGTCCGAAATGGCGCCCACGAAGTTGCCGCCCATGGCCACAAAAACCCTGATGCCGCCGTCGCGCATTTGCCTGATGGTTTCCACGGCGTCCACGCCGTGTTCGCGGGGCGGTTCAAAGCTGAACTCCTTGCCCAGGGCGTCCATAAAGGCCGGCGGCATCTGCTCCCAAATGCCCATGGTGCGGTCGCCCTGGACGTTGCTGTGCCCGCGGATGGGAGAGGCGCCGGCGCCGGGTTTGCCGATGTTGCCTCGGAGCAGCAGGAGGTTGATGATCTCCTTGATGGTGGCCACCCCCTTCTTGTGCTGGGTAATGCCCATGGCCCAGGTGATGATCACCTTCTCCGCCCTGAGGTAGCGATCCGCGAGCTCGTCGATCTCCTCGGACTGCAGGCCGGTGGCCGCCAGCACGGCAGCCTCGTCAAGCTGGGAAAGATGCTCGCGGAGCTCCTCGAGGCCCTGGCAGTGTTCGGCGAGGAATGCATGGTCCAGCACGGTCCCCGGATTCGCGGCCTCCGCGTCCAGGACCCGTTTGGAAACGGCCTGGAGCAGGGCCATGTCCCCGCCGATGCGGACCTGCAGGAACTGGTCGGCGATCTCCGTGCCGCGGCCAATGATCCCCTTCACCTTCTGCGGGTTCTTGTAGCGCATCAGGCCCGCTTCCGGCAGCGGATTCACGGCCACGATGCTCGCTCCGGCCTCCTTGGCCTCTTCCAGCGCAGTCAGCATCCGCGGGTGGTTGGTGCCCGGGTTCTGGCCCATCACAATGATCAGGTCCGCCTTGGCGAAGTCATCGTAGGAGATGGTGGCCTTGCCGATCCCGATGGTCTGGCCCATCGCCCAGCCAGAGGATTCGTGGCACATGTTGGAGCAGTCCGGCAGGTTGTTTGTCCCGTAGGCACGGACAAACAGCTGGTAGAGGAACGCGGCCTCGTTGGAGGTCCGGCCGCTGGTGTAGAAAGCGGCCTGGTCCGGGCTAGGCAGCCCTTTGAGCTTGTCCGCCGCGATGGTGAAGGCCTGCTCCCAGCTGACCGGGCGGTAGTGGTCCTCCCCCGCTGGCTTGTACACAGGCTCGGTGAGGCGGCCCTGCATGCCCAGCCAGTACTCGGACCTCTGCCGCAGCTCACTGACCGGGTTCTTAGCCCAGAAGTCGGAGCCGATCACCACCGGCGTGGCTTCCCAGGTGACAGCCTTGGCGCCGTTTTCGCAGAACTCAAATGTCTTGCGGTGCCCGGGGTCCGGCCACGCGCAGCTCATGCAGTCGAAGCCGTCCTTCTGATTCAGTGCCAGCAGGGTCTTCCCGGTCCTGAGTACACCCATATGCTGCACGGCCGGCTCCAGGGAATGGTAAACGCCTGGCACACCGGCGGCCCACGTCTTGGGGTGGCCGCTGACTTCGATGTCAGCTTCGTTGACCTCTTCCACGTGCGGGTTCTTTCGCGTCACGCTGCATTCTCCTCGTTCAGACTGACCCTGGCATTAGCGCCGGATTTCAGCGCCGGAACGGTCCCTTCCACAGTTGTTCAGGGAGTGCCCGAAGTCAAGGAGTAGGCACCGCCGCCGGAGGACAGGCGCCGCGGGCGAGCGCCGCCGTCGTGGTTTCACCATTGATTACGCTCCGTTGGAGCTGGACCGTCTGGTTCCGTCAGCGCGATGGCGCAATCTGGTAGAGGTAACACAGCCAGGCGGCCGCGGCCCTGTCCTCCTTCGTACCGGCGTCGTGAATAGCCTTCAGTTTCGTCTGCAGGTCCTTGGTGGCGGAGACGAACGAATTCGCCTGGCTCTGACCCAGACCCACAACGGACGAAGCCAACGACGCTGAAATTTCGGCGTCATTGTGAATTTTTCCGGCGAGTCCGTCACACGCCACGCCAACACCCACGGAGGCCGTCTTGCCCTTGGCCACGGTGTAGATCCGCTCGAAGCTCGGCAAGGGGTCGTGCCAGCCGGCCTGGCGGTTTGCCGTCTCGGCGACCACTGTCATGTCATCGGTAGTGACGGCGTATTTTGCGGCCTGATTCGAAAGGACGTCACCCTCGAGCGTGACTTCCCGGGATGCCTGGCCCATGGACCGGAGAACATCATCCGCCCCATTCTGCACAAGTTTTGCGGAGTTGCCGCCGCAGGACGCCCCGATGCATAGCAGGCCGGTCAGAACTGCACCAAGCAAGGCAAGTTGGCGACGGCGCATGGGAAACATCCTCTCCATTGAGCAGGATCCCCGGCCGTCCGCCCTTGCAGTGTCGCACCATTGGGAATTCGCGGCAAGGCACGGCGAGTGCGGCGGTAGTCTGGACAGATGGACGTCCCTCCCTTTGTCTGGACCCTGACCATCGCGGGAATCGTGGGCCTACTGGCTTTCGATTTCTTCTTCCATGTGCGGAAGGCCCACACCCCCAAACTCAAGGAATCGGCCATTTGGTCCTCCATCTATGTGGGGATCGCCCTCCTCTTCGGCCTGGGGGTGCTGTTGTTCGGCGGCACCACCATGGGTACCGAGTACTTCGCCGGGTACGTCACGGAGAAGGCACTCTCAGTCGACAACCTCTTTGTGTTCCTCATCATCATGGCCAGCTTCAAGGTCCCCCGCGCGGACCAGCAGAAGGTGCTGCTGTTCGGCATTGTCTTCTCGCTGATCGCCCGGACGGCCTTTATTTTCCTCGGCGCCGCCCTGATCAACAGCTTCGCGTGGGTGTTCTACATCTTCGGCCTGATCCTGCTGATCACCGCGGGGAACCTGCTCAAGCCGGACAATCACGACGACGACTCCGAAGGTTTGGTGGTCAGGCTCGCCAAAAAGTACCTCCCGGCGTCGGCCCACTACGACGGCGACAAACTGTTCACAATGGAGAACGGCAAGCGCGTCCTCACCCCGATGCTCCTGGTGATGGTGGCCATCGGCGGCACCGACATTCTGTTTGCGCTGGACTCCATCCCCGCCATCTTCGGCCTCACCCAGAACGTCTTCATCGTCTTCACCGCCACCGCGTTCTCGCTGATGGGCCTGCGCCAGCTCTTCTTCCTGATCGACGGGCTGCTGGACCGGTTGATCTTCCTTGCCTACGGCCTCGCCGCCATCCTCGGCTTCATCGGCGTCAAGCTCATCCTGCATGCCTTGCACGAGAACACCCTGCCCTTTGTCAACGACGGCGAACACGTCAACGTGGTGGAGGTCAGCACCGGCGTGTCCCTGACTGTGATCCTGGGCGTCCTGGTGATCACCGT
Source organism: Pseudarthrobacter xylosi (assembly GCF_055412765.1). Lineage (NCBI taxonomy): Bacteria > Bacillati > Actinomycetota > Actinomycetes > Micrococcales > Micrococcaceae > Pseudarthrobacter > Pseudarthrobacter xylosi. The sequence continues at coordinate 161,176 of NZ_JBVAYT010000002.1, read as the reverse complement.
GCTGGCCTCGATCTTCAGCCCCAAGGGCAAGGCCAAAAACGCGGTGTCCGGCGCCAAACGGCACGCCACCGAGTACCTGGACCTCAACTACGAAACGGACATGGCGGAGCGGGACAAACTCTTCGCCCGGATGGTCCGGGAGGAAAACCAGCTCCGCAGCCTGCCGGAGAAGTACAAACGGCTCATCCGCAACGAAACCGAATTTATGGACCTCCTCCGCAAAGCCCACGCCGAGCACGACCAGGCCCAGGTTCGGGCTGCGAACCCCTAAAGCAACGCGGGTCGCTTACGGCCCATTCAGAGGCCCGTGATGGGCCGTAAGTGACCCCGCGTTGTCAGTGGCTATTGCTAGATTCAAACCAGCGCCAGGGGAACCGTCCCCCGGCCAGGCACGTCACCAGGCACGTCAATGGGGAGGCCCCGTGTTTCTGCTCGATCCAGCCAGTGCTGATCCGGGGCGCGCTGATCCGCGTAGCGCGGATTCCAGCCCCGGCGCGCCGCTGGACCTGGTGTTTTCCGCCAGCGATCTGGTGGCCGCAAGCGAATGTGAGTACCGCACGCTCCGCATCCTGGACGAGAAACTGGGCCGGTCCCCCAAAGCGCAGTTTCCCGACGACGAAATGCAGCGCCGTGCCGGGGCGCTCGGTGACAAGCACGAGGCCAAGGTCCTGGCCGGCCTGATCGCGCAATATGGCGAGTGGGACGCTGGCCGCGGCGGCGGGGTGTACTCGATCGAGCGGGGCGAGAACACGCGCGGCGAGCTGCTGGCCAAGCACGCTGAAACGGAACTCGCGCTCCGTGCCGCGGCCGACGTCGTCTTCCAGGCAACGTTCTTCGACGGCGAGTTCCTGGGTTACGCGGACTTCATCGTCAACGAGGCCGCGGGCACGGGAGACCCGGGCCGCTACGAGGTCTGGGACACCAAGCTGGCCCGCCACGCCAAGGTGGGCGCGCTCCTGCAGCTCGCCGCCTACGGCGACCAGCTCATCTGCATGGGCCTGGACCCGTCGCCCCGGGTCACGCTGGTGCTGGGCGCCGTGGTGGACGGCGATTACGTCCGCAGCCACCACTCCCTGCCGGACCTGCTGCCGGTCTTCCGCGAGCGCCGCGACCGCTTCCGCGCCCTGGCCGCCGCCCACCGGGACACCGGTTCCGCGGTGCAGTGGCAACAGCCCGGCGTCGCGTACTGCGGGCGGTGCAACTACTGCGCCGAGCAGGTCCAGTCCCACCGCGACCTCCTGATGGTGGGCGGCATGACCACCCTCCGGCGGAAGAAACTCATCGCCGATCACATCACCACCATCGACGCCTTGGCTGATCTTCCGCCGGGCAAGGCCACAGGCTCAGTGGCCCGGCTCCGCGACCAGGCCAGGATGCAACTGGGCCGGGACGTTCCGGACGGTTCCCGCACCTTCGCCAAGGACGGCGAGGAGCACACCGTCGCGTTCAAGGTGCTGCCGGAGAATGCCTTGGCCGAGATTCCCCGGCCCAGCCCCGGCGACATCTTCTTCGACTTCGAGGGCGATCCCCTCTGGCAGGACCCCGCCACCAGCAAGTGGGGGCTGGAGTACCTGTTCGGCGTGATCGAGGCGCCAGCGTTTGACGCTGACGCTGACGCTCTCGATGCTGGCAAGCCCGTGTTCCGGCCCTTCTGGGCGCATTCGCGCAACGAGGAGCGGCAGGCCTTCCTGGACTTCCTCGCCTACGTGGAAGAGCGGCGCACCCGGTACCCGGACATGCACGTTTACCACTACGCCGCCTATGAAAAATCCGCGCTCCGGAACCTGTCCGTCACTCACCTGGCCGGCGAGGACATCGTGGACAACTGGCTCCGCGAAGGCGTGCTCGTGGACCTCTACGCCACCGCCCGGCATTCGCTGCGGATCTCAGAGCCGTCCTACTCCATCAAGAAGCTTGAGCCCCTGTACATGGGCAGCAACCTCCGCTCCGGGGACGTCAAGGACGCCGGAGCCTCCGTGGTGGCGTATGCCGGCTACTGCGCCGCCCGGGACGACGGCGACGCGGCCACCGCCGCACACATCCTGGCCTCCATCTCCGACTACAACGAGTACGACTGCCTCTCCACCCTCCGCCTCCGCGACTGGCTGCTTGGTCTGCGAGAGGCGTCCGCCTCAAGCGCGGCGCCCACCGGAACGTCCGACGGCGGTGTGCACCTGCCGCCGCAGCCTGCAGTACCCGAGGTTGGGGCCAGTGCCGCCGTACCTGAGCCAACACCGGAGGAGCGCCGCCTGCAGGATTACCTGGCCGGCCGCCCGGACAACCGGCCGTGGACCAACGACGAACGGGCCATCGCCATGGTGGCCGCGGCCACGGGGTACCACCGCCGCGAGCGCAAGCAGTTCTGGTGGGAGCACTTCGACCGCACCGAGTCCGAGATCGACCACTGGTCCGAGCACCGCAACGTGTTTGTGGTGGATACGGCGGAAATACTGACGGACTGGGAGCTCGCAAAGCCCACGGCCCGGATGCGCACCCGCACGCTGAGGCTGACCGGAGTTATGAGCGAAGGGTCGGAGTTCAAGCCCGGGAGCACCTGGTGCCGGCTCTACGATTCGCCGGTCCCTGATGGCCTGGAGGATCCTTTGGGCACAACCCCGGGCCGCGGATTCACCTTCGGCACGCTCGTGACGGCTGTGGAGGACCACCCGCGGGTTACCGGCCAGACCATAATCACCATCGAGGAGCGCGAAACCGGCAAGGTCCCTGCTTACCCGCATATTCCGGTGGCGCTCACCGAGGACCAGCCCATCCGCACCGTGAGCATCGAAGCCGCCCTGGCCGAGCTGGCGCAGAGTGTCGGCGCCTCGGTGCCCTCGCTTCCGGAACACCCCGGCGTCGATATCCTTCGCAAGGCACCGCCGCGCTTCCATTCGATGCCAGGTCCTGCCGTCGTGGGCAAAGACACCACCGGTGCAGCGGACTACGTCACGGCGATCACCGCCACACTGCTGGACCTCGATCATTCATACCTTGCCGTGCAGGGCCCGCCCGGGACGGGCAAGACCTACGTCGGCTCGCACGTCATTGCCCGGCTGGTGGAGCAGGGCTGGAAGATCGGCGTGGTTGGGCAGTCCCACGCCGTGGTGGAGAACATGCTCTGCACCGCGATCGAAACCGCGGGAGTGGATCCTGCGCGGGTGGCGAAGAAGCTGGCCGCCCCGCACCCGGTGCTGTGGCACCGCACGTCCGACGACGACGTCGCGTCACTCATCGCCTCCCCCGGCGGCTGCCTGGTGGGCGGCACCGCCTGGACCATGACGGGCAAGTCCGTCCCGGCAGGATCCCTGGACCTGCTGGTCATTGACGAGGCCGGCCAGTTCTCGCTGGCCAACACCCTGGCCGTGGCCCGCGCCGCCAAGCGCCTCCTGCTCCTCGGTGACCCGCAGCAGCTGCCACAGGTCACGCAGGGCTCGCACCCTGAGCCCGTGGACGAGTCCGCCTTGGGTTGGCTTGCTGCCGGGCACGCCACCCTCCCCGGCGAACTCGGCTATTTCCTGGCGGACAGCTGGCGCATGCACCCGGACCTGTGCCGGGCCGTGTCCGTCCTCAGCTACGACGGAAAGCTCGAAGCGGCGCCGGCTGCATCCCTCCGCAGCCTGGCGGACCTGCCGGCCGGGGTGGAAACAGTCTTTGTGGACCACAGCGGGAACGCCAAGTCCTCGGCAGAGGAAGCTGCCGAGGTAGTCCGTCAGGCCCAGCGGCACATCGGGCTAAAATGGCTTCCCGGCGACGACAAGCCAGCCAGGCCCCTTAGCCCGGAAGACATCCTGGTGGTGGCCGCGTACAACGCCCAGGTCCAGCTGATCACGCAGGCCCTGCACGACGCCGGCCTGCCCGGTGTCCGGGTTGGCACAGTGGATAAGTTCCAGGGTCAGGAGGCGCCGGTAGTCCTGGTGTCCATGGCCTGCTCCGCGGTTGCCGAAGCTCCCCGCGGGGCCGAATTCCTGTTGAACCGGAACCGGATCAACGTGGCCGTGTCGCGGGGGCAGTGGCGGGCAGTAATCATCCGCTCCCCCGAACTTACGAACTACATGCCGGCCAAACCGGCGGCGCTTGAGGAACTTGGCGCTTTCATCGGCCTCAGCGCGGGTATCCACGGCTCTGGTACCCAACACCGGGCAACAACCTGAGAACCGGGCAACAACCTGAGAAACCGTGTTCTCACCACTGAACCACGGTAAGTTCGTGGGGTGACTTCCCAGAGCAACAGGCTGCCTGTCGGCGCCCTGATCGTCCTTGCCGCCATCGGCTTTACCGCCATCACCACCGAACTCCTACCCTCCGGCCTGCTGCCCCAGATCAGCGCCGACTTCCGGGTCTCCGAGGCGACCGCCGGATACCTGACGGCCGGCTACGCGGCCATCATCGTGGTCACCGTGATCCCTTTGTCGCTGCTGCTGTCGCGGGTACCGCGGCATTACCTTCTCATTGCCCTGATCCTGTTCTTCGCGGCCAGTAACGCCCTGGTGGCTATCGTCACCGATTTCGGCGCCGCAATGGGTTCACGGTTGGTTGGCGGCGTTGCCCATGGCCTGCTGTGGTCCGCCATGGCCCCGTTTGTGGCGCGGATCGTCCCTGCGCACAAAGTGGGCAAGGCGCTGGCCATCGTGTTCAGCGGCAACAGCCTGGGACTGGCCATCGGCGCCCCGGTGGGCACCGCCCTGGGCAACCTCGTCGGCTGGCGCGCGGCCTTCCTGGTCCTGGCGGCCTCCGGCGTGCTGCTGGCGCTCTTGGCCGTCTGGCTGCTTCCCCCGGTGCGGCGCATCCCCGACGCTCCGCACCCATCAATCCGCAAGGCGATGAGCCAGCCGGGAGTTAAGACTGTTGCCGTTGGCTGGCCCCTGATGCTCATGGCGCATTTCGCGTTGTTCACCTACATTGCGCCGTTCCTGCGCGAGGTCCGGCTGCCTGACTTCAGCATCCCGCTGTCCATCAGTGTTCTTGGTGTTGCCGGGCTGGTGGGTATCTGGATCGCCGGCATCACGGTGGATTCCCGGCCGCGGCGCTGGCTCCTGATCACCGTCGCCGGCGTTGTGGTGTCCCTGGTCCTGCTTCCACTGGTGGGAAGCGTCCTGCCGGCCCTGGCGCTGCCAACCACTCTGGTCCTGATGTTGGTCTGGGGCACGGGCATCGGCGCGATGGGGATTTACAACCAGTCCGCCATCCTCCGGGTCGGCGGCGAATACAGGGACGCCGCCAACGGACTGACGGTGCTGACCATCCAGATCGGGATCATGATCGGCGCGATGTTCGGCGCCGCCGCCCTCACCATAGCGGGGCCGCTCCTGATCCCGGTTGCCGCCGCCATTCCCGCGGTCGTCGCGTTTGTGCTGATCCTCGCCGGACAGCGGCACGCCTACCCGCCGGGACCGAAAGAGCGCGTCAGCGGGCCCTGAAATCCCGGTACGAGCCGTCGGCAGCGGAGATGGACTCCTCCACCCGTTCCACCCGGCCTGGGGCATTCTCCGACTTCAGCCAGTCCAGGAGCTTCTGGATCTGCTGCTGCGGCCCTTCGGCAACGATGGCCACTGAGCCGTCGTCGAGGTTTCTCACCACACCCTTGAGGGCCAGTTCGTCGGCCTTGCCCATGGTCCAGAAACGGAATCCGACCCCCTGCACCACACCAAAGACGCGGGCAGAGAGCCGGATGTCGCCGTTCTCTCGGGCAGAGTTATCCCGGCCAGGGTTATCCCGGCCGGAGTCATCCAGGCGCCCGGAAAAACCCATGACAGTCAGGACTGCTTAACCAGCGCCGCTTCGACGTTGATCTTGACCTTGTCGCTGACCAGCAGGCCGCCGGCTTCGAGAGCGGCATTCCAGGTCAGGCCGAACTCCTTGCGGCTGATCTCGCACTCCGCAGAGAATCCTGCGCGGGTGGCACCGAACGGGTCCACGGCTACGCCGGTGAACTCGACCTCCAGCTCCACCGGCTTGGTGATCCCGCGGATGGTGAGATCGCCCGTGAGCGTGTAATCCTCACCGTCGCCCTCCACCGCGGTGGCGCGGAACGTCATCTCAGGGTACTTTTCCACATCGAAGAAGTCTGCCCCCTTCACGTGTCCGTCGCGGTTGGCGTCGCCGGAATCGAAGCTGGCCGTCTTGACCGTGGCGTGGAGCGAAGCGTCTGCCAGGGACGCGCCAACCCGGGCTTCGGCCGAGGCGTCCGTGAAACGTCCGCGGACCTTACTGATGCCCGCGTGCCGGACAGTGAAACCAATCTCGCTGTGCGACATGTCCAGGGTCCAAACGCCTGAGGTAAGGCCTGAAGGAAGGGTCACTTTGCATCTCCTTTGTGGGAAACAGTGGTGTGGAAACCGGCCAGGACGACCGGTTTCCACACTGCTTCACTCCGGAGTTTTTGTCCAGATACTGACCCTGAATCCGCCCGGGAGATGCCATGATCTGGACAAAACTCGGCAGGCGGCTGCGCCGAACGGTCAGTTGATGGTGATGTCCCGCGTTCGGTGGTCGTAGCGGATGGTGACCGTGCCGCCGTCGTGGTGCAGTTCGTGGTTGGGGCCATCGAACGTGCCGAACGCGCCGTAGTTCTCGTCCCACGAACGGTTCAGGGCGATCTTGAAGGTGTAAGAGCCGGCGGGCAGGTCGGCACTGATCTTCCACAACTGATCCAGGGCGTCGAGCGTCAGCTGGGCTTCGTCGTACTGCGGGGCCCAGTTTTCCGGCGCGCCCAGGATGGTGTTGAAGTCGCCGGCAACAGCTACGGCCTCAGGCTGCGGGAAAGTCTCCACAGCAGGCGCCTCCGCCTTTGCCTTGGGCGCAGCCTTTGTTGCAGTTTTGGGTGCTGTCTTAGTTGCAGTTTTGGGTGCTGCCTTGCGTGAGCGGACGGCCTTGACCACGGGCTCCACTACATCCTCGATGGCGTCTTCGATTGCCTTTGCGGCCTTCCCGACGGCGTCGGCGGCCTTCTTGGCGGGAGTCCGCTTCGCCGGAGCCTTTTTGGCGGGAGCCGCCTTGGCTGCCGGCGCGGGTGCCGGTGCCGGCGGAATGGCGACGTTGGCAGGAACCGGAGTGCCGGCGTCGAGCGCTGTGGCGAACGAACCCGCATCGGGGAAGGCCACCGTGGCGCGCATGCCGTCATCGGTGATGCTCCAGCCGGAACGGCCCTTGACCAGCCAGCCGGCCTTCACCAATTTGGCCGTGGCGGATGTGAGCGTCTTGTGTCCACGCGGGATGCCGCCGCTGAGCAGCGTGGCCTCGTGATCACTGAACGGCACGCGCGCGGTGGCTTCCGCCAGCACCTCGCCGGCGTTGAGTGAACGGCCGGACCAGACGCCTTCGGTCAGGACGTGCAGCACGGTCTTGAGCCGGAGGTCGGTGTTATCTGCGATGGACTTAGCCATTTTTCCCCTTGCATAATGCGATCTGTCACTAGGCATCCTGCCAAGACCCCGTTAAATCGCGCGACTTGAATTGGTTAACTCTGCGTGTCGTGACCGACTATGACGCGGATTACAACACAAGTGAGGCAGGAGTCTCGGCTAGGGGGCTGTTTACTCAACCCTGGAGCACAGAGTCCCCGTATCGCCGGACACTTCCCGGACGCGCTCGCGCACCAGTGTAGCGAGCGGGCGCGCGGGGAGCTAACCGCCGTTCAGCTCGTCCAGGAGTTCGGCTTTGCGCTCCTCGGAGGCGAAAGACGAATGGATGGAATTGGCCGCCAGCCGTGCCCTGTCGAAATCTGAAAGGTCAAAAACGGCCTTCAGCTGAGAGAAGTTGTCGTCCACGTACCCACCGAAGTAGGCCGGATCATCCGAGTTCACGGAGACATTGAGCCCGGCGGCCAGCATGGCTGGCAACGGATGGTCGGCCAGGGTGTCCACAGCACGCAGCCGGACGTTCGAGAGCGGGCAGACAGTCAGCGGAATCCGGTCCGCAACCAGCCGCTCCACCAGTTCGGGGTCCTCCATGCAGCGGATGCCGTGATCAATCCGTTCCACTCCGAGGATGTCCAGCGCGTCGATGATGTACGACGGCGGCCCCTCCTCGCCTGCGTGGGCGGTCAGCCGCAGGCCCGCTTCGCGGGCTTTGACGAACAGCCGCTCGAACTTGGCCGGCGGGTTGCCCACCTCGGCGGAATCCAGGCCGATGGCCGCGATGGGGGCGTTCATGGCCAGTAGGGCGTCCAAGACTTCCAGCGCGGATTCCTCGGGCAGGTCCCGCAGGAATGCGGCGATCAGCAGGGTGGACATGCCGAAGTCCTCCTGCGAGGTGGCCAGGGCCGATGCCACCCCATTGACGCAGGTTTCGAGGCTGACACCGCGCGACAGGTGGGCCTGCGGGTCCATCATGATCTCTGCGTGCCGGACCCCGGCGGCGGCGGCGCGGGCCAGGTAAGCGCGGGTCATGTCGGCGAAGTCCTGTTCGGTCTGCAGCACCGCCATGTTGGCGTAGTAGAGGTTCAGGAAGGACTGCAGGTCAGTGAACTCGTACAGCCCCTGAAGCTCCTCCAGGCCGGAGTACGGAAGGGCGATGCCGTTGCGCTCGGCCAGTTCGAGGATCAGTTCCGGCTGCAACGTGCCCTCAATGTGCAGATGCAGCTCCGCGACAGGGAGGAGTCTCGCATCCTCTTCGGTCTGGGGCAGATCCGTCTCCGAAGGTTCTGCGCTTGGTAGTTCTGTGCTTAGCAGTTCCGTTTCAGGCACTTCCGTGGCTGGTAGTCCCATCTGTGGCAGCGGATCGGCGGCATTGTCCCGGTTGTTGTCCATCGGGTCAGGATATCGCCCGCCGGCCGGTTCGCGGCTAGAGTCGGATCGATGCGGAACCCTCAACAGGCTGACGATCTTTCCCTTCCCACTCCCGGCCATCTGGCAGACGGCTTTGTCCGCGTCCGGGGCGCGCGGGAGAACAACCTGCGGAACGTGGATGTGGATGTGCCCCGTGACTCCATTGTGGCTTTCACAGGGGTCTCCGGCTCGGGAAAGTCCTCCCTCGCTTTCGGCACCATCTACGCCGAAGCACAGCGCCGCTACTTCGAATCCGTGGCCCCGTACGCACGCCGCCTCATCCAGCAGGGCCACAACCCCAAGGTGGAGATGATCTCCGGGCTGCCACCCGCCGTCGCACTTCAACAGCGCCGCGGCGCACCCAGCAGCCGCTCCACCGTGGGCACTGTCACCACGCTCTCCAATTCGCTCCGCATGCTGTTTTCACGGGCGGGCACTTACCCAGCCGGCGCTGAGCAGCTGGACTCCGACGCGTTCTCACCGAATACGGCGGCCGGCGCCTGCCCCGAATGCCACGGGCTAGGGGTGGCGCACACCGTCAGCGAGGAATCCCTGGTCCCGGACTCGGCGTTGACCATCCGGGAAGGCGCCATCGCGGCGTGGCCGGGCGCCTGGCAGGGCAAGAACCTCCGCGACATCCTCAGCCACCTGGGCTACGACGTAGACGTACCCTGGCGGAAGCTGCCCAGGAAGCAGCGCGACTGGATCCTGTTCACGGACGAGCAGCCCGTCGTGGAAGTCACACCCGAGCGGGACCGCGTGGCCAAGCCGTACAAGGGCCGTTTCTGGAGCGCGAAAAGCTACGTCCTGCACACCCTGGCGGACTCCCAGAGCGCCGCCATGCGCGAGCGTGTCCTGGCGTTTATGGAGTCCGGCCCCTGTCCGCGCTGCGGCGGCACCGGGCTCCGGCCCGAAGCACTCGCGGTCTCCTTCGGCGGCCGCAACATCGCCGACCTCAACGCCACACCGATGGCCGAGCTCGCCGAAATCATCCGCCCCACCGCCGGGCTCAAACAAGCCGGTACCGCGTCACGCCGGCAGTCCTCCGGCGAGGAAAACGAGGTGGCCGTGGCTATCACGGCCGACCTACTGCAGCGCATCACCGTGCTCCTGGAACTGGGCCTCGGCTATCTCGCGTTGGGCCGCGCCACCCCCACCCTCTCCCCCGGCGAGATGCAACGGCTCCGGATCGCCACCCAGCTCAGGTCGGGACTGTTCGGCGTGATCTATGTGCTCGACGAACCGTCCGCCGGCCTGCATCCGGCCGACGCCGAACCGCTCCTGGCGGTCCTGGACCAGCTCAAGGCCTCCGGCAACTCGGTGTTCGTGGTGGAGCACAACATGGACGTGGTCCGCCGGGCCGACTGGCTGGTGGACGTGGGTCCCCGCGCCGGGGAAGGCGGCGGCGAGGTGCTCTACAGCGGCCCGGTCGCCGGGCTCGCGGCCATAGAAGCGTCGGTCACCCGCCCGTTCCTGTTCGACGACGACGGGGCGCGCGGGAACGGGGCGCTCGGGAGCGGGGCGCGCGTCAGCGGCGGGTCCGGACGCGGCGGGACTTCCGGCGGGACTTCCGACGGGGGTTCCGACGGCGGCGGCGCCCCACGTCCACGCACGGCACCTCGTGCCGCCCGGGTCCGCGAGCCCGACGGCTGGCTGGAGCTCGCGGGGATTAGCCGGCACAACCTCAAGGACCTGGATGCGCAGTTCCCGCTGGGCGTCCTGACGGCAGTCACGGGGGTGTCCGGCTCCGGCAAGTCCACCCTGGTGACGCACGTCCTCGGCGAAGTTGTGGGATCCGGGCTGAAGAACCAACAGGCTCCGCAGCTATCCGAACCTGATGATGCGGGTCCGGCCACCGCGTTGTCTGTGGGACCGGTCAGCGGCGCAGAACGGATCGACAGGCTGGTCACAGTGGACCAGAAACCCATCGGACGAACCCCCCGCTCCAACCTCGCCACCTACACGGGCCTCTTCGACGCGGTGCGCAAGGAATTCGCGGCTACGGAGCAGGCCAGGGCACGCGGGTTCGGCGCCGGGCGGTTCTCCTTCAACGTGGCCGGCGGCCGCTGCGAAACCTGCCTGGGCGAAGGCTTTGTGGCGGTTGAACTGCTCTTCCTCCCGGGCAGCTACGGTCCGTGCCCTGAGTGCGACGGGTCCCGCTACAACCCCGAAACCTTGGAGGTGACGTACCGGGCTAAGAACGTGGCGGAAGTGCTGCGCATGACGGTGGATGCGGCCACCGCGTTCCTGGCCGACATTCCGGCCGCGGCACGCAGCCTGAAAAGCCTCGGGGATGTGGGCCTGGGCTACCTCCGCCTGGGCCAGCCCGCCACGGAGCTTTCCGGCGGGGAGGCCCAGCGCATCAAGCTGGCCACCGAGCTGCAGCGTGCCCAGCGGGGACATACCCTCTATCTCCTGGACGAGCCAACCACCGGGCTCCACCCCGCCGACGTCGAACTCCTGATGGCCCAGCTCCACGGCCTGGTGGACAGCGGCAACACCGTGGTGGTGGTGGAACATGAAATGGCCGTTGTGGCGGCGGCGGACTGGGTCATTGACCTGGGCCCCTCCGGCGGGGACGCAGGCGGCCGGATTGTGGCCGCCGGCACCGCCGCCGACGTCGCGGCTTCCACAGCCAGCCGCACCGCTCCCTACCTGGCAGCCGCGCTGCCCCAGCCGGTCACCAGCTGACCACCAGAAATCATCTCGGTTTGATAACGGGCCAGCGATGTCCTAGCGTGAAATGCAAGCCCGTTCTTCGGGCGACATGAATGCCCGGTGCTGCCTCCACCAGAACTGCCCGGCCGGCAGACACCGAAAATTGACCTCTATATCGTCAGGGGCGGGCAGTGGCGCAATAACCTCCGGGGACGGACCGAGCGCTGGTGGCCTTCAGGAGCATCACACCATGAACAACACCACCATCCGTACTGCCGCACGCCGTGGAGTAGCCGTCGCCGCCATTTCCGCAGCTGGCCTTGCCCTCTCCGTCACCGCAGCAAACGCGGCCACCGACGGCGCAACCTGGGATTCACTGGCGCAGTGTGAAAGCGGCGGAAACTGGGCCACAAATACCGGCAATGGCTACTCGGGCGGCCTGCAGTTCAGCGCCACAACCTGGGCTGCTTATGGCGGCACCGGTTCCGCGGCCGACGCCAGCCGTGAGCAGCAGATTGCTGTCGCCGAGCAGATCCAGGCATCGCAGGGCTGGGGAGCGTGGCCGTCCTGTGCCGCGGAGCTTGGCCTGAGCGGCGGAGGGGGTACGACGGCGGTGACTCCGCAGAGCGTGCCGGTCCAGAGCGCGCCGGTCCAGGCACCGGTGGAGACGCCGGTGGAGAGCATGCCGGTCCAGGCCCCTGTGGAGAGCGCGCCGGTCCAGGCACCTGTGGTGCAGGCACCAGCCGTGCCGGCCGCGACGGATGCCGTAACGGCTCCGCAGCACGCCGCGCCCGTCGAACTGAGTGGCGAGACCTACACGCTTGAGCCCGGCGACACACTGAGCACCGTCGCTGACAAGCTTGGCGTTGAGGGCGGCTGGCAGAGCCTGGCGGACGCCAACCTGGATACGATTGCCAACCCGGACGTCGTGTTCTCCGGGCAGGTCCTGCAGCTTCCCGCCTAAACTTCAACACTTTCCGCGGGAACCGCCCCTTTCCCCAAGAACGACGGCCCGCGGAAACCGGAAAACCGGGCAGCAACAACCCCGGGAAACAGCGACGCCGGAGTTCCCCTCATTGGGGAGCTCCGGCGTCGTCCGTTTGTGTGCTGAATGATTGGCAGGCACCTGATCTTCCTGCCTGCTGTGTTGCTCGCTTAGGCTGCTGCCTTGGCGGACGGAATCTCGCGGATGATGCGAACCTTCCACGCGGCGTCGTCGGTGGTGTCCAGCAGGGCCACTGTGCCGTGGGCGAGATTCAGTGCCACACGCTTGGCCGCCAGCAGTTCGAGGTAGAGGTGCTCGTTCATGCGGCTGGGGGTGTCAATCATGTACTTCACGGCGTCGCGGACCTTGCGATAGTTGGCGCTCTTTTCGCGGTGCAGGTGAAGTTCCAACATCTGGCGCTGGCGGACCTTGGGCTCGTGCTTGTTGAGCCAGGAGACGGCAAGATGTACACCGATCACCAATGCGAGGGAAACGGCGTAGATCCACCAGCCGCTGGACATCAGGAACAGAGGCAGGTTGCCGATGGCCACGAGCGCGATCACGATCCGCAGTGCGACGATCCGGCGCAGGGTCAGTGCCACGGAGGCCATCGCCGCGCGAAAACCGTGCTGCTCGGTCCGCGCCGCGGCCGGGTCGAGGGTGAATTCATCAAGGACCAGGATGCCCTTGGCCTCCGGATCCAGCATCTGCCCGAACTTGGGCACAAACAGCTGCGTTGAACCGGTGGTCACTTCAGGAGAAATTGTCATTGGGGGCTTCCAGGACGGTGGGGCGTTTCGGTGATCTTAGTGGTTAGCGCTACGCGCTGTATGTATCGGTCCACTATGTGAACTATTTTGCTGCACCGTTGTGGTTGAGGGACCCCGCCACCGGACCCCGCGCGTGTGGCGCCCGGCACTGCAATTGGCACATCCGCCGCATGCCGTCAGACTGAAGGGATGCAAACCTTCCTTCCGTATCCCGATTTCCGGCAGAGTGCCGCAGCACTGGACACCGCCAGGCTTGGCAAGCAGCGTGTCGAGGCGCTGCAGACCCTCCGGGCTCTGGTGATTCCCGAGTACGGCTGGCTGGACCACCCCGCCGTCCGCATGTGGATGGGCCACGTTCCGGCGCTCACCATGTACGGCCTGGCGATGGTGGACGAGTGGACCTCCCGCGGCCATGAAGACAACACGCGCGCCAACATCACCGAGTTCGCGCCCCAGGCTGCACACCCGGACTACGCGGCCAAGATCCCGCTGCCGGAGTGGCTCGGAAATCCTGATTTCCACTTGAGCCACCGCGCGAAGCTGCTCCGCAAGGAACCGAAGTTCTACAAGACGGTGTTCGCTGACGCCGATTTGGACCTGGACTTCATTTGGCCTGAGCCCAAGCACGAGTTCTACCCGGCAGAACCCGAGGGTGACATCCTGTGGATCCTCCGCGACCCGCACACGGAAATCGATCCGCAGACGCTGGATACCGTGGCACTGCCTCCGATCCGCCGTGCCGGCGCTGTTGCACCCACTGCTCCTGAGGATGGCTACTCCCCCGTGTACGTCGACGACGGCTCCCGCCGCCCGTCCAAGCAGCCGCGCAAGCTGCCGCCCAAGCAGCTCGTGAAGAAGCCCACCCGCAAGCGCCAGGCGCAGGAGGAAGCATTCGCCACCCTCCCCGGCAAGACCGCCGTTGCGGTTTCATTAGAGGACGGCACCAAGTTCGCCGTGGGGCAGGTGCTGGGCCGTCCCATCACGCTCGACGACGGCCGGTTCGGCCGCACCTTCAGCGTCACCGAAGTGATCGACCGGTCCGCCTTCGACTACCCCGCACTCCTGCAGGACCCCCGGGTGTTCTTCCCGGTTCCCACTCCCTGAGTCCGTGACCATCCTCCTGGCCGGCTGCGGCGATCTGGGCACTGAAGCTGGCCTGCGCTTCGCCGCGGCCGGACACCGAGTGGTGGGTTGGCGCCGTTCACCCGGGAAACTGCCGTCTGCGATCGAAGGCGTGGCGGCGGACCTGAGCTCTACGGACCTGCCAACTGTCCCGGCGGACACCACCGCCGTCGTTGTGGCAGTTGCCGCCAATTCGCCCTCCGAAACCGCCTACCGGGCCGCCTATGTGGACGGGCTGACGCACGTCCTGGACGCCCTGGAGCGCGACGGCGTGACGCCCCGCCGGGTACTTTTTGTGTCCTCCACCGCTGTTTACGGGGACGCCGGCGGCGGCTGGGTTGATGAGAGTACGACGGCGGCACCTGGCGGTTTCTCGGGACGCATCCTCCTCGAGGCGGAGGAACTCCTGGTTTCTCGGTTGCGCGGCACCGGTACCTCGCCCGTTGTGCTGCGGCTGGGCGGGATCTACGGCCCGGGCCGGACCCGTTTGATTGATCAGGTCCGCAGCGGTGCTGCTGTGGTTCCCGACGAGCCGCGCTTCACCAACCGGATCCACCGGGACGATGCGGCTGCGGCGATCGTTCAATTGGCCACTATGGAAGCTATGCCTGCGCCGGTATATGTAGGAGTGGACAACTCTCCCGCTGAACTTGGGGACGTGCTGCGTTTCCTGGCCGCCGAAATGGGCTATCCGCAACCGCCAGTCGGTCCAGCAGGCAGTCCGGCAGGCGAGGCCCGCGAGGCCCGCGGTGGCAACAAACGCTGCAGCAATGCGCTGCTCCGCGCGACCGGGCTCGAGTTCACCTACCCAACGTTCCGGGAAGGTTACCGGGCGGTCCTGGCGCGCACCGGAGTCCGCCACCCCTGACCCCCGGCTCGCGCAGCGCGAACGGACACTTGAGGCCCCGCACTTGGCGCGAACGGACACTTGAGGCCCCTGCCTCACGGTCGCTTGCGGCCCGCAGGCACTTCACAAATGATGTCAGCGGAGTTATCCACATAGCCGTTCAGCCTCGCCGTTAATGTCATACCCTCACGGGATGATTTGAGTATGGATAGCAGAGCAGCTGTGGCGACGGCGGAGGCCCTTTCGGCGTCCTTCGCTGAGCTTGCTGCACGGCTCCGTGGCGGGTCAGACTGCAATGGTTCGGGTGCTGATCCGCTGCGGCGGGCGGCGGATGATTTCCTGGACGGGCTGGCTGAGATCTCACGGTTGGAGGCGAAAAGTGCCGCCCTGAAGGTCTGGCTGGCTGCCGGTTACAGCGCCGCTGCCGAGGCCCTGGCGGGCCCTGCTGAGTCGCCGCAGGACCATGCCGGCCAGGAGATGGCCGTGGTCGCCGAGGTCGCCTGCGCCCTGACCGTGAGTGAACGCTCCGCGGGCGCCCTGCTCGGCGAAGCCCACTCCCTGACCACGGCTCTGCCGCTGACGCTGTCCGCACTGCAGGCCGGAACCATTTCCTGGCAGCACGCGAGGATCATGGTCGACGAAACCATGAACCTGAACGCCGCCGGGGCGCAGGCGCTGGAGGCGCATTTCCTGGACCCCGAGGTCGTGAATCCGGCACGTGGCCCGGCGGGTGGGCTCATCCCCGGCCGGTTCCGGCACAAAGCCAGGACCTGGCGGGAACGCCACCACCCGGTCAGCATCGAAAAACGCCATGCACGCGGTGTCCAGGATCGGCGGGTGGAGTACGCCCCGGACCGCGACGGGATGGCCTGGCTCTCCGCCTACCTCCCCGCCGACCAGGCGGCGGGGATCTGGAACCGCACCACCACCGCCGCGAGATCCCTCCAAGGACCGGGCGAGGACCGGAACCTCACCCAGCTCCGCGCCGACACCGTTGCCACCTGGCTCCTCACCAACAGCAGCGCCGGTGCCGGAACCGATGGCATAACGGGCCTGGACGGGGTGACAGGCGGTAGGGGCGAAACGGGCGGCATCGGCGAAACGGGACTGGCAGTCGCCGACGGTGTTCCGTCGCTGCGGGCGCAGGTCCTGGTGACCGTGCCGGTGTTCGCGCTGCTGGGCCTGACCGATGAACCAGCCATGCTCGACGGATACGGGCCGATCCCGCCCTCCATGGCCCGCCAGCTCGTCGCCGGCGGTGCCGAGTCGTTCCACCGCGTCCTGATCGACCCGCGTGATGGGGCTCCGCTGGAGATCGGGCGGAGCAGCTACCGGCTCACCAAAGCCCAGCGCCAATGGCTCCGGCTGCGGGACGGGAAATGCCCGTTTCCGGGCTGCAGCAACCATTCCCTGGACAACGAAGCAGACCACCTCCTCGCCTGGGCCCACGGCGGCACCACCGGAATCAGCAACCTCGGCCAGCCCTGCCACAAACACCACAGACTCAGACACACCACCGGCTGGACACCCAAAGCAGCGACAAAGAACGAACCACCCGGCTGGACATCACCCACCGGACGCCACTACACCAGCGAACACCCCGACTGGGAACCACCCCACTGGCCAGATGGCTTACAGGCAATGGCCGAGCAAATGGCCAAACATCCCGACCCAGCGATACCCGGATCGGGTCCTGTCCGAACACTGTGACCTCGCGAGGCGCGAGTCGCTGTCTGACGATGACCTCCCTCGGCCAGCATTGTCGTCTGACTGAGCCGGTTATTTCGTGTGGGGCCAATCTGCACGGGGCTATTTGCCGAGGCCAGCCCTACGGAGCGCCTCGGCCATGGCGGTGTTTGCGGGCGCGGGGTTCGGCGCCGGCGGCCGACTGCCGGAAGACTTCGGATCGGGCTTCGGATCAGACTTCGGATCAGGCTTCGGATCAGGCTTCGACGACGATACGTTCTTGTTCCCTGGGCCTGGTGCCCCGGATCCGCGCTGCCCACCCGAGTCCCGCCCACGCGGGTTGCGCCCGCCGGCGTCACGCTGCGGATTTCCCGGATGGCCCGCTTCCGGACGGCCCCCGGCAGGGCGTCCCCCAGCAGCCCGCCCACCCGAGGGCGACGGCTCGTCGTCGAGCCTTAGCGTGAGCGAAATCCGTTTCCGCTCCGGATCGGCTTCCAGTACTTTCACCCGGACAACCTGCCCGGACTTCACTACCGCGCGGGGATCGGAGACAAAGCGGTTGGCCAGCGCCGACACGTGAACCAAGCCGTCCTGGTGCACTCCAACGTCCACGAACGCACCGAACGCGGCCACATTGGTGACGGTCCCCTCCAGCACCATGCCGGGCCTGAGGTCGGAGATCTTCTCGATCCCCTCCGAGAACGTCGCCGCGGCAAAGGCAGGCCGTGGATCCCGGCCCGGCTTGTCCAGTTCGGCCAGGATGTCCTGGACCGTGGGCAGGCCGAAGGTTCCGTCAACAAAAGCGCGGGCATCCAGGGATGATGCCGGCGCAGAGCCCGCGGCCACCAGGATTTTCCGGGCAATCGGATACGCCTCGGGGTGCACGCTCGATGCGTCCAAAGGTTCTGCTCCCCCGGTGATCCGCAGGAAGCCAGCGCACTGTTCAAACGCCTTCGCACCCAGGCGGGGTACCTTCTTCAGTTCGCTGCGCTTGGCAAATGGCCCATGTTCGTTCCGGTACGCCACAATGTTCTCGCTCAGCAACGGCCCGACGCCGGCCACCCGGCTCAGTAGCGCGGGCGACGCCGTGTTAACGTCAACGCCCACGGCGTTCACGCAGTCCTCGACTA
The DNA here is from genome assembly GCF_055412765.1 of Pseudarthrobacter xylosi. NCBI lineage: Bacteria > Bacillati > Actinomycetota > Actinomycetes > Micrococcales > Micrococcaceae > Pseudarthrobacter > Pseudarthrobacter xylosi. Next base: position 143,213 of record NZ_JBVAYT010000002.1, on the reverse strand, counting down.
CCGCGTCCAGGCTGCGGTCCAGCTTCGCTGCAGTGACGTCGTGCTGGTACTGCCCCACGCCAATGGACTTGGGATCAATCTTCACCAGTTCTGCCAGCGGGTCCTGGAGCCGCCGCGCGATGGAGACAGCTCCGCGCAGGGAAACATCCATGCCCGGCAGCTCCGCCGAGGCCAGCGCCGAGGCGGAGTACACCGACGCCCCGGCCTCGGAAACCACCAGTTTCTGCGGTTTCGCCTCCGCGGCCGGCAGTAACTTGATCAGTTCCGCAGCAAGCTTGTCCGTTTCCCGGGACGCCGTGCCGTTGCCGATGGCCACCAGCTCTACCTTGTGCTTCTGGGCAAGACGCACCAGGGTGGCGAGGGCCTCGTCCCACTTCCGGGCCGGCGCGTGCGGGTACACGGTGTCGGTGGCCACCACCTTGCCTGTTCCGTCTACGACGGCCACTTTCACGCCGGTCCGCAGTCCCGGGTCCAGCCCAAGCGTGGCACGGTTTCCGGCGGGTGCGGCCAGGAGTACGTCGCGCAGGTTCGCGGCGAACACGCGGACGGCTTCGTCTTCGGCGGCAGTGAACAAACGCCCGCGGAGGTCTGCAGTCAGCCGTGCCAGCACACGCGAGCGCCAGGCAAGCTGCGCGGTCTGGATCAGCCACGCGTCGGCAGGCCGGCCGCGGTCGGCGACCCCAAGGCACCTGGCCACGGCGGATTCATAGCGGGAACGCGCGGCGGCCAGGGCGTCGTCGTCGTTCGGATCCGCCTCGGCGAGATCCAACTCCAGGACGCCATCCTTCTCACCGCGCAGCAGCGCAAGCACACGGTGAGAAGGCATCCCAGTGGGCGCCTGGGCGAACTCAAAGTAGTCGGCGAATTTCTGCCCCTCGGACTCCTTGCCCTTCTTGACCCGCGACACCATCCGCCCCTGCGTCCACAGCCGCTCGCGCAGGGTCGCTGCGAGGTCCGGATCCTGCGCAACCCGCTCGACCAGGATGGAACGGGCGCCGGCGAGCGCGGCGGCCGCGTCATCAATAGAGTGTTCGGCGTTCAGGTACCTGGCAGCCTCACGTTCGGGATCCAGGTCGGGCCGCTTCAGCAGGGCATCGGCGAGCGGCTCCAAACCGGCTTCGCGGGCAATCTGGGCCTTGGTGCGGCGCTTGGACTTGAACGGAAGATAGATGTCCTCCAACCGGGACTTGGTGTCCGCGGCAAGGATCGCTGCCTGCAGTTCGGGCGTCAGCTGCCCCTGCGCGGCAATCGCTTCGAGGACAGCACGACGGCGGTCCTCGAGTTCGCGGAGGTAGCGCAGGCGTTCGTCGAGCTCGCGCAGCTGCGTATCATCCAGCGTCCCAGTGGCTTCCTTGCGGTACCGGGCGATGAACGGAACGGTGGACCCGCCGTCGAGCAGGTCCACTGCAGCCTTGACCTGCCAGGTCTTCACGCCAAGCTCGGCGGCGATCTGGACATGGATGGCGCTGTCCGGAGTTGAGGCAGACTTTGGGGCGGACGGGACGTGCGGCAGTTGGGTCACCTAAACATTTTGCCCTACGGGCCTGATGGTCTCCAGCGACGCCAGCCGGGCGGCCTGCCGGGGTATTCCGCTCCGGGCCACGAAGTGCTGTAGTTGATATGCCGTCACAGGCATTCACTTCGAGGAAGAGGCCACCATGCGGGAACTGCTCATCGTCTTTCAGGAAGGATTCGACGAGGCCAACATCACCGTTATGGTCAACGGCAAGGAGGTCCGCCGCGATATGGGGGTGTCCACCAACCCGCTGCTGGGAGAAGCCTACGAAGCGTCCGTGGAACTGCCCGCGAAAGGGGCGCAGGTGGGTGTGGAAGTCACCAACCGGGGCCTGAAAGCCATTGCCAAAGTCAGCGGAAAGCCCAAAAGCCTGCTCGTCTCCATACAGGACGACAAGCTGGTGATGCGCGAAGGGACGGGCCGGGAGGCATACCTGTAGTTTTTCCTAGCAATAATCCATTCGCTGGAGTATTCTAGAGTTACCGCTCAGCACTTGTGAATCTGGGCGGGCCAACGTTGAAAACGAGCCAAAACAGCCGTCGGATGGCTAATTGGCGCCGGCTGCCGGGACAGCACACCGAGCAGCCAACGACGGCGGCACCCAAGCCGGGTGCCGCCGTCGTCGTTGTCTCTGGTCAGGGCGAGAATTGACCGCTAGGCCGAGTACGCGGGGTAATCCGTGTAGCCCACGGAGCCCTCTCCGTAGAACGTGGACGCGTCCGGTTCGTTCAGGGGAAGGCTTTCCTTCCAGCGACGCGCGAGGTCCGGGTTGGCAATAGCGGGGCGCCCCACCACCACGGCGTCCGCATGACCGTCGGCCACCAGCGCGGTTGCTTCCTCACGGGTGGTGATGGTGCCGAAGCCAGAGTTCACCAGGAATGTGCCGTTGAAGCGCGCCCGGAGATCCTGGACGAGCTCACTGGTCGGCTCGTGGTGCAGGATGCTGGCATAAGCGAGGTTGAGCGGCGCAATACTGTCCACCAGCACTTCATACGTGGCGCGGACATCGGCCGCATCCGTTTCGGCGATGCCCTGGACGCTATGCTCGGGCGAGATGCGGATACCCACGCGGTTCGCACCCACAGCGGCCACCACGGCGTTGACCGTTTCAATTACAAAGCGGGCTCGCTTTTCCGGCGAACCGCCGTAGCTGTCGTCCCGGACATTGGAGTTCGGGGCCAGGAATTCGTGGAGAAGGTAGCCGTTGGCCGAGTGCAGCTCCACGCCGTCGAATCCCGCTTCAATGGCGTTGACCGAGCCGGTGACGATTTCCTGCATCACAACGGGCAACTCGTCGGTGGTCAGTGCGTGCGGGACGGGGTATGGCTGCTTGCCGGACGGCGTGCGGACCTCACCCTCGATGGCCACGGCACTCGGACCCACGATGGTGTGCCCGCCGGTGATGTCCGCATGGGATACCCGTCCGCCGTGCATGATCTGGGCGAATATCCGGCCGCCTTCAGCGTGTACTGCGTCCGTGACCTTCTTCCAGGCAGCAATCTGTTCCGTGGTAACAAGACCGGGCTGACCCGGGTAGGAGCGTCCTGCGGGGCTCGGGTATGTGCCTTCGCTGACGATGAGTCCCAGGGATGCGCGCTGCCGGTAGTGCTCCACGACCAGGGGACCCGGAACACCGTCCTCGCCCGAGCGGAGGCGGGTCAGGGGCGCCATGACCAGGCGGTTGGGCAGTTCAAGCTCGCCAAGAGTTAAGGGGGAAAACAGCATGCGCAGTTCCTTTCGAGATGAATTGATACTGCTGTGCCCAACTGCGCGGCGCGTGCAAGTATTCCGATGGAGGCACGGATCACTCTCGGTTGGGGTGGCCTGGTCTGGATTTCAGGCGTTGCCTGCCGTCATATACGCGCCGTCCGATGCTTTCTAGCGAGGCGGCGCGACGCCGGGGCAACCTTGACCCTGCGGGTTCTGGTTGCAGTCGTCCGCGTAGTTCCGTGTGATGGAGCGCCAGACGCTAATGGTCTGCGGCGGTGCGCTGAACTGGCCTTGTCCCGGTATGGGCAGTGGCGGTCCGCTGTTCACGGAATAGGTGCCTTGAAAGGACGTAGTGAGGACGACCTGAAAGTCGCCCGTGTCCGCATAGACGTGGCTCGTCCGTGTCTTTTCACCCCAGCGGTCCTGTGGCAGCGGCCCGCCCATGGAAGGCTGTGGGCCGAAGACGGTTCCGTCGCCGTAGTTCCAGGTGTACTGAACCGGCGTTGCCACAACATGCACCTTTTGCCCGAACATCGTCACGTCAAACTGTTGCTCTGACGCGTCGGCGTAGAAGTTGGTCTCAGCACCGCGGAGTGTATGCGGGCTGGGCTGAGCGACGACGGCTCCCGCGTTGATCGGGAGGCTCTCAAACTGCCGTTGAATTTGAGCGGCTATTCGCGGCAGGAGGTCCTCGGGTCTGGCGTCGTAGAGGCAGGTGGGTCCGGAGTGGATTGCCCAGACAGCTCCAGGAACTCCTCTCGGCATGGAATACCAGATGACCGGGATCCCGACTTCGCCGTTCGGCCCGGTTGTACATTCAATCTGATTTTGTATGCAAGCCGAGTCGAAGTCACCCCCGCCAAGGTGGCACTGCAGTTCGTACTTGTAGTTGTTGGGATCCAAAATCGGGGTCCCGGGTGCTTGCTGAACAAAGTCGTTGGCCTCGGCGTCCCACACATAACCGCCGACTCCGGCTGAGTCCGGTGTCCAAGCGCCGTTAAATTCTGGATCGTCATTACCGGCACCATGAGCTGGTGATACAAAGAGGGTTACTAGCAGCCCCGCGACAAGTACCATTCCGTGATGTCCGAGCGGTCGACGGGTAGGCACTGTTATCCAACGATGCTTCCGACTTCGTCCAGCCGCCACGAATCGGAGCTGTACGAAATGATCAGCAAGTTGCCTTGGTCTGCAGCCTGTGGGTCGGTATGCGCGACTGTCCCATCTGCGCGGACATATGACAGTGGAGTCTGATGCACTTGGACGGAGACTTTGTATTTCCCAGCTTCATCCCGTGAGAACGTCGTATCTACCGCGGGCGTGCTGATCTGCCCTCCGACCATCCACCTGCCTTCGGAATGCCAAGCCCTTATCGCCTCCGCGGACTTTTGGCATGGCGCGCATGTTTGAGGTGTCAGGCTTTCATGAAGCGAAAGCTCTCCCGTCTCATAGGAATAGCTAAGTACCTCGAACCAGTAGCGGGCAAACGCGATAGCCCCCTCTTTCGTCTCCGTCTTCGCGACCTCGGGAAGTACCGGCACCGGTACATTCTGAGCCCGGCCGCTAGCCGAAGCGGGCACATAAGCAGCAGTCGCCGTCGGGGTTGGGCTGGGGCTGGCCGTCGAGCTCGCAGTCGGAGGCGCAGACGATGTACCACCACTGTTGGGATCGCCACCCGAGTTGCATCCGGTCAAGAGCAAAGCGGACGCGGCAACAGCAGCAACAAAGTGCATGCGCGAACGCCTGGACGTGGAAGTAATGTGCGATGTCATGGGCAGCTAATCCCCCGATAGTTTCAAGACGTTTCGCTCCGAACAATGACCTTAAGGGTAGCCCAGGACACATTTGAGCGATAAAAGTTATCCACAGCCACCCGCCTTCGGTTGTACCACCGCCAAGGACCAATAAAAAGTCACACGGACAATCGCCCTCCCAGCCCCTCGCGCCCAGAATTTCCGCGCCGAATACCTAGAATTCTTCTACCGGACGTAGAAGAATAGGCTGCATGATGTTTACCCACGCAGATGGCAACCCCGTTCTGGAGCTCGACGACGAGCAGTCCTGGCAACTCCTGGAATCAACGAAACACGGCCGGCTGGTGGTCTCCGTTGCCGGCGAACCGGATATTTTTCCCGTCAACTACCTGTCCTCGGACCGGAAAATTTACCTCCGCACCGCTCCGGGCAACAAGCTGGCACAGCTCACCATCAACTCCAGGGTGTTGCTGGAAACGGACGGGATCCTCTCGGACGAGGCCTGGTCGGTAGTCCTCCGCGGTACGGCGCGCGTTCTGGTCAACTCAGCCGAGCTCGCCGCCGTCGAAGAGCTGGGCCTGAAATCCTGGGTGCCAACACTGAAGGATTTCTACGTGGAGATCGTGCCCACGTCCGTCAGCGGCCGCCATTTCGAGCTGGGCGACCAGCCGGAGCGCGAAATCTAGGAGCTCCTGGACTGGAACCATGGCGGACAGGCTCACTCCCGAGCAGCGCAGCTGGAACATGTCCCGCATCCGGGGCAAGAACACCAAGCCGGAACTGCTGGTGCGCCGCCTCCTCCATGCCAAGGGTTACCGCTACCGCTTGCACGGCAGTGCCGGCCATAGCCGGCTGCCCGGCCGCCCGGACCTTGTATTCGCGGGCAGGCGAAAGGTCATCTTCATCAACGGCTGCTTCTGGCACTTCCACGACTGCCGGGTAGGCCAGCATGCGCCCAAAGCGAACGCCGCCTTCTGGGAGGCCAAGCGCTCCCGCACGAAAACCCGCGACGCCGACCAGCGCCAAAAGTTGATGGCCGCCGGCTGGGAGGTGCTCACCGTGTGGGAATGCGAACTGAAGGACGGCTCCGCCCTCGAAGCCCAACTCGTAGATTTCCTCGGCGCGCGGCAAACCGGCGCCCGGCAAGCAGGCACCCGGCATACCCACAGCACGCAAACTCACGGCAGGTAGCCAACGCCAGCCGGAAGTTGAGTCAATCTTGAGCATTTGCCGCCTCCCGAATTGATCGGCGCCAGCAAAGATGAACTCCTATGAAAAACCCGCAGTCTCCTCAGGAATCCCGCAGTCCTTGTCCCGAACGGCCGTATCTCCAGGGAAAAGATTTACTCTGAAAGTGGACACAAACCCAAGTCACCGCCCCCTACACGGGCGGCAGACGAGAGCGGAAGGGAAGGAAATGGCTCCATCCGACGACGCAGGGCGCCCACTGGTCGATCCCTCCGTTCTTGACCGGCTACGCGTCGAACTCGACGAAGACGAGGGCTATTGCAGCGTCTTTGTGGGAAACTTCATCGACTGCCTGCCTTTGCGGATCGGCAAGCTGCGGCTCGCCCTGACCACCGGAGACCTGGACGGGGCGGTAGATGCGATCCTGAGCCTCAAGACATCGAGCCAGATGGTGGGCGCCGAACGGCTGGCGGGGCTGGCCATGGACCTTGAACGTTCCATCCGGGATGAGTCACCGCGTGCGGAACCGTCCGTTGCACTGCCGCAACTGGCCGTCAACTATCTCCGGCCGATCAACCAGTGCTGCCGCCAGACCCTGCACCGCCTGCAGGCTCAGCGTTCCTCAGGCGCCAACCGGTAACCCACGCCGCGGACCGTCTGCAGCCAGCGCGGTTGCTGCGGTGAATCACCGAGCTTCTTCCGGAGGTTGCCCATGTGCACCTCCACCGAACGTTCATCCGCTTCGCTGATGTAACTTCCGACGTCGTAATCCTCGTCCCGGAGCCGACGCACCAAATCCGATTTGGTCCGGACAGTCCGGCCCGCCTCCAGCAGTGCAAAGAGGAGTTCGAACTCCGTCCGCGTCAGGTTGAGCTCCTGGCCGTCCACAGCGACAGACCGTGAGGCGTAACTCAGATCCAATCCATTGTGGCTGTAATGACCGTTTCCGCTGCCGGTGCCGACGTCGGCCGGGCGGTCAGATACGGGAGCAGCGTTCTCCCCCGCGTCCGGAAGCGCTCGGGGGCGGCGCATCATCGCCGCGATCCGCGCGCGGAGTTCCCGTGGGCGAAAGGGCTTGGTGAGGTAGTCGTCAGCCCCGGACTCGAGGCCGATCAAAGTGTCCAGTTCTTCAGCCCTTGCCGTGAGCATCACGATGTAGGCATCCGAGAACTCGCGGATCTGGCGGGAGACCTCGAATCCGTCGATATCCGGCAGTCCCAAATCAAGCGTTATGACGTCTGGATTCAAGATTCTGGCAGCCTTGACCCCTTCGGAGCCGCTGCCCGCCACGGTGACGTCAAATCCCGCTTGCGTCAGGACCGCGCGTACCAATTCCCGGATATCCTGGTCATCTTCGATGACCAGGCCAACTCGTGCTTCACTCATACCAGTCCCCTCAACCAGCTTGACAACGTGAGAAGTATAGCCCGCTGCCGATATCCTGCTGGTATGTATTCCCCTATCCTCCCACTTCAGGCTGACGTTCATGAGTAAACCCGAAAAGTGGGCCACCGGTCGCCTCAGGTTTTTCCGGCGACCCTTCCACGAGTACCGGCTGACGGACAGGGTGGGCCTCAGCCAGACGCCACTGTTCGTCACCACCCTCCTGACGGCACTGCTGATGTGGGCATTTTTTCCGGGGACCTTGAACAACCCGCTTTTCGTGGCCTTCCTGGCTTCCCAGGCGGCCATCATGGCCCTGTGCTACCTGGTGCCCTGGGACCGCCTGCCCTACACCAGCTTCCTGATCATCCCGCTCCTAGACTTCGTCTCCATCGCCCTGGGCAGGGAGGGCGGGCAGGAAGGCCTGACCGGCATCAGCCTGTTGGCGGTGTTCCCCGTCATCTGGCTGTGCGCCTCCGGCTACTACCCCCGGGCTTCCCTGTGGTTGTCGTTCTTCGGACCCTTGGCCATCATCTGGGTTCCGCTGTTGATTCGCGGGGATGTATCGGGGCCCAGCTTGGCTAAATCACTGCTCGTCCCGGTCATGATGCTGGGAATCGGCGTGTCTGTCAGCGTCCTGACCCTGAGCATGACGCGGCAGCAGCGGAGCCTGGAGGAGAAGGACGAGCAGCTCCAAGCCAGCCTGCTCAGCACCAGGCGCCAGGAAGCCCTGCTCAACTCCGTTCTGGAAACCGTGCACCTGGGCGTCCTCGCCGTCGACGCAGGCGGCCACGACATTCTCATGAACCGGAAACAACGCGCCAACCACGAGCTGGCACGCCCAAAGGACATCGACGATCCGAACGAATCCCAGCTGCTGGTCGTCGGCGCAGACCGCACCACCCCCGTCCCGGTGGCGGACCGACCCGTGCGGAGGGCTGTCCTGGGCGAGACCTTCACCGACTACTTGGTCTGGCTGGGCGCAGGCAAGGAACAGCGGGCCTTCACCACCAGCGCCCGGGCCATGAAGGACCCCGACGGGTCTTTCGCCGGCTCGGTGATCGTGTTCAGCGATGTGACCGACCTGGTGGACGCCCTGGCCGCCAAGGATGATTTCGTCGCCAGTGTCTCCCACGAGTTCAGGACTCCCCTGACCTCCATCCTGGGCTACGTGGAACTTCTCCTGGAGGACGACCCCGGCAACGACCAACTGGAGCCACTGAAGATCATCAAGCGCAATTCAGAACGGCTTCTCACCTTGGTGTCCGATCTCCTTGCCACCAGGAACGGGCAACTGATCGTGACCCCGCACGCCGTCGACGTCGCGGAACTGGTGCGCGCCAGCGTGTCCGCCGCGATGCCCCGGGCTGATGCCTCCCGTGTGGCGTTGAAAGCCGAAACCCCAGCCAAGCTGGAGGCCCATGTGGACGGCCCCCGCATCTCCCAGGTGCTGGACAACCTGGTCTCCAACGCGATCAAATACTCGCCCGACGGCGGCAACGTGGTGGTGTCCTTGGAGCACGACGGCGGCAACCTCGCGTGCCGTGTCAGCGATACCGGCATGGGCATGAGCCCCAACGACCAGGCCCAGGTGTTCGCCAAGTTTTTCCGGACCAGTAACGTCCGCCGGACAGCCATTCCCGGCGTGGGCCTTGGCCTGCCCATCAGCAAGGCCATCGTGGAGGCCCACGGCGGAACCATCCAAGTGGAAAGCAAACTGGGCCAGGGCACCACGTTCACGTTCCGGATGCCGGTCTAGGTTCCCGCGCGGGCGGCACGGACCACTTCACCCCAGGACTGCCGTGCCAGGTCCGCCACCGCTGCCAGAATGTCCGACGGCGGCACCGACAGATCCAGCGGAAACTCCACAATGTCGATGTCAGTGTTGAGGATCCGCCGCAGCTTCATCTCGCCCGCCCCCGCATAGACCAGCCAGGCGGTGGGCACGCCCAGGGCGGTGCAGTGGGCGAGCATCTGGTAGTGGTCGGCGGTCAGGGATGCGCCGAGGTCGGCGGCGGCCTTGTACTTTGCGTTGTAGACCACCACCGGCCTGCCGCCCAGCAGATGCACAGCGTCCGGGCGAACGGAGAGCCGGTCGGCATCATGGACAGCTTCGCTGAGGAGCGCGTTGTACTGCAGCCGCATCTCCCCCGGATACGCCGCCATGGCCTCCCGGAGCGCCATGCCCACAAAATCCTCGAACACTTGGGCCATGTCCACCACAAACGACGCCGTCTGCTGCTTCCCCTCGCCGGCCTCGGCGGAGGCATTCTTCAGGATCAGCTCAGAGAGGCGCAGCACTGGCTGGTAGCGGACGTTCATCCGGCTCGGCGTCCACGGCGGCAGGGGCGCGCCGGCCGGAAGGCGGGTGACGGCGTCGAGCTTTCCCTTCAGCTGCCGCAGGCGGCTCAATAGTTCGGGGCGGACCCGCGGCACCTTGCCCATCCGTTCCAGCGCGGCCCGAAGTATCCGGTTTTCGGCGATATCCTCGGTGAACTCGTCATATGACACCTCCAACGGCACCAGCATGCCGGGACGGCGGGAAATCTGGTCGGAAATCCGGATGCGGCCCTTGACCGTGCGGAGGGACTCATCAACGGTCAGGTAGCCCTGCAACACGCCTCGTCCCAGGGCACGCTCTGCCATTTGCGCCAAGGATTCGGCCAGAGCGCTCCAGAGTTCGCGGTCCTCGGTTGCGGCCACGGAATCGGCTCGGAAGCCCTGGTTGCCGGCGTAGCTGAGGAGGAAGAGCAGCCGGCTCAGGCCCAGCCGGTCTTTTGGGCGCACATCCAGCTGCAGGCTGGCCGTACGGACCGACCCCACCTTGCCCGCGGGCTCGATCCGATACAAGCCCATGCCCATCGGGGAGGCCTTGGCCAGCCCACTGGCGTTCACGAAGGCCGCGCTGGGGGCATCCAAGCGTTCCACCGTGCCCTGGGACAGCTCGTCAAGGACCACGTGGCGCGCTGTGGGGCCGCGACCGCGCTGCAGTGCACCACCCTGTGCCGTGTCACTCAATGCTGCGCCTCCCAATGCTGCGCCGGCATGCACTGCTCCTCCATGTACGGGGGTGTGGGTCGGCTTAGCTGGTAACAAGGCGTCCCAGCAGCTGCTCCAGCCCGAACCGCTCCTCCAGCTGCCCGCGGGTCAGCTGGCCGTGGTAGTGCTCTTCCAGCAGTGGCATCAGCTCGTATTTCCAGATCCGGCGCAGCCCACTCGGCGTCTGGGCTGCGGACTTCATGAAGTACGACGGGCCGATCATCAAGTCCCGGTCCCACTCGTCGATGGCCCCGTTGAGCGCATCCAGCAGCAGTGCCGGCGTGGTGTCCAAGTCCCGCGCCTGCAGGAAGCGCAACAGCGACCCCTTCACCGGCTCCGTCTGCGGGTGCAGTTCGATGAACGCGAACCGGCGCCGGATGGCGGCGTCCATCATGGCGATGGACCGGTCCGCGGTGTTCATGGTGCCGATGATGTACAGGTTGTCCGGCAGCGTGAACGGCTCGTTGGGGCTGTACTGCAGGTAGATCCGGTCGTCGCGGTATTCCAGCAGGAAGTACAGCTCGCCGAACACCTTGGCCAGGTTGGCGCGGTTCATCTCGTCAATGATCAGGAAATAGGGTTTCGTCTCGTTCCCGGGCTTGGCGGCTTCCTCGGCCAGCCGGCGCAGCGGCCCCGCCACGAGCTTGAAGGCCACCTGGCCCTCGTCCGTCTTGTCTGGCCGGTAGCCTTCAAAAAAGTCCTCATACGCGTACGACGGGTGGAACTGCACCAGCTTCACCCGCTCGTCCGTGCTGTCCTGGGCCAGTTCCGCCGCGAGGTGCTTGGCCAGGTACGTCTTGCCCGTTCCGGGCGGCCCGTACAGGACCAGCTGGCGGTTCTCCTCCAGCAGTTCCGCGATCTCCTGCAGCGGCTCCAGGTCCATGTGCAGCGACTCCGCGAAGTCGCGGCTCAGCGGGCGGAAGCCCTCCTGCACGGGGGGCACGACGGCGGCAGGTGCGGCGTCGTCGTTGTCCTCCGGTTCCGCCTCGGCCGGCACAAGCGCCTGGAGCGCATGCACCACTTTGGTGACGTCAACAACGATCCCCGAAGTGGCCAGCTGCCGCTGGACGTGACGGGGCAGGTCTGTTGTGGCGTGGCCGTCGTCATCCAGCCAGCGCACCTTGCGCCGCAGGCGGCGGTTGTCATCGTTGTGCTCGGGCTCGCCGAGCACCACTGCCAGCCGCACGGTGCCGGCGTGCTGGAACAGAACCAGGTCGCCGGGCTTCATAACGGTGAGGAAGGCGAACACCGCCGTTTTGGTGTCCTCCCGCTCCACGTAGCCCAGGTGCTTGTAGTCCTCGTCCACGGCGTGCTGAACCAGCCCGGCGGTCACGCCGGGGTCCAGGTGGCGGAGATGTTCGACGTCGAGCGTCACCTTCTCCTCTTCCTGCCACGCGGTGAGGAGCTCGGCGTTATCGCTGTGGGTACGCAGCAGCCACGCGCGGCGCCCGGGGTCCCCGACCTTGCGCCACTGGCTGACCAGCTGGCGGGCGTACCAGTCGATGCGCTGGCCGGCCTGTTCATCCAAATGCAGGCGGATCCGGTTGATGTCCGCGGTGATGTCTTCGTCACTGTCGCCCTTGGCCCCGCCCACCAGGGAGGCGAACGCGTCCCGGATTTCCTGCCGCTCCACGTCCGCCACAACAGGCTCGAAGTAGCTTGGCCACGCCAAATACTCGATGCTGCGGCGGATGGCGGGCTGGTCCCCCGGCGTTCCCGCTGCGAGCTCGTGGAACTTGAGCGGGTCCTTCAGCGCCTTGGTGATGGCGGCCGGAATCTGCTGGTCCACGTGCTGCACAAACCGGCAGAGCCATTTGAGGTGGTCCCAGATGGTCCAGTTGAATTCGGCGGTGCGGTCCCTGATCACGCCGTGGTCCGTCATGCCCTTGTAGAGTTCCTCGGGCAGCTCCAGCGGTGCTTCCAAGGGTGTTTCCAGCCAGGACGCGGCCTCGGCCACGCGGGCTCGTTTGACCTTGAGTGACTTCACCTCGTGCGCCAGGGGCAGCGACTGCAGGAACAGCAGCTCGACGGCCAGCTGCTTGGCCTCCCGGGAAGCGCCTTCGAGGTTCTGCCGGAGGTTTGTCATCATGGGCGCCTTGGCATCCGCGGTGCCCCGGTCCAGGCGGTCCAGCAGCTCTGCCGCAGCCTCCGCAGTCCAGGTCAGGGTGTTCCCGTCCAAGGCTGACGGCTTGCCCTGCAGACCTGGTCCCAGCACAAACCAGGCCGCGTCCTCGATCTCCTTTGAGACACCGAGGGCGCGGTGCATGGCAGTCTTGGGGTTTGGGGTCATGGGTTCAAATTTACAGGCTCAAGCTGGATGCCCGCTCCGAGGTCCCTGGTGGTCTGCAGTTCTCAGGCCTGCTATTTGACGGCTCCGGCCCCGGCTCCGGGCCGCTTGCGCCCCAGAATGAAGTAGCCCATCGGCCCGATGAAATTGATCAGGGCCGCCACGCGCCAGGCCGCCTTTGGTCCATTGATTTGCGCCGCCGGACGCTTGGAAATGTCGCGCTGGGCGGCCAACATCAGCGCCACCTGCCCTATCCCGATGACCACAAATCCCGCCCGTGCCGCCGGTGACATCTCTTTCCAGGTCTTTTTGTTTTTCTTGGCCATGATCAACGCTCCCTTAGTGGATACTTCCAGTTTCCGGTGTGCGCCGTGCCTGCGCAACGGGTGCGCTGGCACGAAGGCGCACGGTTCAAAATGTAAACGGCGCCAGCCGCTCCTTCTGCTTCGGCGTCAGGCGCAGGACGCGGCCGGAGGCCTCGTCCACAAACGCCAGATGGCTGCTGGCCCGGACGCATTCCTCACGGGTGACCGGGTCCTGCACCACGTAGTGGATGTCAAAACTGGCGCCTTTCACCGCGCCGATCCACAGTTGGACCACGGCCGGGATGTTGCGGTATTCGAGGGTCTTCACGTAGCGGATCCTGTGGTCCACCACCAGCGCCAGGGTCCCCTCTGGAACATCGTTGAAGAGCGAGACTTCCGGCTCAATGCCGGGCAGGCCGGTTCCCCGCGGAGGCCCGAACGCTGTAATCCGCGCCTCCTCCAGCATCCGGACGATCTGGACGTTGTTGATGTGCCCATAGGCGTCCATGTCGCCCCAGCGCATCGGGACCAGCACCTCGATGCGCCGGGGATCGGGGACGCCTGGACCGCGGCCGGACGCGGGCTCGGACGCGTGGACGATACCCAGCGTGCTCAGCTGTGGACCGCCGTCGAATCGTCCACAACGGTTTCCTCAACGTCGGAACCGGCGAACTGGGACATGTACAGCCGGTAGTAGGCACCTTCCTCCGCCAGGAGCGCCTTGTGGTTGCCCTGCTCCACGATCTTGCCGTTCTCCATCACCAGGATGGTGTCGGCGTCGCGGATGGTGGACAGCCGGTGGGCGATCACAAAGCTGGTGCGGTCCGTCCGCAGCGCCGCCATGGCCTTCTGGACCAGCAGCTCGGTGCGTGTATCCACCGAACTGGTTGCCTCATCCAGGATGAGCAGCGACGGGTTGGCCACAAATGCGCGCGCGATGGTGATCAGCTGCTTTTCACCGGCGCTGACGTTGTTGCCTTCCTCATCGATTACGGTGTCGTAGCCATCCGGCAGGGCGCGCACAAAGCGGTCCACGAAGGTGGCCTTGGCCGCTGCCATAACCTGCTCCTCAGTGGCGTCCAGGTTGCCGTACCGGATGTTGTCGTAAATGGACCCTCCAAACAGCCACGCATCCTGGAGCACCATGCCCACCTTGGACCGCAGCTCGGAGCGGCTCAGGTGCGTGACATCCACGCCGTCCAGGGTGATGGACCCGGAGTTGAGCTCGTAGAAGCGCATCACAAGGTTCACCAGGGTGGTTTTGCCGGCCCCCGTGGGACCGACGATCGCCACGGTGTTCCCGGGTTCCGCCGTGAAGGACAGGTTTTCGATCAGCGGCTTGTCCTCGGTGTAGCTGAACGTGACGCCCTTGAACTCCACATGCCCGTCGGTCTTGGCCGGCAGGTGCTCGGTAGCGGTCTCGGAGTCCTGCTCATCGGCGTCGAGGAATTCGAAGACCCGCTCCGAGGAGGCGACGCCGGACTGCAGCATGTTGGCCATGCCGGCCATCTGGCCCAGCGGCTGGGTGAACTCGCGCGAGTACTGGATGAATGCCGTTGCATCGCCCAGGGACATCGAGCCCGAGGCCACCCGGAGGCCACCCACGACGGCGATGCCCACATAGCTGAGGTAGGAAACGAACTGCATGACCGGGAAGATCATGCCGGAGACAAACTGGGCTCCGAAGCTGGCCTTGTAGAGGGCCTCGTTCCGCTCTTCGAAGCGTTCCAGCATGTCAGCGTCACGGCCGAAGACCCGCACAAGATCGTGCCCGGAGAAGGATTCCTCGATCTGGCCGTTCAGCTCGCCCGTGTTCTTCCATTGGGCGGCAAAAAGCTTCTGGCTGCGGGAGCCGATCAGGCCGGCCGCCACGCCGGACAGCGGCAGCGCCACCAGGGCGATGAGGGCGAGCTGCCAGGACACGATGAACATCATGATGACGATGCCGATGACCGTCAGCAGCGAGCTGATCAGCTGCGCAAAGGCCTGCTGCAGCGCCTGCTGGACGTTGTCGACATCGTTCGTCACCCGGGAGAGGACGTCGCCGCGCTGGCGGGTGTCGAAGTAGTTAAGCGGGAGCCGGTTCAGTTTCTTTTCGGTGTCGTCCCGGAGCCTGCGGATCACCTTCATCACGATGCGGTTCAGCACGTAGCCCTGCAGCCAGAGGAAGATGTTGGCCACAAAGTACATCAGCAGCACGATGGCGATCAGGACCGAGAGCTTCTGGAAGTTGATCCCGGTGCCGGGAACCAGCTCCATCCGGGACACCATGTCCGCGAAGTTGTCCTGGCCCTGCTGGCGCAGGCCTTCCACGAACTGGTCCTTGCTGGCGCCGGCGGGGAGCTGCTTGCCCACTACGCCGCCGAAGATGACGTCCATGGCCTGGCCCAGGATCTTGGGGGCGATGACGTTCAGGACCACCGAGACAACCACCAGTCCCACAACCGCGTAGATGCCCACAGCTTCAGGCTTCAGGAGACCCAGCAACCTTTTGGCAGACGGCCAGAAGTGCTCAGCCTTCTTCGCGGGCATGCCGCCGAACATGTCGCCGTCGGCTTCGGAAGGTTTGTATTCCTCCTCGAAGAACTCGTCGTCCTCCAGGAGGTCTTCGGGGGTAGTAGTGCCTGTTTGCTTGACCTCAGCCGGTGTTGCGTCCTTCTTGGCGGCGCTCATGCCATTTCCTCCACGCTCAGCTGGGATTCAACAATTTCCTGGTAGGTGGGTGAGGTTTCCAGGAGTTCCTCGTGCGTTCCGCGGTCCACGATCCGGCCGTTGTCCAGGACCAGGATCTGGTCTGCGTCGGTGATGGTGGAGATCCGCTGGGCCACGATGATCACTGTGGCGTCGGCGGTGGTCTGTTTCAGCGCGGCGCGGAGCCTGGCGTCAGTTGCCACATCCAGGGCCGAGAACGAATCGTCGAAGAGGTAGACCTTCGGTTTGGTGATCAGCGCACGGGCGATGCAGAGCCGCTGCCGCTGGCCGCCGGAAACGTTGGTGCCGCCCTGCGCGATGCGGGCGTTCAGTCCGTTTTTCTTCTCGCGGACAAAATCCCCGCCCTGGGCGATCTGCAGCGCGTCCCAGAGTTCCTGGTCCGTGGCTTCGGTCTTGCCGAAGCGCAGGTTGCGCTCGATGGTGCCCGAGAAGAGGTACGGCCGCTGCGGGACCAGTGCCACGCGCTTGGTGATCTCGGCCCGGTCCAGGTTGCTGACGGAGACGCCGTCCAGGAGGACTTCACCCTCGGCGATGTCGTAAAGGCGCGGCAGCAGGGCCAGCAGCGAGGTCTTGCCTGCACCGGTGGAACCGATGATGGCCACGGTCTCGCCCGGCTTGGCGGTGAAGCTGATGTTACTCAGCACCGGCGTCTCGGCACCGGGGTAGGCGAAGGTGACGTTCCGGTACTCCACCACCCCAGCCAATGTGGCGGGAGTTTCGGGACGTTCGGGATCGTGGATGGAGGGTTCGACGTCGAGCACTTCACCGATGCGGTCCGCGCAGACGGAGGCGCGCGGGATCATCATGGCCATAAACGTGCCCATCATAACGGCGACCAGGATCTGGAGCAGGTACTGCAGGAACGCGGTCAGTGAGCCCACCTGCATGTCGCCTGATTCCACGCGCTGGCCACCGAACCACAGCACCGCGGCCGTGGAAAGGTGCAGGATCATGCCGATGGCGGGGAACATCAGGACAAACAGCGCACCGATCTTCAGGGAGACGTCGGTCAGGTCCTTGTTGGCAACGCCGAACCGTTCGGTTTCGTAGGGTTCGCGGACAAAGGCCCGGACCACCCGGATGCCGATGATCTGCTCGCGCAGGACGGCGTTGATGCGGTCGATCTTCTTCTGCATGGAACGGAACAGGGGCATCAGCCGCACCACGAGGTAGCCCACCACCACGACCAGCACGGGCACGGAGACCCAGACCAGCCAGGACAGGCTGATGTCCTCGCGCAGCGCCATGATGATGCCGCCGATGCACATAATGGGGGTGGCCACCATGAAGTTCAGGCCCATCAGCACCAGCATCTGCACCTGCTGGACGTCGTTGGTGCCGCGGGTGATGAGGGTGGGGGCGCCGAACGTGTTCACGTCCTTGGCGGAGAAACTGGTGACCTTGCGGAACACCCCGCGGCGGAGGTCGCGGCCCACGGCCATGGCCGTTTTTGAGCCGTAGTAGACGCCGGCAATGGCGGTGCCCACCTGGACAATGGCCACCAGCAGCATCACGGAACCGGTCCGCCAGATGAAGTCCGTGTCCCCGCGGGAAACACCTTCATCGATGATCTGGGCGTTGAGGCTGGGGAGGTAGAGCGCTGCGATGGTGGACGCCAGCTGGAACACTACGACGGCCACGATGTATGGCATATACGGTTTGGAGTAGCGCCGTATGAGGGTGAGGAGCATGCCCGTGAATCCTTAGGAAGAGAGCGCGAAATGATGAGGATAAGTAGTAACAGACGGGGCTGACATTTCTCAGCCTACCTACTCTACGAAATCCGTTGCCCGGGCGAAACATCCACGGCAAATATCATCCGATCGGCGTACTCCCCCACGCGGTTAGCCGGCCACCCACCTGCGCGAACGGACACTTGTGGCCCCGCCATCCCAGGGGGCCTCAAGTGGCCGTTCGCGCGTTCGTAAGTAGCCGTGCTTAGGTCAGCGGTTCGCGGAGGCGAGTTCCGGCGTCGTGCTTTCAGCATTGGCGTCTGCCCTCGCCTTGGCGCTTTCCGCGGCGTCTGACCCGGCCACCACCCCTGATTGCGCCTCCGGCTGGATGTCGACGGTGCGCCGCAGCGGGCGTTCCTTGATGAACAGGACCGAGACCAGGGCTATTACCGCAACGGCGGCGGAGATCAGGAAGACCTCGGCGGTGGCGTCGCCGTAAGCAGCTCGCATGATTTCGCGCACCGGGGCGGGCATATCAGCAAGGTCCATGCTGGCTCCGGCGGACCCGCCCGCCACCGGGATGCCGGCGGCAGCCAGGCCCTGCGTGGCGAGTTCGCTGACCCGGCTGCTGAGGATGGCGCCGAGCACGGACACGCCGATTGCGCCGCCCACCGAACGGAAGAATGCCACCGACGCACTGGCCGAACCGATGTCGGACGCCCTGACGGTGTTCTGCACCGCCAGGACCAGGTTCTGCATCAGCATGCCGAGGCCTAGGCCCAGGATTGCCGTGAAGATCCCGGCCTGCCACAGTTCGGTGGTGTGGTCCATGGTGCCGGCTAGTCCGAGGCCGCCGATCAGCAGGATGGACCCGCCGATCAGGTAGCCCTTCCATTTTCCGGTGCGGCTGATGAGCAGACCGGAAACGACGGAACCGGTCAGGTTGCCGGCGATCATCGGAAGCGTCAGCAGCCCGGCTTCGGTGGGAGTGGCGCCGCGGGCCACCTGGAAGTACTGGCCCAGGAAGGTGGTTGAACCGAACATTGCGATGCCCACGGCCACTGAAGCGATGATGGCCAAAGCGGTGGTGCGTTCGGAGATGATCTTCAGCGGGATGATGGGCTGCTCAACCTTGGACTCCACCAGCACCAGCAGGGCCAGCAGGACAACGCCGCCGCCCACCATGGCGGCCGACTGCCAGGAAACCCAGCCGTAGTAGGCGGGGTTGCCGGCGAAGGAAACCCAGATCAGGAGCAGGCTGACACCGGAGGTCAGCAGGATGGAGCCAAGCCAGTCGATCTTGACGTGGCGTTTGATGTGCTCGATTTTCAGGGTGATCTGGAGCAGGATAAGCGCGACGACGGCGAGCGGCACGCAGACGAAGAACGTCCAGCGCCAGCCCAGCGGGCTGTCCACGATGAATCCGCCCAGCAGCGGGCCGCCGGCAGTGCCTACCGCCATCACGGCGCCCATGTAGCCGGAGTATTTGCCGCGGTCCCGCGGCGGGATCATGGTTCCGATGATGGCCTGCGCCAGCGCGGTCAGCCCGCCCATGGCCACGCCCTGGATAACGCGTGCGGTGAGCAGCAGCGGGATGGTCTCGGAGAGTCCGGCCATGACCGAGCCGGCCACGAAGATGACGATGCTCAGCTGGACCAGGATCTTCTTGTTAAAGAGGTCGGACAGCTTGCCCCAGATGGGGGTGGTGACGGCGTTGGCCAGCAGCGCGGCGGTGATCACCCAGGCGAAGTCGGTCTGGGTGCCGTGCAGATCGGACATGATGGTGGGCAACGCGTTGGCCACGATGGTGCTGCTGAGGATGGCGGTGAAGAACGCCGCGAGGAGCCCGGTCAGGGCTTCCATGATCTGGCGGTGGGTCATCGCCAAGGGTGGTGCGGCCGGTTGGCTCGACATATCAGTGCTCCTGGAGGGTATGGGTTGCGGCGGATGGTGCCGCGGTTGGAAGTACCGGGACTGCATGTGCCCGGGCTGAATGCTTGAGTGACTCCGAGAGTTTTGTCAGGATCCGTGCCGTGTCTTCGGCATCCTCCTGGCTCCAATCGCTGAGGTAGTCCTGCAGTGTGGCCGTGCGGTGCTCCTCGATCTCCCGGAGCTTGTCCGCGCCCGCCGGCGACAGGGCAACCAACTGGGCGCGGCCGTCGTCGGGGTCCTGCCGCCGGATGACGTAACCCTGCTCTTCAAGGTCCGCGATGTGGCGGCTGAGGACTGGGGCGCTGACACCGAGCCGCTCCGCAAGCTGGGTGGCGCGGGACTCCCCCTCGCCCACGAACCTGAGGACGCCCTGCAGCGCAACCCCGGTTTCCTGTCCGCGGAAGCTCGCCGCGGCCACGCATCGGACCACCCTTTGGAGGTCGAAGATGCGGTAGACAAGGTCCGCTGCGGTGTCCGGGGCGACTGCCATGATTGAACTCTCCTCTTTTGTTTGCCTAAGGCAACTATATCTCCAAATGGTTGCTTTGGGAAACTAAAGGAAGGATGGCGGGGTTCCAGGGGCCCTTAAACGCCAGGCGCGAACGTACAGTTGAGGCCCCAATTCCTCGCGGAAATGGGGCCTCAACTGTACGTTCGCGCCGGGGGGTGGTGCTGGGTGTTCAGTCGTCCAGGTGGGTGGGGCCGAACATCTTGAGCAGGGTTTCGACGACGACGACGTTGGGTCCGTCGGCGGCGAAGCCCGCTTTGAGCGCGTCCCCGACGTCCCCGGGGGCCACTCGCGTGGCCGGCACACCGAATGCTTCGGCGAGCTTCACGAAGTCGGGGCGCGCGAGCTCGGTGGCCGTGGCTTTACCGAACGCCCCCACCATGTATTCGCGCAGGATGCCATAGCCGCCGTCGTCCACAATCAGCCAGGTGACCGGGACGTTGTGCTGCTTGGCGGTGGCGAGTTCGGAAATGGAGTACATGGATGAACCGTCACCGGACACGGCAAGCACGCGGCCCGGTTTGCCCACTGTTTCCAGCCCGACGGCGCCGCCGATAGCTGCCGGGAAGCCATAGCCCAGACCGCCGGCACCCTGGGCTGAGTGGAACTGGCCCTGCCGCGCATCCCAGCAGCTCCAGCCCCAGTACGCCGAGATAGTCATGTCCCAGAAGGTCTGCATGTCCGCGGGGACGGCTTCGCGGATGTCGGCCATGAACTTCAGCTCTTTGCCCAGGTCCTGGGACTCGAGCCGTGCCTTGACCTTGGCGAGGGATTCCTTCACCAAGTCTTCGGGGGCGGTCCCGTGCCAGCTGCGGTTGTTATCGATGGGCGCGACCAGGGCCTCGTCTAGGGCGGCGAGCGCCTGGCCGGCATCGGCGCGGATACCCAGGCCGGGGCTATTCGATTCAAGGACGCGCGGCTCGGCATCGATCTGGATGATGCGGCCGCGGGGCGCGAACGTGAAGTAGTTGGACGTGACTTCACCGAGGGACGAGCCGACGACAATCAGGACGTCGGCGTCCTCCAGGAGGTCCGTCATGTGGCGGTCCTCGATCCAGGACTGCAGCGAAAGCTCATGGGTCCACGGGAAGGCGCCGTTGCCGCCCGGGGTGCAGATGACCGGCGCCCGCAGCTTCTCGGCAATCGAGAGCAGCGACTTTTCGGCCCGGCCGCGCCGGGTACCGCCACCGGCGATGATGGCGGGACGTTCCGCCGTCGACAGCCATTTCACCGCTTCCCGGACCAGCTCCACGCGGGGCGGGTTGTCCGCCGCTTCCGCGAGCGCATCCTCCACCGGGGGCACCATGATGGGATCCAGCAGCACGTTCTGCGGGATTTCCAGCCAGACCGGGCCCTGCGGCGAGGAGATGGCTTCGGTCCAGGCATCCTGGATGGCCGATGGGATGCCCGACGCGTGCTGGATCAGGCGCTGGCTCTTGGTGACGTTCGCGGCCGAGGCCTTCTGGTCATCGAGCTGGTGCAGCATGCCCTTGCGGCGGGCGCCGAGTCCTTCGAGCGGGATCTGGCTGGCCACCACCACCATGGGCACACCCGTGGCGTAGGCCTCCTGCAGGCCGGCGAGGGACGTCAGTGCGCCGGGTCCGGTGGACAGGAACAGCACGCCCACTTCACCGGTGGCGCGGGAGTACCCGTCCGCGGCGAAGGCGCTATTGTTCTCCACGCGGGAGGACACAAAGTGCAGGTTGCCGCGGCCCATGGCGTCAAACAGGCCCAGCGCGTGCTGGCCCGGGATGCCAAAGACGGTCTTGGCGCCGAGCGCCTCAAGGGTTTCGACGACGAGGTCCCCGCCGTTGCGCTGGCTGGTACCTCTGCTGTCACCTGCGGGCGCAGCTGCTGTGCCCGGATCGAAATCGATCATTTGGCTACTCCTTGGTCCCGGCGGCGAAACCGGCAGGTTGGCGGGATTCTTGGCCGAGAGCTTGGGCGGCGTAGCCGTTGGCGGTCCCGAACCGGTCACCTTCAACAGCATTGTCCGCCATCAGGGTAATCAGCTCATAGGCCACATGGCTGGCTGCCACACCGGTGATTTCGGCGTGGTCGTAGGCGGGAGCAACCTCGACGACGTCGGCGCCTACCAGGTTCATGCCGCGGAAGCCGCGGATGATCTCCAGGAGTTCACGGCTGGTGATGCCACCGGCCTCCGGGGTCCCGGTACCGGGCGCATGCGCGGGATCCAGGACGTCGATGTCCACGGAAATGTACAGCGGGCGGTTGCCGATCCGGTCGCGGACCTTGGCCACGGTCTCCAGGACGCCCTGGTAGTAGACGTCAGCGGAGGTGACGATACCGAATCCGAAGCGGTGGTCGTCGTCGAGGTCTTTTTTGCCGTAGAGCGGGCCGCGGGTGCCGATGTGGCTGATGGCCTCGGTGTCCAGGATGCCTTCTTCAACGGCCCGGCGGAACGGGGTGCCGTGGGTGTATTCGGCGCCGAAGTAGGTGTCCCAGGTGTCCAGGTGGGCATCAAAGTGCAGCATGGCAATGGGTCCGCCGGCCCGCTCGGCCGCCGCGCGGAGCAACGGCAGGGCGATGGTGTGGTCGCCGCCGAGCGTCACCAGCTTGCTGCCGGCCGCGGTGAGGTCCAGGGCGTTCTGCTGGATGGTTTCGATGGCTTCGTTGATGTTGAAGGGGTTGACCGCCATGTCACCGGCATCAGCAACCTGGATGTTTTCAAACGGACTGACGTCCCAGGCGGGGTTGTACGGGCGGAGCAGGCGGCTGGCCTCGCGGATGTGGTTGGAGCCGAAACGGGCACCCGGGCGGTAGGACACGCCGGAGTCGAAGGGCACGCCCACCACCGTCACGTCGGCCTTGGCCACCTGGTCCAGGCGTGGCAGGCGGGCGTAGGTCGCAGCGCCGGCATAGCGCGGGATACGGGATGAATCGATGGGGCCAAGGTTGCCGTTGGCTTCGATGCGCAGCTCTTTCAAAATGAGCCTCTCCTTCGAGGATTGATCGGCGGGTGTGACAGCCATCATAGCCTGAAGTTTTCTTATGCGCATCAGTTGTTTACAAGAAACCAGCAAAAACCCCGAACGCGGCCCAAGGAAGCCCGCACGCAGCTCTTGACCGGCAAAAATGTTAGAGACTAACATTCTTGATATGCGGAAAGCTGCTGCCACCAGGGCGCTCCTGCAGGAGCATGCCATGGCATTATTCGTTCAACAAGGTTTCGACGAGACAACCGTCGCGCAGATCGCCAGGGCGGCCGGTGTCTCGCAGATGACCTTCTTCCGGTATTTTCCGACGAAAGACGCCGTGGTCTTTGATGACCCCTACGATCCGGTGATCGCGGACCTCGTGGCCGCCCAGGACACCGGGCTGCCCTCGCTGGAGCGTGTCCGGCTGGGCCTGCTGGCCGCGTGGAGCTCGGTGCCCGACCCCGCAGACGGTGCGACCAGAGAGAGGATCAGACTGATAGCAGGCCATACGCGGCTTACAGCCGGCATCTGGGCGAACAACCGCAGGACCGAGGACCTGATCGTTGAAGCCCTGACGGGGACCGGCGTAGGCCGCGTTGAAGCGCGGGTTGCCGCCGGAGCCTGCCTGGGCGGGTTGACGGCCGCACTGCTGGATTGGGCATCGGCACCGGACGGACACGAACTGCGGGACCGGATGACTACGGCCTTGGACCTGATGGGCGATTCAGGCAGGACAATGCGGCGTACCCAATGAAAACATCAGCGGCCATTAAGGCGGAGCGGGTATCGAAAGCCCTGGCCGGACTCCCCGTCCTGGACGACGTTTCCCTGGACGTGGGGCCGTCGGAAATCCACGCCCTGGTGGGTCTGAACGGAGCAGGAAAGACGACGTTGATGCGGATCCTGCTGGGCATGCTCAAACCGGACCGGGGCTCGGCTCACCTGACGGGGCTCCCGGTATCCGGTGCAGGAGCGCAGGTATGGTCAAGGGTCGGGCAGATGCTGGAGACCCCCTTCGCATACCCGGAGCTGACCGCGCGCGAGAACGTCTACTGCTCCGCCCGGTTGCACGGGATGGACCGGGACTCCGCCAGGTCCGCCTCGGCACGGGCAGTATCCGATCTGGGCCTGGAGCCATATGCCACCCGGCGCGCCGGGACGCTGTCACTGGGAAACCGGCAGCGCGTAGGCCTGGCCGCGGCCCTGGTCCATGGACCGGACGTGCTCGTCCTTGACGAACCGACCAACGCACTGGACCCCCGCGGTGTCATCGTCCTCCGCCGGCTGCTCCAGGAGGCTTGCCGGAACAGGGGCGCCGCCATCCTGGTCTCCAGCCACCACCTTGATGAAGTCGCACGGATGGCAGACACGATCAGCGTGCTTCACCGGGGAAGGATCATCGGTTCGCTGCAGCCCGGGACCGTGGACCTTGAACGACGGTTCTTTGACCTTGTGCTGCAGTCCGACATGCGCGAACAGGAACAAGGGCAATGAAGAGCACTTCGGGGCAGGCGCGGGAATTCGAGGCCCTGAAATTCCGCCGGGCGCCCGTGGTGCGGACGGTGTCCGTCCTGATCGGTGTGGGCCTGCCGGTCCTCGCAGCGGCCTTTATGATCGCCGCGACCTCCGACGGGTCCAGCCAGATCGGCCTCAAAGCCGCGGCCATGCTGACAAGTGCAGGCTGGGCCGGGTATTTGGCGATGGTGGGAATGCTTCTGTCCGTCGGTGTACTGATGGGCGTCGGTTTCGTGGTGTGTTGGTGCTTCGGCCGCGAGTTCACTGAAAAAACCCAGGCCTGCCTGTTTGCCCTGCCGGTCAGCCTGCGGCAACTTGCCTACGCGAAGTTTACGGTGACCCTGTGCTGGGCCCTGCTGCTCTGCTTGGTCAGCGTAGCGGTCGCCTTTTTTGCCGGTGCCGTCATCGGACTGGGCGCGCCAGGCCCTGAGGACTTGGTGGCCGCAGGCCAGGCATGGTGCGGCGGTGCCCTGGCAGCCCTGCTGGCTTGTCCGCTCGCCGTCGTAGCCAGTGTTGCCCGCGGCTATCTTCCCGGCGTCGGCGCACTGGTTCTTCTTGTCGTCACCACCCAGGTCGTCACGGCGTTCGGGGCCGGGGCGTGGTTTCCCTATGCAGCGCCCGGGCTATGGATGGGCATGGGCGGCCTGGCTGCCGCCGAAACAGTTAACCCACTCCAGCTCTTCCTTTGCATCCCGGTCTCCGCAATCGGCATCGTCACGACCGGTCACTGGTGGAAGAACATGCAAATCAGCTCCGGCTAAGAAAGTCCGCAACCAGATGAGTACCGTCCGGGGTGGGCTCCAATCAGATTGACATGGTCAGCGCCCCGGAAAACCCGCCTACCGGCTGGCGGCTGGGACCAGGACCCAGAGAACCTCGACGGCCTCGTCGGTGGGATTGACCCACGTATGCGGTTCGCGGCCCGGGAACGTCACGGTATCGCCGGTGCTGAGCTCATATTCCTCGTTGGTCAGGATCAGCCGGATGCTTCCCTTGATCACATGGAGCACGTCCACGTCACAGTCCACGGCGTACAACTCAGTCTCGCCGCGGCCATGCGGCTCGATGACGGCCTGGATGATCTGGATGCGCCGTTCGGAACGGGCCGTCAGCAGCCGCTCCACGATGCCTTGGCCGCCGAGGGAGATCCGGGGGCCGTCGTTCCGCTTGGTCAGGTGTGTTTCCGGGGCAGCGAACAAATCGCCGATGGAGATGGACAGGACTTGACAGAGTGTCACCAGGGACGCGACCGACGGCGATGTGAGGTCACGTTCCACGCGGCTGAGGAAGCCTTTGGTCAGCCCGGTGGCGTCCGCAACCTGCTCGATGGTCAGCCGCTGGGACTGCCGGGCGGCACGGATTCGGGAACCGATGGCAACAGGAACGTTGCTCGGCTCAACTGGCAGTGCCTTCATGTGCGGACCTTTCATGGCCGGCGGTGCGGCCCCATCTCTGGAGCAATCCTAATGGCCAACCGCTGACCTGACGCCGCGAACGCGGCAGCGAACAACAGATAGGGCGGGCGACCTTGACTGTTGCGTCGGTCACAGCATACGCTTTTAGGCAACAAGTGTTGTCTCTGAGGCAATATTTGAGGAACTCTTCCTCCCAACTCAACAAAAGCAGCGGAAAACCGGCTTCCCCAGCAGCGCCGCCGGAATACCAGCCAAGCTGCAGATCAGCTCCAAGGAGCCCCAAATGGACGCTAACTTCGTCAACATCGCCATCGTGGTGGTGTACCTCCTCGCCATGCTGGCCTTCGGCTGGTGGGGCAAGTCCCGCACCAAGAACAACAGCGACTTCCTGGTGGCCGGCCGCCGGCTCGGCCCGCTGCTCTACACCGGCACCATGGCCGCCGTCGTCTTGGGCGGCGCCTCCACCGTGGGCGGCGTCGGCCTGGGCTACAAGTTCGGCATTTCCGGCATGTGGCTCGTGGTGGCCATCGGCGCGGGTGTGCTCCTCCTGAGCCTGCTCTTCGCCGGCACCATCCAGCGGCTGAAGATCTACACGGTCTCCCAGATGCTCAGCCTGCGCTACGGCCAGCGCGCCACCCAGACCTCAGGCATCGTTATGCTGGCCTACACCCTGATGCTCTGTGCCACCTCCACAGGCGCCTACGCCACCATCTTCGTGGTCCTGTTCGACTGGGAGCGCTGGCTCGCCATCGCCGTCGGCGGCGCCATCGTCCTGGTCTACTCCACCATCGGCGGCATGTGGTCCATCACCCTGGCCGACCAGGTGCAGTTCATCATCAAGACGGTCGGCATCTTCTTCCTGATGCTCCCATTCGTCCTCAACGCTGCCGGCGGTTTCGACGGAATCCGCGCCCGCGTTGACGCCAGTTTCTTCCAGCTCGATGGCATCGGGATTCAGACCATCATCACGTACTTCGTGGTCTACACCCTGGGCCTGCTCATCGGCCAGGACATCTGGCAGCGCGTCTTCACCGCGAAGACTCCCACCGTGGCCCGTTGGGGCGGCGCCACCGCAGGCGTCTACTGCATCCTGTACGGCGTCGCCGGCGCCCTGATCGGCCTGGCCGCCCGCGTGGCCCTGCCCGACATCGACGTCGCCAACCTTGGTAAGGACGTTGTTTACGCCGAGGTCGCTACCCAGATCCTGCCGATCGGCATCGGCGGCTTGGTCATGGCCGCCGCAGTCGCAGCTATGATGTCCACCGCCTCCGGCGCCCTGATCGCGGCCGCCACGGTGGCCCGTGCCGATGTGGTGCCGTTCGTGGCCAGCTGGTTCGGCAAGACGATCAACACCGACGACACCGAAAACCCCGAGCACGACGTCAGGGCCAACCGTTTCTGGGTCCTGGGCCTGGGCGTCGTTGCCGTGCTGATCTCCATGGCGGCGCAGGACGTCGTGGTGGCACTCACCATCGCCTACGACATCCTGGTGGGCGGCCTGCTGGTGGCCATCCTCGGCGGCCTGGTCTGGAAGCGCGGCACCGGCATCGCAGCGGCCTGGTCCATGGCCGTCGGCTCGGTGCTGACCCTGGCACTGCTGATCGCGTACGCCACGGGAATCATTCCCAGCGAAGACGGCGTTTACGCCAACGATCCCATCTACTGGGGCCTGGGCGCGTCACTGGTTTCCTACATCGTGATCTCGCTGCTCACGCCTCCCACGGACCCCGAGGTCCGTGCGGCCTGGGACAAGCGGGTGGCGGGAGCGGTCACCGACGAGTTGCCCATGGAGGCCCACCCGGTCGCCAGCCACCGGACCCCCTAGGGATCTCGACAGCCTCGATCACCGGAGAGGCTCGAATCACCGGAGATAAAGGCTCAATCACCGCAGAGTACGACGGCGGCACTCCCCTTCGCTTCCCCGGCGAACCGGAGTGCCGCCGTCGTTCGTTTCATTCCGTTCCGCGGAACTCGTCCTCATCGAGTGGGACCAAGCGCTCCTCGGCGTCGACTGCTACCGGGGGCGTGGGAACCACCGCTTCTTCGGCGTCCCAGTCGTCCACGCTGATAGGGACGTCCTCGGCGTAGTCATAGGCAGGATCCGCTTCAACGGATTCCAGGTGCGGCATGTCCGGGTGCTGTCCGGTGGTACTCATGATTCGACCTCCGTTTGTTAGCCTCGACGTGCTTTCTTGACGTGCTTCGTGAGTGGGCGCGGGCGGACGCCACTCCTTCATCACAGCACCGCCCGTGGGCCCGGTCAAGAGCCCCAGCAACCAGGCCGGGCCCACCTGGCGGACCTCCATATTTTGAGGGAAACCTAAACTCCGCAGTGAGGTCAGCCAGCCGAAAATCCGCGTCATTCCGCGGTAAGCTGGGCGGTGCAATGGGGCCGAACCTTCCCCATCCAGCACAGGAGCCTTGCGTGTCTCAGCACCCCAATACCCACCAAGCCAGGCCCGCGGAAACCAGTCCGTCCGCGCCGCAGCCCTCCCCGGCCGACCTCCGCAAGTGGCGCCAGTACCTGGCGGACGAACGGGCAGAGGCCGCCGTCTACCGCGATCTCGCCCAGAACCGCGACGGCGAGGAGCGCGCCATCCTGCTTGCCCTCGCCGAAGCCGAAGGGCGGCACGAGGCCCACTGGCTGCGGCTCCTCGGCGACCACGCCCAAAAGTCCCGGCCGGCATCGCTCCGCAGCCAGTTCCTGGGTTTCCTGGCCCGCCACTTCGGGTCCGTTTTTGTCCTGGCCCTCGCCCAGCGCGCCGAAGGCCGCTCCCCCTACGCCCTGGATCCCAACGCCACGGAAGCCATGGCAGCGGACGAGCAGATCCATGAGGAAGTGGTCCGCGGCCTGGCAACGCGTGGCCGCAACCGGCTCGCCGGAACCTTCCGCGCCGCCGTTTTTGGCGCCAACGATGGCCTGGTCAGCAACCTCTCACTGGTGGTGGGCATGGCTGCTTCCGGAGTGGCGAGTGGCGTGGTGCTGCTCAGCGGTGTGGCAGGGCTCCTCGCCGGCGCCATGTCCATGGCCGCGGGCGAGTTTGTCTCCGTCCGGTCCCAGCGCGAGCTCCTGGCCGCCACCCGCCCCACCCAGATCACCCTCGCCGCCGCCCCGAAACTGGACATCGAACACAACGAACTGATGCTCGTCTACCTGGCACGCGGTATGTCCCACGAAGCAGCCGAGCATCGCGTGGCCGAGCGCATGGGCCTGCTGAGTTGCGACTGCGATCCCAGCTTGTCGCTGCAGCCCGAATTGCCGGAGCCGGAGGACCAGCACGAGGCCGTAGGCACCGCGTGGGGGGCGGCAATGTCCAGCTTCTGCTTTTTCGCGTCCGGCGCCGTGGTCCCCATCCTGCCGTTCCTGTTCGGCCTGACCGGCATGGCCGCCCTGGTGGTGGCCGCAGTGCTGGTGGGGCTGGCGCTGCTGGCCACCGGCGGAATCGTGGGCCTGCTGTCCGGGACGTCGCCCCTGACGCGCGGGCTACGCCAGCTGGGCATCGGACTGGGCGCCGCCGCCGTCACCTACGTGCTGGGGCTGGCCTTCGGCACTGTGGTGGGCTAGCAGAAACATCGCACGGCACCATTCGCATGGCGCGCCTGGCTGTTGCCTATTTGCCGATGGCCGCCTTGCTTTCACTGATCCACTGCTCGGCCGCCTTCTCCGGCGTAAGCCGTTTGAACAGCACATCGGTGTTGACGCGGGCCGTGATCTCGGAGACCGCGGTTGAACCGGTGGGACCGATGAAGGTGGGTGCGAACTCCATTTTGCCGATCTGGTCGACGTAGGCGGCTTCAACTTTGCCCTGCGGCGTCAGCATGTCCTGGATGGCGGTCCGCAGGCCTGCGTTGCTGGGGACACCGCGGTCGCTCTGGATGGTCTTGGCCGCGGCCTCGTTGTTGACGAGGAAGTTCACCAGCTTTGCGGCGGCATCGGTGTGCTTGCTGCGCGCGGAAATGGTGTAAAACTGCGAAGACTGGAGCCAGATCCCAGGTGTAGGGGTTTCCCCGGGGAGCTTGAGTAGCTTCAACTCCGCTCCCGAGGCCTTGCTGAGAGCGGACAGTGAGTTGCTCCAGGTGAGCATCATGCCGGCCTGGCCCATGCCCATGAGCGTCTGCTCAGTGCTGACGCTGAGCTTCTCCACAGTCTCGGAAGCACTCGGCGCGGCCCCCGACTCGCTCAGCTTCAGGGAGAAGTCGAAGTAGTCCTCCACCGATTCCTTGCTTAGACCGAGCTGGCCGTCCTTGGTATACAGGGACTCGCCGCGCTGGCGGGCGAAGGCGTCCAAGGAATCATGGGTGAGGACTGTTGCCGTTCCGTAGGTGCCTTTGGGACTCTTGGCGGTTACGTCACCCGCAATATTGGCGAAGTCGTCCCAGGTCCACTTGCTGTCGTCGGGCAGTGCAATGCCGGCTGCCTGGAAGACGGCGGGGTTCACGACTATCGCAAGGGCATTGGCACCGGTTGACACACCGTACTGCTTGCCCTGGACTTGTCCGTTTTCCAAGGCTCCTTGGTCCAGTTTGGACAAGTCCAGCGGGCCGTCCACCTTTGACAGGTCTAGCAGTGCGCCTCGGTTGGCGTATTCGGCAGGGTATGCGCCGCCCATGGTGATGACATCGGGGGCGTCGTTGGCGGCCATCTGGGTGGCCAGCTTGTCGAAGTAGCCACCAATATCGCCGTACTCAGGCTTGACCTTGATGTTGGGGTTGGCGGCCTCGAATTCCTTGATGGCCTTGTTGGTCGACTCGGCGCGGCCAGCGTTACCCCACCAGGAGAATCGGATCTCGACGGGGCCGTCCTGTGGCTGGTTGGCGGACGGGCTGGAACAAGCTGCGGCCACACCGAGCAAGCTCACCGCCGAAAGTACTGCGATTGTTTTACGGAGGCTTCGGATAGCGATACGCGTCACTGGGTAGGCTTCTTCCATCTGAGAAAGCGGTTTCCTGAAACGTATCAAAGGGCGGTTACAGCGTCAAGGGTTCTCCGCTGGCCAGCCGCTTGGCGACCTGCCAACGGAAACAAGTCCACGACGGCGCCATGATGGCCCGACGCCTCAGCCCCGACGGGCGCAGCGCGGTGGGCTCCCAAGAAGACTCCGACGATTCGGCCATGAATGGCCAGGGGTTGACACAACCCGGCGACAGCACGAGGATTGAATCGTTTCGGAAAGCGGTTTCTTAGGCCCGCCTCCTTTGACGCGATGGCTTTCCGTACGGCCGCAACCGAGACTCCTAAGACCGGATTATCCCCAGCAGCAGTCAAAGCAGACAGCATCAGGAGGGCGTGCATCGTGCACAGCCAAAGCACCACCCATCGTTCGGCACTCCCTGCCCCTGGCACCGACATCAACGCCAGCACCATCAACAGGGAAGAACTGGTCCGGCGGCACAATGTCCGGCAGCAGATCCTTGATCCCAGAAGCCCTGTATCCGTGGGCAACGGCGAGTTCGCCTTCACTATGGATCTCACCGGGCTCCAAACAATGCCTGAGGCCTACCCTGTTGGCGCGCGCGATGACCTGCCGCCGGGAACCCTCCTCGGCACACAGGCCCAATGGGGCTGGCACGCCGTACCGCCGGCCGACACCTATGAGCTCGCTGGTTCCACGGTGCTCTACGATTCACCCCGCGGACCGGTTCCATACGTTGACATGGTGGGCAACATCGTCAACGACCGCGAGACCGACACCTCCCGGGCCGAAACGTGGCTGCGGTCAAACCCGCACCGCCTCGATTTGGGCCGCGTTGGCTTCCGCCTGGTGGAGAACGGAGCCGAGCGGGCAATCTCCGAAGCCGACGTGTCCGGCACAGAGCAAATCCTCGATCTCTGGACGGGCGCGGTGACCAGCCGCTTCACGCTGGCGGGCCAGCCGGTGACGGTCACCACCGCGTGCCACCCCGGCCAGGACGAAATCGGCCTTCGCGTGGAGTCGCCCGCCCTGGGGACGGGCCTGGTGATTGGCATCGGCTTTCCGTATGGGTCAGAGGCCTGGCACGACGCCGCCGACTGGCACAATCCTGACGCCCACACCACCTCGCTTGGGGAGCAGGAACCTTCCAAGCTGCATGCCGGATCCACCAGCTGGACCGTCCGCCGCGAGTTGGACCGCTCCCGCTACCAGGTGGTGATCACAGGGAAGAACCTGAATGTTGAACAGACCGAACAGCACCGCTTCCGGATAGCCCCCGAAAACAGGGCGGGACAGGCTACCCCCGCGGTTCTCGATTTGTCCATTGCCTTCATCTCCGCCGGAGACGGCGACTGCGTCCCCCGGGGTGACAACAGGCTGACACGGGAGGAAACCACGCCAAGCCGGGGCTCAGAAGCCAGCACCGCCGTCGGGCTTTCCGCAGCCTTCGTCCCTGCAGGCAGCAGAGTTGCCGCCGTCTCTGAGGGCTCTTGGCAGGAGTTCTGGTCCTCGGGCGGTGCTATCGAGCTCAACGCGACCGACGATGCCCGCGCGAAGGAGCTGGAGCGCCGGATAGTCCTGTCGCAGTACTTGACGGCCATCAACTGCTCCGGATCGTTACCCCCGCAGGAAACGGGACTCGTGTGCAATTCCTGGCGTGGCCGCTTCCATCTTGAAATGCACTGGTGGCACGCTGCACATTTTGCCCACTGGAACCGTATGGAGCTCCTGCTGCCATCGTTGCGGTGGTACGCCACAGCGCTGGAAACCTCGCGTCAAACAGCCAAGGCGCAGGGCTTCGACGGCGTGCGCTGGCCAAAGCAAGTGGGCCCGGATGGCAGGGAAAGCCCCAGCCCCATCGGGACGTTCCTCATCTGGCAGCAGCCGCACCCCATCCACTTGGCCGAGCTGGTGTACCGGGCCAACCCGAGCCGGGATGTGCTGGAGGAGTTCGCCGGAATCGTCTTCGAGTCCGCCGAATTCATGGCCAGCTTTGCGCATCCCACCGCACGCGGATTCGAGCTGGGACCGCCCCTGATTCCTGCGCAGGAAAGCTACGGTTCCATCCGGAGCACGGTCACGAATCCTACGTTCGAGTTGGCGTACTGGCAGTGGGGTCTCCGGATCGCGGCTGCGTGGCGTGAACGGTTGGGATTGGAACCCGTCGGGGCATGGTCGGAGGTAGCCGATGGCCTGGTCCGGCCGCGCGTGATTGACGGCGTCTACGCCGCGATCGATGTTGAACCTTTCACTATCCGCACTGACCACCCCTCGATGCTGTGTGCCCTCGGCGTCCTGCCGCAGACAGACCTGATCGATAAGGACATCATGCGGGCAACGCTCACGGACGTCCTGGCTGATTGGGATTGGGACAGCACGTGGGGCTGGGACTATCCGGTGATGGCCATGACTGCCGCGCGCCTCGAAGACCCTGAGGCTGCCGTCAACGCACTGCTGCTGGACGCGGGAAAGAATACCGTGCTGCCCAACGGACACAATCGCCAGACGGACTCCTTGCCGGTCTACCTGCCCGGCAACGGCGGACTACTGGCGGCCGCCGCGTTGATGGCCGCCGGATGGGACAACGGACCGGACCGGCACGCCCCGGGGTTCCCGTCCAACTGGACCGTGGCCTGGGAGGGATTGGTGACTAGCCCCTAGCTAGCCGCCCAGCACTGCGAGCGCCTCGTCCACACTGTCCACCAGGAAAATCCGGTCCTCCATGGCCCGTCCAGCGGCAAGCCGTTTGAGCAGGGGCCACGCGGGATACTCGTGCTCCCAGTGCTGCCGTCCCACCAGCACCATCGGCGTCACGGCTTCGCGGGCGCTGTAGTAGTTCTCGCAGGCGTCCTGGAAGATTTCCTGTACGGTCCCGGCCGCTCCCGGCAAGAAGATGATGCCGCCGTCGCACAGTTCCAGCAGGATCGCCTCCCGGACGGCGTTGGCGAAGTACTTGGCGATGTGGGTGGCAAAGTAGTTGGGCGGCTCATGCCCGTAGAACCAGGTGGGGATGCCCAGCGACGGCGTTCCGCCCGGATAACGTTCGACGACGGCGGCTGCCTCGCGTGCCCACGCGGACACCGAGGGGCGGAAGCCGGGAACGGATCCAAGTCCGGCGATGGCCGTCGTGAACTCCGCGTGCGGAACGTGGCTGAGGTACGCGCCGAGGTTGGCCGCTTCCATGGCACCAGGGCCGCCGCCGGTAGCCACCATCCGCCCGGCCTGTGCCAGGCGCCTGCCCAGCTCGGCTGCCTGGGCGAAGTCCGGGGTGCCGCGCTGGGCGGCATGGCCGCCCATCACGCCCACGGTAGTGCCGCCGGCGTGGAGCTCCGAGTGCATGAACTCGTCCAGGGCGTCGCCGATGGCGTGGTCATGCAGTGCCGAGGCCAGGGTGGCGTCCAGCCGGTTGCGCTGCTCCGGGCTGATGCTCCACTGGTACACGAGGGCGTCAGGCAGCTCCTCATAAGGCGAGCTGTCCAGGCCCGCATACAGTTCCTGCGGCGTGTAGAGCCGGGCCCGGTAGGGATCGAATGGCACACCCTGCAGCTTGGGGAAGATCAGGGCGCCACGGCGGCGAAGCCCCTCTTCGACGCCCTGGTCAAAGGTACACCCGAGGAAAATGGCACCTTCCACGTCCAGGGTTTCCAGCGCCGCGTTCCGGCCGCGCAGATCCAGGGACTGGGCGTGCCAGCCATGCATGGCCACCGCGCCGGCAGCGACCAGCCGGTCGAAGGCGTCCAGGCTCTCAACCTCTAGGGTCCGCGGGCTGGGGACCAGGCCGCCGGAGGGGTTCACGCCGCGTACCTAACGGGCAGCACCGGCCGTGCCGGTGACGTGCTCTTCCAGCCGGACCAGCGTCTTTTCAATGCTGACGGGGTGGCGGCGCAGGTAACCTGCCAGCCGAAGGAAAATCTTGCCGCGGACCGCAGTGGCGTCCCATTGTTCGGTGACGCGTGTGCCGGCAGCACCGTCGGCGCCGGTGGCAGGTTCGAGGATGTAACGCCAGACGTGGCCGTAGAAATGGCGCCAGGCGATGCGCCGGCCTTCCTCGAACTCGGAGACCGTGTTCAGTATTTTGTAGTCCACCGCCATGTTCATTTCCATGCCGAAGCGGGCTCCGAGGCTCAGCCGTTCAGGGCCGCGCGGCTGAGCGCCCTTCACTGTGCCGGAACCGTCGATCGCGCTGTGCAGCGCCGGTCTGGCCAGGATTTCAAAAATCGCTTCGGGCGGAGCGGCGATGAAGCGTTCGCGGGACACGAGGTATCGGTTGTTCATCCCCCCAGCCTAGGACCACGGGCACGAATGGAGGGCCGCCCACCAGTGGCAGCCTTGACCGCCGAACTTCGGCTGATATTATCGACAAAGGCAGTATGTCCTATCAAGCGAACATACTAGGACATGGATACCCTTCCGAGCCCCGGGCGGGCACCAGCTTCCGGCATGGAACGAGGAATATCTAGTGGCGAATCAACTGGGTCTCATCATCGACCGCTCCTCGCCCGTACCCCTGTATCACCAGGTGGTCCAGGGCATCGAGGCCGCCATCCACAGCGGAATCCTGGAACCCGGCAGCAGGCTGGAGAACGAAATCGATCTGGCGGCCCAGCTGAACCTCTCCCGGCCCACCATGCGCAAAGCCATGGATGAACTGGTCCGCTCGGGGCTGCTGGTCCGCAAACGCGGCGTGGGCACGCAGGTGGTCTCCAGCCAGGTCCGCCGCCCCCTGGAACTCTCCAGCCTGTTTGATGACCTCTCCAACAACGGCAAGAAGCCCACCACCCAGGTGCTGACCTTCTCCCATATGGAGGCCGACGCGGCGACGCTCGCCACCCTCGAGCTGCCTGCCGGCTCCAAGGTGTACCACTTCACGCGCTTGCGGAAAGTGGGCGGCAAGCCCCTGGCCCTGATGGAGAACTGGGTCCGGGACGACATCGCCACCATGGACGAAGCCATGCTTGCCTCTGAGGGCCTCTACGCCATTCTCCGCCGCGGAGGAGTCAACTTCCGCCTCGCCTCGCAACGCATCGGCGCCATGATCGCCAACGACTATCAGGCGGGCATGCTTGAGGCCGAGGTCAATTCCGCCCTGGTCACCATGGAGCGCACCGCGACAGACGACGCCGGCCGCCGGGTGGAAACCGGACACCACGTGTACCGGGCGGATTCGTACAGCTTTGAAATGACACTCGTACAGCGATAGCGCAAGGAATACATCAATGACTAACTGGGTCTACCCCCTGGGCAGCGCCGCCGACGGCGCTTGGGACATCTCGCTCGGAACCTCCGATTCATCCGTGGCCGTGGACGGCTGGGCCCATACGGGCCTGAAGGTGGCCACCTTGACCGCAAGTGCCGCCGTCGTTCTCCCGGCAGCGGATGAGGAGCGGATAGTGGTTCCCCTCAACGGCTCCTTCACCGTCTCCGTGGACGGTGAAGACTATGTCCTGAAGGGGCGGGCGTCCGTGTTTCACGGCCCCAGCGATGTGCTGTATTCGGGAACGGGCCGCGCCGTCACCATCAGCTCGTCCGACGGCGGACGGGTGGCGGTCGCCACCGCGCCGGCGAAAGCCTCCTATCCCACCCGCCTGGTTACGGCCGCGGAGACGCCCGTGGAACTGCGCGGGGCCGGCAACTGCTCCCGCCAGGTCCACAATTTCGGTACGCCAGCGGCCCTCGAGGCTGACCGTTTCATCGTGTGCGAAGTCCTCACGCCCGCCGGAAACTGGTCCTCCTACCCTCCGCATAAGCATGACGAGGAGAAGGACGGCGAAACTAACCTCGAGGAGATCTACTACTTCGAAACGCAGGTGACTGCCGGTTCCGGCGCACCCGACCCTGCCCATGCAGATGCAATCGGATACCAGCGCGTCTACGCCTCGGATGAGCGGCCCATCGACGTGGCAGCCGAGGTCCGCACGGGCGACGTTGTTCTCGTCCCCTACGGCTGGCACGGCCCCGCCATGGCAGCCCCGGGCTACGACCTCTACTACCTGAACGTGATGGCCGGCCCAGGCCCCGTCCGCGAATGGCTCATCAGCGACGACCCGCACCACGGCTGGGTCCGCCAAAGCTGGGACGGGCAGGACGTCGATCCCCGGCTGCCGTTCGGCGCGTAAAAATTAAGAAAATGCCCCTCCGGAACAGATTCCGGAGGGGCATTTTTCATGGCAACGGGTCTGGTCAACGGGCCACGCTGATGGCAACCTTGACCGGGACGCCCGTCGCCAGCGATTCCTGGGCCGCGTCAGCCACGCGGGAAGCCGCCACCGCGTCCTCCGGGGTGCAGGGATTCTCCCGCCGGCCCAGGATCAGCTCCACAAACGCTGCCATCTCGGATCGGTACGCCTGGTCAAAGCGCTCGGCGAAGGTCCGGTGGGGTTCCCCGGCGGGGAAATCGACCCCCGCTTCGGCCGACGCCATGGCCGTTTGCTCATCGAGCCCAACCATCAGCGAACGGCTGGAGCCCTGGATTTCCAGGCGGACGTCGTGGCCGGCCCCGTTGTAGCGGGTAGCTGACACGGTACCGACCGTGCCGTCGTCGAACGTGACCAGTGCCAGCGCCGTATCCACGTCGCCCACCGCACCAATGGCCGGGTCTCCGTTGTTGGAGCCCTTTGCGTAGACCTCCACGATCTCGCGGCCGGTCAGCCAGCGGAGGATGTCGAAATCGTGGACGGAGCAGTCGCGGAACAGTCCCCCGGAGCTGGCGAGGAACTCCACAGGCGGCGGCGCCATATCGCAGGTGACGGCGCGCAGGGAGTGGATCCAGCCCAGCTCGCCCGCCTGGTAGGCGCGCTTGGCTTCGAGGTAGCCGTGGTCAAAGCGGCGCTGGTGGCCGATCTGCACCACGCCGTTGTTGTCGCGGATGTAGTCCAGCACCGGCAGGGCGTCCGCCACGTTCATGGCCACGGGCTTTTCGCAGAAGACCGGGATTCCGGCGTCCACGCCGGCCTTGATCAGCTCGGGGTGGGTTCCGGTCCCTGTGGCGATGACCAGTCCGTCCACACCGGCGGCGATGAGCTCCGTCACCGAGGGCAGGAAGCCGGCACCGAGGCCGGCAGCAATCCCCCTGGCGTGGTCCACGGCCACGTCGGTGAGCAGCAGCTTGACGTTAACGCCCTCCGGGTTGAGAACTTCGTTGAGCGCGGCGATATTGTTGGCATGCATCACGCCGATGCGCCCCACTCCGACCAGACCGAGAATGACATCCTTCATAGTGTTCCTTCCTTCGAAAAAGTTGTAGTGGCCTGCACCGTGAACGCCGCCCGGAAGGCCGCAAGGGCTTCCTCGTCGTCACCGCTGGCCCAGGCTTCCATACCCACGGTTCCCTCGTAGCCTGCGTCCGTGAGCGCCCTGGCCACGGCCGGGTAGTTGATCTCCCCGGTTCCGGGCTCGCAGCGGCCCGGTACGTCGGCCACCTGGACTTCGCCGATGTGCGGCAGTGCGGTCCGGACAAGCTCGATAAGGTTCCCCTCGCCCAGCTGTGCGTGGTAAAGGTCCAGCATCAGCTTCACGTTGGGGTGCCCGGCTGCTTCCACAAGCGCCAGGGTGTCCTTGGCCCGGGCGAGCGGGATGCCGGGGTGGTCCAGGATCGTATTGAGGTTCTCCAGGCAGAAGGTCACCCCATACCTCTCCCCCAAGTTGCCGAGCCGTTCCAGGGTCCGCGCCCCGGTGCTCCACATGCGGCCGGTGGACCGGTAGAGGGGGCGGGCCGCCTGGCCATCGATGAGCTCCGCGGAGTGCACCACCATGCGGCTGACGCCGAGTTCCAGGGCGGTCGGGATCAGCGACTCGGCCGTCCGCACCACGTCGTCGGCCGTGTCGGGGTCCACCACGCTTCCGGAGGTGTACCCGGTCATGGAGGAGAACACCGCGCCCGTGGCCTTGAGCGCGGCCAGGTCTTTGCCCCTGGCGTCCCACATCTCGACGTCGAATCCGGCGTCGTGGATCCGCTGCACCCGTTCCACAAACGGCCGGTCGGTGAAGACCATTTCCGCGCAGACGGCCAGCCGCATCAGACGCCGGCCCGGGCGTCGTCGCGGAGCGCCACCGGGGCAGCAGCCACAGCCACCGGACCGCCCTGTTTGACCGATTCGATGCACGCCAGTGCCATGGCCAGCGCGCGGCGTGCGTCTGCGGCCCCGGGGGTGAGGGTGAATGCGCCCGACGGCGGCGGGGTGCCGTCCCGCTGCGCGCGAACCGTGGCGGCGAAATCGGCGAGTTCGTCCGTATAGGCCTGCCGGAAGAGTTCCACGTTGAGGCGCGGCGTGTCCGCGGACATTCCCTCCGCCGTGTAACGCCGGGCCGCCGTCTCGGTGGCACGGCCGGCCTGGACCATGCCCTTGGAACCGAAGACCTCTCCGCGGATGTCGTAGCCATAGAGGGCACTGAAGTTTGCTTCCGCCACGGCGATGGCGCCGTTGTTGTAGCGGATAGTCACCACCGCGGTGTCCAGGAAACCCTGATCGCGGAGTTCCGGTTCCACGAGGGCGTCGGCCACAGCATAGACCTCCACCGGCTCGGCGCCTTCGTTGAACCAGTTCAGGGTGTCGAAATCGTGAATCAAGGTTTCCAGGAAGACCGTCCACGCGGGGACCCTGGCCGCATTCGGGATGCTGCCGTTGCCCGGATCGCGGGTCAGCGAGCGCAGGAGCTGCGGCTGGCCGGCGATGCCGGCCGCAAGGTCTTTCTTGGCGGCCTGGAAGTCATCCGCGTAGCGCCGGTTGAAACCGATCTGGAAATGCACCCCGGCTTTCTCAACGGCGGCCAGCGCGGCGTCGAGCTCTTCCAGGCCCTGGCCCGCGGGCTTCTCGCAGAAGACGTGCTTGCCCGCGGCGGCGGCCTGTGTAATCAGGGCCGAGTGGAAACGGGCCGGGCTCGCGATCACCACGGCGTCGATCTCCGGATCGGCCAGGATGTCCGCGGCGTCGGCAGTGACCTTTGCGGTGCCCAGCGATTGGGCCAGGGCCTGGGCGGATTCCACATTGGGGTCGGCGATGGCCGCCAGGATAGCGCCCGGGACGCGGCGGGCGATGCTTTCGGCATGAAACGCCCCCATCCAGCCGGAGCCGATGAGCCCGACCTTCACGGGTGCCGAGAGTCCTGCGGAGTGCTGTTCGATG
Source organism: Pseudarthrobacter xylosi (assembly GCF_055412765.1). Classification (NCBI taxonomy): domain Bacteria; kingdom Bacillati; phylum Actinomycetota; class Actinomycetes; order Micrococcales; family Micrococcaceae; genus Pseudarthrobacter; species Pseudarthrobacter xylosi. Next base: position 103,302 of record NZ_JBVAYT010000002.1, on the reverse strand, counting down.
TAGGCCATTGGCCCGTCCTTTCGATGGTCAAAACAAAAATGAATCAGAGCCGTGCCGCGTCCTCGTCCGCCGACGTCTCTTCGCCTGGGAACACCACTCCCAGCTGGCGGCGGATCTCGTCGGCCACGTCCAAGGTGCGGATGGACGCTGCCAGGGTCCGCTGGCCGGCCTGCGCCTGCCCGGCGGCCACGGCACGGGCCACGGCCGCCGCTTCGTAGTGCAGTCCCTCGAAGTGGCCGCCGGCCGGTTCCTCATAGCGCAGCCGGGCCCCGTCCGGGAAACGGACCTCGAAGCCACCGGGCATGTTGAAGGGACCGTCGAAAGTCAGCGTGGCCTTCGAACCGACGATCGTGGCCGAAGTGGGCGTGAAGTTGTGCAGGTGGGTGTTCACCACGGCCTGCGCGCCGCCGGCGAACTGCATGATCGCGGACAGCTGGGCGTTGACCCCGGATTCGTGGGGCTGGCCGATGGCATGCAGCTCTTCCGGCAGGCCCAGTACCTCGGTGATTAGGGCCAGCGGGTACGTGCCGAGGTCCAGCAGCGGGCCGCCGGCCAGCGCAGGATCGAAGATCCTGTGGCCGCGTTCGAAGTGTTCGCCGTATTCGGCGAAAACCGTGGTGACGGTGCCCAGGGTCCCGGCGTCGAGGATCTGCCGGATCACGTCGAACTTGGGCAGGAAGAAACTCCACATGGCCTCGGCGGCGAACACCCCGGCGGCTTCGGCCCGTTTGGCGATGTCCCGGGCCTGCGCCGCGTTGAGGCCGATCGGCTTCTCGACCAGAACGTGTTTGCCGGCGTCGAGGGCGAGCACCGCGGCCTGGTGGTGGAAGTTGTGTGCCGTGCAGACGTAGACGATGTCGATGTCCGGGGCGGCGGCCAGCTCCTCGTAGCTGCCGTAGGCCGCGGGCACGTCGAAGGCGTCCGCGAATGCCTTGGACCGGCTGAGCGAACGGGACCCGACGGCGGTGATCACCTGGTCCGTGTGCGCCTGGACGGATTCGGTGAAGCGTTCGGCAATCCAGCCCGGCCCCATGATCCCCCAGCGCAGCACCGGCGCATCCCGCGGACCGGGCACGCGGGAGACCGGCAGGGCGGAAAAGCTCACGAGTAGCTCACTTTCGTGTAGGCGCCGTCGCTGTGCAGGGACTGGATCATGGCCTGGGCCACGAGCGAGGCGTTGAGGCCATCCTGTGCCCCGGCCAGGGGTGGTTGTTCCCCCTGGGCCAATGCCGAGATCCAGACCTGAAGCTGCAGCCGGTACGCGTCGGCGAAGCGCGGGCGCCAGTCTGCGGGTATTGCCGTCTGGCTGAGGCCCGCCTGCTGGACGCCCAGCAGTGCGAAATCATTCAGGCCGGTGGTGCCTCGTTCTGAGACAACCTCGCAGCGCGTGGTGTAGCCGTACTGGGCATTCAGGAACAGCTCCAGCGTGGTCACCGTGCCGTCGGCGGTGCGGAGCATCATAAAGGCGGGGTCCCGCAGCCCGCCGTCGGCATGGCGTGAGCTCCGCCCGGCCTGCCATGACACCTCCATGATGGGAGAGTCCAGCAACCAAGGGATGATGTCCAGCTCGTGGATGGCCGAATTGGTGATGGCCGATTCCGAGGTAGTGCCGGGGCCCGCTGCGGCGTTACGGCTGATGCAGTGGACCAGCAGGGGCTCGCCCTGAGCCCGGTCCTGCACGGCCTGCCGCAGAGCAACGTAGCCCGGGTCGAAGCGCCGCATAAAGCCCAGTGAGAGCAGGGACGCTCCAGTGGCGGCCACAATATCGGCGTCCGCCGCTACCACCTCAAGGCTTTCCAGGAGGGTGGGTGCCAGCGGCTTTTCGCACAACACCGGGGTCGTTGCCTCGAAGCATTCCAGCACCAGCCCGGCGTGCGTGGAATCGTGCGAGGCAACCACGACGGCGTCCACCTCGCTGGAGTTGATCAGCTCGGAGGGATCGGTGGTGATGCGGGCGGCTGGCGGTGCAGCGGCCGCGGCACGGCCGGCGTCGAGGTCTGCCACAAAGGTGACTTCGGCGCCGCCGATAGTGGTGGAGAGGTTCCTGATGTGGTCGGCGCCCATGATTCCGGCGCCGATGACGCCTACCCTGATCGGCATGTTGGTCCTGTCCTGTCCATCGTGATTCTGTACGTCGTTAGTGGCTGCCCCCATGGCAAGGCAGGGGCCCGCCGGCAGTCCGCCGGAGGGCCCCTGCGGGCCGGCTCGGCTAGGCGTGTCTTGGGGCGCCGGCCTGGACGGCGTCAGCGACGTCGGCCACTTCGGCTTTGACTTCCTTGAGGGCTTCGGTGTGGCCGCCGAGCTGTTCGAGCTCGTGCGCGAGTTCGGCGAGTTCGGCGCCGCCGGCCATCTGGGCGGTGAGCTCGTCGAGGGTGATGTCCTTCTTGTCGTAGTAGCCGATCGACTTGCCGCGTTTGAGCAGCAGGAACCGGTCCCCGACGGGGAATGCGTGATGCGGGTTGTGGGTGATGAAAATGACCCCGAGGCCGCGGTCGCGGGCTTGCAGGATGTACCGCAGCACCACGCCGGACTGCTTGACGCCGAGTGCCGCCGTCGGCTCGTCCAGGATCAGCACCTTGGCGCCGAAGTACACGGCGCGGGCGATCGCCACACACTGGCGTTCACCGCCGGAGAGCTGGCCGATGGGCTGCTCCACATCGCGCAGGTCAATGCCCATCTCGGCGAGTTCCTTGAGCGTGATGGCTTTCATCTTCTCGACGTCCAGGCTCTTGAACGGGCCAAAGCCGCTGGTCAGCTCCGAGCCGAGGAAGAAGTTCCGCCAGATCGGCATCAGCGGCACCACGGCGAGGTCCTGGTAGACCGTGGCGATGCCGGCGTCGAGGGCGTCACGGGGGGACGTGAACTTCCGTTCCTCGCCCATGATGTTCAGGACCCCGGCGTCGTGCTGGTGCAGGCCGGCGATGATCTTGATCAGGGTGGACTTACCGGCGCCGTTGTCGCCCAGGACGCAGGTGACGCGGCCGTTGTCCACGGCCATCGTCACGTCGGACAAGGCGATGATGTTGCCGTAATGCTTGCCCACTCCCTCGAGGGAGAGCAGGTGGACGGGCGTGTGGGTGAGGGGATCTTTTTCATTCTGGAGCAGCGTTTGCTGGTCGATTTCGTTGGCATTCATTTCTCCGGCCCCTTTACTTGAGTTCCGCGCGGCGTTTGACGATGAGGTTCACGATGGTGGCCAGCAGCAGCATCAGGCCCAGGAAGAACTTGAACCAGTCCGGGTTCCACTGCGCGTAGACGATGCCCTTGTTGGCCATACCGAAGATGAACGCGCCGATCGCGCCGCCGATGGCCGAGCCGTAGCCGCCGGTCAGGAGGCAGCCGCCGATGACCGCGGCGATGATGTAGAGGAACTCGTTGCCCACACCTTCACCGGACTGCACGGTGTCGAAGGCGAAGAGGTTGTGCATGCCCAGGATCCAGCCGCAGAAACCCACTCCCATGAAGAGCCCGATCTTGGTGGCCTTGACCGGGACGCCCACGGCGCGGGCTGCGTTCTCGTCCCCGCCGACGGCGAAGATCCAGTTGCCCACCCGGGTCCGCATGAGCACCCAGGTGGCCACGGCGACGAGGGCGATCCAGATGAAGACCGTGATTTTGACGTCGATGCCTGCGATCGTCACTGAAGACGCGAATACGGCGCGGGCGGAGTCGAAGCCGTCCATTTCAGAAATCGAGGGGGAAGACACGCCGCCGCCGATCATCCGCGTCAGGCCCAGGTTCAGGCCGGTCAGCATCAGGAAGGTGGCCAAGGTGACGATGAAGCTGGGTAGCTTGGTCTTCATCAGAATCCAGCCATTGATGTAACCAATGGCCAGGGATACCAGCAAGGCCAGAGCCACACCCACCCAGACGTTGGTGCTGAAGTACCAGCTGAACATCGACGCCGTCAGCGCCGAACTGATCACGGCGACACCGGTGGAGAGATCGAACTCACCGCCGATCATCAGCAGAGAGACCCCGACGGCCATGATTCCGATGGTGGAACTGCCGTACAGCACGGTCGCGAACGACGCCGGCTGCAGGAACGTCTGGGACACCACCGAGAAGAAAATGAAGAGGACGATTGCGCCCACCAGGGCGCCGACCTCCGGGCGGCCGAGTAGCTTCTGGAGGGGATTTCGTTTGCCGATACGTTCGTCGGCCACGGGGAGGGGGGACTTGGATAGTGTCTGGGTCATGGGATTACTCCTGCTAGGGCGGGTTCCGGAGCCCCGAGGGCTCCGGAACCCGGCTTCGAGCATCCTTAGCGGATGCCTTCCTTGGCGAATTTGAGGACGTCAGGAGCCGCTGCCTGATCAATGATCGACGGACCGGTCAGCACCGGAAGTCCGCCACCCACGTGGTATCCGCCGCGCTTGACCTGCCACAGCGCGTCGATGGCGCCGTAGCCCTGAAGCCACGGCTGCTGGTCAACCGTGAAGGCTACCTTGCCGTCGATGATGGCCTGGGCAAGGTCACCATTCATGTCGAAGGAGGCAACCTTGACTTTGCTCTGCAGCCCCAAGGCTTCCACTGCTTTGTTTATGGTCAACGTGAATGGCGCGCCGAGGCCGATGATGGCGTCTGCATCCGGGGTGGCCTGGAGCTTTGCGGTCACGGTGGATGAAACCTGGGTCATATCGGTTCCCTGGACAAACAGGTTTTCCGTTCCCGGGATCTTCGACTTGACGCCGGCGCACCGGGAGTCCAGTGCGACGTTGCCTTGTTCCATAATCACGCAGATCGGGTGCTTGGCTCCGAGCGACAAGAGCTTCGTTCCGACGGCGGCGCCGGCCAGATTTTCATCCGAGCCGAAGTGGGTGAAGGCACCTACTTGCTTCCAGACATCCGCACCGGAGTTCAGGCTGACGACAGGGATACCGGCGTCAGTGGCTTTCTTCAGGACGTCCTTGAGCGCGTCCGGCTTGGCCAGGGTGACAGCAATGCCTCCCACCTTCTGGTCAATGGCCTGCTGGATAAGCTGAGCCTGTCGGCCGCCTTCGGGATCTGAGGTGTAGAGCAGTTCCACGTTGTCCTTCGCGGCCGCTTCTTCGGCACCTTTGCGGAGAATGTCCCAGAACGTGTCGCCGGGAGCGGCGTGGGTGATCAGTGCGATCTTTATACGCTCCGTCGTGGCCACCTGGCCGCCCCCGGCCGCGTTGCCGGAGTCTGCGGACTTACCGCCGGTACTTGAACAGGCACTCAGCGCCAGCATCGGCACAACCGCCGCTATCAGGGCCGCCTTACGCCAGGAAAGTTTTACCACGATGAATCTCCTTTGATTTCAGCTCCGGGCTGCTACATTGCAGCCTCCGGAATGCGCCTATATCGATGATGGTGATTTGGTCCACAGATGTCAATAGTTTGTCCTGACATTAGGATGTTTTAACGTGAACAAGCGCCCGATTGAGCGTAAATCGAGGCGCTGACGGCCTTTTCCACCGACCGTCCCTGCACTCATTGCGGAAGTTGGCGGTCGAAGACATAGGGATCTCCCGTCGGGTGCCGGGCACGCAAAAGCCCCTTCGAGCGGATCAAAGGGGCTTTTGCGGCGGCAGGGTTTGACAGGTCAGGGGGCCGGGCTGCCAGCCAGGGCTTTTGCGGCGGCAGGGTTTGACAGGTCAGGGGGCCGGGCTGCCAGCCAGGGCTTTGGTGCCGGCAACGTGCTTGAAGTAGTGCTCCACGTCTTCCAAACTCTTATCCTTGGTCTCCGGGACGTACTTGGCAGCAAAAGCGATGGCGCCAACGCCCAGCACTGCGAACACGAAGAATGTGTTGGAGAGTCCGATCGCGGCGAGTAACTGCGGGAAGCCGAAGCCCACCAGGAAGTTCACGATCCACAAGATGAATGCCGACGCTCCCATCCCGAGACCACGGATCTTCAACGGGAAAATTTCGGACAGCATGAGCCAGGTGACCGGCGAGATAGCACCCTGCTGGAAGGCCAGGAAGGTGACGGTCAAGGCCAGGATCACGAAGCCGCGGCCTATTCCTTCGGGCAGGACGAGCGAGAAGAAGCCGATCAGCAGCAGGGCGGCCGTGGTACCGATCTGGCCGGTGATAAGCATCTTTCGGCGACCCACCTTGCCAAGCAGCCAGATCCCCACGAAAGTTGCCAGCACGGAAATGACGCCGGTGCTTGGCGCGAAGGTGCAGGCCAGCGTCCCGATCAGGAAAATGATGGCCAGAACCATGATCATCTTGCGGCGCCCGTTGCGGTCTGCGAGGCGGCCGCCGAACAGGGCACCAAAGGCGGCACCGAATAGAAGCGAGGACGTGACAAGGCCCTCAGTCAGCGGTGTGAGACCCAGGTCCTCCTGCATGTAGGGCAGTGCGCCGTTGATGACACCGGTGTCGTAGCCGAACAGCAGCCCGCCGAAAGTGGAAATGATGGTGACGGTCCGCAGGGCGCGTTTATGGTTGACGGTCGGTTTCCGGGCGACGTCCGCTGAAGCACCCGGCGCCGTCATACGCTCACTTTCTGGATATGCTGCGTCATCGTCTCCAGCTGGTAACGGGAGACGTCCGCAGCGTTGTCGTCCTCGGCGAAAACACTGGAAACCATCACGGTATCGGCGCGGTCGAGGAAGCCGATTTCCTGGAGCCCGCCAAAGAACTCGTCCCAGTTGACGTCGCCGTCGCCGATCTTCAGGTGCTGGTGCACGCGAACCGGGTTGCCCGGCGGGTTCGTGATGTAGCGCAGGCCGTGGGAGGCGTGGTGGTCCATGGTGTCGGCAACGTGGACGAGGCGGAGCTTGTCCCCCGCCGCGCGCATGATGTCCAGCGGCGGGTTCTTCATGTGGAAACTGTGCGAAGCCACGTACACCAGGCCCACGTTCTTCGAATTGAGGCCGCGGATCACGCGGATGGCGGCGAGGCCCTCTTCGACGAAGTCGTCAGGGTGCGGGTCGATCAGGAGGTCGATGCCTTCACGCTCGATGATCGGCAGCAGCTCCTCCATGGAGCGGTAGAAGGCGCGCTCAGACTCTTCGGCCGTTTCGGGGCGGCCGCTGAATTCGGTGTTCATGGTGCTGACGCCCAAGTCCACGGTGATCTGGATGGCACGCTTCCAGTAGCGGACCGCCGCCTCGCGGGCGTCCTCGTCCGGACCGGACCAGCGGAGAACCGGCAGGACGGACGCGATCTCAATGCCGGCGTCCCTGCTGGCCTTCTTCAGCTGGCCTACGAGCTCGTCGTCGGCCTTCGGGTGGTTGTAGAACGGGATGAAGTCGGCGTGCGGGGTCATCTGCATGTACTTATAGCCGAGATCCGCCACCACCCGGGGGAATTCGAGCAGGCTGTGCGAGTGGTGGAACGGCGTTGGATCAAGTGCGATTTTCACGAGGAACACTCCATTGTGGATCAGTCAGGTTGTGCGCGGGACGGGACAGAACGGGAAGGGGGCCACGGCCCCTTCCCGTTCTTCCTAGCTGTAGAGGGCCGGCTTGTCGTTCAGCTTCACGGCGACCTTTTCGCCGTTCTTCTGCGCTTCGACGCCTGCTTCGCAGCATGCCGCGGTGGCGTAGCCGTCCCAGGCGGTGGGACCGCCGATTTCGCCGCGGACCGCAGCGTCAACCCAAGACTGGATTTCGACGTCGTACGCCGCGCCGAAACGCTCTTCGAAGCCGGGGGTGACGTTGCCGCCCCAGCGGCCGGCGCTGCGGGTGTACGGTCCCTTGTCACCGCCGATGCTGACCACACCTTCTTCGAAGGAGGCCTGGGTGGCCACTTCATAGCCAAACTTGGCGTTGACGTAGATTTCGACGTCGGCCAGGACGCCGGACTCGGTCTCGATCAGGACGTGTTGGGGATCGTGCTGGCCGGCCGGGGCGTTCTTCGTGGCCTTGCCCAGACGGACCTGGACGCTGGTGATTTCCTCGCCGGTGAAGAAGCGGATGGCATCGAACTCGTGCACCACAGAGTCGTTGATCAGCATCTCGTTGGTGAAGCCGGCAGGTGTGGTGGGGTTGCGGTGCTGGTGGTGAAGCATCAGCAGCTCGCCCAGTTCACCGTCGCGGATGACGGAGCCCAGAGCGGCGTATTCGGCGTCGAAACGGCGCATGAAGCCCACCTGGATGCGCTTGTGTCCCAGCGCCGTTTCGGCCTGGACAACTTTCCACGCACTTTCGGCGTCAGGGGTGAGCGGCTTTTCGCACAGGATAGGGAAGCCCTTCTCCAGTGCCTTGTACAGGATATCCTCGTGCAGGAAGCCGGGGGTGGCGATCAGCACGGCGTTGACGTCTCCGTTGTTGAGCGCCTCTTCGGCATCGGCCAGAGCCACTGCACCTGGGATGCCTTCGATGGCAGCCTGCGCACGGGCAAGGTCCACGTCCACGACGGCGGCAACTTCAGCGCCGTGGATGCGCTTGCTGAGGCGCTGGATATGGTCCGCGCCCATGCGGCCGGCGCCGATGACGGCGACGCGAAGGGTTTCAGTCATTGTTCTTTCCTTACGTTTCGGGATGCCTGGGCGGCTGTTAGTTGACTGCCGTGCGGGAGCCGCAGGACAGCAAGTAGTTACGGGTGCGCTTGGCGATCGGCATGGGAACGTCGAAGGCCACCGGGTACATGTCCTGCTCCACGATGCCGAAGATGGGGCGGTTCAGTGCCTCCACTGCTTCGATCACAGCGCGGAGGTCGGGCAGCCCGTTCGGTGGCTCGGTCATAACGCCGGCAAGGTTTGCGGCAGCCCATGTCATGTTTTCCTCGTTGACCTTCTTGAGGATGTCCGGGTTGATCTGCTTCAGGTGCAGGTAGCCGATGCGGTCCGGGTAGTTCTTGATGAGCTCCAGGCTGGAAGCTCCGCAGTATTCGGCGTGGCCGGTGTCCAGGCACAGGTTCAGGTACTTCGGGTCCGTGGCGGCCAGCAGGGTTTCGATGTCTTCCTGCGCTCCGACGTGGGAGTCGGCGTGGGAGTGGAACTGCTGCTTCAGGCCGAAGTCTTCCAGCAAGGTCTTGCCCAGGCGGTTGTGGCCGGCGAACAGGTCGCTCCAGGCCTTGTCCGTGAGCTGGCCGCTCTCCAGGGCTTCGCCGGTGACGTCATCGCGCCACATGGCCGGGATGACCACAATGTGCTCTCCGCCCATGGCAGCGGTTAGTTCCGCGACCTTGCGGGCAGGTTCCCAGGCGGTCTCCCACTGGTCGAGCCCGCGGTGGAAGGCGGTGAATACCGTTCCGGCGGTGACCTTCAGGTCGCGCTGCTTGAGCTCCTCGGCCAGCCGGGCGGGGTCGTTCGGCAGGTACCCGTACGGACCGAGTTCGATCCACTTGTAGCCGGACTCGGCCACTTCGTCGAGGAAGCGCTCCCATGGGGTCTGCTTCGGGTCATCCGCGAACCACACACCCCACGAGTCAGGGGCGGTGCCGATGATCAGCTTGTTCTCAGTCATGACAGCGGTGTCTTTCTTGTATTGGGTGGGCCCACGCCGCCAGGGTTCCCTGGCCGAGCTTGCGAGGCGAGGGCGGCGGTGGGGATTAGTTGGAGGGGAAGTTGTAGGAGGCACCCGAGGCGTGGGTGGGTTCGGGCCAGCGGGAGGTAACAACCTTGCCGCGGGTGTAGAAGGAGACGCCTTCGGGGCCGTAGATGTGCTTGTCGCCGAAGAGGGAGGCCTTCCAGCCGCCGAAGGAGTGGTACGCCACCGGCACGGGCAGTGGCACGTTGATGCCGATCATGCCCACGGTCACGGAGCGCTGGAACTTGCGGGCGTTCGCGCCGGAGGAGGTGAAGATTGCCGTGCCGTTGCCGTAGGGGTTGGCGTTGATCAGGGCGATGCCGGCGTCCAGGTCCTCGACGCGGACCACCACGAGGACCGGTCCGAAGATTTCCTCGGTGTAGGCGGTCATTTCGGTTTTGACGTGGTCGATGACCGTGGGGCCCACCCAGAAGCCCTCCTCGTGGCCGGGGACCACAAGGTCGCGGCCGTCAACGACCATAGCGGCGCCGGCGGCTTCGGCTTCGGTGACGATCTTCACGATGCGGTCCTTGGACGCCGGAGTGATGACCGGGCCCATTTCGGCGTCGGGCGCGGTGCCGTTGTTGACCTTCACAGCGAGAGCCCGCTCTTCGACCTTCTGGACGATCAGGTCCGCGGCGTCACCGACGGCGACGGCCACGGAGATCGCCATGCAGCGTTCCCCGGCGGAGCCGAACGCGGCGGCGGCGAGGTGGTCGGCGGCGTTGTCCAGGTCCGCGTCCGGCATGATGATGGCGTGGTTCTTCGCCCCGCCGAGCGCCTGGACCCGCTTGCCGTGTTTGGTGGCGGTTTCGTGGACGTACTGGGCGATCGGGGTGGACCCGACGAAGGAGATGCCGTCCACGTCCGGGTGGGTCAGGAGACCCTCGACGGTTTCCTTGTCGCCGTGCAGGACCTGGAAAACGCCGTCCGGGAGGCCGGCCTGCTTCCACAGCTTGGCCAGCAGCATCGAGGCGGACGGGTCACGCTCGGAGGGCTTGAGGATGAAGGCATTGCCGGCGGCGATGGCCATCGGGGCCATCCACAGCGGCACCATGACAGGGAAGTTGAACGGGGTGATCCCGGCGACCACGCCGAGCGGCTCGCGGAAGGAGAAGACGTCGATCCCGGTGGAGACCTGGTCGGAGTAGTCGCCCTTGAGCAGGGTGGGGATGCCGCAGGCGAACTCGATGACCTCCAGGCCGCGGCCGATCTCGCCCTTCGCGTCGGAAAGGACCTTGCCATGCTCAGCCGTGATCAGTTCGGCGAGCTCGTCCACGTGGGCCGCGACGAGTTCACGGAACTTGAACAGTACATTGGTGCGCTTGGCCAGGGAAATATCACCCCAGGAGTCGGCAGCCTTACGGGCCGCGGCGACGGTGGCGTCCAGGTCCGCACGGTTGGCCAGCCGCAGCTCCGCGGAGACGGCACCGGTGGCTGGGTTGTAGACAGGCTGCGTGCGGGTGCCCTCACCGGCGGTTTCGGTGCCGTTGATGAAGTGGTTGATGGTGGTGGTGACGGTCGTCGTTGACATGGTGTTGGACTTCCTTGGTCTGTGGGGGCTGTGTGTCTGGGAAATCAGCCGAGCAGTTTGCGCTGGCGGTTCTTGTGGTCGGTGTAGGTCTTGAAGGCCTGCTGCGTGGAATCGAGGTCTGAGACCTGGGAGACGGGAACGTCCCACCAGGACTCCGAGCTGGGAGCGTCCAGCAGGGGGTCGGATTCAACGTGGATCAGGATGGGCCCGCCGCGTTCCGGCGCGGCCTTCGCGTCCCGGATGGCCTGCTCGAGTTCGGCGATGACCTTCTCCCCCGGTTCGATCCGGATCACCTTCACACCGAGGGACTCGGCGTTCAAGGCCAGGTCCACCGGAAGGGTTTCGCCTTCGTCGAAGCTGTGCTGCTCCGCGTTCAGGACCCGGTACTGGGTGCCGAAACGCTGCGAACCGAGGGATTCGGAGAGCGAGCCGATGGAGGCGTAGCCGTGGTTCTGGATCAGGACCACGATCAGCTTGATGCGTTCGGCGACGGCGGTGACCAGTTCGGTGTGCATCATCAGGTAGGAGCCGTCCCCCACCATCACCACGACGTCGCGCTGCTCGCCACCGCGTGCGGCTTCTGCCAGCGCCGCACGCTTAACGCCGAGCCCGCCCGGGATTTCGTAGCCCATGCAGGAGTAGGCGTATTCCACGTGGTAGCCGAACGGGTCCCGGACACGCCACATCTTGTGCAGGTCACCGGGCAGGGAACCCGCAGCGCAGATAACGACGTCAGCCGCGTCCATGGCCCGGGACGTGGCGCCGATGATCTCGTTCTGGGCCGGCAGCGGCGTGAAGCGGGTGTCGAAGGCCTCGTCCACCGTGGCGTCCCAGCGCTTCTTCTCCGCGGCGATCGTCACTTCGAGGTCCGCGCCAACGCGGTAGCCGCCCAGCGCCTGGTTCAGCTTGACCAGCGCTTTGCGGGCATCTGCAACGATCGGCAACGACGTGCCGTGCTTGTACGCGTCGATCGCGGCGACATTGATATTGATAAAGCGCACGTCGGGGTTCTGGAACGCGGTCCGCGAGGCAGTGGTGAAGTCCTCGTAGCGCGTACCGATACCGATGATCAGGTCCGCCTCGGCAGCGAAGGCGTTGGCCGCCGTCGTGCCCGTGGAGCCGATCGCCCCGAGCGAGAACTGGTGGTCCCACGGCAGGACGCCGACGCCGGCCTGGGTATTGCCCACCGGGATGCCCGTCAGCTCGGCAAATGCAGCAAGTTCGTCATTGGCGTAGGCGTAGAGGACGCCACCGCCGGCGATGATCAGCGGGCGCTTCGCGGCACGGATGGCCTCGGCGGCGCGGCGGATGTCCTCGTCGTCGGCCTCAGGGCGGCGGATGCGCCATTCCCGTTCGGCCAGGAACTCCTCAGGCACGTCGAAGGCCTCGGCCTGGACATCCTGCGGCAGCGAGATCGTGACCGCGCCGGTTTCGGCCGGATCCGTCAGGACCCGCAGGCCGTGGTGGAACGCCGAGAACAACTGCTCCGGGCGGGAGACCCGGTCGAAGAACTTGGACAGCGGGCGGAACGCGTCGTTGACCGTGATGTCGTAGGCGTAGGGCTGCTCGAGCTGCTGCAGGACCGGGTCCGCGGCGCGCGTGGCAAAAGTGTCACTCGGCAGCAGCAGCACCGGCAGGCGGTTGGTCGTGGCCAGCGCCGCACCGGTCAGCAGGTTCGAAGATCCCGGACCGATCGAGGTACTGATGGCAAAAGTCTGGCGGCGGCGGGTATGCCGTGCGTAGCCCACAGCCTGGTGCACTTGGGCCTGCTCGTTGCGGCCCTGGTAGTACGGCATGATCGCCGGATCCAGCTGCTGGTACTGCTTCAAAGCCTGCCCGACGCCGGCAACGTTGCCGTGGCCGAAGATGCCGAACGTCCCAGGAATCAGCCGCTCCCGGTAGTCCTCGGTGCCGATGCGGTCCACCGTGTACTGCTTGGACAGGTACTCGACGACGGCCTGGGCGACCGTCATTCTGCGTGTTGCTGTTCCCATGTGAGTTACTCCGATACTTTCGCTGATGACTGCAGCGCGGGCGTCTTGAGCAGCGAGGCGGCCGTGGCGACAGCCCCGGCCACATCGCCGTCGGCCGGGTACAGCAGCGTCCTGCCCACGGTGAGGCCTTGGACGCCGGGCAGGGCCAGTGCGGCCTGCCAGCTGGCGAAGACCTCATCCTGGGTGCCTTCCGGGTCCCCGCCGAGGAGCACGGTGGGCAGCGTGGTGGCCGCCATAACGCGCTCCATCTCTGCCACCACGGGCAGCTTCATCCAGGTGTAGGCGCTCGTGGAGCCCAGGCCCTGGGCGATCGCGATGGACTTGATGACGGCGTCCGTGCTGAGGTCGTTGCGGACCTTGCCGTTCTGCCAGACGGAGAGGAAGGGTTCCACCATGGCGATCAGCTTGCGTGCGGCGAGGGAGTCGACGGCGCGTGCCGTGGCTTCCAGGGCGGAGACGGTGTCCGGGTCGCCGAGGCAGATGCGGGTCAGCATCTTGCCGCCGTCGGCGCCCAGTGCTTCCAGGGCCGCGGCCGTGTGGCCGGTGAAGCGGTCGTCGATTTCATTGACGAGCCCGGCCAGGCCACCGCGGTTCATCGAGCCGAAGACAAGCTTGCCTTCCAGGGCCCCCAGCAGGAGCAGGTCATCCATGATGTCCGGGGACGCCAGGACACCATCGACGGCGGGATTTGCCAGGGCAATCTGCAAGCGGTCCAACAGATCGCGGCGGTCCGCCATGGCCACCGGAGCGTCTCCCACGGAGAGCGCGCCGCGGGCCGGGTGGTCTGCGGCAACGATGAAGTTCTGCACACCATACTTCAGCCCCGGATGGCGGCGACGGGTGGTTGCCGCGCGGGCAACGGCGTCGGGGTCTTCGAGCCGGAGGGCGCTCAGGTGCTGGTAGCGGCGGGGATCATCGTTGGCGCTCAAGACGCTGCTCCTTCGGAAACTGTGGTGTGGGACGGGCGTGAGGCGGCACCGGCCAGGGCGGGTGCCAAGCGGCCGCGTTCGGCCAGCAGCGAGGTGACTTCCTCCGGCGTCGGCATGGCGTCGGCGCAGGAAAGGCGGGAGGCCACAATGGCGCCTGCGGCGTTCGCGTAGTCCAGGACCTGGGCCAGCGGCCAGCCGGACAGCAGTCCGTGGCAGAAGGCTCCACCAAACGAGTCGCCGGCACCGAGGCCGTTGAGGGTTTCCACCGGGACGGGCGCCGAGACAACGCGTTCGGTTCGGGTCTTGGCCATCACGCCTTCGGGGCCAAGCTTGACGACGGCGATCTCGACGCCGGCGGCCAGCAGCCGGTCCGCCTGCTCGTCGGGGGTTCCTTCGCCCACGGCGACGGCACATTCCTTGTCGTTGCCGATGGCTACCGTGACGTGCGGCAGAATCTTTGCAACCTCGGCCCGGGCGTCCTCTTCGGATGCCCAGAACATGGGCCGGTAGTCCAGGTCCAGGATGGTGTACTGGCCTTCCTTGAGACCGGTCCGGGGACGGGCAGTATGGGCGGCCAGGTGGGCCTCGCGGCTGGGCTCCTGGCACAGGCCAGTCACCGTCGACCAGAAGATCCCGGCTTCACGGATGGCGTCCAGGTCCAGCTCCGCGGCCTTGATCTGAAGGTCAGGCGCCGTGGGGAAACGCCCGTAGAAGTAGAGCGGAAAATCATCCGGCGGCATAATGGCGCGGAACGTCACCGCGGTGGGCCATTCTTTCACCGGTGTAACGAACGTATCGTCCACGTTGAATTTGCGCAGTTCACGGTGGAGGTATTTTCCGAAGGCGTCGTCACCGGTGCGCGTGATCACGCCTGCCTTGCGGCCATGCCGCGCCGCGGCCACGGCCACATTGGACGGGGAACCTCCGAGGTATTTTCCGAAAGACGTGACGTCCTCCAGACCCACCCCGATGTCGTTCGGGTAGATATCGACACTGATGCGCCCGATCGTGAGCAGTTCGTGGGTCACGGTAATCGCGGACCTTTCTGGTTTGAGCTCCATACCCTGTACAGCAAGAGCTAGAACTCCGGTTCCTGGCCGGGCCCCCGTGAGCGGGGCCACAACCACTACCTTGCCCTAGAATCATTGTCCTGTCAAAGGTTTGTACTGACATATTTACAACCTGCATAAGGCTCCGAATTGGCGCCCTCGGGATTACTTCCGGGGGACCGCCAGTTCGCCCGTGACGTACTGCGCCCGCCCGAAGCCGAACGACCAGTCGCCGGCAGCATTCTCCACATATCCGATAAACACGTCCTCACCGGCAATATCAAGTTCCGCCAGCCGGGCGGCGATCGCAGCAAAGAGGGATTGCTTGGCCGCCTGGCTCCGGCCCCCTTGGGTAAAGATCTGGATCATCACCACACCGGCAGTGCGCTCGAAGCCGAGCCCCGCATCCTGGGCGACAATCTGGCCCTGCGGATGCTCCGTAAGGACGTGGAAGTAGTCGCGTTCCGGGATGGCATACTCCGCGAGGATGGCATCGTGGATTCCGCGGCTTAGGCGCTGCAACTGTTCGGAGCTGCGCCCTTGATTAACATCGATTCGAACCAGTGGCATTTTCATCTCCTTTTGAAATTTGTCCTGACATACTAACAAACCATCGGGATCGGCGGCAAGGAAATCCGAGAAACCCCTTCCGCACGGGCAGTGTCGGGGGTATGGTTAAGCAACCAAGTAGTTGATCAATGAATTAGTTGATTAATGATCAAGAAAGGCCTGCACCACGATGGACCCCGACGACGGCACTCTGGACGCGGCCTTCATGGCCCTGGCCGACCCCGTGCGGCGGCGGATCATCGCCCGGCTCAGCCGCGGGCAGGCAACAGTCAACGAATTAGCGGAACCCTTCGCGATCACCAAACAGGCGGTCTCGAAGCACATCCAGGTCCTCGAGCAGGCAGGGCTCGTCACCCGCAGCAGGGAAGCCCAGCGCCGGCCCGTCCACCTGAATCCCGCACGGCTGGAGGCACTCACAGCGTGGATCGACCAGTACCGGCTGGTCCGCGAAGAGCAGTTCCGCAGCCTGGACGCCGTGCTCAGATCCAATGCCGCCAACGGCGGCACCCACCTCAAGGAGTCATCATGAGCAATTCCCTGAAACTCAGCGTTCCCGACGGCCTTCCTTTTATCGACTACGAGCGTGAGTTCGATTTCCCCGTTGCGGACGTGTTCCGCGCGCATAAGGACCCTGACCTGATCGTCCAGTGGCTCGGCCCGCGGGGACTGAAGATGGACATCGACCACTACGATTTCCGCACCGGCGGCACCTACAGCTACCTGCACACGGGGCCGGACGGCGTCGCCTATGAATTCAGCGGGGTCTTCCACACCGTCCGGGAAAACGAATTCGCCATCCAGACCTTCGAGTTCGGCGGCTACCCGGATGTTGTCAGCCTTGAATTCATGACGTTTGAGGACCTCGGCAACGGACGCACCCGCCTGCGGGGCCACTCCGTCTACCCCACCCAGGAGGCCCGCGACGGCATGGCGCAGTCGGGCATGGAAGGCGGCATGACCGAGGGCTACGAGCGGCTCGACGAACTACTCAGCGGCGCCAAGGTCTAGGACAGACCTTAAACGAGTACGACGGCGGCCGGTTACCTTGCTGGAGAAGAGGTAACCGGCCGCCGTCGTACTGGTAGGCAAGACCCGGTGGTCGAGCCTGGCGAGACCCGCTGACGCTCCGGTGGTCGAGCCTGTAGAGAGCTGAGGAAGGCCTAGCCGTTGAACTCCGCCGGGTGCGGACCGGTGCGGCCGTCCCGCTCCAGGCCGTCGATGACCGACAACTCATCCGCGGTCAGGTCGAAGCCGAACACGTCCAGGTTCTCCCGGATCCGCTGCGGGGTGACGGACTTGGGGATGATGATCCGGCCCTGCTGCAGGTGCCAGCGCAGAATAACCTGCGCGGGACTCACACCATGCCGTGCGGCGATGTCCGTCACGGCCGGATCCGCCAGCACCGCACCCTGGGCGAGCGGGCTCCAGGCCTCCGTGGCGATCCCATGGTCAGCGTTGAAGCCGGCAATGTCCCGCTGCTGGAGTGCCGGGTGGAGTTCAATCTGGTTGATGGCCGGGACCGTGCCGCCCAGGTCAATGATGTTCTGCAGGTGTTCGGGGAGGAAGTTGGAGACGCCGATGGCCTTGGCCTGGCCGCTGGCCAGCAGGTGCTCCAGCGCCCGCCAGGACTCGAGGTACCGGCCGGTTGCCGGCGCCGGCCAGTGGATCAGGTAGAGGTCCAGGTAGTCCAGCCCCAGTTTGTCCAGGCTGGCGTCGAACGCGGCCAGCGTGGCGTCGTAGCCGAGGTCGGCCACCCACAGTTTGGACGTAATGAACAGCTCTTCCCGGCCGATGCCCGACTCGGCGATGGCGCGTCCGGTACCTGCCTCATTGCCGTAGATGGCGGCGGTATCGATGCTCCGGTAACCGGCTGCCAGAGCGTGGCTGACCGCGGCGGTGGTGTCGTCGTCGGACACCTGGAAAACGCCGAACCCCAGCTGCGGCATCCTTACGCCGTTATTGAGGGTGATCTCGGGGATGGACGTGGTGATGGGGGTGGAAGTCATGGGTTCTCCTGTTGCAGGTTGAGGATTGTGGCACGAAGGTTTAGTGCAGGACGGTGACGGGCTCGGCAGCCACGCGTTCGCCGGGGGCGGCGTTGGCGTTGGCGGCGGACGTCTGCCGGACGGACCGCTTGGCGCCGACGGCGGCGATAATCATCACCACGAGCCCCAGCAGGGTGATGCCGGCCCCCGCCCAGATGGGCGAGGTGTAGCCGAGTCCCGCGGTGATGGTCACTCCCCCGAGCCAGGCGCCGAGGGCGTTGCCCACGTTGAAGGCGCCGATGTTGGCGCCGGAAGCGAGGGTGGGGGCGCTGGAGGCGTACTTCATCACACGCATCTGCAGGCCCGGGACGGTGGCGAAGCCGAAGCCGCCCATCAGGACGATGGACGCAATAGTGAGCACCTGGTTGCCGGCGGTCAGGGCAAAGCCGGATAGCACAACCACCAGCACGGAGAGCACCACAACGAGCGTTCGGTCCACGTTGCGGTCCGCGGCCTTCCCGCCGATGGTGTTGCCGACAAATAGGCCCACACCGAAGACGATCAGCAGCCACGGCACGGTGGAGGCGGCGAAGCCGGTGACCTCGGTGAGAGTGAAGGCGATGTACGTGAAGGCGCCGAACATACCGCCGTAGCCGAGGATCGTGACGAGGATGGAGAGCCAAACCTGGCCGGAACGGAAGGCGCGCAGTTCACTGCGCAGGGTTCCGGGCGTGGTGTCCCCATGGCCGGTCTTCGGAACCAGCGCGAGGATTCCCGCCAGGGCGATGACCCCGATGACGGTGATAGCCCAGAACGTGGAGCGCCAGCCTGCGGCCTGTCCCAGCATGGTGCCGAACGGCACGCCCAGGACGTTGGCGGCGGTGAGCCCGGTGAACATGATGGCGATGGCGCCGGCCTTTTTGGTGGGGGCAACCATGTCCGCGGCCACCACGGCTCCGATCCCGAAGAAGGCGCCGTGCGCCAGGGCGGCGATGATCCGTCCGATCATCATCATCCCGTAATCGGGAGCGATCGCGGAGACCAGGTTCCCGGCGATGAACAGCACCAGCAGGACAGCGAGAACGGGCTTGCGTTCGAAGCGGGTCACCGCCGCGGTCAGCACCAAGGCGCCGACCACCACGGCGAGGGCGTATCCGGAGATCAGCCAGCCTGCCGTGGCCTCGCTGACCTGGAAGTCGGCGGCAACCTCGGGCAGCAGGCCCATGATCACGAACTCGGTGAGTCCGATGCCGAACCCGCCGAGGGCGAGGGCTATCAGGCCAATGGGCATGTGGATGCTCCTTTGAAAACTGTACGGAACGAGATAGGACGCGTAAGCTAGTAGTTGCAGACGCGTTATTTATTGTTGCACAAGCAGATACACCGCGCAAGCAACTATTATTGATTGTGCTTCGCCTCACGCCGCCAGGCGGCCGGAGCACCCGCGAGAGGAAAAAGACAGATGGGCATCAAGGACGACGCCGTGGAGGTCCGGGCACAGGGTTGGCGCACGCTCGCGGCGCTGCATGGCCTGATCGAGGGAGAGCTGGAACGCTCCCTGCAGGCCGAATCAAAACTGTCAGTGGTGGAGTACACCGTGCTGGATGCGCTCAGCCGCCAGGACGGCTGGCACATGCGCATGCAGCAACTCGCCCGTGCCACCGCGCTCAGCGCCAGCGCCACCACCCGGCTCGTCAACAGGCTTGAGGACCGCGCCCTGCTGACCCGGATCCTCTGCGCGGACGATCGCCGCGGCATCTACACCGAACTCACGCCCAGCGGCATCGCCCTGCTGGAGGAAACCCGGCCGGTCCACGACGCCACCCTGGAACGCGCCCTGGCGGCGGCCCAGGAGATTCCCGAGCTGGCCGCGCTGGTGGACGCGCTCCCCCGGCTCCACGCGAACGCCTAGACGTCCGTCGTCGTACTTTAAACAGCAACGCGGGGTCACTTACGGCCCATCCCGGTAGTGGGAATGGGCCGTAAGTGACCCCGCGTTGTCGTGCTGTATGTGCCTAGAGCGCTGCGTAGACTTCGCGCAGCAGCTTGGCGGTCTCGGACGGCGTCTTGCCGACCTTCACGCCTGCAGCCTCGAGGGCTTCCTTCTTGGCCTGGGCGGTTCCGGCGGAACCGGAGACGATGGCGCCGGCGTGGCCCATGGTCTTGCCTTCAGGAGCGGTGAAGCCGGCAACGTAGCCAACAACCGGCTTGGTGACGTGTGCCTTGATGTAGTCGGCTGCACGCTCTTCAGCGTCGCCACCAATTTCGCCGATCATCACGATCGCCTTGGTCTCGGGGTCGGCCTCGAACGCGGCCAGGGCGTCGATGTGCGTGGTACCGATGACGGGGTCGCCGCCGATGCCGATGGCGGTGGAGAAGCCCAGGTCGCGCAGTTCGTACATCATCTGGTAGGTCAGGGTTCCGGACTTGGAAACCAGGCCGATGGGGCCCTTCCCCGTGATGTTGTTCGGCGTGATGCCAACCAGCGCTTCGCCGGGGGTGATGATGCCGGGGCAGTTCGGTCCGATGATGCGTGTGACCTGCTTGCCGTCGGCGTCAACGGTGGACTGGGCCAGTGCCCAGAACTCGGCGGAGTCCTGGACGGGCACGCCTTCGGTGATGACAACGACCAGGCCGATGCCTGCCTCGATAGCTTCAACCACGGCGTTCTTGGTGAACGCCGGCGGGACGAAGACGATGGAGACGTCGGCGCCGGTTTCGGCAATGGCTTCCTTGACGGTGCCAAAAACGTTGATCTCGGTGTCGCCGTGCAGGACCGTAGTGCCGGCCTTACGGGCGTTGACGCCACCAACAATGTTGGTGCCGGCCTTCAGCATCAGGGCGGTGTGCTTGGTGCCTTCGCCGCCGGTGATGCCCTGGACGATGACCTTGGAGTCCTTGTTCAGATAGATAGACATGGTGCGTCCCTTTACTTAGCTGCGTTGGCGAGCTCGGCGGCCTTGTCGGCGCCCTCGTCCATGGTGGCGGCCAGGGTAACCAGCGGGTGGTTGGCCTCGGCCAGGATGCGGCGGCCTTCCTCAACGTTATTGCCGTCGAGGCGGACTACCAGCGGCTTGTTCGCGGAGTGGCCCAGCTCGGCCAGCGCACCAACAATGCCCTTGGCCACGGCGTCACACGCGGTGATGCCACCGAAGACGTTCACGAACACGGACTTGACCTGCGGGTCACCCAGGATGACGTCGAGGCCGGCAGCCATGACCTCGGCGGAAGCTCCACCGCCAATGTCCAGGAAGTTGGCGGGCTTGACGTTGCCATGGTTTTCACCGGCGTAGGCAACAACGTCCAGGGTGGACATGACCAGGCCTGCACCGTTGCCGATGATGCCCACTTCACCGTCCAGCTTGACGTAGTTCAGGTCCTGCGCCTTGGCCTTGGCCTCGAGCGGATCTGCAGCGTCCTTGTCCTCAAGGAGGGCGTGCTTGGCGTGGCGGAAGTCGGCGTTCTCGTCGAGCGAGACCTTGCCGTCCAGTGCCACGATGTCGCCCGCGCCGGTCTTGACCAGCGGGTTGACCTCCACGAGGGTGGCGTCTTCCTTCTTGAAGACGTCCCAGAGCTTGAGGATCACGGCGGCGACTTTGCCGCGCAGTTCCTCATCGAAGCCTGCAGCTGCAACGATTTCGTCAGCCTTGGCCTGGTCGATGCCCACAGCGGGGTCGATGGCGATCTTGGCGAGCGCCTCAGGGCGTTCGACGGCGAGCTGTTCGATTTCCATGCCGCCTTCTACCGAGCACATGGCCAGGTAGTTGCGGTTGGCACGGTCCAGCAGCACGGAGAAGTAGTACTCCTCGGCAATGTCGGCACCCTGGGCAATCATCACCTTGTTAACGGTGTGGCCCTTGATGTCCATGCCCAGGATGTTGGTGGAGTGCTCAAACGCCTCATCGGCGGTTTTGGCAACCTTGACGCCGCCAGCCTTACCGCGGCCACCGGCCTTAACCTGGGCCTTAACGACAGTTACGCCGCCGATTTTCTCGGCAGCTGCCTTTGCTTCTTCTGGGGTGTACGCCACGATGCCGGCAAGCACGGGTACACCGTGCGCCTCGAACATATCGCGCGCCTGGTATTCAAACAGGTCCACGGTTTAGTGTCCTTCTACGTCGAAGTAGTTTCTGTACAGTCGGGCACCGTCGAAGACGATGACCGGGCTGCGGATTGCCTGCACCTGCGGCCAGTTCGGAAACGGGCCCCACTGCGCAATGCTCCATTCGGAACTCTAGTCCTCTCTGAGGACCGGCCCGTTCCACAGTACCGCTTATGTGAGTAACGACACTATTCTATGGACCGTAGAAAAACGCCTAGATTACGGGGTTTTTGAGGCCTCTGTGGGTGCCGGGGAGGCCGTTCCCGCTGCCTGGGAAATAAGTTCGTAGTGGTCCCGTGCCACAAAGAACCCGACGCCGGCCGAGACGTTTCCGCACGCCACGCCGCCGTTGTAGGCGGTGCAGCGCAGCCCGTTCCGTTCCAGGTTCTGGCCATCGGCCAGGACCGCCAGTTCCGTCAGCGGGCCGCTTTTATTTCCTTTGGGTCCGTAGGAAGCCTCCATTTGTGTGACGCCGGAACGGCACTCCCCGTACGTTGCCTTATCCGGGCTGAGCAGTGCCGTGCCGCCCAGGTAGCCCAGGCCGGTGCCGGCGCAGTCGTCCTTAACGTCGGCCGCGGCGGGTTTGGGGTATCCGGCAAGCTCACAGTGCGCCACTGGGACGGTGGCGAGCTTGTTGTTGGCCCCGTCGGTGAAGCTGTTCGACTCATACGGGAGGTTAAGGTGTTCCCCACGCGCCGACGTCAGGGAGCACACAATATTCCGGTCCTCCGTGATGAAGGACAGGACGTCCCCGCTGGCCCTGTACGCGGCGGGGTCAGTCAGTGCTGCCTGTTCGAGTTGCTTCATAGCCGGCAGCGGGGGTGGCGCCACATAGCCCGGGTCCTCGGTGGTGATGCTGCAGCCAGTGCCCGCCAGCAGGAAGAGGGCGGCCAGGATCCCCAATACAGTCCGTCGCATGGCCTCCATTATGCCCCGGCAGCGGCCTCATCCCGGCGTACGCCTGCCCGCGGCCTCCACGACTGCGGCGGCGGCTTCAGCGGGATCCTCACCCTCGAACTGCTCCTGCATCTTACGTGCGCGGCTTTTCCAGCCGGGATCCGTCAGGATCTTTCCCACTGCCGCGGCAATGTCGGCGGGTTTGGGTGCTTCCGTTCTGAGGTTTATGCCGACGCCGGCGTATTCCACCCGGGCGTTGACGTCACTTTTGCCCTCATTGATGCCCGACACCACCAACGGAACACCCTTGGACAGGCTCAGCTGCACACCGCCAAATCCGCCGTTGGTGATAAAGACATCCGTGGAGTCAAAGACGTCCGCGAAGTCCACGTAGTCCCGCACCATCACGTTGGGTTGCGCATAGCGGGCTGTCAACGCCTCTGTGCCGTGCCCGCCGGTTGCGACGATGACCAACGCATCCATGTCTTTGACCGCTTCCAGCGCCGGAACGATGAGTTTGTCCTGGTCGAGGTTGTCCACGGTTCCCTGGGTTATAACGAGTGTTGTGGGGTAGGACCGGGGAAACGCGCCGGAACCTGTGGTGGCATGGCCAGGCGCCCGGTATGGCAGGAGCGCACCAACATAGTGCACTTTGGGGTTGACTTGGCGCCGCGGGAAATCGAGGGATTCCGGGCCGGTCTGGATGATGGCGTCCGAGCACCGGTAGGGCTCGTCCGTCAGCCGCCCTTCCCGCGGCACAGCCTGGCCGTAGGCGGCGTGCTGGCGGCGGTAGCTTTGGCTGGCAGGGCGAAGGATGACATTGTCGGACAGCAGGCCCGCCAGGCCTTGGACCGCCTTCTCCACCGGATTGCGGGGCGGCCTGAACCCGAAGAAGAGCGGGGGTACCTGCGGGTCGCTTTCCATGTTGGGGATCGCGACAAAGTTCACCACCGGCATGCCCATCAGATGGGAGACGAGGCGATGAATGAACATGGAGCTGTCCGCCACGACAACGTCGAACGGATACTGCTGCGCGACTTCACGGATGTCTTCGAAGAAGTGGCTGACGTTGCTGGCGAAAATTTTCTCGCCGTCGAAGCCGATGGCCCGTGGGCCTTTCAGCTTGGCCCGCTCCGGATAGAGCTCATTGAGGTTGTCAGCGCGGTGCTCTGTGGCTCTGCGGAAGGGGAAGTGCTGGATTCCCATTCCGCTGAGCCTGTCTGCATAGACGGGACCCGTGTACCAGGCCACCTCGTGGCCGTGGTCCTTGAGCCGCATCGCCACGCCCGTCATGGGGTTGAAATGGCCGTCAATGGCCTGGCTGGCAAAGAGGATCTTCACGGTGGCGCCCCCGAATCTGCTGTGCTCAAGATCTGCTGTGCTCACGTGGCCTGCGCTGCACCGGTTCCCCGGTTACGGGCGCGTTCCCCGGCTACGGGCGCGTTCCTGAACTGTAAGCCAGCCGGCGTGCCCGGACAAGGGCCAGCCTGGGGCTAGGCGTCGAGCTTCGTGAGCGGCGCGTAACGGAGCAGGAGACGCTTCTCTCCGACGTCGAACTTCACCTTGGCCACCGTTTTGTCCCCCGCGCCTTCCAGCGCCAGCACGGTGCCGTTGCCGAAGCTGGTGTGGTTGACCTTATCGCCCACACTGACGGCGACAATCTCCTTCTGCGGCTGGACCCGGTTCTTGGCGATGGCTGCGGGGACGTCCGCGTTGAAGCCTGCCGACGAGTCAGCGGCCGCACCGCGGGACGTGCCGGCGCCCCAGAAGGATCCGCCGTAACGGCTGGAGCCGATCGCCGCGCTGCTCCCCCACCCGCCGGACTGCTTGCTGGTGCCTTCGCGTTTCCACTCCACCAGTTCGGCGGGGATTTCCTCGAGGAATTGGCTGGCCGGGTTGTATTGGCTTTGGCCCCACATGCTGCGGACTTCGGACCGCGTGACGTAGAGGCGCTTGCGAGCGCGGGTCAGGCCCACGTAGGCCAACCGGCGTTCCTCGGCGAGTTCCTTGGGGTCCGTGGCCGAGCGCTGGTGCGGGAACAGCCCGTGTTCCATGCCGGTCAGGAACACCACCGGGAATTCGAGCCCCTTGGCGGTGTGGAGGGTCATCAGCGTGACCACCCCGAGGCGTTTGGCTTCCGCCACGGCGGCGTCGATGTCCGCGCCCGGCGCGTCCGGGATCTGGTCCGCGTCTGCCACCAGGGAGACCTGTTCCAGGAAGGCGCCCAGGGACCCTTCCGGGTTCTCCTGTTCGTATTCACGAACGACGGCGACGAGTTCCGCCAGGTTCTCCACGCGGGACTCGTCCTGTGGATCAGTGCTGGAACGCAGCCCGGCAAGGTAGCCGGTCTGTTCCAGGACGGCCTCCAGCGCGGCGGCGGCACCGGAACCGGAGGCTACCTCTGCGAGGTCGTCCAGCAGTTTAACAAACCCGAGGACAGCGTTGACGGAACGGGTGGCCATGCCGGGGGCTTCGTCAGCCCGCCGGGCGGCGGCCATAAACGACATCCGTTCGCGCGCGGCCAGCGCGGCCACGGCACCTTCGGCGCGGTCACCAATGCCGCGTTTGGGTTCGTTGAGCACCCGGCGCAGGTTGACGTCGTCGTCCGGGTTCACCAGAACCCGGAGGTACGCGAGGGCGTCCTTGATTTCCTTGCGGTCGTAGAAGCGGGTGCCGCCCACCACCTTGTACGGCAGGCCGACCCGGACCAGCACGTCCTCAATGGAACGGGACTGCGCGTTGGTGCGGTAGAAAATGGCGACGTCACCGGGGCGGAGGTTGTCCTCGTCCTGGAGCCGGTCAATCTCCTTGGCTATGAACTGGGCCTCTGCGTGCTCGTTCTCGCCCACGTAGCCGATGATCTTGTGGCCCTCGCCTTCGGCGGTCCACAGCCGCTTGTCCGGGCGGTTGGGGTTGCGCGAGATCACGGAGTTGGCCGCGCTGAGAATGTTCTGGGTGGAGCGGTAGTTCTGCTCCAGCTTGATGGTGCGGGCGTCCGGGTAGTCCTTCTCGAACTCCACGATGTTGCGGATGTCAGCACCGCGGAAGGCGTAGATGGACTGGTCGGAGTCGCCGACGACGGTGAGCTCGGATGCTCCGGGGCCCTCACCCACAATCTCACGGACCAGGGCGTACTGGGCGTGGTTGGTGTCCTGGTACTCGTCCACGAGGACGTGCCGGAAACGCCGCCGGTAGGACTCGGCGAGCGCAGGGAAGGCCCGGAACATGTAGACCGTCTCGGCAATGAGGTCATCGAAGTCCATGGCGTTGGCCTGGCGCAGCCGCTGGGTGTAGCCCTTGAAGACGTCGGCCACGGCGGACTCGAAGGGATCGTTGTGGTTCGCGGACGACGCGTAGGAATCGGCGTCGATGAGCTCGTTCTTGAGCGCGGAAATCTTGTGCTGGATGGCCTTGGGCGCGAACTTCTTGGGATCCAGGTCCAGGCTCTTGGAGACCTGGACGACCAGCCGCAGCGAGTCCGCGGAGTCGTAGATGGAAAAATTCGACTTCCGGCCCACGTTGGCGGCCTCCTGGCGCAGGATACGAACGCAGGACGAGTGGAACGTGGAAATCCACATGATCTTGGCACGTCCACCCACCAGCGCAGCGATGCGCTCCCGCATCTCGGCGGCGGCTTTGTTGGTGAACGTGATGGCCAGGATCTCACCGTGATGCGCGCGGCGGGTGGCAATGAGGTACGCGATCCGGTTGCTGAGGACGCGGGTTTTGCCCGAGCCGGCGCCGGCCACAATAAGCAGGGCGCCGCCGGCGTGCTTGACGGCCTCCTCCTGCTGCGGGTTCAGTCCCTGCAGGAGTTCCTCGGCATTGGGCCGGTGGTGGGCCGGCTCGCCGTTGCTGTCATAAGCAGGCTGCTGGTTCGCCCAGCCGGCCGTGCGCTGGGCGCCTTGTCCTGCTGCGTGTTCGGGGCCGTTGGCGGACCCTCCACCGGGCCCGCCGCCACCGAATTCGGCGGCCGCGGCAAGTCCTTCCGGGCGCGACTTGGTGCGGGCGGAGGCTGGCGCGGCGGCCTTGAACGGTCCGTCAGAGTACGGGTCAAACAACATATCCATGGTGCCTACAAGTCTAGGCGGTGGGGCTGACAGTCAGGTCCAACCCTGTGGATAACACCGCGAGACCACCCCCGGAACCGCGCAAAAGCGGCCCGGACTCAGGCCACGGAGCCCGACTCGAGGGCCGCACGCAACTCGCGTACCGCCGTCGTGCCTCCCGCCATAAACCAGTCCAGTCCGTTGATCCGGACCGTGTCGGTGGCACCGCCGGCGGCCCGGACGATTGCCTTACCTGGCAGCCAGTCCCATTCCGGGCAGCTGTGCTGGAACCAGCATCCCAGCTGGCCATCGGCCACCCGGCCCAGGTCGCAGGACCCGGAGCCGAACATCCGTAGCGCCGCGGCGGATGTGGCGGCAGCGTGCCACGGCATGGCGCAGAGCGGATCCATCAGCCAGGTGGGGTGGATGTAGGTGGCTGCGCCGAGTTCGGCGAGCGCCGTTGCGTTGCGCGCGGTGCTGTCCTGGCCGGCCCCCGCGTCCCGGTAGGAGGTCAGCACCTCGCCATTCAGGGTGGCCGCGTGGGCCGTGCCGCCGAGCCAGAGTTTGTCCTCCTCCGGCTGGAAAATGGCGCCGAGCAGCACATCGGAGGAATCCTTCAGCGCGAGGGCCGAGCACCAGTACGTGGATCCGTGCAGGAAGTTGTAGGTGCCATCCACGGGGTCGATCACCCAGGTGCGGCCGCTGGTGCCGGCCACAGAGGCGCCTTCCTCCCCCAGGATGCCGTCCTCCGGCCGGCAGCGCTGCAGCTGCCCCAGCACGTATGCTTCCGCTGCGTGGTCCGCGGCGGTCACCACGTCAGAGATGGAGGTTTTTTGCTGGGACTGCAGTCCGGCCATGCGCATCAGGAGCGCCAGTTGCCCGGCTTCGCGCACCAGCGCGGAGGCCAGTTGGTAATCGTCCAGGGCGGGGTCAAGTTCAAGGGCGCTGTGCCTGCCAGTGGTCATGGACCCAGTTTAGGCGGCGGGATAATGGTGCCATGGCCAAAACCCCAGCGCAGCGGATCAAAAAGCACGGCTCCAAGGCGGCTGTTCCGCAGCACAGCCTTCCGCCGGTTATCAACCCCACCACCAGCCGTTCGCCGCAGAAGGCCCAGAACAACACCAACCTGATCCTCATCGCGGGCGTCGTTGTCAGCCTGTTCCTGTTCTGGTACGTCCACCTGCTCACGATGCAGCAGCTCACCCAGCTCTCCACCGGACTGGCCATGCCGGACTCACTGGTGGGCGGTTTCGACGCCGGCTACGTTGGCCAGCTTAACGCCGTCATGAACGACGACGCCCGCGGCCAGCTCAACTACGTCCACAAGACTGCCGGTACGCTCTTCCCGCTGATCTTCGGCTTCACCTGGCTGCTGCTGATCGGTACCAACGTCGCCAAGAAGTCCCTTCGCTGGGCGCTCTGGGCCGTCCCGCTGCTGTTTGTGGTGGTCCGGCTGTGGGGCAATGTCGCCATCGACGCCGCGCTGGGATCGGAAACGGTCGACGCCGGCCAGGTCGCCTTGGCATCCGGGCTCACCGTTGGCGGGTGGGTGCTGTTCGTCCTCAGCTTGCTGGCCGGGGCAGCGGCGGTGTTTCTGGGCAAACGGCCGCGCCAGCAGTAGGCTCCCGCCCCTACCTCCGGAGAGTTCTCCCCATACCGTTCCTGCCGGACACCCCGATAGTGTGTCCAGTGCTGGCATTTGATGCCGGATCTTAAACACTGGGGGAATCCATGGGGGAATCACGGACGGATCCTGCTCTCAATATCTTTGAGATCAGAAGACTGGCCTGGGCATTAACTGTCCACAAGGCGGCGGAGGTTCTGGCGGGTGAGCCGAAGTGACCTTGCGCAGATTTTCTAAACCGTTCGCTTCGGCCATGCTCCTGGGGCTTATTCTGTTTGCCTCTCAGCATGCGGCGTGGGTGGACCCGCACCGGCTGACCGCCTGAAGACCGCCATGCAGGACGCCGCGATGTTCGTTCCGGGGGGCACCTCGGCGCAGCTCCACGTGAACATGAACACCTCGGGAAACTTCATCACCGCGAAGCTGGTGGGGACAGACAGCGACGAGGCAGTGCTTGCCCGGGCGCTGGAGGGAGCCCTTCCGGCGATGCTGGAGGAAACCGAAGACCTTAAGACCGGCACCTTCTCGGTCAGTATTTTTTCACCCGACGACGCGGTGTCGGTGGGCGCCGATGCACTCGGCTACCCCGGGGGTGCTTCGCTCACCGATTTCCGGGATTTCTTCCTCGACCGGCCCTGAGTCCGCCACGTCTGGAGCACTGGGTCAGCGGCCACCTGCAGACCGCACCGAGCGTACTTCCTTCCGGTGCCGGTGGACCCGCTGTGCGATCACCAGGCCCGCCGCTGCCACACCCACAGTGACGGGGTAGCCCATCAGCCTCTCAAGCGTGCCCGGCTCCGGAACGTCCATGCCCGTCAGCCCCCCGGTCGCCAGCGCGGCGAGCGACACCACGCCGCACGCCAGGACAAACCACCCCAGCGGCGTCTGCCGCAGCCACAGGGCGCCCAGCGCCACGAGGGCCGCCGCGCCGGCGAGGAAATACACCACCGCGCCGATGAAGTGGAAGGCGGAGCCGGCATCCTCCGGCACCAACCCCACGATCATGGTCCCGGCACCGGCGGCGCCGGTCAGGATGCGAACGCAGACCGCCGCCAGCCAAGGCTTCCGGCGCGCCGGCTGGACGCGCGCTCCGGCACGGGCGGCCACACACAGCAGCCCCGAGCCCAGCAGCAGCGCACCGAGCAGCATGCCCAGCCCCTGGATCACAAACGAGGCGTTCATCAGCCAGTGCAGCGGCGAACACACGTCCCGGCCGTCATAGATCCCGCAATGAAGCGCGCCGAGGTCGCTGATGTATCCGGTCCGGCGGTCATAGGGCTGCGGGCCGCCCCACGCCCCGATCACCGCAGTTTCCGCCACAAAATACTGCAGGACACTCAGCACGGACCAGGCGCCGATGTACTGGCGGGCGGAGGCGGTGTCCGGGAGGTAGGCCACGGCGGGGGCGGACGTCAGGGCTGATCTCATGCCAAGAGCGTAGTACGGCCTCCCACCTTGTATGCTTGTATCCGTGTCCGGACGGACCGGCCCTGCCGGAACAGCGGACACGCGCCCTCGTAGCTCAGTGGATAGAGCACGGCTCTCCTAAAGCCGGTGTCGTTGGTTCGATTCCAATCGAGGGCACTTGAATCTTCCGTCACCGGAGTTTGGCCTCCGCGCCTACCTGCTCGGCCCCTCACCGGCCGGGGAGTTGCCCGTTCACGGGAAATGGGCCGTTGAACGGCAACTGCTGGACCGGTCCACCGGCACTCACGGAACCTTTGCCGGCGTCGTACGTTTTTCCCCAACGGACGACGGCGGTCTGGCCTTCCGTGAAGAAGGCACCATGCGCTGGCCCGCCTTTACCGGCCCCGCCTCGCGTGACTACGTCCTGAAACCCGCAGACCGGATCGACGCCCTGGACGTGTTTTTTGCCGACGGGCGGCCCTTTCACCGGATGAGTTTCACGCCGGAGGCCAGCCAGGACCAGCACTGGTGCGATCCCGATACGTACCGGGTGGCCTACACCTACGACGGCCCGGACAACTTCCGTTACACGTGGGATGTGACCGGCCCGCGCAAGGACCTGCTGCTGACATCCGCCCTGAAGCGTCAGGTCTGAATCGACTGGCCTGAAGCGTCAGGTCTGAACAGGCTAGGCTCGGAACCGTGAAAGCCCGCATTGTTGTCTCCGCCGTCTGTGTCTTCGACGACGCCGGCCGGCTCCTGACGGTCCGCAAGCGCGGCACCAGCATGTTTATGCACCCCGGCGGCAAGCCAGAAGACGGTGAAACCGCCGTCCACGCCGCGGCGCGGGAACTTCAGGAGGAAGTGGGGATCGTGCTGGACCCGCAGGATCTGAAGCTGATGGGCGTCTGGATCGCCGACGCCGCCAACGAGGCCGCCACGGACATCGAAGCCACCGTATTTACCGCGCCCGGAACCTGGACGGCGCACCCCTCCGCTGAGATCGCCGAGATCCGCTGGCTGGACCTGGCTGCGCTGGATCGGGGCGCGCCGCCACCCGCGGACCTCGCCCCGCTGCTCACGGACCACATCCTGCCGGAACTGGCCGCGCTGCGCCGCTAGGGGCAGGGTCTAGTACTCCGGAACGGCTTCCGCTGCCACGGCCGAGGCCTCGGCGAACTGCGTCTGGTAGAGCTCGGCGTACCGGCCATCGGCGGCCAGCAGTTCCGTGTGGTTACCGCGCTCCACGATCTGCCCGTCCTCCACCACCAGGATGACGTCGGCGGCACGGATGGTGGACAGCCGGTGGGCAATCACGACGGCGGTGCGCCCCTCGAGCGCGGCGCCCAGGGCCGCCTGCACGGCGGCTTCGTTCGTCGAATCCAGTGCGGCGGTAGCCTCATCGAGGATGACCACCCGTGGTTGGGAGATCAGGAGCCGGGCGATGGTGAGGCGCTGGCGTTCACCGCCGGAGAGCCGGTAGCCGCGCTCCCCCACCACGGTGTCCAGGCCGTCGGGCAGGGACCGGATCATGGTCTCAAGGCGGGCCTGCCGGATGGCGTCCCACATGTCCTCTTCGGTGGCGTCCGGCCGGGCGAGCCGGAGGTTGGACGCGATCGACTCGTGGAACAGGTGCCCGTCCTGGGTGACCATGCCCAGGGTGTCGCGCAGGGAATCGAAGGTGACGTCACGGACGTCCAGTCCCGTCCCGGGAAGGGTGCCGCCGAGCCGCACTGCCCCGGAATCGACGTCGTACAGCCGGGAAAGCAGCTGCGCGATAGTGGACTTTCCGGCACCGGAGGAACCCACCAGGGCGACGGTCTGGCCGGGTTCCACGCGGAAACTGATGCCGTGCAGCACCTCTTCGCCGCCGCGGGTGTCCAGCGTGGACACTTCCTCGAGCGAGGCCAGCGAGACCTTGTCCGCGGAGGGGTAGGCGAAGCGGACGTCGTCGAACTCCACGGACACGTGTCCCGGCGGGATGGCCACGGCGTCGGGCTTCTGCTGGATCAGGAGCTTGAGGTCCAGGATCTCGAAGACCCGCTCGAAGCTGACCAGCGCACTCATGATTTCCACGCGGGCGTTGGACAGGGCGGTGAGCGGGGCGTAGAGGCGGGTCAGCAGCAGTGCCAGCACCACCACGTCACCCGCGGCGAGCTGCCCGCCGATGGCCAGCCAGCCGCCCAGGCCGTAGACCAGGGCCAAGGCGAGCGCGGAGACCAGCGTCAGCGCGGTGACGAAGGTGAACTGCAGCATGGCCGTGCGGACGCCGATGTCCCGGACGCGGCCGGCCCGGACGGCGAACTCGCGGGATTCCTCATCCGGCCGGCCGAAGAGCTTCACCAGCGTGGCGCCCGGAGCGGAGAACCGTTCGGTCATCTGGGTGCCCATGGCTGCGTTGTGGTCTGCGGCCTCACGGCGCAGGTCCGCGAGCCGGGAGCCCATCCGGCGGGCGGGGATGAGGAAGATCGGCAGCAGGATCATGGCGAGCACGGTGACCTGCCAGGACGTCCCGAGCATCACGATCAGCGTCAGGATCAGGGCCACCACGTTGCTGACCACGCCGGAAAGGGTTCCGGCGAAGGCGGACTGGGCGCCGATGACGTCGTTGTTCAGGCGGCTGACCAGGGCCCCGGTGCGGGTACGGGTGAAGAACGCGATGGGCATCTTCTGCACATGGTCAAAGACCCGGGTGCGCAGGTCCACGATCACGCCTTCGCCGATGTTGGAGGACAGCCAGCGGCTGACGAGTCCCAACCCTGCTTCGGCTACGGCCACGACGGCGATCAGCATCGCCAGCCGAATCACTTCGTCGGTACCCGCCTTGGCCACGATGGCATCAACCACCTGACCGGCCAGGACAGGGGTTGCGACAGCCAGGAACGCCATCACAATCGACAGCGCCACAAACGCGATCAGTTTTGTCCGGTGCGGGCGGGCGAAACCCATGACCCGTTTCAGGGTGGCCTTGGAGAAGGGCTTGGAGCCGTTCTTGGCCCGGGAGATGTTGTACAGGGAGTGCCAGGCGACGCCGTCCATGCTCATCGCTGGTGCCCCGCCTGTGAAGAGTCGTCTGCCATCAGTTCAGTTACCATTCCGTTGTCCACGTTCCACCGGACATCCAGCTGAACATTCTCCAGCAGCCTCCGGTCATGGGTTACTAACAGCAAAGCGCCCTCATAACTTCCCAGTGCCTCTTCCAGCTGCTCGATGGCGGGCAGGTCAAGGTGGTTAGTGGGTTCGTCCAGGACCAGCAGGTTCACGCCGCGGGCCTGCAGCAGTGCCAAGGCGGCGCGGGTGCGTTCCCCCGGCGACAGCGAATCCACCGGGCGTGAGGTGTGGTCCGCCTTCAACCCGAACTTGGCCAGCAGGGTGCGGACCTCCGCCGGATTCAGGTCCGTGAGCACAGCTTCGACGGCGTCGCCAAGGAAGAGGCTCCCGGCCAGCAGTCCCCGGGCCTGGTCAATTTCGCCCACGGCCACCGAGGCACCCATGGCCGCGTTGCCGGCGTCCGGCGCCTGCACGCCCAGGAGCAGGCGCAGCAGCGTCGACTTGCCGGCTCCGTTGGGGCCGGTGATCCCGATCCGCTCCCCCGCGTTCAGCTGCAGGTTCACCGGGCCCAGCGTGAAGCTTCCCTGCTTCACGACGGCGTCACGCAAGGTGGCCACCACTGCACTGGAGCGGGGCGCCTGGCCAATGGTGAACTGCAGCTGCCATTCCTTCCGCGGCTCCTCCACCACGTCCAGCCGGGCAATCCGGGATTCCATCTGCCGGACCTTCTGTGCCTGCTTTTCCGATGACTCGGTGCTGGCGGCCCGGCGGATCTTGTCATTGTCCGGGCTCTTCTTCATGGCATTCCGCACCCCTTGGGAGCTCCATTCGCGCTGGGTCCGGGCACGGGAGACCAGGTCTGCCTTGGTGGAGGAGAACTCCTCGAACTTTTCCCTCGCGTGGCGCCGCGCCACGGCGCGCTCCTCGAGGAAGGCCTCGTAGCCGCCGTCGTACACGGCCACGGAATTCTGCGCCAGGTCCAGTTCCACAATGGTGGTGACACAGCGGGCCAGGAACTCGCGGTCATGGGACACCAGCACCACACCGCCGCGCAGGCCCTGGACAAAAGCTTCCAATTTGGCCAGGCCGGCCAGGTCAAGGTCGTTGGTGGGCTCGTCCAGCAGCACAACATCGAAGCGGCTGAGCAGGAGCGCAGCGAGGGCCACACGGGCGGCCTGGCCGCCGGAGAGCCCGGTCATGGGAGCGTCTGCTCCGGTGTCCAGGCCGAGGTCGGCCAGGACGGGCGGAATACGTTCGTCGAGGTCTGCCGCGCCGGAGGCCATCCAGCGGTCAAAGGCCAGCGAGTAGGCGTCGTCGGCTCCCGGTGCGCCAGATCCCAAGGCCTCCGCGGTGGACTCCATCTCCACGGTGGCCTGGGCGCAGCCGGTCCGGCGCGCGATGTAGCCGGCCACGGTCTCGCCAGCGACGCGCTCGTGTTCCTGGGGCAGCCAGCCCACAAAGGCATCGGCGGGGGCGAGGCTGACGCTGCCGCCCTGGGGCTGGTCCACTCCGGCAAGCAGGCGCAGCAGGGTGGATTTTCCGGCGCCGTTGGCGCCCACCACACCCACCACGTCGCCGGGGGCCACCGTGAGGGAAAGATTGGCGAACAGTGTCCGGTGGTCGTGGCCGCCGGAAAGATCTTTGGCAACAAGGGTTGCAGTCATAGGTTGGTCCGTCCTCTCGCCGCCCGGCCGGAGGAGCCCGCCTGAATCGGCCGAAACTGCGGGAAATCCGCAATGCGACGCCCCGAAAAGTGCTAGGGCACTAAAGAGCCCGCTGGTCCGGACTTGGGGGGTGTACGGACCAACGGGCTCGACCATCAAGCATAGTCGAATCGGGATGCTGCACCAAACCGCCTGCGCAAGAACAGGCTAAAATCAAAAGGCAATCATCCGTTCAGCAGAGAGCCGATATGCCTATTCCTGCCAAAGCGTTCCAGCGCTGGCTGCACGGCATCGCCCCGCACACGAGCACGTCAGACATCTGCCGGGTGTCCGGCATCAAGCGCACCACGCTGGCCCAGCAGCTTGTCCGGGGCAAGGTGGCAGAGGCAACAGTGGTCAGCATCAGCCGGGCGTACAACGTCAACCCCGTCTCGGCGCTGGCGTCGTTCGACGCTTACAGCCAGCTCGCGGACACTCGACCGCCCATCGGGTCCGAACTGGTCAGCCAGATCTCCACCCCGGACCTCCTACGGGCAATTCTGGCCCGCTCCGCCGCGGACCCGGGCGGTGTGCCGACAGCCGAGGCGCCGGCCGGTTCGTCTGCGTTGGAGCCGGCCCCGCACGCCACCTCGGTCAAGAACTGGGTGGAAGCCATCGACGACGGCGAACTGCGGCACCGGGTCTCTGCCGCCACCGGCATCGCCCCGCAGAACTACTCGGCACAACTGACCGCAAACCGGCTGGCTCCCGAACTGGCGGTTGCCACTTCCGTTGCCGCCGGCGTCGGCCCTGCCAGCGGCCTGGTGGCCACCGGGCTGATCACGGAGGCGGAGGCCGGCTGGCCTCCCGGAGCCCGGCTCGCCGCGCTCGACAGCCTGTCCGACGGCGAGCTGACCACGCTGGCCGGCGACAGGCTGCAGACTCTCGGCAGGGCCCTCCGCCGGCAGGAACATGATCACGAGACAACCGAAAAGATTTGGGAGAACCTGGGATGATCGAAATCCTGCAGTGGTCCACGCTGACCGTCTGTGGTCTGGTGGCCATCGCGCGTGTTCCCAGTGCCGTGCGGGGGAAGAACAGGACGATCTTCTACATCTTTACGCTGATGACGCTCGCCACCCTGCTCAGCATCCGGGGGCCGTACCTTGCCATTGACCAGGCGCTCGGCGGGGTTAACGTGGCGAACCTCCTGCTCCGTTTTGTCATCTTCGCCGCTATTTTCTGCGTGGGCATGCGCGTCACCAAGGGCTTTGGAGCCAACGACGCCTACCGGCTGCTCACCGGACGGATCGGGATGGCTGTCCTGGGCCTGACTTCCCTGACCGTGCTTGGTGTGTTCCTGATGATGGACACCGGCGGCTCAACCGTGGGATTGGTTGCCGTGGCAGGCCAGGATGACAAAGATCGGGACCTGGTCCAGTACTACGGGTCCGCTGGCCGCACCTATCCGGCCTACGTTTCGCTGGTCCTGCTGCCGGCCATGGTGCGCGCGGTCCGCAGTACGCTGCCCACCCTGGTTCGCATCGCCGCCTTCCTGCTTGGCACAGGCTCGGTGGCCATCACGCTATCGCTGCTCTTCCCCTTCTATCCGCCCAACTGGGGAGCGGCGACATTCCTGATCAATTACACCGCAATTCTTTGCTTTGTTGTTGGCCTGGCTTTGATCGCGGTGGCCAGGCTCCGGCACGGGCGGGGCGGCCCTCGGTCAAGGACTTCTACTGCAAAGTAGCCTTCACACTTTCACAAAATCATTAGACATGGCACAATCATGAATGTGTGAAGTTAGGTGCCGGTGTTCGCGAACGGGGATAGATTCCCGGACGCCGGGCCTGTTGAGTCTTTGCATCCTTTGGGGGGATGAGTGGTGGCGGGCCGTTGGGGACCGCCCCCACTCAGCCATTTAACGGCCAGGTACCCTTACTGCTCCGCCCGAGTGCTGACTCACCCAAGTGCTGGCGGAACAGCTGCATCCATGCCGCACCTACCGCGCGAACCTCAGGGTCACCAGCTGGAATGGGCGCAGCGAAAGGTCCACTGATTGCTCTCCTGCGGCAGTGCTGACCCCCGGGGCGTCGGTGGCCCGCTCCAGCAGATCCGTGGCCTGGACGGCTGTGACCGGGAAGTTGGCCCTGAGCACGCCTGCGGACCGCTGCCCCAAGGACTCGTAGAGGCGGACCACAACATCGCCTGAAGCGTCCTCGGCAAGCTTGACCGCCTCGATGACGATGGCGGGGTTGTCCACGGCGAACAGCGGCTCCACGCCGTGGGCGCCCTTCACCAGCCGGGGTGCAAGGTTGGTGCGGTACCCCTCCTCCACGGCTTCGGCGATTCCGGCGCCGGGGCGGATGGTCACAATCAGTTCCTGGCGGCCGCGGTCCGCCGTCGGGTCCGGAAACTTCGGTGCGCGCAACAGCGAGAGACGCACCGAAGTGGTAGTCCCGCCGTCGGAATCGCGCACGCTCCTGGTGACATCGTGTCCGTAGGTGGCAGCGTTGGAAATCGCGACACCGTAGCCGGGTTCGGCCACATGGATCCAGCGGTGCGCGCAGATCTCGAACTTGGCGGCTTCCCAAGAGGTGTTGACGTGGGTGGGACGGAAGACATGGCCGAACTGGGTCTCCGACGCGGAGCGGTCCGCTCTAACGTCCAGCGGGAAGCCCAGCTTGAGCAGTTTCTCGCTCTCCTGCCACTCAACAGTGGTGGTGATGGTGAGGGAGCCGCTGCCGGCATCCAGACTGATCCGTTGGGTGAGCGGTGACGAGCCGGCAACCCGGTCAACCACCACAACGGCACTGGTTCCGGCATGCTCCAGCCGGATGGCCTGCGCCGCAGTGAGGGCCGTGACGTTGCGGCGGTAGAACTCATCGATGTCCCAGGCGTCCCACTGGTTGGGCGTGTCCCGGTGGAGTTCCAGCAGGTTGCCGCGGGCACCTGGAGCGATGGCTTCGCGTCCAGTGGCGTAGTCGGTCAGGGAGGCAAGCAGGCCATCGGCATCCAGGACCGCCCTGATGATGCCGTTGTCCAGCACATAACCGCCATCCACAGCGGTTGCCTGAACCGACTGGCCGGTCGCCGAAAGCTCCGCGGCCGCCAACGCTGGAACCCCGTTGCGCGCGTGCGGTGCGGCGTTGAGCAGGAAGGTCTGCGACCCCTCGCCGAGGAGCGCGGCCGCTGCCTGCCCAATCAGGGTTTCGAGGCTGGCGCTGATGGCGGCGTAGTTACGTTCCGCGTCCTGGTGGACCCAGGCAATGGAACTGCCGGGCAGGATGTCGTGGAACTGCTGCAGGAGCACCAGCCGCCAGAGTCGCTTCAGCTCTGCTGCCGGGTACTCGAACGAACCGGGGCTGCGGACGGCAGCGGTGGCGCACCATAGTTCGGCCTCGCGGAGCAGGTGTTCGCTGCGCCGGTTGCCGCGTTTGGTCTGGGCCTGGCTGGTGTACGTGCCGCGGTGGAGCTCCAGGTACATCTCCCCCACCCAGACGGGCAGGGAGGGGTACTCTTCCTCAGCCTGTGCGAAGAAACTCTCGGCGGAACCCACACGGACTTTAGGCGAACCTTCGAGGTCCGCGGTGCGGCTGGCGGCCGCCAGCATTTCCCGCGTGGGTCCGCCGCCGCCGTCGCCGTAGCCGAACGGGACAAGCGAGGTATTGCCGCGCCCGTGGTCGCGGAAATTCCGTTCGGCGTGCGCCAGTTCGCGTCCGCTGAGCTCGGCGTTGTAGGTGTCAACGGGCGGGAAGTGCGTGAACAGCCGGGTGCCGTCGATGCCTTCCCAGTTGAAGGTATGGTGCGGCATGCGGTTGACCTGGTTCCACGAGATCTTCTGCGTCAGGAACCAGCGGCTGCCCGCCGACTTGACGATCTGCGGCAGGGCCGCGGAATAGCCGAAGGAATCCGGAAGCCAGGCTTCGCGGCATTCGACGCCGAACTCGTCGAGGAAGAAGTTCTTGCCCTCAATGAACTGCCGGGCCATGGCCTCGCCGCCGGGCATGTTGGTGTCCGACTCGACCCACATGCCTCCCACCGGGACGAACTGCCCGGCCTTGACCTTTTCCCGGATCCGGCTGAAAAGCTCCGGGTAGAACTCCTTCATCCAGGCCAACTGCTGGGCTGACGAGCAGGAAAACACAAAGCCCGGATCCTCATCCATCAGCGCCACCACGTTGGAGAACGTCCGGGCACATTTGCGGATGGTTTCACGCACCGGCCAGAGCCAGGCGGAATCGATGTGGGCGTGGCCCGTAGCCACCAATTGATGGGCGGAAGCGTAGGCGGGCCTGGACAGGACTTCGGCCAAGGTTGCCCGCCCGGCGGCGGCGGTGCCTGGGACGTCGTCGGGATCCATCTGGTCCATCATCCGTTCCAGCGCACGGAGGATCTCATGGCGCCGCGGCTGCTCCGGGGAGAGTTCGTGCATGAGCCCGGCGAGGGTCCAGATGTCCTGCTGGAGTTCCCAGACGGTCTGGTTGAGTTCGGCGATGGCGATCCTGCCCAGCCGGTACTGCGGCGCCGTTCCTGCTGTTGCCTTATCCCCGTAGGGTGTGGCGGCGAAGGTCCAGCCCTGTGCCATGTCCGGGTTGGCGGCCGCCTCAACGTAGAAGTCAACGGACATGCCGCTGCCCAGGAGCTTCAGCGGAATGTACTGGTTCCGGGGCGAAATCGCCTTGATGATGGTGCCGTCAGGTCGCCAGGCGATTCCCTCGCACTGGAATCCGGGGGCCTCGTTGATGAAGCCAAGGTCCACCACGATTTCGACGGCAGTGTCCGGGCCGGTGCCCCAGGCCTCCGGGACGTCGCCCTGCAGGCGCAGCCACTTGGTCCCCCACGGCTTGCCCCAGGCAGCACCGTGTTCCTGCGGCTCGAAGCGATTCCGCAGCGCATCCAGCACGGACACCGGTTCGCCGGGCGCATCCCAGCTGCTTAGGTTCAGCGGAACGGTGCGGGCGTAAACCGCGGGAATGATCCGCTCGCGGACAAACCGGTCCAGGCGGACTTCGGTGATCCGGCGGTCGTCATGCAATGTAAACCCTCTTAGTGCTTGAACTGGAGTACTCAAAGCCGGACCAAACGCGTCCAATCGATGGATAAAATCTACCGGCTAGTAGCTCAATAACCAAGCGTCACGGGAAATCTCCGCCGAAGGTGCCGGCGCCGTTTTATCCCGGCGCGTTCGCGCTTAACTTGGCCGGGTCCGCCCCGGAGCATCGCCAGCAACGCCAGCAGGAACCGGCGCTGCTGGCAGCGTGATCCTGCCATGCCCGGCGTAGATATTCAGGCTCGTGCCCCGGCTGAATCCTGCCAGGGTCATGCCGCTGGCCTCCGCCAGCTCCACAGCAAGGCTCGATGGTGCACTCACTGCCGCCAGTACGGGAATTCCCGCCAACGCTGCTTTCTGCACGAGTTCGAACGATGCGCGGCCCGAGACCTGCAGGACCAGCCCGGTCAGCGGAAGCAACCGCTCCCGCAGGGCCCAGCCCACTACCTTGTCCACGGCATTGTGGCGTCCCACGTCCTCGCGGAGGCACAAGAGCTGCACGCCGCCGTCGTCAGTTATGCGGAAGAGGCCCGCGGCGTGCACTCCGCCGGTGACGTCAAAAACGTCCTGGGCTTCGCGGAGCCGTCCGGGAAGGGAAGCCAGCACGTCGGCGGGCACGGTCAAAGGATCCGCCGCCGGGCTGAAATGGGAAGACTTGCGCACTGCCTCAATCGAGTCCGTGCCGCAGATACCGCAGGAACTTGAGGTGAAGACGTTCCGTCCCTTCGCCGGGAGTTCGACGTCGGGCCGCAGCTGGGCCTCCACCACATTGAACGTCTGGACGCCGTCTTCGTCTTCGCCGGCGCAGAACCGCAACGACACGAGGTGCTCGGGCGCCCAGATGATCCCCTCGGACACCAGGAAGCCGGCCACCAGGTCAAAGTCGTCCCCGGGAGTCCGCATGGTCACCGAAAACGACAGCGAACCGATCCGGATTTCCAGCGGCTCTTCGACGGCGAGGACGTCCTCGCGGTGGCGGACCGGGAACTCAAGG
Source organism: Pseudarthrobacter xylosi (assembly GCF_055412765.1). Taxonomy (NCBI): domain Bacteria; kingdom Bacillati; phylum Actinomycetota; class Actinomycetes; order Micrococcales; family Micrococcaceae; genus Pseudarthrobacter; species Pseudarthrobacter xylosi. The sequence goes on along the minus strand of NZ_JBVAYT010000002.1, from coordinate 62,969 downwards.
GCACTGGGCGAGCCATCCAAAACATACTTGTGCACCTTGCGGCGCTGCGTCACGCGCCCCATCAGCGAACCTCCGGACTGTCTCGAAGGGCCCCGTGGACGTTCCGGACCTGCCGGCTGGCGCTGTTCATGGGTCCATCATTGCACCACTGGCCGGGCCGCGGCGTACGGGATTCCGCAGCACGTCGCTTATCCCAGCAGTGCACTCCAGTCCACCGGGCCGGCGGGCTTCGCAGCGTCCTTGCCAGCTGCCCGGGTGGCCGGCTTCGCGGCGGGCCGGCCCTTGGGCTTGGTACCCGGCTCCGTGGGCGCGGGCACGGGCGGCCCCCACGGCAATGCGAACGCCGGGACTGGTTCGCCCAGCTGTACCCCATGCGGCGGAACAACCAGCACTCCGTGCGCCGACGCCAGTCCGCGCATCATCCCGGGACCTGCGTGCTTGGCCGGTGACGCCATCCCGTACAGAAGCCGGAAGGGCATCAGCCTGGTCCGTCCCGGCTCAGGCTCGATGGTAGTCCCGCACGGGACCTCCTGCACCGGCGGCATACTGCCGTGGCCCAGCGCCGCCAGCAGCGGTTCGCCCACCGTGGACAGTGCCATCATGGCCGCCAGCGGGTTTCCGGGGAGACCCAGGACAAATCGACCGTCGGGGAGCTCGGCCAGGACAGCCGGATGGCCGGGGCGCATGGCGATGCCGTCAATAACCAGCCGCCCGCCCAGTTCCGCCACGGCCCGGCGGAGGTGGTCGGTATCTGAGACGCCCGTACCGCCGGTGGTGATCACGACGTCGGCTGGCAGCGCGGAGGGGTCCGGCACCTCGGGTGGGAGGTCCGCCAGTCCGTCCAGCCACTCAGCGTAAGAGTCGCCGATCCGTTCCTGGCCGCCGTTGATGCCGCCGAGCATTCCCACAACGGCCGCGAGCTGCGGACCGAAGGTGTCCCGGACCTGTCCTGGGACCGGCAGCCCCTGGGCAACAACTTCGGAGCCGGTCAGCAGGAGTTTAACCACGGGCTTGCCCTGGACCAGCAGGTCATCGTGCCCGGCCAGGGCCGCCACCGCCAGATGGGCCGGGTTCAGTGTTACGCCGGCTTTGACCAGCACCTCTCCCGCGGCGGCTTCTTCGCCGGCCTTCCTGATGTGCTGGCCGTTCCCGGGCTCGCCGGGGCGGGCGGTGCCGCCGGTCATCAGCAGCGGAAGGCCGTCGTCGTCCGTTCCAAGCACGGCAGCTTCGCTGCGCAGGACAGCTTTAGCACCGGGCGGGATCAGTCCGCCGGTGACGATGGGGCTGGCCTGGTGGGGTGCCAGCCGCTGGCCGGGTTCTGCCACGATCCAGGGACCAGTGCCGTTGACGGCCCAGCCGTCCATCGCCGATGACGCGTAGTGCGGCATGTCGTGCAACGCAGTGATGTCGCTGGCCAGGACCCTGCCCAGGGCCTGGCCCAGGGGAACCTGGCCGGGCGGAATCGGCGTGGCGATATCAAAAGCGGCCTTGCGCGCCTCATCCCAGGTGTGGGCGAGGTGCTTTGACGGGGCTGACTGCTGCTCAGGATTTTCGGATACGTCGCCGGTGGCGGCGGTCACTGAACGGGAGTCATTCGACGGGGGTCCCGGCGGATTCGGCGTCATAGTCAGCAGCCAGGCTGCGGGCACGGTCCATGGCAGCGGTCATGGCGGCGCCGTTCGAGGCCTGTCCCGATCCCGCAGCCAGGCCCGCGGCGAATCCGGCAATAAAAGTGGTGAGCGGGGCAGCCGGGCGGACCACTGAGTGGGCTGCCACGCCGGCCAGCGACAGAATGGTGTTGACGTCGATCTGGACGTCCTCCAGTTCATACGCCTGGAGCAAGGACCTGCACCACTCTTCCAGCGTCTCTTCCTGGCTTTTCACGCTCTGCCTCCCAAATCGTTCGCGGCCGTGTTGCCCCGGAGCCCGCTCAGGGGATCCGGACCGGCCACTCCAAGTGCGGCGGCATCGTCCCAGGTATCCACGTCTGCCGTGGAGCCGGCCGGAACGGCGACAAGCTGCACGTCCAGACTAGCAAGGAGTGCCCTCACCGACCCGTTGATTAAGCGTCCTGTGCTTTCCAGTTCTGCCACGGAACGTTGTAGCGCGGCTGTGCTATAAAAACCAATGAGCGGCTGGCGGCGGCCATCCTCCGAGACGGCCACCACGCCGTCCGGTTCCAGGCCCGCAGGACTGCCTGCGGCAGGTCCTGCGCCGGGCCCTCGTGAACGCAACGCAGCCTTCAGCGCCGCCACCGCCTGCCCTACGTTGGGCATATCGCAGGCCAGCACCAGCGTCAGCCCGGGACGGCTGCCGCCCGCAGCGGCCAGTGCCGCGAGCCCGGCCGCAATGGCAGCCGCGGGGCCGCTGAACGGAGGGTCCTCGCGGCAGCGCAGAAACCCGGCCGGGACCTCCCCGCCAGGCACTTCCGGGATATCCGGCCCGACCACTACGGCGGCTCCGGCACCCCCGGCAGCGGCCACCGAGCGGCGCAACAGGGAGTCGCCGTCGTACGTCAGGCTCTGTTTGGGCACGCCACCGAGCCGCGACGAACGGCCGCCGGCGAGGATGACGGCATCGAATTCGAGGGGGTCAGCGTCCACCCACCCAGCTTAACCGTGCAGGCCGGAATACTGCTCGGGGCTGCAATACTGCTCGGGGCCGGGATGCTGCGCGGGGCTGAAGCAGCGGCGCGAAATCAGGCAGCCCGTTCCGGCAGCAGGAATGGATCCCAGGCCGGCGTTGGCTTCTCAAGTTCCTTGATCTGCCAGATGGTGCCGTGCGGCGGTTCCGGGACAAACCTGAGCTTCCAGCCCATTTCAGCCGGGGTGTGATCGCCCTTGCTGTTGTTGCAGCGGAGGCACGCGGCCACCAGGTTTTCCCAGGAGTCGGCGCCGCCACGTGATTTGGGCTGGACATGGTCGATTGTGTGGGCCCCTTTGCCGCAATAAGCGCAGCGGTGGCCGTCCCGCCGCAGGACGCCGCGGCGGCTGACAGCGGTGCTCTGGTTGTATCTGGGGCGGATGTAGCGGTTCAGGAGTATCACGGACGGGCGGCCCATAATCTCCTGGGGCCCCACCACAGGGTCATCGCCTTCGGCAATAACGCTGGCCTTGCCCGTGAGCACAAGCACCAGCGCCCGGCGGAAGGTGACTACCGCCAGCGGTTCATATCCAGCATTCAGAACGAGAGTGCGCATGCACGTACCTCTTTGTGGCCGCACCCGTCAGGGGCACGAGGGCCGGCTGCCCCCGGCATATCCGGGCTATGGATCGACACCACAAGAGTAAACAAAGAATCCCGGGATCAACTAATCCGGAAGTATCCGGGATCCCGTGTCGGGCCTGGCCGCCCGTCCGGATTTGTGCGACAGCCCGCAGACAGCAAAGGACCCCCGCCGTGAGGCGGGGGTCCTTTGAACACTCAAGCAGCTGCTAGGACACGCGGATGAAAACCGGTCCTGAACCAACATTGGCGCTGAATACAACGGTCTGGTTGCCGTTGTAACCGCCGTGGACTGCCTGGCCGTTGCCCGCGTACACGGCAATGTGGGCCATGCCCGCGCCGCCGTCTGCGTAGTAGATCAGGTCGCCGGGCTGGGCCTCGGCGGCGCTCACGGTCTTACCCAGGGACAGGTAGCCGGCGGGCCAGCCGTGGTAGTTGATGCCCACGGCGGCCAGGGCGTTGGTCACCAGCATGGTGCAGTCCTGGCTGACGCCGAGCTGCGCGTACGCAGCGGACAGGATGGCAGCACCCTTGCCGCTGGCAGCGACGGGAGCCGAGGGAGCGGCAGGGGTTGCCGACGCTACCTTGATAGTGGCCGCGGCCTTGGCCGGAGCTGGAGCCGGAGCTTCAACAACCGGCTCGGGAGCCTCAACCGGAGCCGGAGTGGTGGTCACGGCCGGCTTCTCGTAGGAGATGGCAATGGTGGAAGCAGCGGAAATAATGGCCGGGGCCGAAACCTCAACCTCAAGGTTCGAAGCGGAAGCACCTTCGTGCTGCACTCCGGTGTCTGCCGCGTTCGCAGCGATACCACTGGTCAGGACAAGGCCGGAAGCGGCAGCGATAACCGCGGCCTGACGGCCCATGCCGCCGGCGTTGTCGCCGACAGCCTTGGCAATGACAGCCAGCGAGTTGGTCTTGGCGACCTCGGCGCGGTGCCGTGCAACAGTTGCACGTGTAGTCATTAATTTCTCTCTTTCGTTTTCCTCAGGACCGCGTGGGCAGCACGAGGGCTTTGGACGCGCCGGCATCTTGGGGGTACGCCGGCACGCCCCGAACGGGGATTTAGCGAAAAGTTTCCAGCGAAGTGCGGTTCTTCTACTTCATGGTGTAGAAGGATCCGCCGCCTGTGGAGGCCACGGAGTGCAGCAGCGTGCCCTGTGACGGGTTAAGTGCGCTGATCATCATGCCGTTGCCGACGTAAATGCCAACGTGGGCGCCGCCATTCTGCATGACCAGGTCACCGGGAGCCGGTGTGGCGGTGGGCCGCATGGCTGTCCAGGCATTGGTGCGGGGAATGCTGATGCCGGCCTGGGCGTAGACCCACTGCGTAAAGCCTGAGCAGTCCCAGCCATTGGGAGTGGTGCCGCCCCAAACGTAGGGGTGGCCGATACCGGTGTAGGCAAGTGCTGCCAGACCCGAAGCGGCAGCGGAGGAGACAGTGTCAGCGAGCTTGGAGGCCGCGGCCTCGGTTGCGGCAGCACCCTGAGCCCCGGTTTCGGAGGCCGTGGACTGCGCACGAACCGTCTCAACCTTCGGTGCCGGCGTGGTCTTGATCACGGGGCGCTCGAAGGAAACGGTAGCCGTGGGCGCCGCAGTTACGGCGAGTGCCGTCTGCGCGGAACCGGACTCGGTAGAGGCGGAAACGCCGGCGGTGGTATCCGCGGCGTTGGCCGGAAGCCCCATGCTCAGGATCAGACCTGATGCAGCTGCGATAACGGCAGCCTGGCGACCTACGGTCCCGGCATTAGCACTGACTGCCTTGGACACGGAGTCCAAGGGGTTGGTGCGAACCGGTTGTGCGCGGTGGCGCGCAGAATTATGGCGTGAAGACACGAAGGTAGCCTCTCCCAATGCCTACGAGGTGAGCTGTCGGATTCGGATGGGAGTCACCCGGCCACGCTGCTTCACAGTGGAAGCTTTGCGACTTAACCCCAAGGCCTTCAGAATCGAAGACCAAAATTGGTTCCCCCGCCCCTGCCAGACGATGTCATGCGAACGGACCTTGAGCGGTGGCAGAGCTAGGCAATCCACTCAAGAACGTCAACTTCGGAAAAGTTGACGCGCTTTAGACGTTACAGGAGTTCCTGGCCAATGTCACATTCAGGTCACGGCACGTCGCTGCGATCCGAGAGTTTGCCATCATTTGAGTCAGAGCCAGCCGGTGGGGTCGACGACTTCGCCGTTGATCTGGACCTCGAAGTGGAGGTGGCAGCCCGTGGACGCGCCCGTGGTGCCACTGAGGGCAATTACGTCGCCGCGGCTGACCGTCTGGCCTACCTTGACGCTGGCGGACGAGAGGTGGTTGTACGTGGTTTCAAGGCCGTTGCCATGATCCACCACCACGCGGTTGCCGCCACCATACTGGTGCCAGCCGACGAAGGTCACGGTGCCGCTGGCAGCGGCCATGACGGAGGTTCCGCACTGTGCCACGTAATCCTGGCCACGGTGGAAGTCGCCGGTGCCGCCGGTGATGGGGCTGACCCGGAATCCGAAGGGTGAGGCCGTAACCAGCTGGGCCAGCGGCGAGCCCAGGCTTCCGGCCGAGGCGGCGCGGGTAATGGATCCCGCGGACTGGGCGCTCAGCAGCTGCTTCAGCTTGCCGTCGGGATCACCCTGGGTAACCACTGATGAGCGGCTGAAGTCAATTTGGGCGGCGGCTTCGGCGGTAACTTCGGGCTGCGGGGCGGCGGAAACGGACGACGCCGGCTGGCCGGGCGCCGGGGTGGCCATCACGGGGCCGGTCACGGGAACCGTCACCGTGAGAGCCAGGCCTGTTGCTGCCAAGGCGATGCCGGCCTTCTGGCCGAGGCCACTGGCAGCGGCGAAATCCGTCATCTGCCGGAAGGGTCCCCGGCGGCGGCGTGCTTCCCGCTGTGGGTCGCGGGGCCTTTCCGCGGTGAAATCCTCGGCCACTCTGGGCGCCGAAGCGGGACCCGCCGCGCGACGGCGGCCCCTGGAGTATTGCGTGGTCAAGAATGTTCCTCTCTGGGTAGCCTGCGAAGTTAGCTGTCGGATTCGGGTCAGAGAGTTCAAAGACCCGGTCCGCCGTGACAAGCACTTGGCGCAGAGATATCCCGTGAGGATCCTTCGCTGGAAGAGGCTTGCTGCTGACGGACTTCACCCCAAGGCAGTCTCGCGACTGCCGGTTGTGGTTCCCCCGCCTCTGCCAGTTGGTGACTCGTGCACCTGATCCGCTGGCAGAGCTCGGCTTCGGATCAGGTAACGCTTTTGTATCGACGCTGAGTTTCAACTATAGGTGATTAAGTTGGACAGTAACAATTCCGTTATCTTTGCGGAACGAGTCGTCATTGCGCTATCCCGCGGCCCCACGCGGGGGGACCGCCGTCCCGTCAGCGGACGGAAACGAAGACGTGCGATGCCACTTCCGGGGGCAGCTCGAGCGCCCCTTCTATGCCCGGAACCCGCACGGAGATGTACTCCCCCACGCGTTCCAGGGACACCGAGGCACCTGGCCTGATTCCGCCCTCGTCCAGCTGGACCAGCAGCTCAGGTTCCACCTGGATGGGCTCGGCCAACCGGCTGACCGTCACGTTCGACGCCGGCCCGTAGCCCTGCATCGCATCCAGGAGATTAATCACAGCGGCGTCAGGCAGCGCGGACGCCGGCCCGCCCAGTGCGGCCAGCCCGGGGATGGGGTTGCCGTAGGGCGACTCGGTGGGGTGGTTGAGCAATTCGTAGATGCGCTGCTCAACGCGTTCACTCATCACGTGCTCCCAGCGGCACGCTTCATCGTGGACGTAGGCCCAGTCCAGGCCAATCACATCCGCAAGGAGCCGTTCGGCCAGCCTGTGCTTGCGCATCACTTCCGTGGCGCGTTTCCGCCCGGCTTCGGTCAGCTCCAGATGGCGGTCTCCGGAGACCACTACCAGTCCGTCGCGCTCCATCCGGCCGATGGTTTGGGACACCGTGGGGCCGGAATGCCGCAGCCGTTCGGCGATGCGTGCGCGAAGAGCAACGATGTTCTCTTCTTCAAGCTCCAAAATGGTCCGAAGATACATCTCCGTAGTATCGATCAGATCCGTCATCCAGCTCAGCTCCTCGAGCGCAGTACCTTGCGTTGTCCCACCGTATCGCGTCCCGCTCAGCGGCGAGGTCCGCTAAAAAGCTTAGCCTATTTTGAATTTGTCTGGATAATCACGGGCAGGAAGAAACGGTCTCATTGGCCGGACTATGACGGCGCCAGTTCCCGCCCAATCAAGGGTTCAGGCAGAATAAAGGAGGTCCTTATCCAGTCACTGCCGACTACCGGCCACCCCACCGTCCGGACGTGAGCGACGTCCATGCCGAAATTGGAGCCCCCGTGAGCGAAACCAGCATCACTATTCCTGCCGACCTCCTGCCAAAGGATGGACGGTTCGGCGCAGGCCCGTCCAAGGTCCGGCCGGAGCAGCTCGAGGCGCTCTCAGCGGCGTCCAAGACCATCCTGGGGACCTCCCACCGTCAGGCTCCCGTCAAGAACCTCGTAGGCTCCGTCCGCGAAGGCCTCAGCCAGTTCTTCCGCGCCCCCGAAGGCTACGAAGTGGTCCTCGGCGTCGGCGGCTCCACGGCTTTCTGGGACGTCGCCAGCTTCGGCCTGGTGGAGAAGAAGGCCCAGCACCTGTCCTTCGGCGAGTTCGGCTCCAAGTTCGCCTCAGCCACCAACAAGGCCCCGTTCCTGGACGCCTCCTCCATCATCAAGTCCGAGCCCGGCACCCGCCCGGTATCGGCCGCCGAGGCAGGCGTGGATGTCTACGCCTGGCCGCAGAACGAAACCTCCACCGGCGTCGCGGCTCCGGTCAAGCGCGTTGCGGGCGCCGACGCCGATTCCCTGGTCCTGGTGGACGCCACCTCAGCAGCCGGCGGCCTGGACGTGGACGTCTCCGAGGCCGATGTCTACTATTTCGCCCCGCAGAAGAACTTCGCGTCCGACGGCGGGCTGTGGCTGGGCCTCTTCTCCCCCGCCGCGCTGGAACGCGCCGCGAGGATCAAGGCCAGCGGCCGCTGGATCCCGGACTTCCTGGATCTCCAGACCGCCATCGACAACTCCAAACTGAACCAGACCTACAACACGCCGTCGCTCTCCACCCTGGTGACCCTCGACGCGCAGGTGCATTGGCTGAACTCCAACGGCGGCCTGGACTTCGCGTCCGCCCGCACCGCTGACTCCGCTGGCCGGATCTACGCCTGGGCGGAGGCCTCCGAGTACGCCACCCCGTTTGTGGCCAAGGCGGAGGACCGTTCCAACGTCATCGCCACCATCGACTTCGACGACTCGATCGACGCCGCCGCGATCGCCAAGGTGCTGCGCGCCAACGGAATCGTGGACACCGAGCCGTACCGGAAGCTGGGCCGCAACCAGCTCCGGATCGCCACGTTTGTGGCCATCGAGCCGGCCGACGTCTCCGCACTGCTGGCAAGCATCGAATTCGTGGTGGGCGAACTGCGCAAGTAGCTTTACCGCGCGAACGTACACTTGGGGCCCAAGAACCGGGGCCCCAAGTGTACGTTCGCGCTGTTTTGTGGTGACGTGAGCGTGTCAGCGTCCGACGGCGTCGTCCGGGTTTTCATCCCGGGCGGCGCCGTCTGCGTTGTCCCCCGGTTGTTGGACGCCCAGATGCGACACGACGCCGAAGTACCTCAGGCCGCGGGCGCGCCGGTTGAAGGTGAGCCGGAGCTGCTGGGCGCGGATGATCCAGATCATTCCGATCACGGCGGCGATGATCCCGGAGGCGGCCGCCACCGAAAGCGACCACCGGGGGCCGGCGACGTTGGCCACCCATCCCACCAACGGCGCGCCGATGGGGGTACCGCCCATAAAGATGGCCATGTACAGGGCCATGACCCTGCCCCGCATGACGGGATCGGTGGTGGTCTGGACGTAGCCGTTGGCGCTGGTCATCATAGTGATCGCGAACAGTCCCACCGGCACCAGCGCGACGCCGAACCAGAAGTAGTTCGGGGCAAGCGCGGCCAGCCCCGCCGTCACGCCAAAGGCAGCCGCCGCGCCGAAGATCATCCGCAGGCGGGGTTTGCCGCGGCCGGCGGAGAGGAGCGCGCCCGCCACGGAACCGATGGCCATGATGGAGTTCATGAGCCCGAAGGCGCTGGCGTCCAGCCCGAATTCCGTGCCCACCATCGCGGCGATGAACAGCACGAAGTTAAGCCCGAGTGTGCCCACAATGAACACGGCGACGAGGACCACCAGAATGTCCGGCCGGAACCGGACGTAGCGCAGCCCTTCCCTGATGCGGCCCTTGCCCGGGGCCGCCCGGGGAAGCTGCCGTAAGGACGCCGTCGGGATCTTCCACAGGCTCAGGAGCATGGCCAGGAACGTGGCCGTATTGATCAGGAAAACCCAGCCGGGGCCCACAGCCACCGTCAGGATCCCTGCCACAGCGGGCCCGATCATGCGGGCCACGTTGAAGGAGGCGCTGTTCAGGGCTACGGCGTTGGGCAGGTAGTCGTCCCGCACGAGTTCAGAAACGAAGGTCTGGCGGACCGGGGCGTCGAGCGCGGAGACCATGCCCAGCAGCAGGGCAAAGCCATAGACGTGCCACAGCTGGCCGGCGCCGAGCACCACCAGGATGCCCAGGCCGGTGCTGAGGAGGGCCATCATTGACTGCGTCATGATCAGCAGCTGCCGGCGGCTGTACCGGTCAGCGACCAATCCGGCAACGGGCGCCAGGAAAAGCTGTGGCCCCAACTGCAGTGCCATGGTGATGCCCATGGCTCCGGCGTCGTGATCGGTGAGGTGGTCAAACACCAGCCAGTCCTGGGCCGTCCGCTGCATCCAGGTTCCGATGTTGGAAACCAGCGCGCCGATGAACCAGATCCGGTAGTTGAGGATGTGCAGGGATTTGAAGGTGGACATCAGTGCCGGCCTTCTTGGTTCTCAACCCCGCGCATTTTCAACTGCTAGTCAGCCTCGCCGGCAGGCTCGTCGTCTTCGGATTCTTCATCCTGGCCTTCGGACCCGGGAGCGTGAGCCTCGGCCGGCGAAGCGTCCGGCTCCGAAGCGGAAGCAACAGCAGCGCGCGGCTCCTCTTCCTCCGCCGCCTGTGCATCCTCGGGGCGGACACGCTCGGCCCACGGCACCCACTCCGGGGAAAGGATGGAATCCTCCGACGGCAGGAGGCCAAGCTCGCTGACCGTGACCACCTTGGAGCGGGAGTTCCTGGTCAGGACCGCATACCACTGCCAGCCGTCGTAACCGGCCATTTTTGATTCGAAGAGGTGGGTGACCAGGCGGTCGCCCTCACTTTTGGCAGCCAGGTGCGCGCCGATGTCCGACGCTGCCGTGATGCCTTCGATGGCTGTCCTCGCCTCGCCAACGGCAGCAGCGAGGAAGGCGTCCGGCTTGCCTGTCCGCCACACGGGCACGCCGGTACGGCGCTTGGCTTCGGCTTTGGCGCCCAGCGTCTCCGGTGCCGTGGTGTCCGGCTGTTCAGCTTCCGCGTTCATGGCCAAGACCTAAACGTCCAGCTCGTCGGCAACCTTACGCAGGGCAGCCGCGATGGCCTTGCCCTTGTTGCCTTCCGGGTACTTGCCCGCGGACAGGGTTCCGGAGAGGTTGTCCAGCACGCTGACCAGGTCCTGGACAAGCGGCGCGAGGTCCCGGGCGCTGGGCCGCTTGGCCTTGGCGATGGACGGCGTTTTGTCCAGGACGCGCAAGCCCAGGGCCTGTGCACCCTTGCGTCCGTCGGCAACGCCGAACTCAACGCGTGTGCCTGCCTTCAGCTCCGTGATGCCTTCGGGCAGCGACGATTTGGGCAGGAAGACTTCCTGGCCGTCCTCGCCCGCGAGGAATCCGAAACCTTTTTCCTTGTCATACCACTTGACCTTGCCGGTAGGCACGTAATCAACCTTCTTCGTTCTGACGTCTTCTGACACGGCCTGCAGTCACCGCATCCGCACTGATGTGCGGGTTCAGGGTATGACAGCAACGGACCGTGTTGGTCTGTTCCTCAAGGTTACCGGTCGCCCGGCTGTTAGCGTTACCTGCATGACACCCTCGCGATACCGGCGCCCACTGATGATCTGCGCAGCGGTCGTTGCCATGCTTTCCCTCGTTGCGGTGGGCGCAGTCATGGCGCTGGCCTTCGCAGGCTCCACTGCTCCGGCCTGGGTCACCGCCACTGCCCTGTACGGCTTGCCTGCGGCGTTCCTGCTAATGCTCTTCCTGGTGCTGGACAGCGTGGCCGGCCGGCGCCGGGCAGGAAAGTCCAGCGGGCGGTAACGTTGGACTGATGTCCCTTATCCGCGCGCTCAGCAAAGAACTGGAAGCACGCAGCGATGACTCGTTGCGGGCGCTCTTCGCAGCGCGGCCGGACCTTATGTCCCCCGCGGTTCCTGACTTTTCAGCCCTGGCCGCCCGGGCAAGTGCGCGGGTCAGCGTCCAGCGTGCGCTCGAACGGTTGAACAGGCCCCAGATGCAGGTGCTGGAAACCCTGCATCTGTGCACCAACACGGACACTGAACACAGCGCATCGGCGGCGGGCCTCCGGAAACTCATTGCCGGATCCACGGTGGCGGCACTGGAACGCATCCTGGCCTCGCTCCAGGAACTGGCTTTGGTGCACCGGGCCGAGCCGCCGCATGGAACGGCGGTTTCGGGCCACCGGCAGCGCTACTACCTGCCGGTGGGATGCCTCAAGGACGTGGTGGGAATCTATCCTGCGGGGCTGGGGCGCAGCTACACCGAGCTGGTCAGGCTTCAGCCCGCGTTTGCCCAGCGGGTGGTCCAGCTCGTTGCCGAGCTGCACCGCAGCGGCGTCTCCATCCAGAACGCCACCACCCCCATGGAGGCAGCCCTGGCGCTGCAGCACTGGACGTCCTCGCCCGAGGCACTCAAAGAGGCACTGGCCGGAGCCCCGGAACGCACGACGGCGCTGCTCGCCAAATTCCGTAACTGGGCCATGGGTGCCGTCCCCCAGGCGCAACGGAAAGCCTCGGTCTCGACCCAGGGCGCCGACGTCGGGCCTGTGGACTGGCTCCTGGCCCGTGGCCTGCTGGTCCCCTTGGACGCCGCGCACGTGGAACTGCCGCACAGCGTAGGGCTGTCCCTTCGCGGCGGTGCCATCATCAATGACTTCTCCCTTTCCCCGCCGGTTCCGGAGCTGGGCAGCACCACCGCCGCGCTTCGTCGGAACGCGGCGCTGGGCGCCATTGCTGAAACCCTCCGGCTGGTGGGTGATCTCCTCCACGCCGTCCGCGAACAGCCTCTGGCTACACTGCGCAGCGGCGGCGTAGGCGTCCGGGAAATGAAACGGCTGGCCGAGACACTGCGCATCGACCAGCACCGGGCCGGCCTCCTGCTGGAGATCAGCGCCCTCTCCGGCCTGTTGCGCCTTGACGTGGACTCATCCTCCTGGGTGCAGCCCCCGCCGCTGGAGTGGCTGTCCCTCCCCCGCCAGGAGCAGTGGCTGTGGCTGGTCAACGCCTGGCTCGCCAGCGAGCGTGTGCCTTCACTCGTGGGTCAGCCCATTACCGGTCCCGGCGGCGTTCCCGCCGCGCACCGCGCCGTGGCCGGAAATACCGTCAATGCCCTTTCAGCGGAAGCGCAGCGGCCGGACGCCCCGGTGGTCAGGAAACGGATCCTGGAAATTCTCGAGGAGCTCACGCAGGAAGCTGCCGCTGCTGACGGCACGGCGCCGGTCCTCGATGCCGTGGCAGTGCTCCAGCGGGCTGAATGGACGCAGCCGCGGATGGCCCGCCGGTTCAGTTCCCTGATCAGGGGTGTGCTGGCGGAAGCGGAGCTGCTGGGACTGATCGGCTCCGGCGCGTTGAGCCAGCTGGGCAGCGCCATTGCCGAAGACAACCCGGACGAAGCCTTGGACATCCTCGGCGAGCATCTGCCTGCGGCACTGAACCACGTCCTGCTCCAGGCGGACCTGACCGCAGTTGCCCCCGGTTATCTGGCTCCGGAGCTGGCCGAAAAGCTGCTGGTGATGGCCGACGCCGAGGGGCAGGGACCCGCCACGATCTACAGGTTCTCCGCCAACTCGGTTCGCCGGGCGTTGGACGCCGGTCATGACGCGTCGAGCCTGCTGGAGTTCCTGCGTGAGCACTCGGCCACGGCAGTGCCCCAGCCCTTGGAATACCTGGTGGAGGACACCGCGTCCCGGCACGGCCGGCTCCGCGTGGGAACGGCCGCCAGCTTTATCCAAAGCGATGATGAGGCAACAGTGCTGGAACTGGCGGCGGAGTCCAGGGCCGCTGGCCTGGGGCTGGCCCGGATTGCGCCGACGGTGCTGATCTCCACTGCTCCGCCGCGGGAAACAGCGCAGGTCCTGCGCGGACTGGGCCTCTCGCCGTCTGTGGATCAGGCCGAGCCCGGCGTGGTCCGGCTCCGCCGCACCACAAGTATTCCGGGCAGTGCCCGGCCCGTCTACACGGCGCCGAGGACCGCGCCCGCCGACGACGACGTCGCCGCGCAGCTGGCCGTCCTGCGGAACAGGCGCGCTGAAGCCTCCGGAAACGGAAACCACGTGGGCCCCGCGCCTGGGTCCGGCGAAGCTGCTACCCAGCTTGGGCTGGAGACCCTGCAACGGGCCATCCGGCTCAAGCAGCGCGTGAGCATGAACGTGGTGGACAGCCAGGGGAATTCCTGCCTGGAGACAGTTGTTCCCCTCTCCGTAAACGGCGGACGCGTCAGGGTCTTTGATCCTGCCAAGGAAACCGAGCGCGTGCTCTCCATCCACCGCATTATCGATATTGAGGCCGCAGAAGAACTGCGCCAGTGAAGGACTCCACCGCGTGAACGACGGCCCGCTGATCGTCCAAAGTGACAAAACCATCCTGCTCGAAGTGGACCACGAACTGGCCACCGAGGCGCGCCACGCCATCGCCCCTTTCGCCGAACTGGAGCGCGCACCGGAGCACATGCACAGCTACCGCCTGACGCCCCTGGGCCTGTGGAACGCACGCGCCGCCGGCCTGGACGCGGAGAAGGTCCTGGACACGCTGCTCAAATACTCGCGGTTCCCGGTGCCGCATTCGCTGCTGATCGACGTCGAGGAGACCATGTCCCGGTACGGGCGGCTGCGGCTGGAGAAGGACCCGCAGCACGGCCTGGTGATGCGCACGGACGACTACCCGGTGTTGGAAGAGGTCATCCGGGCCAAGAAAATCCAGCCCCTGCTGGGGCCGCGGATCGACGGCGAAACCATTGTGGTCCATTCCTCACAGCGCGGCCAGCTCAAGCAGCTGCTGCTGAAAATCGGGTGGCCGGCGGAGGACCTGGCCGGCTACGTGGACGGGACGCCGCACCTGATCGCCCTGAACGAGGACGGCTGGAAGCTCCGTCCGTACCAGCAGCTCGCCACCGAGAATTTCTGGGCCGGCGGCAGTGGCGTGGTGGTGCTGCCCTGTGGGGCCGGGAAGACGCTGGTGGGTGCCGCGGCCATGGCCACGAGCTCCACCACCACCCTCATCCTGGTCACCAACACGGTGGCAGCCCGGCAGTGGAAGGACGAGCTGCTCAAGCGGACGTCGCTGACGGAGGATGAAATCGGCGAGTACTCGGGATCAGTCAAGGAGGTCCGCCCGGTCACCATCGCCACCTACCAGGTCCTCACCACCAAACGCGGCGGCCTGTACGCGCACCTGGAGCTCCTGGACGGCCACGACTGGGGCCTGATCATCTATGACGAAGTCCACCTCCTGCCGGCGCCGATCTTCCGGATGACCGCGGACCTGCAGGCCCGCCGCCGGCTTGGCCTCACCGCCACCCTGGTCCGCGAGGACGGCCGCGAAGGCGAGGTCTTCAGCCTGATCGGGCCCAAGCGGTATGACGCGCCCTGGAAGGACATCGAGGCGCAGGGCTACATCGCCCCCGCGGACTGCGTGGAGGTCCGGATTGACCTGCCCCGGGACGAACGGGTGGCGTACGCCATGGCCGAGGACGCGGACAAGTACCGTCTGTGCGCCACGTCCGAGTCCAAGACCCTGATTGTGGAACAGCTGGTGGCCCGGCACCAGGGCGAGCAACTGCTGGTGATCGGGCAATACATTGACCAGCTGGACGAGATCGGCGAGCGCCTGCAGGCTCCCGTCATCAAGGGCGACACCTCGGTCAAGGAACGGCAAAAACTCTTCGATGCCTTCCGCGCCGGCGACGTGAATACCCTGGTGGTGTCCAAGGTGGCCAACTTCTCCATCGACCTGCCGGAAGCCTCTGTGGCCATCCAGGTCTCCGGTTCTTTCGGGTCGCGGCAGGAGGAAGCCCAGCGGCTGGGCCGGCTGCTGCGCCCCAAGAAGGACGGCCGGGCGGCCCGCTTCTACTCGCTGGTGGCCCGGGACACCCTGGACCAGGATTTCGCGGCGAAGCGGCAGCGCTTCCTGGCAGAGCAGGGGTATGCCTACCGGATCATGGACGCCAAGGATGTCGGCGCAGCCTAACGGTCGCCCGGTGTTCCTGTCCGGCGAGGTGGGCGGCCACGGCCACTATGGCTCCCCATGGAACACCCACCTTCCATCCAGAAAACTCCCAGATTCTGGGAGCATGATGGGAACATGAAGAAGACCGGCCCGGAAGCCAAGCTGCTAGTTGTTGATGACGAACCCAACATCCGCGAGCTACTGTCCACCTCGCTTCGCTTCGCAGGCTTCGAGGTGGTCTCTGCCGCCAACGGCCGTGACGCGCTGGCCGCCGCCGAGCTCCACGCGCCTGATCTGGCGGTCCTGGACGTGATGCTGCCGGACATGGACGGCTTCACCGTCACCCGCAAGCTGCGGGCGTCGGGCAAGCACTTCCCGGTCCTGTTCCTCACGGCGAAGGACGATACCGAAGACAAGGTCACCGGCCTCACGGTAGGCGGGGATGATTACGTCACCAAGCCGTTCAGCCTCGATGAGGTAGTGGCCCGCATCCGCGCTGTCCTGCGCCGCACGCAGCCCCTGCTCGACGACGACGATGCGGTGATCCGGGTAGACGATCTGGAGCTCGACGACGACGCCCACGAGGTACGCCGCGGCGGCACTGTGATTGAACTGTCCCCCACGGAATTCAAGCTCCTCCGGTACCTGATGCTGAACCCGAACAGGGTGTTGTCGAAATCCCAGATCCTTGACCACGTCTGGGAGTACAACTTCAACGGCGACGCCTCGATTGTGGAGTCCTACATCTCCTACCTCCGGCGCAAGGTGGACATTGATCCGGACGCACCGGCCCTGATCCAGACCAAACGCGGAGTGGGCTACGTGCTCCGGACGGCAGAGAAGCGCTGACCTTGCTGCAGCGGTGGAAATCGGCCTCGCTGAGGTCCCAGCTGGTGGCCATGATCATGGCACTGCTGATTGTTGCGCTGACCGCGACCGGCGCCGGCACCCTGGCATTGCTGCACAGCTACCTCCAGGCACAGGTGGATGACAAGCTGATCGCCGCCGTGGACCTCGCCAGCAAGCAGCGCTCGTTCACCCAGCTGCAGGCACCCAATCCGATGATCCCCACCGAGTACTCGCTGGTCCTTTACACGCCCGGTGAGGACCCCCAGCTGATGGGCGGCGATCCGGATGAGCGCCCGGACATCTCAACCATCTCCGTTCAGGACGCCCAGGACAGGGGCGCTCGTCCTTACCAGGTGCGCGGCACGGACGGCCATAACTGGCGGGTGGTCGCGGTGAACGTGCTCTATGTCGGCCAACCCGCCGTTGTTGTCATCGGATTGCCGCTGCAAAGCGTCGACGATGTCCTCAAGCACGCCACCCTGGTGGTCACCGGCGTCGGCCTGCTCACCCTGCTGCTGGCCTCCCTGATCGCCAGTTGGACCGTGTCCCGGTCGTTCCGGCCACTGGCCAAGGTGGAAAAGACCGCGGCGGCCATCGCCGCCGGCGATCTTTCCCGGCGTGTGGACGTCGAGAATCCCGGCACCGAAGTGGGGCGGCTCGGCAGCTCGCTGAACGCCATGTTGGCGCACATTGAGACGGCCTTCGCCGCCAGGACAGCCTCCGAAGGCAGGATGCGCCGGTTCGCGGCCGACGCCTCCCACGAACTGCGTACCCCCCTCGTGACCATCAGGGGTTTCTCCGAGCTCTACCGCCATGGCGCGCTGGCCACCAACGAGGACGTGGCCACGGCCATGGGGCGGATCGAAAGTGAAGCCAAACGGATGGGTTCAATGGTGGAGGACCTCCTCCTGCTGGCGCGCCTGGACGAACAGCGCCCGCTCCAGCAAAAGCCGGTTGACCTGCAGCTGATCGCACACGATGCGGTGGTGGACACGCAGGCAAGCGACCGCTCCCGTCCCGTCTCCCTGACCGGCCTTGGTGACCACCGGGCCGCACCCGCCCCGGTGCTCGGTGACGAAGCAAAACTGCGACAGGTCGTGGGGAACCTCGTGGGGAACGCCCTGCGCTACACCCCGGACGGCAGCCCGATCGAACTCGGCGTCGGGGTCCGGACCTCCGACGGCGGGCAGCCGCTCGCGGTGATCGAGGTGCGGGACCACGGCCCTGGCATCTCGGAAGAGGATGCGTCCAAGGTATTCGAGCGTTTCTACCGGGCGGACACGTCCCGGACGCGTGAGACCGGCGGCAGCGGCCTGGGGCTCGCGATTGTGGCTGCCATCGTGGGATCGCACGGCGGGTCCGTCAGGGTGGAAACGACCGACGGCGGCGGGGCTACCTTGGTGGTCAGCCTGCCTGTCAGGGACGACGCCACCAACGAGGCTCCCTCCGGCGATGAGCACCTAGTGGAAGCGCCTTCGGGCCGATCGGCCGGGCAGGATGGCGATCCCCTGGACGGAGGCCACGGAGGAGATGGCAAGGTTATCCACATATAGCCAGGGAGCGTGGCGCGGGGGCAGTGCCCGTCCGTAGGCTCGCTGTAGTGGCCCGGAGCAGCCGGGCGGGCAGCAGATGCTGTCTCACTACTTCGAGAGGCAGCAAGCCATGAGCATCATTTCCGTCGACACCGAACTCCTTCAGCTCAAGTCGGCCAACGTCAAAGCAACCGTGGACCGGATCAGCTCGGACGTCCAGGCCATGAAGCGCGGCCTGGACGAACTGCAGTCCACCTGGCGAGGCTCGGCTGCCAACAACTTCCAGGCCCTGGTGACCGAGTGGACACTCACGCAGGGCAAGGTGGAGGCGTCGCTGGCATCCATCAACATGGCGCTGGCATCGGCAGCGTCCACCTACGCCCAGGCCGAGCAGGGCAACACCCAGCGCTTCAGCTGAGTCCGCGGCCGAAAATGCCCCCTAGGCCTCCGGCGTTCCCTGGCGGAACCGGAGCCGCCACCTGGTGCCGTCCAAGACCCACAATGAGCTATGGAGAGCCGTGCCTGAGCGCGAGTAGCTTCGGCACGTCAGCAGGATCGCGCTGGTGCCGATGCGATCCGCACCCAGGATCTCCAGTTCAGTGTGCTGGGCCGGTTCCTCTTCGAGCGCCATCATGGTGGCGTCACGGGTCCAGACTCTGCCCGACGTTCCGATTTCCATAAAATCTGGGTGGAGGAGGACGCCGGTACGGCCGATGTCGCCACGGATGTCGGGGCCGGACAATTCGCGTTCCAGGGCCTCGACCATCGATTCGGGGCCCGTCTCAGCCCCGGCGGACTCCGCCGTGATGAAGGATTCGCTCTCCAGTTCACTGAAGAGGTCCGGCTCGTCGTAGGGGTCGTGACTAAAGAGGTCCTGGCCGGAAGAGCCCTGACCGGACGAGTGCTGACCGCCGGAGCCAGCACCGCCGGCTGTGGTGGCGGCCCGCAGGCTGGCTGCAGTGACCGCGTCGGGGCTGGCCAGCGCAGTGCCTGTCCCGGAGCTGACGGCAACCCGGCTATCAGCCTCCGGACCAACAGCCTCCGGGGCTCCCGCGAAGCCTGGGCCTGAACGCGCTGCCACCCCCTGCTGGTACGCGGTGGCGGCCGCACGCGCGCGGACATCCGCTGCCTCATTGAGGTCGTGGCCTGCGTGGCCCTTAACCCATTCGAAGGTGTACTTCCGCCCGGCGATTTCCCGGTCCAGTTCCTTGAGCAGCTCCACGTTCAGGACGGGCTTGCCGTCGGCCTTCCGCCAGCCCTTGCGTTTCCAGCCCGGCATCCACTTTGTGATGGAGTTGATCACGTACTGGCTGTCGCACAGGACCCTCAGGTCCTCCTCCGGGACGTGGGCCGTGGCGCGGAACAGGTCCAGGACGGCCATCAGCTCGCCCTGGTTGTTGGTGCCGTGCGGCCATCCCCCGGCGCGCCAGCAATCGTCGTTCACATACCAGGCCCAACCGGCCGGGCCGGGATTTCCTAAAGCCGAACCGTCGGCCGCTGCAGTAATTGTCACGGAACCATCCTGCCAGACACCGCTGACAACCCGCTCAGCCAGCGTCTGAGAAACCGCTTACCGAAAAGTCTTGACGCCGAAGTCGAAGCGCGGAAGAATCGGAATCCTGACTGGGAAAGCGCTTTCTCAGTCGAAGCTTCCCCACCGGCACCGATGCCGCCACGGGGACCCGCGTGGGGTGGACCTCCACCTTTTTGAGGAAGGCACATCAATGAAGATTCAGGCCATCAGCCGCAGGAGATTCCAGTTCGGCGCAGTCGCCGTCGCTGTCTCGCTGCTCGCCACAGGCTGCGGCGCACCCACCGGCTCCAGCGAAAGCAGCGAAGTCACCCTGCGGTTCGCCTGGTGGGGCAACGAGTACCTCAACGCGCAAACAGAGAAAGTCATCGACGCGTTCGAGGCCGAACATCCCAACATCAAGATCGAATCCGAGCCGGGCGAATGGGCCAGCTACTGGGACAAACTGGCCACCACCACCGCTGCCAATGACGCACCGGATGTCATCCAGATGGACCAGAAATACATCGCGGAATACGGTGGCCGCGGGGCGCTGACGGACCTGTCCAAACAGAGCGGGATCGACACCTCCAAGCTGGATCCTGGATCTCTGGCGTCCGGCCAGTACAACGACGCACAATACGGGCTGAGCACCGGGAAGAACGCCTACGTCATCATGGCCAATACCAAGGTCTTCGAGGCAGCAAACGTCCCAGTCCCCGACGACACCACCTGGACCTGGGACGACTTCATGGACACCGCCGCGAAACTCAGCGCCGCCGGTGGCGGGAAGAGCTACGGCGCAGCGTACGGCACCAACGAGGCGGACCTCATCATTTGGCTTCGGCAGCACGGCCAGAACCTGTACTCCCAGGAAGGGAAACTGGATTTCGACACCGCTACGGCCGCTGCGTTCTGGGAGAGACTGAAGGAACAGCGCGATTCCAAGGCAAGTCCGCCAGCTTCTGTGGCCACCGAGGACTCCGGCGCAGGGCTTGAGGAGAGCCTGTTCGGCACCAACCGGGTGGGCATGGCCTGGTGGTGGACCAACCAGCTGGGATCGCTGGAAACCACCACGGGCAGCAGCATCAAGATGCTCCGCGCCCCCAGCACCGACGGGAAGACTGCGGACAACGGCATGTACTTCAAGCCCACCATGTTCTGGTCCGCGTCCTCACGGTCCAAGCACCCGGAAGCAGCCGCAACATTTATCAATTACCTGGCCAACAGCCCCGCGGCAGGCGCCATCCTCATGACAGACCGCGGAGTCCCCAGTAACTCTGAGATCGTCAAGGGCATCACCCCGGCCCTCAAGCCGGCGGACACCACAGTGGTGGCCTTCCTGAAGCACATTGCGCCGGACATCGCCGACGCGCCTCCCGTCCCGCCAGTGGGTGCCGGCAGCGTCCAGAACGTCATCAAGCGTTTCACCGATGAAGTCCTGTACGACCGGATGACCCCGCAGGCGGCCGCCGAAGCGTTCAAGAAGGAAGTCGAAGGAATGCTGGCCACGGCCCGCAAATAGTAGAAACAAATGCGGCCCCCTCCAGTGGAGGGGGCCGCATTATGGTTTGCGCGGAACGTAGTCCGGGCGCTGGGGACTAGAAGCCGCCCATACCGCCCATGTCGTCGCCGCCACCCATGGCCGGAGCGTTCTTCTCCGGCTTGTCAGCCACAACGGCCTCGGTGGTGAGGAACAGGCCGGCAATGGAAGCCGCATTCTGCAGGGCAGAGCGGGTTACCTTGACCGGGTCGTTGATGCCGGCAGCCAGCAGGTCGACGTATTCGCCGGTTGCTGCGTTCAGGCCGTGGCCTGCAGGCAGGCCGCGGACCTTGTCGACAACAACGCCAGGCTCGAGGCCGGCGTTGAAAGCGATCTGCTTCAGCGGGGCGTCGATGGCAACGCGGACGATGTTCGCACCGGTTGCTTCGTCACCTGTGAGGTTCAGGTTCGCGAACGCCTTGGCGCCGGCCTGGATCAGTGCAACGCCACCGCCGGCGACGATGCCTTCTTCAACAGCAGCCTTCGCGTTGCGGACAGCGTCCTCAATGCGGTGCTTGCGTTCCTTGAGCTCAACTTCGGTTGCGGCACCGGCCTTGATGACTGCAACGCCGCCGGCCAGCTTGGCCAGGCGTTCCTGCAGCTTCTCGCGGTCGTAGTCCGAATCGGAGTTTTCGATCTCGGCACGGATCTGGGAAACGCGGCCAGCGATCTGGTCGGCGTCGCCGGCACCTTCAACGATGGTGGTCTCATCCTTGGTGACAACAACCTTGCGGGCGCGTCCCAGGAGTTCCAGACCGGCGGTCTCCAGCTTGAGTCCGACTTCCTCGGCGATGACCTGGCCACCGGTGAGTACAGCGATGTCGGCCAGCTGGGCCTTGCGGCGGTCGCCGAAGCCCGGAGCCTTGACGGCTACGGACTTGAAGGTGCCACGGATCTTGTTGACGATCAGGGTGGCCAGGGCCTCGCCCTCGATGTCCTCGGCAATGATCAGCAGCGGCTTGTTGGACTGCATGACCTTTTCCAGGACAGCAACCAGTTCCTTGACGTTGGAGATCTTGGAGTTGACGATCAGGATGTACGGGTCCTCAAGGACCGTTTCCTGGCGCTCAGTATCGGTTACGAAGTAAGCGGAGATGTAACCCTTGTCGAAGCGCATGCCTTCGGTGAGCTCGAGCTCCAGGCCGAAGGTGTTGGACTCCTCGACGGTGATGACGCCTTCTTTGCCCACCTTGTCGAGGGCTTCAGCGATCAGGGCGCCAATTTCGTCGTCACCGGCGGAGATGGAGGCGGTAGCCGCAATCTCTTCCTTGGTTTCGATTTCCTTGGCGGAGGCCAGCAGCTCAACCGTGACGGCCGCTACAGCCTTCTCGATACCGCGCTTAAGGGACAGCGGGTCAGCGCCGGCCGCGACGTTGCGCAGGCCTTCCTTGACCAGGGCCTGCGCCAGCACGGTAGCCGTGGTGGTGCCGTCGCCAGCGACGTCGTCCGTCTTCTTGGCAACTTCCTTGACCAGCTCGGCGCCGATCTTTTCGTAAGGGTCGTCCAGCTCGATCTCCTTGGCGATGGAAACACCATCGTTGGTGATCGTGGGGGCGCCCCACTTCTTTTCGAGGACGACGTTGCGTCCACGCGGGCCGAGGGTGACCTTGACGGCGTCGGCGAGGATGTTCAGGCCCCGCTCAAGACCGCGGCGTGCCTCTTCATCAAATGCAATGATCTTGGCCATAACGGCAGTAGTCCTTTCGGGACAGTCGTTAAGAATGAACCTCACTGCAGTGCCCGCGACGGACGATCCTTCACCGGTGGCCTCTGTATGCCGCGGCTGGGGATCTCACTCCAGCTAGGTATTTCTCTCGCTCCACGACCGCCGCCAAGCTTCGCTGCCGGAAAACCGGACGTTGCTTTAGCAGTCGGTACGTAAGAGTGCTAACTCAATAATTAGCACTCCCTAGGTGAGAGTGCAAGCGAAAGACCTCGCAAATCGCGCCGTCACAGCGGCCCGTTCGCCACCGGCGATCAGCTTGCGGCCCGGCCTGCAGTCTCACGGCCGGTGAGCACCGCCCTGTTGTCTGCGCCGTAGGTGAACACCATGTAGTTGGCCGTCGTGATGTCACCGTTGGCGTCGAAGGCAACCGGCCCGGACTCGCCGTCGTAATTAATGCCCGCCCCGGTCTTCAGGACCGTGAGGCAATCGGTGTAGGACAGGCACGGCTTGGTGGCCGGCCCAGAGGCCTGCGCGGCGGGCTGCCCGCCTGCTGTCCCGCCGGACACGGCGATCAGGTTGGCGGCAATGGAGCGGCCGGCGTCGTCGTCAGCCTTCGCGGCCGCCAGTGCCGCAAGATTCACGGCGTCGTAGGTCTCTGCTGCGAACGAAAGGTCTTTCAGTGCAGGATTGACCGCCACGAGTCGGGCTTGGAAGTCCGCGGACGGCAACAGACCCGGTGCCACGGCACGGGCGCCGTCGAGGGCCTTGGATCCCAGCCCCGAACCGTACTGGGCGAAGGCGCCGTCGCTGAGGATGATGCTCTTGCCCGAGAGCCCTGCGTTGTTGAGCTCTGCGAGGGCGCCCTGGGCGTCGTCCCTGGCGATCAGCACTACCGCGTCCGGCGTGGCGGCCTTGGCAGCGGCAGCCGCGTTTCCGGCGTCGCCGGGCTTGAAGGCGGTGGTGGAGACTGTGTCCAGGCCGGCGTTCCTGGCGGCGCCGGCCACCGCGGCGGCTACGTCTTTTCCGTAGCTGGAGTCCTGATGGACCACGGCAAGGCTCTTGGCGCCGCCATCCTTGGCCAATTTCACCAGCACCGATGCTTGGGCAACATCCGCAGCTGACGTCCTGAAGTAATAGCCGCCGCTCTTGTAGCGGGACAGGCCGGCAGCGGAGTTAGCCGGCGAGACGAGCGGGACGCGCGCAGCCGAGAGGACGTCGATGGCGGCCGCGGCGTGGCTCGAATCGGTCGGTCCGATCACCGCATCAACTTTGGCTGAGGCAAGATTCCTGGCCTGGGCATCGGCGCCATCGCCGGCGCCCACCACCAGGTCAACAGGCCTGCCCTTGTGACCTCCGGCCGCATTGATTTCCTTGATGGCCAGTTGGGCCGCGGCGAGCTGCGAGTCGTTGAGGAAGGCCTGCTTCCCTGTGCTGTCCTGGATCAGTCCGATCCGCAGCGTGCCGTCACCGGATGCTTCGGCGGATTCAACGCGGACGTTGCCGCCTGCACCGCCGCAGCCGGCCAGGGCCAGCAGGAGTGCCGCCCCTGTAGTTGTGCGGACGATTGTTGAGCTCAAGCTGCGGAAGATCACTGAGCGGGCCGGACGTTTTCTGCCTGGGGGCCTTTCTCGCCTTCGCCAACCTCAAGCTCGACGCGCTGGCCTTCATCGAGGGCCCGGTAGCCTTCGCCCTCAATGGCCGACCAGTGCACAAAGACATCATCCCCGGAGCCGTCCACCGTAATAAAGCCGTAGCCCTTTTCGGCGTTGAACCACTTAACCGTTCCCAATGCCATGATGTCCGCTCTTTTCCGTCGTGCCGTCGGTCCCCGTCGGAAGTGTGCCGCTTGTTACGGACCGAAGCCTGAAATCACTCTAGCGACAAGCCATCCGGCGGGCCGAGCCACACGGCCGCTCCGGTGCCCAAAAGTTATTCAGGCGTGATGGCGAGGCACTACTGGTAGCCCGGCCCCAGGACAACAACCAAGGGCACCTGGAATTCCTGAGTCTCTACCAGCGTGGGAATGTTCAGGAGTTTGGACACTGCTTCTGCGTTGGCTTTCTGCGCCGGGCCTGCATAGAAGATTGCGGATGTCTGCTGCGGAGCGCCGCCCCAGTTTCCCACCTGGCCCAGCGTCCAGCCATCGGCCTGGACCATCGAGCTGATGCGTCCGGCGAGCCCGGCCGTACCGGCCGCGTTGTAGATGGCAACGCCCCGGGTCTTGTCCAGCACAGCCGCGGAGGGAACGTTACTGGGCGAAGCGCTGGGCTCGGCGTCCGGGCTCTTAGAGGGCTCCGGGTCCGCGGAAGATTCAGCGGTGACTGACGGAGCCGCGCTTGCCTCGGGCGCTGCTGTTGATTCCAGGCTGGTGGAGGCTTCGCTGCCGGCCTGGAACCCGAGCTTGGGGAGGATCAGGAAGGACACCACTCCGATGGCCAATGCCACAATCCCCACAGCAAGGATGGGCCACAGCTTGCGGCGGGCAGGCGCCGAGGCCGCACGGTGGACGCCCTGCCGCGAGGCGGACTCCGGAACCTTGTCGAATTCATCCCGAGCGTATTTGGTCATGGTGGGAGACGTCCTTGTTGATTGCTGCTGATGGCTCAGCACGAGCTTGGTCAGGCGTCGGAACCCAGGCGTCGTGCAGTGCGTGCCCGGTGACGCGACGTACGTAGTCTACGCAATCTCTTAACCAGCATGGGGTCGTGGGACAGTGCGGCCTCGGTGTCAATGAGGGCGTTGAGCAGCTGGTAGTAGTGGGTCGCGGACAGATCGAACAGCTCCCTGATGGCCTGTTCCTTGGCCCCCGCGTACTTCCACCACTGCCGCTCCAGTGCCAGCATCTGCTGGTCGCGCTCGATCAAAGCTGAGTCACGGAGCGTAAAATCCGCCAGCAAAGAGCTGCGCTCCTCTGGCTCCGGCACGTACTCCCGAGCAGGTTCCGCCACGGCACACCCCTTCGCTGGTCTTGCTGAATCACCGGTTGGGTTTCAAAATCTCTTCCCCATGTTACGGCGTGAATAACACCCATGTCATTTACGGCCCGGCTGCAGTGGCCGGTAACCCTGCGAGAATGGGAGCGTGTTTGATTCTGACGCGCTGTTCGAACTGACGGCGAACCCGGCGGAGGACGTTGGCTTTGCACAGATGGCCGCTTTGCCGCTCAGTGAGCTGATGGCGGCTGACTGGGCGGAGGCGCTGAGGCCGGTTGAAGCTGAGCTGCGCGACGTCCTAAATTTCCTGGCCACCGAAGTTGCCGCGGGCCACCAGGTGCTGCCGGCGCCGTCGAACGTTCTGCGCGCCTTCCGGCAGCCGCTGGCCGGCGTCAAGGTCCTGGTAGTGGGCCAGGACCCCTACCCGACGCCGGGCCATGCGATTGGCCTGTCCTTCGCCGTTGACGGGCGGACCCGGCCCATCCCGCGGAGCCTGGCGAATATCTACCGCGAGCTGGAGGCCGATCTTGGCCTTCCCGCACGCGTCCACGGCGACCTGTCTGCCTGGGCCGGCCAAGGGGTTCTGCTGCTGAACCGGGTCATGAGCGTACGCGCCGGGGCTGCCGGCTCCCACCGGGGCAAAGGCTGGGAGGCCATCACGACGGCGGCAGTCACCGCCGTGGCCGGCCGGCGCACGTCCGACGGCGGGCCGGCGCCGTTGGTGGCGGTGCTGTGGGGCAGGGACGCGGAGAGTGTCCGGCCCCTTCTGTCCGAAACGGCGGTCGTGTCCAGCGCCCACCCCAGCCCGTTGTCGGCGTCGCGCGGATTCTTCGGCTCCCACCCCTTCAGCACCATCAACCGGCTGCTGCAGGACCAGGGCTGCCTTGGCGTAACGTGGGAACTCCCTCCGGTCCCTTAGCTTAGGGTTACCTTATGAGCACCGTTCCGGCCGCCACCAGCGCCACAAAAAATACACGTCCGCAGATCGATCTCACGGTCATTCGGCGGGAAGAACTCTCGCCCCACATGGTCAGGATCGTGGCCGGCGGCAAGGGTTTTGCCGCCTACGTGAACAACAGTTTCGTGGACCGCTACGTCAAGATTGTCTTCCCGCAGCCCGGCGTTGACTATGCCCGGCCGTTGGACCTGTGGACCATCCGCGAAACCATGCCCCGCGAGCAGTGGCCCTTCACCCGCACGTACACGGTCCGCTGGGTGGACCTCGAGGCGCAGGAACTCGCCATCGACTTTGTGATCCACGGTGACGAGGGGCTGGCCGGTCCGTGGGCGGCTGCTGCCAGGCCCGGCGACACCTTCACCTTCACCGGGCCGGGCGGTGCCTACAACCCGGCGCCCGACGCTGACTGGTACCTCTTTGCCGGTGATGAAGCCGCGCTTCCGGCGATCGCCGCCGCCATTGAATCGTTGCCGGCTGAAGCGGCCGGCCTGGCATTTATCGAGGTCGACAGCGACGCCGACATCCAGCCCGTCGCGTCCCCGGCGGGGGTTCAGGTGACCTGGCTGCGCCGCAACGGCGCGCCGGCCGGCGTCGGGGACCTCCTGGTCTCAGCGGTGGCTGGCGCCGAGTGGCCCGCTGGGCGGGTCGACGTTTTCGCCCACGGTGAGAGGGGCTACATGAAGGGCCTGCGGGACGTGCTTTTTGTCCAGCGCGGCCTTGAACGGAGCCAGGTTTCGCTGTCCGGCTACTGGGCCCAGGGCCGGGTGGAGGACGACTTCCAGGCCGAGAAGAAACTCCCCGTGGGAAAGATCTGAGCAGGGAAGATCTGAGCATGGAAGATCTGACCGGGATATTCCGACGCCGGCGCTAGCTAGCGCCGGCGGGCGCGCCGCCGCTCGTTGCTGGCCAGGCTGCGCGTCAACGGCCGGGCCAGGGTGTCGCCGAGGACAATGCCGGCCGCTGTTCCCAGGACTATCGCGCCGGCGTTGAGCATGCCGCCAGCGCCGAGGAGGACATCGGCTTCCTCGATAGTCAGCACATACATGGACCGGAAAATGGTCAGCCCGGGCAGCAGGATCAGGGCCGCCGGGACGGCCACCACCAGCTGGGGAGCGCCCATCTTCAGCGCCACCACCCGCGCCAGCAGCCCAATGACGACCGCGGCGAGCGCCGGGGAGAACCGGTCACCGACGCCGAGGGACCCGGCACCCAGCAGCACAAAATAGCCCACCACGCCCACGCCCGCGGTAGGCAGCAGCAGCTCCCACGAGGTCTGTTCCGTTATGCCGATGGCCATCACTGCGACGGCGATAAAGACCACCAGGACCCAGAGGTCGTAGGCAGGCGGGAACGTCTCCGTGACGCTAATCGGCTCCATCCCGGTCATGGAACCCATCACAAAGGCCACCGCGATCCCGGCCACAATCGCGCCGAATGTCAGCAACGTGGACAGGAACCGGCCCGCGGCGGTCACGGGGAAGCCGTTGATGGCGTCCTGGACCGAGGAGACGAGGCGTCCGGTGGGCAGGAGCAGGAGGATGCCTCCCACCACCACAATCGCCGGCGCATTGGTGAGGTGAAAGCGCCACAACAGCAACGCGGAGAGCGTGACAGCGAAGGCGCATGCCGCCGTCGTAAAGAAGTCCGGAACCCGCCATCGGCCCAACTGGCGGGCGAGCAGGCTGATTCCGATGTTGGCCACGAAGGCGATGCCCGAGGAGACCGGCCCTCCACCGAGCACGCCCACAAAGACTGCCGCGAACACGCCGAAGGCTACGGTGACCATCCAGCGTGGAAACGGTTTGGGACTGGTGATGGCCTCGTCCAGCCGGCGGATCGCCTCATCGCGGCCCACTCCTCCGGCCACGATGTCCGTCACCAGCCTGTGTACCTTGGCCAGCCCGGCATAGTTGTTTGTCCATGACCGCACCACGCGAAGCAGCGCGATGGGCGTCTGGTCCTTGGGCGCGTAGTTGATGCCCACCGACTGGTTGGTGATGTCCACTTCGATGTTTTTCAGCCCCAGCGCCGCGGTAACGGCAATGATGCTCGTCTCCACCTCCAAGGCGCCTGCCCCGTACCGGAACATGGTCTCGGCCAGGTGAAGGGCAAAGTCCAGGGTCTTGCGTGCGGAAGTGTCCACGCCGCTCACCTGGATCATGGGGTTGGCGTAGGGGCTTCCGGCGAGCCTGTCCACAATGCTCATCGGCGCCGTCGGAGGGTTCTCCCCCCGGACCAGTCGCCGCAGCATCTTCTTGGCCGCAGCGTCCTGGCGGAGCTGGGACGCCGTAAGCGGCTCTGTTTTGGGCAAGCCGCTGGTGGGAGGCCTGCTCCGTGGGTTTTCAGGTCGATCGGTCACCTTGGTGCTGACCCTCTCTTGCACTTCGTGGTTTGGTGTTAGGCCGGACGTTTCAGCGGCAGTTTGCCCAGCAGAGTGCGGGCTGCGGCGGTGGCAGCACGGACCAGGCGATTGGTCTGGAAGGCTACAGGCCGCACAGGCATCACGAAGTCCCCCAGCAGTTGGACCACGTCGCCGCCGAAGCCCTTCTTGAACTCGTAACCGCCATGGCCTTCCTCGTCCTGCCCCTGGATGCCGAAGGTGCCGTAGAAGTTGTAGCGCGAGTAGCCCTTGTCCAGGGCGTGCAGCAGCATCCCCCAGTACAGCGAGGTGGCGCCGTTGAAGTAGATGTAGTCCTGCTTCGTGCCACCAATGACGCAAACCACCTCGTCACCGAAGCAGACGAAGTGGATGGCGGCCACCGTTGCCACTCCTACCGAGTCCGGGAAGCGCTCGATGTCCTTGAGGCTGCGCTCGTAGCTGTCCACGAGGTCCTGGACCACCTTGAGCCGGTTGGCCTTCTTTTTGCTGCCGGTCTCCTCCACTTCACGGCGGAGTTCGGCGGCGGACGCTGATTCCGCTTCCAGGCGCTCGGTGATGGACTTCCGGTACTCGGGGATGTCGATCTTGGCCATCATGAGTTTGGTGAACTCGCCGGAGGTGGTCCGCAAGAGCTGTTCGTAGTATTCGCGTTCCCGGTAGAAGAAGCCCTTTTCGTCTCCCGCGGTGCTCAGCGCGTCGTAGAACTCGTCAAGGGTCTCCAAGGTGGCCTGCTCCAGGAACACGCCGTTCTTTTCGGCCTTCCGGATGGCCTTCCGGGTCCGGTAGCTGGTGCCCATGATGAGCTCCTCGGCGTCGTTAATGCCGTCGAGCTGCTTGATGAACATCCAGTTCACGTTGGCGAAGTTCATCTCCGAGCCCTGGTGTTCAAGACCCAGGGCCGCCAGTTCCGCCACGAGCGGCCTGTTGTCCACGATCTCGGGGTGTTCGGCGCCGTCGGCGTCGCGGGCGATGTAGGTCAGGTTCGGGGAAATCCGCAGTTCGGCAGCCTTGCGTTCCGCGGCACGTTCCTTGAGGAGCCCGACGACGTCACGCACCAGGGCGGCGTCCGCGTAGTCCAGGAGGGGGCCCTTGGCGCACTCGCACACCTTGTAGCCCCAGCGGTTGGTGGTGTAGTTCAGCTTCCCGGCGGCGACCAGTTCGCCGTCGCGCCTGACACCGAACAGTTCCACCACCTGGCCGCGGGCGCGCTGGAAGCGGGTGAAGTCAGCGGACTGGATGAAGTTGTTTTGCGCGTGCTTGAGCGAGAAGGCCTCAAACTCTGCATCGCTGAGGACGCTGAGCTCGAGCCCGGCTCCGGCCTTGGTTGGATTCACAGAAGTAACCTCATCTATGGCTGCGCTGCCGTGGGGCATGCGCGGGCGTTCGTGGTGTGGATGGTGTGCGTAGCTGGTGGTGGTCTGTCAGTAGAACTGCTGGCCGGTACGTGCGGTTTCGAGCCGGCGGAAGATCCGTTCCGCGCCCCTGAGCCACAGGGCGTGCCTGACGGGTGACAGCACGTAGTCGTAGCAGCCGACGAAATCCGTGACCGTCTTGGTGAAGCTGGTCTTGAACATGCCCATGCCATACAGGTGGTGGGTCTTGTCCTTGATCAGGGCGGAAGGCGGTGTGCCGCAGAAGTCATACTCGGTACAGCCGAGTTCCTGCATTCTCCGGATGGCCTGCCACTGGACCAGGTGCGAATCGCCGTATTGCTTCCTGTTCTGGGTGGAGCCACCGTCCTTGTAAGTCGCCTTGGATCCGTAGTTGATCACAAAGGCGCCCACACTGGGTTTGCCTTCTTCATAAACAAAAAAGAAGCTGCCTTGGCCGCGGTTGCAGAATTCGTCCCAGAACCGTGTGTAGTAATCGAG
Organism: Pseudarthrobacter xylosi; assembly: GCF_055412765.1. Lineage (NCBI taxonomy): Bacteria > Bacillati > Actinomycetota > Actinomycetes > Micrococcales > Micrococcaceae > Pseudarthrobacter > Pseudarthrobacter xylosi. The sequence continues at coordinate 32,124 of NZ_JBVAYT010000002.1, read as the reverse complement.
GCTGCGCAACGGCATGGAGCCCTTGGCGTTCACGGTGTCAGCCATCAGGTCATACAGCGCCCGGTACGTTTCCGGACTCGGCTCCGGTTGCACCACTGCGCAGCCTTCGCGTTCCGCCCGGCGGATCGCGTTGCGGGCGCGGGAGGAGATGAACCGGAACACCTGGTTCTCCGGGGCTGCGATGTCCAGCAGCGCGGTGGAGTCATTGGATTGGATGTTCGGAGTCTTCACCAGGCCGGCGGCGGCAAGCTGCGCCCGGGCTTCCGGGGTGGATGTGATGTCAGGTTCAATCTTGATGGTGAAGACATTGAGCTTCCGGCTTCGGGCGAACGCAGCGCACGCGTCCAACACCGGCTTGAGGTCCTCGACGGCACCCAGGTCGGGGCCCTTGATCAGGTACCACAGGCGGCCCAGCACGGGGAATTTCTTCTCCAGCACCAGGTTGTAGCTGGCGGTCCCGGCAGATTCCAGGACCAGGAAGCGGGCGGTCCAGCCGCTGCCGTTCTTCACGGACGCGTAGGCGGCGGACTGCAGCATGTTGCCGCCGTTCGGGTTGGCCGTGACGTGCTTGTCCCAGTTCTCAATTTCCTCCGCTGTGGCAAAGCGGGCGGTGAATTCTCGCAAGGCGGCCGTGTCCAATCTCAGGGTTTCGTGCGCGGTTCTGTACTCGTGGCTACGTGCGGACATGTAGCCACAAGTCTAAAGCCTCCGGTCAGGGCGGTAGGTCCCCGGCATCCTCTGGGCCCACACCGGCAGGGTCCCCTGGCCGAGCTTGCGAGGCTAGGGTGCCGGTGGGGCGCAGCACGCGTGAAAACTCCGGCTTGCCGGGTCCGGGCCCTGACTCTAGTTCGCGAATTCCTCGATGGGCGGGCAGGAGCAGATGAGGTTGCGGTCCCCGGCGGCGCCGTCGATGCGGCCGACGGGCGGGAAGTACTTGTCCTGCTTGAGTGAGGCGAGGGGGAAGGCGGCCTGCTCACGCGGGTACTCCCGGGTCCAGTCGGAGGATACGACGGCGGACGCGGTGTGGGGTGCGTGGCGCAGCGGGCTGTTCTCCACGGTGAAGTCACCGTTGGCGACCTGGTCGATTTCCTTGCGGATGGTGATCATCGCATCGATGAACCGGTCGATCTCCACCAGGTCCTCGGACTCGGTGGGTTCCACCATCAGCGTGCCCGCAACCGGGAACGCCAGGGTGGGGGCGTGGAAACCGTAGTCGATCAGGCGCTTGGCCACATCCTCGGCGGTCACGCCGGTCTTCGCCGTCAGCTCACGCAGGTCCAGGATGCACTCGTGCGCCACCAGACCACCCTCGCCCGTGTACAGCACCGGGAAGTACTCGTTCAGCCGTGCCGCAACGTAGTTCGCCGCGAGCAGCGCCGACTTCGTCGCCTCGGTCAGGCCCTCGGCGCCCATCAGCTTCACATACGCCCAGGAGATCGGCAGGACACCGGCGGAGCCGTAGTTGGACGCGCTGATGGCCACGCCTGTTGATCCGGCGGAGCCGGACTCGTGGGCTGCCTTGTTGGCATCACCGGGCATAAACGGTGCCAGGTGCGCCTTGGCTGCGACCGGGCCAACACCCGGGCCGCCGCCGCCATGCGGGATGCAGAAGGTCTTGTGCAGGTTCAGGTGCGAGACGTCGCCGCCGAACTTGCCCGGCTGCGCCAGACCCACAAGCGCATTCAGGTTGGCGCCGTCCACGTAAACCTGGCCGCCCGCCGCATGCACGGCGTCACAGATCTCAGTGACATCGGCGTCGTACACGCCGTGGGTGGAAGGGTAGGTGATCATGATGGCCGAGAGGACATCCTGGTGGGCCTCGATCTTGGCGTTCAGGTCCGCATGGTCAATGCTGCCGTCCGGTGCCGTGGCCACCACAACCACCTTCATGCCCGCCAGGACGGCCGAGGCGGCATTGGTGCCGTGCGCCGAGGCCGGGATCAGGCAGACCGTGCGCTGGTCATCGCCCCGGGAGAGGTGATAGCCACGGATCGCCAGCAGGCCCGCGAGCTCACCCTGGGAGCCCGCGTTCGGCTGCAGGGACACCTGATCGTAGCCGGTGATTTCCGCGAGGTCAGACTCCAACCCGCCAATGAGCTCGCGCCAGCCCACCGTCTGGGAATCCGGGGCGAACGGGTGGATCGAGGCGAACTCCGGCCAGGAAATGGCTTCCATCTCCGCGGTGGCGTTCAGCTTCATGGTGCACGAACCCAACGGGATCATGGTCCGATCCAGCGCCAGGTCCCGGTCACTCAGCCTGCGGATGTAACGCAGCAACTGGGTCTCGGAACGATGCGTGTTGAACACCGGATGCTGCAAGTACTCGGAGGTGCGGAGCACGGCGGTATCCAGTGCGAACTCGGTGTCTGTGCCGGCGGCCAAGTCCACCACGTCGGCGCCGAAGACTTCCAGGACACCGGCGACGATGGCCGGGGTTGTGGTTTCGTCGGCCGAGACGCCGATGGTGTCGCCGTCGATGTGGCGCAGGTTGATGCCTTTGGCTTCGGCTGCGGCAACAAGAGCCGAGGCCTTGCCGGGCACGGAAACCGTGACGGTATCAAAGAAGGTTGTGTGCAGTACATCCAGGCCGGCCGCCTTCAGCGATGCGGCGATGACTGCAGCGTGGCGGTGGACGCGCTCGGCGATTGCCTTGAGGCCGTCGGGGCCGTGGTAAACGGCGTAGAAGGAGGAGACGATGGCCAGCAGCGCCTGCGCTGTGCAGATATTGGACGTGGCCTTCTCACGGCGGATGTGCTGCTCACGCGTCTGCAGCGCCAAACGGTACGCGGGAGTCCCGGCGTCGTCCTTGGACACCCCGACAAGACGGCCCGGCATGGACCGCTCCAACCCCTTCGCCACGGCCATGTAGGCCGCGTGCGGGCCGCCGAAGAACAACGGCACCCCGAAACGCTGGGTGGAGCCGACGGCGATATCCGCGCCCTGCTCCCCGGGAGGGGTGATGAGCGTCAGCGCCAACAGGTCAGCCGCGACCGTGACGAGCGCACCGCGTTCCTTGGCGGCTGCGATGACCTCGGCGTGGTTGAAGACCCGGCCGGACACGCCCGGCTGCTGCAGCACGATGCCGTTGATAACACCCTCGGGCAGGCCGGCGGAGAGGTCAGCGACCTCCACCTCGAACCCGAGCGCCTCGGCGCGGCCCTTGACGATGGCGATGGTCTGTGGCAGGCAGTCAGCATCCAGGACGGTCTTGCCGTCCCGGGCCTCCTTGTTCTTATTTGCCCGGCGCATCATCAGCACGGCCTCGGCCACGGCGGTGGCTTCATCCAGCAGGGAGGCGTTCGCGATGGGGAGGCCCACGAGGTCCTGGACCATGGTCTGGAAGTTCAGCAAAGCCTCGAGCCGGCCCTGGGAAATTTCCGGCTGGTACGGGGTGTAAGCGGTGTACCAGGCCGGGGCCTCGAGGATGTTCCGGCGGATCACCGCGGGAGTGACGGTGTCGTAGTAGCCCTGGCCGATCATCTGCACAGCCGTCTTGTTCTTCGCCGCCAGCTTCCGCAGCTCCGCAAGAACCTCAACCTCGCTCAGGGCGTCCTTGAGGGCCAGCGGCTTGGCCTGCCGGATGGAGTCGGGGACGGCAACGTCCACCAGTGCGTCCACCGTGCCGTAGCCGACAGCCTTGAGCATGGAGTCGATATCGGCCTGGCGGCGGGCGCCAATATGCCGGTCAACGAAAGTGGCCGAGGCCGAATTAACACTCACAAGGAACTCCATTACTAAGGCGGCGCAAGGTACGCCACATCGACTCGGGTTCCTCCCCGCTCTGTCTGGGACCTGAGGGTTCCGCGCAGCCTGCTTCCGCAAAGCTGGCGCTTGCACCGTCGGCGGGCACAGCGGTCCTGACATTCCGGAGTGATCCGGGATATTTCAGGCGGACGGCCTGCCACTTTCCAGAGTTGCCTGGCCGCGGCGGTACGTGGGCCTGAGAGATTCCTGGGGAGGATTTGCTCCTACGGCGCCTGTTGTACCTACTAACAGAACTCTCCCGCCGCAGATCAAAGGCATATTCAGATTTCGTGCCGGCCACAGATGACCGCCACGAGGTCCAATTCTCCTACGCCCCGCGCCACCGGGCAAATGAGGTCTCCGGGGTTCAGTCCCGCAGCCGCTCCACGGCGGCAAGAAGCTCCTCGATGTCTCCATGGCGGACCCGGCCGTCCCCGGTGGTGCCGCTTTCCCACATGGCGTTGAAATACAACCCGTCCCCCATATACAGCACGGCTTTCGCCATGGCCGGGCCGACGTCGGCCGCGATCAGGTCCAACCACTGCTGCTGGATGGCGGCAAAGCGGCGCCGGGCCTCTTCATGGGCCACTTCGGCCAGCCGAGTGGCGGCCACGAAGGAGCGGTCCATCGGCGAATCGGACCAGACCGAGGAACGGATGAAGTAGGTGGCTGCACCATCGGCTGCTGCCGCCATCAGCGCCAGATCCTCGACGGCCAGGCGGTCCAACCGTTCCAGTACCGCAGCGATCAGCGCTTCCTTGTTGGGGAAATGGTAGAGCAATCCACCTTTGGACACGCCGGCCCGTTTGGCCACGGCGTCCAATGTGGCAGCCCGCTCCCCCACATCGATCAGGAGTTCTTCAAAAGCATCAAGGACTGCATCGCGTGCGACGGGATTTCTGGCCATGGCTTCAATCATGCACGCTCCGGGTCCCGTTTCTTAACTATACCGTCTGGACGGTATAGTTATTAGCATGACGTTGTCCGCACAGTTCAACCAGACCACCCCAAGCACCTCCGCGTCCGCAGCCGAGGTCCAGCCGTCAGGGCCCGCCAAGGCGCCCTGGCGCGACTGGCTCGCGCTGGCCCTGCTGATGTTTCCGGTGCTCCTGGTTGCGGTGGACAACACTGCGCTGACGTTTGCGCTTCCGGCCATCGCGAGCAGCTTGGAAACGACCGGAGTCCAGTTGCTGTGGATTGTGGACGCCTATCCCCTGGTGCTCGCCGGATTGCTGGTTGCCATGGGCAGCCTGGGTGACCGGATCGGGCGCCGACGGCTGCTGCTGACCGGCAGCGTTGGATTCGCCGCGGTCTCAGCAGCAACAGCCTTTGCCCCCAGCGCGGAGTGGCTGATAGCCGGACGGGCGTCGCTGGGATTCTTCGGCGCCATGCTGATGCCCTCAACCCTGTCGCTGATCCGCAACATTTTTCCGGACCCGAACCGGCGCCGGCTGGCCATAGCCATTTGGGCAGCCGGCTTCTCCGGCGGCGCCGCCCTGGGTCCCATCTTTGGCGGCTGGCTGGTGGAGCAGTTCTGGTGGGGCGCCATCCTGCTGGTCGCCGTGCCCATCATGCTGCCCCTGCTGGCGTTTGGTCCCGCGTTCATCCCGGAATCAAAGGATCCGCGGCCCGGACGGGTGGACGTGCCCAGCATCGCCCTGTCCCTGCTGGTTATGGTGCCTGTTGTGTATGGCATCAAGGAACTGGCGACCGAAGGTTTCGGGGCCGCTCCGTTGGGGCTTGTTGTCTTTGGCCTGGCCATGGGGGTCGTCTTTGTTCGCCGCCAGCAGCGGCTGGCCAGCCCCCTGCTGGACATGTCCCTGTTCGGCAACCGGGTGTTCAGCACCGCCATCACGGCAAACGTGCTGGCACTGTTTTCCTTCAACGGCTTCATTCTCTTCCTCGCACAGCACCTGCAACTCCTGGACGGGATGACACCGTCGGCCGCCGGAATAGCAATGATCCCGGCCCTGGTGGCCACGGTGCTGGCCGGCCTGGCAGTGGTGCCGCTGGTCCGGAAAGTGCGTCCGGGCTTTGTGGTGGCGGGTGGCCTGGCGCTGAGTGCCACCGGCTACGGAATCGCAGTCTTTGGTGATCACGGCTCCGGCCCGGCCCTCCTGCTGGCCGCGCTCCTGATCCTCGCCCTGGGGGTGGGCACGGCGGAGACCATTTCCAATGACCTCATCCTGGGGTCCGTACCAGCTGAGAAGTCAGGAGCGGCGGCCGCCATTTCGGAGACGGGCTATGAGGTGGGGTCCCTGTTGGGGACTGCAGTGCTGGGCTCTATCCTGACCGCTTCCTACCAGCGAAATCTCGTGCTGCCGGCCGGGGTGGAGGAAACGGCGTCAGGCACTGCCGTGCACCAGGCCGGCGAAACTTTGGCAGGGGCAGTGGAGCTGGCCACCAGCCTGCCTGCGCCGCTGGCTGAAGCGCTCCGCGGTGCAGCTCGCCTGGCGTTTGATTCGGGCGTCCACACCACTGCGGCAATTGCGCTGGTACTGATGGCGAGTGCGGCAGTCCTCGCCGCCGTCGTACTCCGGAAAGTTCCGACGGCGGACTAGGGCACCCGCCGCCCGCAAGCCGGCGAGCGCACAAAAAGCGCCCGGGGTCGGAAGTCATTCCGGCGCCGGGCGCTTGTGGCCTCACTATCGGCCGGGTCCTACTTGGCGTCAGGGGCGGTGACGCTGGCGGAGGCCTTCAGGGTCTCGGCGTTCACCATCCACGCATACTGTTCCAGCTTGGCGATGAATTCGTGGAGCAGGTCCGCGGTGGTGGGATCCTCTTCATCCACTTCGTCATGGACCTTGCGCATGGTGCCCACGGCAGCCTCAAGCGCAGCAACGATCCGCTCGATGGCGTCCTTGGTGTTGATGAGGCCCTCAGGGAACTGGGCCAGGCTGGTGGACTTTGCCACCGTTGCGCTGCGGCCGTCCGGCAGGGCGTGGAGGGCGCGCATCCGCTCGGCCAGATCATCCGCGAACTGCCGGGCGGCATCCACGATTTCGTCCAGCTGCAGGTGAAGGTCCCGGAAGTTGGTCCCCACAATGTTCCAGTGGGCCTGCTTGCCCTGGATGTGCAGCTCAATCAGGTCCGCAAGTACGGCCTGCAGATTGTTGGTCAGGGTCGGTGAAGCTTTCATGAATCCTCCTCGATTGGTCCAGTAGTCCCGACGCTATCAGCCACAGGATCGATCGCGCCGGGCCGGAAGCAAATTTTCTCAGTGAGCTTACTAAGCCGGCCGGAGCGTCACAAAAGAATGGGATTCATTTAAACCATTGCGCGAAAGCCGTCCACCCCTCATACTAAATGAACGTCATTCATTTAGTGACGGTCGTCTCACTGGAAGTAAGCCCATGATTGAAATTTCCTGCCTCGACTCACCCGCCTCCCTGGCCCGGACAACGCCGTCCGATCGCCCTGCCCTTCGGGTGGGCGTCGTGCAGCACCGCTGGCGTGCAGACACTGCCGTCCTGCAGGCCGAACTCGATGAAGGAATCGGCCGGGCCGCCCGGCTTGGTGCCTCGGTGGTATTCCTGCCCGAGCTCACCCTCTCGCGCTACCCCGCGGACACCTGCCCCGAAAATGACACGCCCCGGCACGGATCGGTGCGGCACGGCGCGGCCCAGCCCGGCGCCGTGCGGCCCCGGCCGTCGGACACAGCTGAAGACCTGCTCACCGGACCCACCTTCCGCTTTGCCGCCGAATCGGCCCGCCGCCACGGGGTGGCTGTCCATGCCTCGCTGTACCAGCAGGCGCCCAACCCGGACGGCACGGACGACGGCTTGGGGCTGAACACCGCCATCTTGGTGTCGGCTGAAGGTGACCTGCTCGCCCGCACGCACAAGCTCCACATCCCGGTCACCGCCGGCTACTACGAAGACAAGTTCTTCCGCCAGGGTCCCGCGGCCGCGGATGCCTACGAAGTCCACGCGCCGGCAGAACTGGGCGGCGCCCGGCTGGGCATGCCCACCTGCTGGGACGAATGGTTCCCGGAAGTGGCCCGGCTTTACTCCCTCGGCGGCGCTGAGATCCTGGTCTACCCCACCGCCATCGGCTCCGAGCCGGACCACCCGGATTTCGACACCCGGCCGCTGTGGCAGCAGGTCATTGTGGGCAACGGCATCGCCAACGGCCTCTTTATGATCGCCCCCAACCGCTGGGGCAGCGAGGGAACGTTGAACTTCTACGGCTCCTCCTTTATCTCCGATCCGTACGGCCGCGTTCTCGTGCAGGCCCCGCGCGACGCCTCCGCAGTGCTGGTGGCAGACCTCGACCTGGACCAGCGCCGGGACTGGCTCACACTCTTCCCCTTCCTGGCCACCCGCCGCCCCGACACCTACGGCCGGCTCACCGAACCGGTGCGCCGCGACCAACCGCTCGGCGGCGAAGAGGCCGGGTTCCCGACGTCGGCAGTAGACACCGGGGTGACCGCATGAGCACGTGGCGCATGCCCGCCGAAACCGCGCCGCAGGAGCGGCTCTGGATGGCCTTTCCCACTGGCGGCTACACGCTGGGCGAGACGGAGGAGGCTGCCCACGCTGCCCGTTCCATCTGGGCAGCGGTGGCAAACGCCGCCGTCGAATTCGAGCCGGTCACCGTGGTGGTGGACCCCGACGACGTCGGCATCGCCGCCCGCTATCTGCACCCGAACGTCGAGGTACTTGCCGCCCCGCTCAACGATGCGTGGATGCGGGACATCGGGCCCACCTTCGTGTTGGACCAGGACGGAAGCCTCGGCGCCGTCGACTGGGTCTTTAATGGCTGGGGTGCACAGGACTGGGCCAGTTGGGACAAGGACGCGCTGATCGCCGGTGAAGTCTCCGGCCGCGCCGGCGCCAGGCATCTTGTGTCCGCGCTGGTCAACGAAGGCGGCGGCATCCAGGTTGACGGCCAGGGAACGGTGCTGGTGACCGAGACCGTGCAGCTGGATCCGGGCCGCAACCCGGGACTCAGCCGGGCCGACGTCGAAGCCGAGCTTGCCCGGACCATCGGGGCCACCCACGTGGTCTGGCTCCCCCGCGGACTGGCCAGGGACTCGGAACGGTTCGGCACGCGCGGTCACGTGGACATCGTCGCCGCCATTCCCTCCCCCGGCACCCTGCTGGTGCACTCCCAGCAGGACCCCCGCCACCCGGACTTCCAGGTGAGCCGCGACATCATCGATCACCTCCGCACCACGAAGGACGCGGCCGGCCGGGAGTGGACCATCGTCGAAGTCCCGGCCCCGGAAGTGCTCTGGGATGACGAGGGTTTTGTCGACTACAGCTACATCAACCACGTCGTGGTCAACGGCGGCGTCATCGCCTGTACTTTCGGGGATCCCAACGATGACAAGGCGCTGCAGATCCTGGCGGAGGCCTACCCGGGCCGGCGGGTGGTCGGCATTGACGCCCGTGAGCTCTTCGCCCGCGGCGGCGGCATCCACTGCATCACCCAACAGCAGCCTGCTGCCTCGTAGAAAGCGCTGGACCATGACCCAAACCATCCGCACGAACACCCCCGCGGGCCAGCCTTCCGGGACCGACACGGCAGGCTCGGCGCACGGCATCACCGCCAAAGGACTGAAGGGCGGGCAGCTGGGCCTCCTCGCCGTCGTCGTTCTTGGCATTTCCACCATCGCGCCCGCGTACACGCTGACCAGCGCCCTCGGCCCCACAGTGAATGAGGCGGGGCTCCAGCTGCCCGTCATTTTCCTGATCGGGTTCATCCCCATGATCCTGGTGTCGCTCGCCTACCGGGAACTGAACGCCGATTCCCCGGACAGCGGCACCACGTTCACCTGGGTCACCAAAGCGTTTGGCCCGTGGGTGGGCTGGATGGGCGGCTGGGGACTGCTCGCGGCCAACATCATCGTCCTGTCCAACCTGGCGGGCGTGGCGGTGGACTTCTTCTATCTGTTCCTGTCGCAGCTGACGGGGGCGCCTGAACTCGCGGACCTCGCGGCCAATAAGCCGTTGAACGTTTTGACGTGCTTCGTTTTTGTGGCCCTCGCCGTGTGGGTGAGCTACCGCGGCCTGCACACCACCAAGCTGGTCCAGTACGGACTCGTCGGATTCCAGCTGCTGGTCCTGGGACTTTTTGTGGGCATGGCGTTCGCGAACTGGTCCACGTCGGAAACGGCCATCCCGTTCAGCTGGGAGTGGTTCGACGTCACCAGGATCGAGACGTTCGGGCAGATCGCCGCCGGAATTTCACTGTCGATCTTTGTCTACTGGGGCTGGGACGTGTGCCTGACGGTGAATGAGGAAACCGCCAACGGCAAAAAGACCGCGGGCCTCGCCGGCACGCTGACCGCCGTCGTTGTCCTGGGGATCTACCTGCTGGTGAGCATCGCCACCATGATGTTCGCCGGCGTCGGAGACACGGGGGTGGGGCTGAACAACCCTGAGAACCACGAGAACCTCTTCACGGCGCTTGCGTCACCCATCATGGGGCCGTTCGCCATCCTGATGTCGCTCGCCGTGCTGTCCAGTTCGGCCGCGTCCCTGCAGTCCACGTTCACGTCGCCGTCGCGGAGCCTGCTGGCCATGGCCCACTATGGTGCGCTGCCCGCGCCGTTCAGCCACATCAGCAAGCGCTTCTCGACGCCGGGCTTCGCAACAGTGGCGGCGGGCGTCCTGTCCGCCGGGTTCTACGCCATCATGCACGTCATCAGCGAGAACGTCCTCAACGACACCATCCTGGCGCTGGGCCTGATGATCTGCTTCTATTACGGCCTGACCGCCATCGCCTGCGCCTGGTACTTCCGGAACAGCATGTTCAGCAGCGTGCGCAACTTCGTGCTGCGGCTGCTCTGCCCGGTGCTGGGCGGCGTCGGCCTGTTTGTGGTTTTCCTGCAGACAGCTGTTGACAGTTGGGCGCCGGAGTTCGGCAGCGGCTCCGAGGTCTTCGGGGTTGGGCTGGTGTTTGTCCTGGGCATCGGGATCCTGGCGCTCGGGGCGGTGCTGATGGTGATCATGGCACGCCTCGCCCCTGGGTTCTTCCGCGGCGAAACCATCCGCCGGGACACCCCTGCGCTGGTGGTCCCTGAGTAGTTGTGCCACCCACCGTCCACAGAACGGCGCCCTGTCCGGAAAGTCTCCGGAGCAGGGCGCCGTTCTTTGGTTTTCCTGATCTTGTCTCAACTGCGGTTCAGCAGCGAACCGTGGGTCACCAGAAGTGCGCCACATCCACCACCAGGCGCGATCCGGATCCGGGGCCGTCCAGGGTGAACACCCGGAACGGGAGCCGGGCACGAACGCCCAGTCCGATGCTGGTGTAGCCCTCAAAGCTGCCCGCGTAGGCAACCTGCCGGAAGGTCTGGTATCCCGACACGTCGGACAGTTCGGCCTTTGCCGCCGGGCTGTAGGTGACGTTGCCGTTGCTGTCGTAGGACGGCGCGTTCACAGTTACCTGGAGGAATGCCGAGCCAAGCAGCGGGATTTCAAAACCTGAACCGTCCTGGACCACGGCCGGAACGTACTGGACCGTGTAGCCGGCCACTGGGCCGTTGAGGTCAACCACCATCCGGTCGAAGCAGTAGTGCTGCCCCGTCCTGACGTTGGTGACGGATGCGGTGCTCATGGCCGGGTCTGATTCGGCCAGCGATCCCCAGACGAGCCCGCAATAGGATGTGGTTGCCGAGGCGGGCCCCGGAGCCAGGAAACCCAATCCAACAGCCATCAATATGACTGTCAGCCACGTATGAATCTTTTTCATTGTGGGCCACCCTTCGAGTGATTAGGTAGCTCAAGCGTAGGAGTCTCCGGGGCCCCTCACCAAGGGTTGTTGCCGCTTCGGCGCGGAACCGTTAGCCGGCCTCGGTTCCGGTCACGCGGGCGTAATTCTGCAGCACTTTTCGGGGCCATCGAAACGCTATTAACGCCGTTTCTGCACCCTGCCGTTATGCATAATAACGACGCCGGCACACCCCACAACAGTGCCGCCGTCGGGCGTTCAGCCCTCGCACTCGATGCAGTACTTCAGGCCGTTCTTTTCGCGCGCAACCTGTGACCGGTGCCGTACCAGGAAGCATGATGCGCAGGTGAATTCATCGGACTGTTCAGGAACAACAATGACGGTCAGTTCTTCGCCGGAGAGATCGGCTCCGGGCAGGTCGATGCCTTCGGCGGTATCGGTCTCCTCGACGTCGATGACTGCGGTCTGGGCATTGCCGCTGCGGGATGCCTGCAGGGCTTCCAGCGACTCGGCAGATGCCTCGTCGTCAGTCTTGCGTGGAGCGTCGTAATCGGTAGCCATGGCATGTTCACTTTCGTCGCTGCACGGCACCATTTCAGGCACCTCAGTGAAGCAGTTTAGGTCATTATGCCGCTACGTGGGCAATAGTGTGGCCGACCAGACAAATTTCGTTGCTTCGCCCTCTGCGGACGTGGTAATTGATGCAACCTTGACGGTATCCGGGGGCCAAATCTGAGAAGGCGCCTGCAGGATGGATTTGCGGGCCGCTGGGGTCTGCAAAACCCACCCGAGGAGGCCGCCATGGACACTGTCCTGTCCCTGCCCCCGGCCCACGTGATGCGCCCATCCGCTGTTCATCCCACCAGGCGGGCGGCCCGCGTCGCTTCCGATCCTGACCAGCCTATCCCCGCATCACTTGGCCTGCGCGTGGTGGTGCTGGTGCCCGCTTACAACGAGGCCGGCTCGATCGGGGCAACCCTCGATGGCCTGATGCTCCAGTCCCGTCCCGCGGACCTCATCGTGGTCATCCCCAACGGTTGCACCGATGCGACTGCCTGGGAAGCGCGGAAGTATCCGGTGACCACCATGGAGCTTCCCCGATTGCAGCACCGCAAATCCGAAGCCCTGAACCGGGCCTGGACAAAGTATGCCCACGACGCCGACGTGGTCATCTGCCTGGACGCGGATACGGTCCTGCCGCCGAACGCCGTCGAAGCCTGGTCCCGGGAGTTCAGCGCCGAAAAGGGCGCGCTCCTCGGTGGCTCGTCGTCGAAATTCACGATGCAGGACCCCGGATTTCTGAGCCGGCTGCAGAAGGCTGAATTCGCCACCTGGACCGATACGGCCCTGAGACGGGGCCGGACCAGCGTCCTGGCAGGAACCGGCTGCGCCATCAATAACGCCGTCCTTCGGCAGATCGCGGCCCGGGACGACCGTGAAGGGCCGTGGGTCTACACCTCGCAGGTAGAGGACTTCGAACTGACTTATCGCATCCGCGAACTGGGCTACATCTGCCAGGTATCCCCGGATGTCCGTGCCTACACCGACTCGATGAAGACAGTCAAAGCATTGTGGGGCCAGCGGATGAAATGGCAGGTGGGCACCGTGGAAGACCTGCTGGACCTCGGAATCAACCGGCTGACCCTACGCGACTGGGGCCAACAGGCCATGGGTCTGCTGGGCGTGTTCCTGAAGCTCCTGTGGATTGCCGTGATGGTCCTATCTCTCACGTTGGGAGTGTTTCACTTCGTCCTGTTCTGGTGGCTGGTGCCAATCCTGTTCGTGGCGCTGGACATCAAACGGGCGCTTCGGATTCCGCACCGCGACTGGAAGGACGTCCTGATGGCAGCCCTGTTCTTCCCTCAGGAATTGTTTATGTGGCTGCGGTCTGGCTGGTTCCTGGCCTCCTGGTGCGCAGTCCTGACCACAAAGATCACCCGGCGGCGGATAGACCGCTGGGAAGCGCAATACACAGCAGAGGAAATCAACTAACAATGTACGGAATGAACACCGCCCTACCCGCTTCCGGTGCAGCTCTCGGCGCAGCCGGATTGGCCTACACCGGCCTGGACGTCATGTCTGCGCTGCTGACCGCGCTTGGCGTGATGCTCATAGGTATGGCCCTACTGGGACTGGTGCGCCGGGACAACAAGGCGCGTCCGTGACAACCGGTCCCTGACTACCGGGAGATTGAGCATTGCGTCAGGGAGTCCGCCGCGCCTCAAGTGCGGACTTGAATGCGGAGGCTGAGGTGGCGCTGCTGTTGATGCGCCAGTCGGTTTCTTTCTGGAGATGGAACCACACGAAGCCCACCACATCGGGCTGGGCGGCGAGATAGGACACGAGCTCAGTGTTCCAGGCAGCTTTGTTGCCGCCTGCTTCGCTGGAAGCCGTCTCGCTGATCAGGATGGGAACTCCGGGTGCCAGAGCACGCAACTGGGCTATACCCGGAGCGAAGAGATCCTGCGGCGATATCCAGCCACTCCAAGAGGCGGAGGTGCCCCAGTTGTACCCGTCGAGTGCTACAACATCCACGTATCCGACCCCGGGAAAGAGGCCGGCGAGATCTGTGGAACCGTAGTAAGGAACGTTCGGGCTCCAGACCCAGGCCACGTTGCCGGCGCCGGTGGCAGCCACAACGTCGTGAACGTGGCGCCAGGCATTGACGTAGTCACCGGCCTGATTTCCGTTGATGCCTTCAGCCCACGGATACCAGTTTCCGTTCATCTCATGGGCGAACCGGAGCTGGACCGGGTAGCCCCAGGCAGTGAGTGCCTGGCCCCACTGCGTGATGTGGGCGTCAAAGTCGCCGGCGGCAATTCGGTCCAAGGAGTAGGCCGGCTGTTCCGTGCCACCGCCCCATGCCCAGGGTTCCCAGGTAATGAGTGGAACGGCGCCTCGTGCCCGGACGGAGTTCATTTCTGCGATGGGGGGCGCCTGGAGGAAGTCCTTGTAGAAAAGAATGCTGGACGGGCTTTCGCCGGCCAGCTGCGCCACGTCATCCAGTTCGCCGCTAGCCAGCGGGCCGCCGGCTGTGGCCACCCCGAACCGAAGCGCGGCCGTGCTGACCGGAGGGAGCGTCGGGACCGGCGCCGTCACCGTGAACACGGACGAGGCCTGAATGGAAGAGGTCTTGGCAGTGATGGTCAATGATCCCTTGGCCGTGGAAGGGATGGTGATCGAGGTAGTGAAAGCACCCGAGGCGGCGGTTTTGAAGGGAAAAGTCGTGGCACCGGCAACCACCGTCCCCGTCGTGGAGGCTTTGAATCCCGTTCCGCTGACTGTGACAGCGGAACCTGCCAGCCCCGTGGCCGGGCTGAGGGAAATCCGGCCTGTGACAGGCGCTGCCTGGGCTGCCTGGGCCGGCATCAGTCCCAAAGCCAGACCCAGGCCGACCACTGCCGCGATGGATTTCAAAGTTCTGAGCATGGCGATCGGTCCCCGCAATCGGCAAGGCGGGTGGAAACCCGCCGGTCAGGTGGTGCCTAGCGGCACTTTCCTGATCCTAAGGGCTGAGGGCCCAAACCAGACCGGATTTTTTCGAATATTTTCTGTCGAACTTACGGGCGACGCCCGCTTCCCCGATTGATCCTCAGTCACCGGCCAGTCCGCACGCAGGTCGACGCCGGTCGCAGCCGTTACTGACCGATGCCCGGCAGGCAGGTGTCTTGGCTACAGCTGCATCAATATCCTCGGGTGTCATGAACGAGGTGAGGCGAAGGTCCACGGCATAGGTGGAATTAATCATCAGGGAAGGGCAACAGCACTCGGTTGATCGGGAATGTCGAAGACCCCAGGACATCCGTCTCGCCGAACGCGTAGTTAGCCCCACGGGCCGGATCCATACGAATAAACCCGCAGGTCAGCATAAAAATCGGAGCCTCCTGTCGGATTCGAACCGACGACCCCCGCTTTAGGTCCGGGCGCCTGTTGCGGGTAAAGAAAGTGCCCGCTTTGCCCGGATTCTAGGGGCTTTCTGCGAGCTACGATGACTGATGAATATTTGTCCTTTGTCGTTGATTGGGGTGGGTAAAGGGTGAGTCGGTTGCAATTGCCGGTTGACTTCCGGTACGTCCTGAGCCCAAAGAAGTGTCCTCCTCCTGTTAACAACTGGCGTCTTGGATATCTGTTCTTCAGGGACAAATGTGCCCGCCAAGCGCATGACCGACGTCAGGTCCTTTTAGGAACCGGCCAGCCCCTGTCCCATGCCGCCCGTTCCGCGGTCAGAGAGGCAGCAATTTCGCCACGACATCCCCCCGAACAGGGCGACTCCCTTCTAGTTGACGAAAGGGTCCTTATCGGCGTTTGAAAAACCTTGGAAACGCAGGGGATCTCGCTACGGGTTGAACCACTTGAGGAGCAGTCGGGCTGTGGCAGCCGCGTTAGGAGAGTGGTTCTTCTTTACTTGCCTTGTGGCTTCGGCCGCGTCCACATTGATGTAGAAGGCTCAGGCAGGTCGAGGCGGCTTTGGCCGGCGCCGCTTCCGCATGCGACTTGGGAGCTTACGTCGTGCGTCGCGAAACAGCGGCACCCAGTCCGCGGGATACTCCTCTGCCTGCGGCGACCAAAGCGGGTACGACTGAGTTTAGGTTGCCATTCTGACTCAAAAAGTCCCTGACGGGCCCCGGCTGAGACGATTTATGGTGCGACGTGTTTGCAAGACAACGGGGTGCCCGGCTTCTCAGCCGTCCGTTACCCCTCCTCAGGGCAAGAACAGTGTCTTGAAAAGCTCTTGTTTTTCGAGGCAGCCTGTCATCGGTTGGAGATCGATCGATGTGTCGGGACAGTTCGGGAGCGGATGCTTTCGATTGCCCATTGATGGTTTTCGTCTCGTGGATGCAGTCCATGTCGGAGTAGTATTCCGAGAAGTTTCCGGCGGGGTCTTTGAGGTACCAGAAGAAGTTGGATCCGGCGTGGTGGCGGCCGAGGCCCCAGATGTGGCGTTCGGGGTTGTTCTCCAGCATGGCTTTCGCTCCGCGTCCGACGTCGTCACCGAACTCGGGATCACCCGCCAGACCCTGTACCGACACGTCTCGCCCATCGGTGAGCTGCGTCCCGACGGCCAAAAGCTCCTGTCACGGTAGATGCACGGATGTGACAGTCAAGGAAAATGGCGGTCAGCTGACCGGATGATGGGCGGCTTGTCGCCCGGCGTCTTGCCTTGACGGGTAATTTCACCGCTAAATTTGAGGTTGTCTTCCCTCCTGGCCGGACGGGTTTGTTAGCCTCATGTCACGCCTTGGGAAAGAGGATAGATGGCAGACAGCATGATCCTGGTGACGGGGGCTACGGGAACCATCGGCCGTGTCGTGGTCGAACAGTTGCTCGCCTCAGGACGAAGGGTCCGTGCTGCCGGCCGGAGCGTCGAATCCGTGACGCGGGTGTTCGGGGACCGGGTCGAGCCGGTGGCCCTTGACTTCACCGACGAGCTGACCTGGCCGGCGGCCTTTGACGGCGCCGAGCAGATGTTCCTGATGCGCCCCCCGCAGCTGGGCAAGCCAAAGACACAAATGATCCCGGCTCTTGAGTACGCGCGCCGTCTGGGTGCTCGGCAGATGGTGTTCCTCTCCCTCCAGGGCGCCGAGAAGAACAAAGTCGTTCCGCACGCCGCCATAGAAGCATGGCTGCGCACTTCCGGTGTTCACTGGACGTTCGTGCGGGCCTCGTTCTTCCACCAGAACCTGTCCACCACCCACCTGACCGACATCCGGGACCGTGACGAGATCATGGTCCCCGCCGGACGCGGCGCGACCGCGTTCGTTGACGGGGAGGACGTCGGCGCCGTGGCCGCGGCCGCCCTGCTGGACCCGGCGCCGCATCGGAATACCGCCTGGACGGTGACGGGGAATGAAGCACTGACCTACGATCAGGTTGCCCGGATCCTGAGCACCGAGCTCGGCCGTCCCATCCGGTACACACGCCCCGGGTTGCTACGTTACCTCCGGCACGCGCGGCGCACCCTTGGCATGCCGTGGGGCATGGCAGCGGTTACGGCGGCCATCTACACCACGGCCAGGCTCGGGCTGGCCGGGTCCCTGACCGGCACCGTCCGCCAGGTACTGGGCAGGGACCCTGTCAGTTTCGCCCAGTTCGCCCATCGGGAACGCGACATCTGGAACCCGTCCACCCCGTCAAAGGAGCCGGCATGAGAATCGCGCTGCTCGGAGCCGCCGGCCGTACCGGTGCCCTGGTCCTGACCGAGGCGCGGACCCGCGGACATCAGATCACAGCCCTGGTCCGGACGCCCGGCAGCCTTGACGGTGTTGACGTCGGAAAGGTCCCAGGCGACGTCCGCGACCCCGAAGCCCTCGCCCGTGCCCTGTTCGGGGTTGATGCCGTGATTTCGGCCGTGGGCGTACGGGGCCGGACGTCGGATCTGCATACCGTGCTCGCCAGGAACACCATCACGGCGATGACACAGGCGGGCGTGGGCCGGTTCGTCGGGGTCAGCGTCGGCGGGCTCGATGTCCCGGGCGACCGCAAGGGTTTCCGGGACCGATCCATCGGCGCCCTGGCACGGACACTAGCCGGTGCAGCGTCGGTGGACCGGGAACGGGAATACCAGGCCTGGCAGGCCAGCGGATTGGAGTGGACATTGATCCGGGTTCCCCGGCTCGTCAATGGCGGGACCGGCACCCCGCCGGTCCTCGACCCGCACACGCCACCGCGCAAAACGACACTGCACAGAGCGGCACTCGCGGCGCTGCTGGTGGACTGCGCCGCCACCGACCGGTACGCACAGCAGGCACCATTCGCCGCAGACAGCTAACCTAAGGTTTCGAGCTCTTGCCTGCGCTAAGTGGCGGCGTTGCAGTGGGACACTGCGAGCCCACGCCAGTGTGGGGCGACAGGGCGACTTGTCAGAGACTCTCGAAGATGTCCAGGGCGATCGCTGTCCCATGATCGCACTGCAGTCTGTTGCCAACATCTTCCGCTCGTTGCCTCATAGCAGTGTCTGTGAGTGCGCACTCGAGAGCGGCCGTGAGTGCAATCTCATTGAGTCGGGTCCGGCGAAGCGGGGCTGGAGAAACCCCGAGTTGGTGTGCCCGGGAAGCCCAGAAAGGCTGGTCTGCGCCGAAGGGGATAACTACGGTGGGTTTTCCCGCGGTAAGTGCTGCGCCTGTAGTTCCCGCACCGCCGTGGTGGACCGTAGCCGCGACCCTCGGGAACAGCCAACTGTGCGGCGCTGACGGCAGAGTCAGGACATCTTCGCCCAGATCCTCGGAGGGGTCTAGCGCGCCCCACCCGGTGAGCATCACGATACGGGTGCCCGCGCGGCGGGCGGCACCGATCACGATGTTCCGGAGCGCACGCGGATCAGCGGTGACCATGCTGCCGAATCCGACGCTGACGGTGGGGCCAGGCTGGTTCAGAAAATCACGCAGGCGTGGATCGATCGTGGCGGGAGTTGGCGTGGTCCAGTATCCGGTAGGGATGCGAATAGTGTCAGCGTCAGATGCGACCGGGACGACGGCGCTGCTGAATCCGTAGACAATCGTGGAGAGAGGAGCGCTGGAGGTGCGGTGCAGGCGCAGACTGGCTCGGGCGGCGCGTTCAGGCGCGCGCGAGAGTAGTGAAATCCCTGCAGCGGTGACCGTGTGGGAGAGTCGTCGACCGGCTGGACCGAATCGAGCCAGCCCGGGGGCAAGCGGGCCAGGGTACAGGGTGCTGGGTGCATCGAGGGGTTGCAGGTGAGCGCGGAGAAGTCTCGCTCCGACCGCCTCGGCGATTGGCCCCGCAATGGAGAGGCCCCCGATACCGGAGACCACAAGATCCGTTCCCCTCGCACCCTCCGCTGCGTCCACTGCCCACCGGGCGGTCAGATCAACGACCCGCCGCCCCATCTCGCGAAGCGAAACCCGACCTTGTGCAGCGATGGCCTGCGCTTGCTCTGCCCCGTGTAACGGAATGAACTGAGCCCCGATCGCGCGAAAATCGGGGTCGTATTGGGGTGGCGCGACAGCACGTACCGTGTGCCCTCGCGCGGCCGCTTCGCCAGCCAGGGCGAGGTAGGGTTCGACCCCGCCGCGGGTGTCGTTGGCGACAATAGTCAAATCCATTCCCGCATCGTATCCGCAGAGCCGTGACGGACTTCAGACCTAAAACCCGATTCGCTTGTGGCCACATGCTGCCGACCGATCGGGTCCTGAAGTAGTTCAGGTTCGCCTTTGCCGTGCTAACAACTGTCCGGCGACGCTGACTAAGGTGAGTTAAAGGTGAGTCCCGGCGGGAACGGGCCCCTTCCAGGTCAGCACCGGACGTAAACCTGCAGATCAGCGCCCAATTTGGTTGGGCGGAGGATTCGAACCGAAGATCCGCACCCTACTCCCTCCGCGGATCGCGACGTAGCCTAAAAGACATCTGGAGTAAGACCGCAGGTCAGGGCCGTTTGCCAAGCTCGCGGTGGGATTAGAACTGGCGAAAACCTACCAACACCTCGGCAGAATCCGCGCTTGGGCCTCGCAAACTCCGGAATAAACCCGCAGGTCAAACACACAACTGGAGCCTCCTGTCGGATTCGAACCGACGACCCCCGCTTTACAAGAGCGGTGCTCTGGCCAACTGAGCTAAGGAGGCGCGCCCTATACAGGGCGTGCGCCGCAACGGCGCTAGATAAGGTTAGCCCAAGTCCGCCCGCTCGTAAAAACGCGCGGCCAGGGCAACCCGGAGCAAAAGAGAGGACCTGCTTCCGGAATCGATCCGGAAGCAGGTCCTCTACGCGTAAGAAGCCGCTAGCCCTTCGCGGTGATCGCTGCCTGCAGGAAGTCCGGGAACGGGGTCTGCGCGCTGGCACCCTTGCCCCACTGCTGGCCGTCCACGAACACGGTGGGCGTGCCGGTGACGCCGATGGCGGCGGCCTGCTTGGTTGTGAACTTCACGAACGGACGGTAGGTCTTCTCATTGATGCAGGTGTCAATGTTCTTGGCGCCGATGTCCGTGGCCATGGTTTTGAGCTTGTCGTCAGAAAGACCGGCGCTGCCTTCCGCAGGCTGGTTGGCGAACAGCGCGTCCACAAACTCCGCATACTTTTCCGGAGACTCATTCACAACGCACGCGGCAGCGTTGGCTGCTCGGGACGAGTAGTTCGTGGAGGACCGGCTGTCCAGGAACCCGAGGGCCCGGTATTCCACCGAGATCTTGCCCTCGTTGCGCAGCGACGTCAGCTGCTCGTTGTACTGGGTCTCGAAGTTCTTGCAGACCGGGCAGATGAAGTCAACGTACAGGACCACCTTGACCGGCTTGCCTGCCTCAGCCTCGGCGCCCGGCGCCACGACCGACGCCGGCGCGGTTTCCGGGGGTTCCCCCACGGCGGCAGCGTCAACGGTGGCCGGGTCCAGCTTCGCGACGTCGGTATTGGCCAACAAGGTGACGCCACCGTTGGCGTTTCCGTTGGCCGGCGTCGGACCCTGGTCAGCGATAGGGGCGTTCTGCCGCATCGTTGTGGTCACCACCAGACCCACCACCACAAGGATGGCCACCACGGCCACCACAATGCCCCAGCCGATCAGCAGCTTGTTGCGCTTGTCCTTCTTCAGCTGCGCCTCACGGATCAGGCGTGCCTTCTCGCGCGCCTCCGAGGTTCGTTCAGCCTTGGACTTGCGTATTTCATTTGCGGGGCTCATGTGTTCCTTGGGTCGATCGACATAGGGGGACCACTCTGTGGCGACTCCACCATTTTAGGGGACAAACCTGAGAGCTTGCGCTCTCAAGTATTCAGCCCGAATAACCAACGGACGAATAGCCGCGAAGATTCCATCCTATTAAGGTGGTTTAAAGGCACAAGCAACCCCAGGGGGCCGCAATGCAAACATCAGTCCAAGAAAAACCATCAGCTGTACCTGCCGCCGGCGCCGCCGAGAGCAGCCACAGCACCGCCGCCACGTACGATTTTATGGTTGTCTCCAACAGGCTGCCGGTGGACCGCTGCGCGCCAGGTGAGAGCGGCGATGACGGCTCCGGCTGGCGCCGCTCCCCCGGCGGCCTGGTGACCGCCCTCGCTCCTATGATGACCAAGACCGACGGCGCGTGGGTGGGTTGGCATGGCGCCCCGGACGAGACCGTCGAGCCTTTCAGCCATGGAGGCATGGACCTGGTTCCCGTCCAGCTGAGCAACGACGACGTTGAGCTCTACTACGAGGGTTTCTCCAACGCCACCCTGTGGCCCCTGTACCACGACGTCATCGCCCCGCCGGAGTTCCACCGGACCTGGTGGGACGCCTACCGCAAGGTCAACCAAAGGTTCGCCGACGCCGTCGTACGCCATGCCGGCCAGGGCGCCACGGTGTGGGTCCAGGACTACCAGCTGCAGCTGGTGCCGCGCCTGCTGCGCCAGGCGCGGCCAGACCTGCGGATCGGCTTCTTCAACCACATCCCCTTCCCCCCGCCGGAAATCTTCGCGCAGCTGCCGTGGCGGCATGCCATCATCGATGGCCTGATGGGCGCTGACCTGGTGGGCTTCCAGCGCCCCAGCGACGCCGGCAATTTCATGCGCTCCGCCCGCCGGTTCCTGGGCGCCAGCGTCAAGCAGCAGCAAGTGCACGTCAAGGGTAAAAACGGCGAAATCACGCACATCGCCAGGGCCCAGGCCTTCCCGATCTCCATCGACGTCGCCCAGATCAGCGAACTGGCCCACAACCCCGAGATCATCGAGCGTGCTCGCCAGATCCGCCAGGACCTCGGCAACCCCAAAACCATCCTCCTGGGCGTGGACCGACTCGATTACACCAAAGGCATCCGGCACCGGCTCAAGGCCTTTGAAGAACTCCTCAACGAAGGCAAGCTGACGGTCGGCGACGCAACGCTGATCCAGGTTGCCAGCCCCAGCCGCGAACGGGTGGAGCAATACCGCCTCCTGCGCGAGGAAATCGAAGGTACCGTCGGCCACATCAACGGCACCTACGACACCATCCAGAACACGGCCGTCCGCTACCTCCACCACAGCTACCCCGTGGAGGAAATGGTGGCGTTGTACCTCGCCGCCGACGTTATGCTCGTGACCGCCCTGCGGGACGGCATGAACCTCGTGGCCAAGGAATACGTCACCGCCCGCAAGGACAACGACGGCGCCCTGGTCCTCAGCGAGTTCGCCGGGGCCGCGGACCAGCTCAAGCAGGCGCTGCTGATGAACCCGCACGACATCGACGGCCTTAAGGACACCATCATGCGGGCCGTCGATTTGCCTCCCAAAGACGCCGCGCGCCGTATGCGCTCCATGCGCAAACAGATCCTGGAGCACGACGTCGACCACTGGTCAGCTGACTTCTTGGCCGCCCTGAACGAGAAAGTTGTGCGCGATGACTCCTGACGCCAACCCCGCTAAGGGCCCACTCGCCTTGTCCCCCGAACTCCGGCAGGCTGCCCGCCGCATCGCCCAGACGGAACACCTGCTGGTGGCCCTGGACTTCGACGGCACCATTTCCCCGCTGGTGGACCGCGCGGACCAAGCCCGCCCTCTTCCGCGCTCTGCCGCCGCTTTCGCCGGGCTCGCCGCCCTTCCACGCACGACGACGGCACTCATCTCAGGGCGGGCCCTCGCCAGCCTGCGCGCGGTCGCCTCGCCCCCGGTGGACACGCTGCTGATCGGCAGCCATGGCGCCGAGGCGTGGCTGGGCCCCGGCTCCGCTGAACTTACGCTGGACGAAGCCCAGCGTAAGTTGCTGGCCGAAGTCCGCGGCCTCCTCGAGGAGATCGTTGACCAGGCACCGGGCACGCTGCTCGAAGACAAGCCCGCGGGCGTGGTCCTCCATACCCGGCTGGCCACGGACGACGTCGCCGAGGACGCGGTAGCCGCGGCGCGTTCAGTTCTCCAGGACCGCAAGGGCGTTTTCCTGAAGAACGGCAAGCGTGTCCTGGAAACATCGGTGGTCAACGCCTCCAAGGGTGAGGGCCTGACCTTCCTGCGCCAGATTACCGGGGCCACTGCCGTTCTCTTCGCCGGTGACGACGTCACGGACGAAGACGCCCTGGGACGCCTGGAAACCGGCGATGTGGGCGTCAAAGTGGGCCTGGACTTCACCCAGGCCGAGTTCCGGGTGGAAGCGCCGGCCCACGTGGCGGAACTGCTCGAAGCGCTCCTGCAGGAACGGAGCCTGGCGGTTGCCGAAGAAGAGCCCAGCACTGACTGATCCTCGGGACATGTCCAACCTCACATGTGACCTCCGTAACATTTGCACCAATACGCCATTCGTCTGACATACTCTTGTTTGTGATGTGGCGCACAGGAACCGTGCGGCGTCACGTGATACTCCTCGGCCTTCGGCCGGGGAGTACACGGCTGCAATGCCGTGGATAACTGAATTACATGAACCATTCACAACGGATCGTCCGGCACGTACCTGCCGGTGAAGGGATTGATAACTGTGGCTACAGTTACTTTTGATAACGCTACGCGTCTGTACCCGGGCACAGAGAAGCCCGCTGTTGACAAGCTCAACATCGAAATCGCCGACGGCGAATTTCTGGTCCTCGTAGGACCCTCCGGCTGCGGTAAGTCCACCTCCCTGCGCATGCTCGCAGGCCTTGAGGACGTCAACGCCGGCCGGATTCTTATTGGCGACCGCGATGTCACCGATGTTCCGCCGAAGGACCGCGACATCGCGATGGTTTTCCAGAACTACGCGCTGTACCCGCACATGACGGTTGCGGACAACATGGGCTTCGCGCTGAAGATCGCCGGCGTTTCCAAGGAAGAGCGCGCCGAGCGTGTCCGTGAAGCCGCCAAGCTTCTTGACCTCGAGCCGTACCTGGACCGCAAGCCGAAGGCACTCTCCGGTGGCCAGCGCCAGCGTGTTGCCATGGGCCGCGCCATCGTGCGTAACCCGCAGGTGTTCCTCATGGATGAGCCGCTTTCCAACCTGGACGCCAAGCTCCGTGTCCAGACGCGTACGCAGATCGCATCCCTGACCCGCCGCCTCGGCGTCACGACCGTTTACGTCACCCACGACCAGGTCGAGGCCATGACCATGGGTGACCGCGTAGCTGTGCTGAAGGACGGCCTGCTGATGCAGGTTGACACCCCGCGCAACCTCTACGACAAGCCCAAGAACGTCTTCGTTGCCGGCTTCATCGGCTCCCCTGCCATGAACCTGCTCGAACTGCCCGTGGTGGACGGCGGCGTCCAGTTCGGCGGAACGGTTTACCCCGTGCCGCGCAACATCCTCGAAGAGGCCCACGGCAGCACCGTCACCCTGGGCTCCCGCCCCGAGGACCTGGAGCAGGCCCCGCAGGGCGAAGGCCTCCAGGTCGAGGTCGACGTCGTTGAAGAACTCGGTGCCGACGCTTACATCTACGGCCACACCACGCTGGACGGCAAGGACCACGACATCGTGGCACGCGTCGACGGTCGCCGTCCCCCGCTGAAGGGCGAGACCATCTACTTCCGTCCGCAGTCGGGCCACGTGCACCTGTTCGACACCAAGACCGGTCTGCGCCTGGGCGACTAATCCCCACCGCATAACTAACCGACGGCGGCCCTCCTGACTGGAAGGGCCGCCGTCGGCGTTTAAGCCGATGTTTAGGCCAGCAGCCCCTCCGTACGAAAGAATTGATCCATGACCGATGAAAACAGCGCACAGTGGCACGACGAGCCCACGGACTACGCGCAGGTCGGCAAGCTGCCGCGGTTCGAGGCAGCGAGCGCCAAGGATGACAAGGTCCTTGCCGCTTCCAGCTCACTGAACATCACGGCGGCGTCCGCGGATCCCGAACTCCTGGATCTGCCCTGGCACATCGCCCTGGAGGATTGGCCGGCCGAGAACCTCGCAGCGCTCCCCCGCGGCATCTCGCGGCATATCGTGCGTTTCGCGCATCTGGGCGGCTCCGTCATCGCCATCAAGGAAACGTCCGAGCACGTTGCCCGCCACGAATACCACATGCTCCGCAAGCTGGCCCGCCTGGACGTCCCGTGTGTTGTCCCGGTGGCCGTCATCACGGGCCGGACCACCCTGGATGGACGGCCACTGAACCCCGTGTTGGTCACCCGCCACCTGAAGTTCTCCATGCCGTACCGGGCCCTCTTCTCGCAGATGCTGCGCAAGGATACGCTGACCCGGCTCATCGATGCCCAGGCCCTGCTGATGGTGCGGCTGCACCTCATCGGGTTCTACTGGGGCGACGTCTCGCTCTCCAATACTCTCTTCCGCCGCGACGCTGGCGCCTTCGCGGCCTACCTGGTGGACGCCGAAACGGGTGAGCTGTATCCCGACCTTTCCACCGGCCAGCGCGAGTACGATCTCGAGATTGCCCGGGTCAACATCGCCGGTGAGCTGATGGACCTCCTGGACGGCGGCCTGATCGAGGAGAAGGTGGACCCGGTGGCCACCAGCGAACTCATCATGGAGAGCTACCGGCGCCTGTGGACGGAACTGACCGAGAAGGAATCTTTCGAGATCGGCGAACGCTGGCGCGTGGCCGCCCGGATCCGGAAGCTCAACGAGCTGGGGTTCGACGTCGAGGAATACGCGATTAAGACCACCCAGAACGGCTCCACCATCCAGCTCCAGCCCAAGGTGGTGGACGCGGGCCATCACCAGCGCCGGCTGCTGCGCCTGACCGGACTGGACGCCCAGGAGAACCAGGCCCGGCGCCTGCTCAATGACATGGATTCGTTCCGGGCGGACAACAACCCGGGGATGGACGAGGAATACAGCGCCCACCTCTGGGTCAGCCAGGTCTTCGAGCCCATTGTGCGTTCAATCCCCCGCGACCTGTCCCGCAAGCTTGAGCCGGCGGAGGCA
This sequence comes from Pseudarthrobacter xylosi, assembly GCF_055412765.1. NCBI lineage: Bacteria > Bacillati > Actinomycetota > Actinomycetes > Micrococcales > Micrococcaceae > Pseudarthrobacter > Pseudarthrobacter xylosi. Next base: position 5,968 of record NZ_JBVAYT010000002.1, on the reverse strand, counting down.
GTCCACGAGGTGCTGGAGCACCGCTGGTACATGTCCGAGGAGCAGGCCCGCCACATTCCGCTGGCCGAGGCAGTGCAGTCCTACATCGAGTCCGTCCTGCGCCACCGCCGGGACGAGGCCGCCATCATGCTCAACCCGGACACGGCAATGCTGAAGATCCTCGAAGTGGAAACCGAGGAGTCCCGCTACGGTGCCGATGAAAGCACCGAAGAGTACCCGGACGTCGACGACTGACACGGACCAGGACCGGCCGCGGTTGCAGCACGGTTGGGTTAAAACACGCCCAACTAGGTCGCAGTAGATGTCGTTATGAGCGCTAATAACGACATCTACTGCTACCCAGTTGCGAGGCCAGGCCGTTAGATGGCCTTGCCCGGATTCAGGATGCCGGCCGGGTCAAAGAGCTCCTTGATCCTTCGCTGGAGCTCCCTGACGGGTTCCGGCTGCTCCAGGCCCAGCCAGCGCAGTTTGTACTGCCCGATCCCGTGCTCTCCGGTGATGGTGCCACCCATTTCGAGGGCAGCTTCGATGGAGGCGTCCAGGGCAAGGTTCAGCCGGCCCATGGCGTCAGCGTCCACCGCCCTGTCCTGGCGGTCGATCCAGAACGTGGGGTGCAGGTTGCCGTCCCCGGCGTGCGCCACCACTTTCAGGCTCACGCCGTGCGTTGCCGCGAGGTCTTCCAACGCCGCCACGTAATCCACCAGGCGTGAGCGCGGCACGGCCACGTCCTCGCCTACGCGGTATTCGTCATCCACTTCGGCACCCCGGCTGTTCCGGCGGAGCTCCACGAGCTGCTCGGCTTCCTCCGTGGATTCCGTGCTCACCGTTGCCCCGCCGGCGGCGAGGACGGAACGCACGACGTCGGCCTCCGCCGCTGCCCCGAACCCGTCAGTCTGGATGAGGAGCAGCGAACGGCCGCGTGAACTCAGGTCGGAGCCGTGGAGATCATCCAGCTGGGCCAGCGTGCCGCCGTCGAGCAGTTCCATGATGGCCGGCTGCACCCGGGCCCGGCCCACCGCCAGGACGCCCGCAGCGGCCTGCCTGAAGTCCGGGTAGAACGCGGCGATGGTGTGCACGTCACGGGGCAGGTACTTGAGCCTGACGGTCGCCCCCACCACGATCCCCAGGGTGCCCTCGGAACCGACAAACAGCCCCGTCAGGTCGTAGCCCGCAACGCCTTTGAAGGTCTGGTGGCCGGTGTGGATGAGGGACCCGTCGGCCAGCACCACATCAAGAGCCAGCACCGAGTCCCGGGTAACGCCGTACTTGGCGCAGCGCAGTCCCCCGGCGTTCGTGGCAACGTTGCCGCCGATCGTGGAGGTACGGAAGCTTGCGGGATCCGGCGCGTACATCAGGCCATGCTCAGAGGCGGCCTCGTTGAGGGCCGCGTTGACCACGCCCGGTTCGACGACGGCGGTCTCGTCGTCCGGGTTCAGGTCAAGAATGCGGTTCATCTGTTCCAGGGACAGGACTACGCAGTTCCTGCTCGCGTGCGCGCCGCCGGAAACGCCGGTTCCCGCTCCGCGGGCCACTACCGCAACGTTGTAGACGGCACAGAGCCTGACCACGGCCTGCACGTCCGTGACTGACCTGGCGAAGACCACCGCTTCGGGGAGCTGGAAATCCAGGACGGGGGCCTGGTCCACGGCGTACCTCGCGAGCAATTCCGCCTCGGTGCTGACCTGCCCTGACCCGAGGGTGCCCTCAAGCTCTTCAACCAAGCCGCCCACGCAGCCTCCCGTCCCGTCGTCGCAATTGTTGTTACCAGTGTAGAACCGCGGATCGTTACGCTACTCCGCAGTAGTGTGTCTCTGGCACCGTCTGCAAACGTTTCCACAGGTCACACGCATAAGGGCCCCACATGAGCGGCAGGACCCCCGTAATCGACATGGAAGCGTTTGCAGTATCACGCTTGTTTGGGTCTAGGCTGTCCTCCATGTCTGTAGATACAGCGTTTACCGCCACCGCCCCCCTGATGGGCCGGCTGTCCCATATCCACGATGCCGACAACGCCCCCGGCTGGTGGCGCTCGGCCGTCATCTACCAGGTGTACCCGCGGTCCTTCCGAGACCTCAACGGCGACGGCATCGGCGATCTCGCGGGGATTACTGCGGAACTTCCGCAGCTGGCCGAGCTGGATGTGGACGCCGTCTGGCTGTCCCCCTTCTACAAATCGCCGCAGCGCGATGCAGGCTATGACGTCAGCGATTACTGCGACGTGGATCCGATTTTCGGCACCCTGGGCGACTTTGACGTCATGATTGCCGAGGCCAACCGCTTGGGGCTTCGGGTCATCGTGGACCTGGTTCCCAACCACTGCTCGGACCAGCACGTGGCTTTCCAGGCAGCCCTGGCTTCCCCTGCAGGGAGCCCTGAACGCGACATGTTCATCTTCCGGGACGGCGCCGGTCCCGAAGGCCACGAACCGCCTAACAACTGGCAGTCCCACTTCGGCGGCCCGGCCTGGACCCGGGTCACCGGTCCTGACGGCCAGCCAGACCAGTGGTACCTGCATCTGTTTGATTCCTCCCAGCCGGATTTCAACTGGGACAACCCCGCCGTCCACGCCGAATTTGAGCGGGTCCTCCGTTTCTGGCTGGACCGCGGCGTCTCCGGCTTCAGGGTGGACGTGGCGCACGCTTTGGTCAAGGCGCCGGGATTGCCTGCCTGGGGCGGCCGTGCCGACGGCGGAAGCTCGGACGGTTTCCCCGGCCATGAGGCTCCGATGTTCGGCCAGCCGGCCCTCCACGACATCTTCAGGGCCTGGCGCCTGATCCTGGACGGGTACGGGCCGGACCGCATTCTGTGCGCCGAAGCCAATGTGGACCCGCTCCCACGCCTCGCCGACTGGGTGAGGTCCGATGAAATGCACCAGGCCTTCAATTTTCCCTACCTGCACGCCGGCCTGGACGTTTACCGGCTGCGCAGTGTCATTACGGACTCGCTGACCGCCCTGGACGCCGTCGGAGCGCCCAGCACGTGGGTGCTGTCCAACCACGACGTGGTCCGCCATTCCAGCCGATTCGGCTACAACGGGTATGGCCCCCGCGATGGCGACGGCATCGGACCGGCCGATCCGCAGCCGGACACAGCCCTGGGTCGCCGGCGTGCAGCCGCCGCCTCCCTGTTTATGCTGGGACTGCCCGGGGCCGCCTACCTCTACCAGGGTGAGGAGCTAGGGCTGCCGGATGGCATCGATATTCCGGAGCACCTGCGGCAGGATCCCACGTTTGCCCGCACCGGAGGCGCCCGGCTGGGCCGCGACGGCTGCCGGGTTCCCCTCCCCTGGCGCAGCGCCGAACGGCACCTCGGCTTTGGCTCCGGCCAGGATCCCTGGCTTCCTCTGCCGGCGAGCTTCACGGAACTGGCACGGGACGCACAAGCCGCATCGCCGTCGTCGCACCTTTCCCTGTACCGGAACATGCTGGCCCTGCGCCGTGAACTGGGTCTGGGCAGCGGGTCACTGGCCTGGGCAGAAGACTGGTGCAGCGGTTCGTCCCTGGCGTACCTCAACGGCGATACGCTGGTGATTATGAACCTCAACCACGAACCCCTGGAAATGCCGGCAGGCAGCCTCCTCGTGCGCAGCGCTGACTCCGGCTCCGGCTTCGGCTCTGACTCCGGCTCGGATGCAGCCCACTTCCTGGCTTCCGGAGAAACCGCGTGGCTGCGGATTGGCGGAGGCGACGCAGCATAGTGGGACTTGCTGGCATCAAGGACGTTGCCGACCGTGCCGGGCTGTCGATCGCCACCGTGTCGCGGGCGCTGAGCGGCAAAGCGAATGTGTCGGCCAAGAGCCGGCAGCTGGCAAAGGCAGCAGCCGACGAACTGGGCTTCGTCCCGTCCTACCATGCGTCCAGCCTGGCCTCAGGCCGTAACCACAACGTGGGGCTGGTGGTCCCGTCCATCCACCGCTGGTACTTTTCGTCCGTCCTGGAGGGCGTGTCCGGCACCTTGCTCGACGCCGGCTACGACCTCACCCTGTACAACGTGGGTGACCGGCCGGAACGCCGCCGCAGCGTCCTGAGCGACTTCCTGCTCCGTAAGCGGCTGGACGCGGTCATCGCCGTGGCACTCGTCCTGAGCGAAGCCGAAATCAAGCAGCTGCTGGCCATCCGCCGTCCGATCGTGGGCATCGGCGGCGCCCTGGAAGGTGCGTCCACGATCAGGATTGATGATGCCCGCCTCGCCACGACCGCCACCGAGCACCTCCTCGGGCTGGGCCACACCCGGGTCGCACACATCACCGGTGATGCCGAACTGAACCAGGATTTCAAACTGCCAGGGATACGCCGGGCGGGCTTTGAGGCAGCAATGCAGGCCGCGGGGCATGCTGTCCGCCCCGAATGGGTAGTGTCAGCGGACTTCACTATCCAAGGCGCCTACACGACCGCCCGCAAGCTCCTGGCCTCCGCGGCCGGGCGGCCCACAGCAATTTTTGCCGCCTCCGATGAAATGGCCATCGGCGCCATCCTGGCCGCCCGCGACTTCGGCCTGCGGGTACCGCAGGATCTCTCCGTGATCGGCATGGACGGGCACGAACTCGGTGAGGTCTTTGGGCTGACCACCATCAACCAGGATGCGCGCGGCCAAGGCGCCATGGCGGCCCGCATGCTATTGGAAACGCTCGACGCCGGCGCGAAGCGGCCTGCCAAGGGCACGTCACCCTCGGCGGCGGCCACTGACCGGGAGTACCCTACAGAGTTCCTGGTCCGGAACAGCACCGCTGTACCACCAGCCTGACCTTCAGGCTTGAGCTTCCCCGCCCATGAACCGCACGAAACGGTCCAGCACCTTCGGCCAGCCGGCAGCATAGTCGGCGCGCGTGGCGGCAGGTGCCTCAGCACCTTCCCAGCCATTGTGGACCAGGCGAAGCTCCGTCCCGGACTCAACCGCCCTGAACGCGACCCGCAGCTCAGTGGACCAGATAGCAGTGGTCCCGGGGTGCCAGGATGCGTGGAACGAAAGGGGCGGCTGCCAGTCATCTATGGAGCCCCAGACGGCGGTCCTGCCGTCGTCAGCCGTTTCCACAATGAGGTTTTCTTCAAACTCAACGTAAGACCCTGCACCGTACACACCGTGAGAATCCAGTGGCCACCACAAGTGCGTGTGATCCGTGAAGCCGGCGAACGCCTGAGCCACTGGCCCCGGCACGATGACGGTGCAGATGACAGGCTCTAGGCTTTCTGGCGGCTCAACGGGGCCGGGGAGGGTGTCGTCCGCGTGGCTGAAAAGGTTATCCATGGACGTCAACTCTACGCGGCTCCACAGGGGTGCCGGACTGGTCCCGGTTCCGTGGTGTTTTGGTGTTTGGTGCTGGTGGTTATGCTCAGATCGGTCAACGGCGCACCCGATAGCGCACGTGGAGCACCCGGTTGCCCTGAATCACCACGTCGGGATCCTCCAACAGGTGCTGTGCGTGGACCGACCCGAAGTAACGCTTGCCGGACCGAACACCACGGGTGCGACGTCCATGCGCATCTCGTCGACCAGGCCTGCGGCTAGCACCTGGCCACCGACGTCGCCAGCGGCGACCTCGACGATGCGGTCACCTGCGAGCTCCTGCGCCTTGGCCACGGCTGCCTCCACGCCGTCGACGAAGTGAAACGGCGCCCCGGGGGCCCAGAGCCGCTCTCGCCCAACGGGACGTCACCGCTGGATAACCCAGTCGAACAGCGGTCCGGGCTGGTCGTTCGCGTCCGCGACGAAGCCGTCCACCACTTCGCCGGGTGGAGCCTGTGTGGCGTACGACGGCGGCGGGGTGGGGCGTTGCGCGCTTCTTCACTGGTGTGCGGGTTGTGTGGGTCCGTGGCTTTGAGGTGCTTTGGTGCCGGGTGTGGTTCGGCCTGGGCGGTTTTTGTGTGTGGTGCCCGGGGTGTTTGGGTGGTTAAAAGGGAGTGCCCCCCAACACGTGTGTGTTGGGGGGCTCTCGACCGTTAATGATGTTCCGGCGGTGACCTACTCTCCC